>JBBDYM010000023.1:0-36008 GCA_040901485.1 Methyloceanibacter sp.
ACGATCCCAAGGTGCTGCTCGCCGACGAGCCGACCGGCAATCTCGATCCGCCCACCGCCGAACGCGTGTTCGAGGAGCTTTTGCGGCTCGTGCGCGATGAGGGGGTGGCGGCCGTGGTCGCAACACACAATCTCGACCTTGCCGCCCGCATGGACCGCGTGCTGCGCCTCGTGGACGGCCTCCTGGTCGAGGAGGAGGTCGTGGTGGCAACCGCCCGCGCCCGCACCTAGGACTTGATTTTCAGGCCAGTCGAGGGATAGTGTTCTCTTTATGTTCTCTTCTACCGAGCGGGAGCAAGGAGAGCGGGGAAATTCTTCGATTGTCTCTTCGATGGCCCCGAATCCGAAGAAGGTACAGCAGCGAGCGATTGATAGGGAGCAACCTCAATCATGGCGGAGCAGGCTGAACCCTTCGTGCATCTGCGGGTGCATTCGGCCTACTCGCTGCTCGAAGGCGCGCTGACCATTCCGAAGCTCGCCACGCTCGCCCAGGCCGACGGGGCTCCGGCGCTGGCGCTCACCGATTCCAATAATCTGTTCGGCGCGCTCGAATTCTCGGAAGGCATGGCGGAGGTTGGCATCCAGCCGATCGTCGGCTGCACGCTGTCCCTGACCTTTGCCGCTTCACGCGAGACCTTGCCCGGCGAGATGCACGGGCCCCGCGCCGACGGACGCATCGCGTTGCTCGCCAAGGACGGCCTCGGCTACGCCAATCTCATGCGCCTTTCGAGCCACGCCTATTTCGCGGCGGCTGAGTCAGGCGAGGTGCTCACCACCATGGCGGATCTCGCGGCGCAGGCGGAAGGCCTCATCGCGCTGACCGGTGGCCCCGAGGGCGTGGTCGATCTCGCGCTCGCCGACGGCAACCCAGAGCTTGCGCGCACGCGGCTTGAGGCCTTGCAGGCGCTGTTCGGCGACCGGCTCTATGTCGAGCTGCAACGTCACGGGCTGCCGCAGGAGAGGGCGGTCGAGTCCGCGCTGCTCGGTCTCGCCTACGACCTCGATCTTCCCATCGTCGCCACCAACGAAGCCTATTTCGCGACGCAAGAAGATTTCGAGGCGCATGACGCGCTGATCTGCATCGCGCAAGGAAGCTATGTCGCGGTGGACGACCGGCGCCGCCTGAGTCCCGAGCATTATTTCAAGACGGCCGCGCAGATGCGCGCGCTGTTCGCCGATCTTCCCGAAGCGCTCGACAATACCATCGAAATCGCGCGACGCTGCTCTTACCGCCCCGTTCAACGCCAGCCCATCCTGCCGCCTTTCCTCACCGGCGGGGAGGCGTCAAGCGCGCTGGCCGAGACCGAAGCGGCCGAGCTTCGACGCCAGTCGGAAGCGGGCCTTGAGAAGCGTATCGCCGAGCACGGCCTCGCCCCGGGATATGACAGGGCAGCCTATGCCGAGCGCCTGGCCTTCGAGCTGGATGTCATCACCGGCATGAACTACCAGGGCTATTTCCTCATCGTCGCCGACTTCATTCAGTGGACCAAGGCGCGGGGTATTCCCGTCGGTCCTGGGCGCGGCTCCGGCGCCGGTTCGCTGGTCGCCTATGCGCTGACCATCACCGATCTCGATCCGATCCGCTTCGGTCTGCTGTTCGAGCGCTTTCTCAATCCGGAGCGCGTATCGATGCCCGATTTCGACATCGATTTCTGCCAGGATCGGCGCGACGAGGTGATCGCCTATGTGCGCGAGCGCTACGGCGAAGATCGCGTCGCCCACATCATCACCTTCGGAAAGCTCCAGGCGCGCGCCGTTCTGCGCGACGTGGGCCGCGTGCTGCAAATGCCCTATGGGCAGGTCGACCGGCTGTGCAAGCTGGTGCCCGTCAATCCCACCAACCCCATCACGTTGCCCCAGGCCATCGCCGGAGAGCCGCGCCTGCAAGAGGCTCGCGACGCAGAACCGATCGTAGCCAAGCTGCTCGATATCGGCCAACGGCTGGAAGGGCTGTACCGCCACGCCTCGACCCATGCCGCCGGCGTGGTCATTGCCGATCGCGCCCTGATCGAGCTGGTGCCGCTCTATCGCGACGCACGCGCGCAATTGCCCGCCACACAGTTCAACATGAAATGGGCCGAGGCCGCGGGGTTGGTGAAGTTCGATTTTCTCGGGCTCAAGACGCTCACGGTGATCGAGACGGCGCGCGAGCTGATCGCGCGGCGGGGAGTCACGCTCGACCCAGCCAAGCTCCCGCTCGACGACGTTGCGACCTTTGAGTTGCTCCAGCATGGCGACACGGTGGGCGTGTTCCAGCTTGAAGGTCAGGGCATGCGCGAGGCGTTGCGCAAGCTGAAGCCCGACCGCTTCGAGGACATCATCGCCATTGTCGCGCTCTACCGGCCGGGCCCGATGGACAACATCGACTCTTATGTAAACCGCAAGCACGGGCGCGAAGAGATCGAAACCCTGCACCCGACGATCGAGCCGATTTTGGCCGAGACCTACGGCGTGATCATCTACCAGGAGCAGGTGATGCAGATCGCGCAGGTGCTCTCGAACTTCTCCTTGGGCGAGGCCGATCTGCTCCGCCGGGCCATGGGCAAGAAGATCAAGAAGGAGATGGCGGCGCAGAAATCGCGCTTCGTCGAAGGCGCCGTGGGCAACGGCGTCGACCGGGCGCGCGCGCAATATATTTTCGAGCTGGTGGCGAAATTCGCGGGCTACGGCTTCAACAAGTCCCACGCCGCAGCCTACGCACTGATCGCCTATCAGACCGCTTATCTCAAGGCGAATTACCCCACCGAATTCATCGCCGCATCGATGACGCTGGACATGGGCAATACCGACAAGCTCAACGGCTTTGCCCAGGAAGCGCGCCGACTTGGCTTGCGAATTGATCCTCCGTCCGTGAACCGCTCCGAAATTGGCTTCATGCCGAGCGACGGCGCCATCCGCTATTCGCTCGCCGCGCTGAAGAATGTCGGCCGCCAGGCGGTCGAGTATCTTTGCGCCGAGCGAACGGAGCGGGGACCGTTCCGCGACATTTCCGATTTCGCCAGGCGCATCAATCCGCGCATGGTCAACAAGCGCGCGCTTGAGACGCTCGCCACCGCCGGTGCTCTCGACGAGCTCGGGGTTGATCGCGCCACCGCTCATGCCAATGTCGATTTCTTGGTCGCCGCCGGCAACCGTTCGCAAGAGACGAGCGCCGAAGGCCAGGAGGATCTCTTCGCCGGGGCGCAGCACAGCCCACCCCCGATCGAGCTTCGCGCCGCCAAGCCCTGGGTCCCGACCGACCGGCTCTCCCGCGAGTTCGAGGCCGTCGGCTTCTTCCTGACCGGCCATCCGCTCGACGACTATCAGGAGATGCTCGAAGCGCTCGGCGCCGAGACCTGGATCGAGTTCAGCGCCAAGGCGCGCACGCGCCGCGTGGTCGGCACACTTGCTGCCACCGTGCTCTATGCCCGCGAGCGCAAGGGCAAGACCGGCAACGCTTATGCCTTTGTCGCCTTCTCGGACACCACCGGACAATTCGAGGCGGTGGTGTTCTCCGAACTTCTGGTGGCGTCGCGCGCGCTGCTAGAGCCCGGCACCGCGGTGCTGCTCGACGTGGAGGCCGAGGCTGACGGCGAGAGCGTCAAAGTGCGCGTGCAGCGCCTTACCTCTCTCGAGCGGGCCGCCGAGGCGCGCCACGCTGGCATGAAAGTCTATCTCGACGACACGCGCGCTTTACCGTCGCTGATCGAACAGGTCGGCAAAAATGGCGGCCAGGGTCAGTTCCGCCTCGTGCTCCGCCTCGACGATCTGGCGAGAGAGGTCGAGTTCGTGCTGCCGCAGGGCATTGACGCCACCCCTAAGCAGCGAAGCGCGCTCAAGCTGGTCGAGGGGGTCGCCTCAATCAGCGCCCTTTGACGCTCTTTCGGGCCGGTTTCCCAGGCTTTCAGCCCTTGCCAAGGCGGGGAGCCATCCCTATAAACCGCACCATCTCACACGCGGGATCTAACGCGTCGCTTCGGCCATACAGGCCTTAGCTCCGCTCCGGTGACCGGCTCACCCCGGTCCTCATCGTCCCGCGGCGGCAGAACCGGAAAAAGGAGTCAGCAGTCCAATGGCACTGCCTAATGTCACTATGCGTCAGCTGCTCGAAGCTGGCGTGCATTTCGGTCATCAGACCCATCGCTGGAACCCGAAGATGGCGCAGTTCATCTACGGGTCTCGCAACAATATCCACATCATCGATCTCACTCAGACGGTGCCGCTCCTGCATCAGGCGCTACTTACCGTATCCGACGTCGTCGCCAAAGGCGGTCGCGTTCTCTTTGTCGGCACCAAGCGCCAAGCGTCGGAAGCCGTCGCCGATGCCGCGAAATCCTGCGCGCAATATTACGTCAATCACCGCTGGCTCGGCGGCACGCTGACCAACTGGCGAACCATCTCCAACTCGATCAAGCGGCTGAAGTCGCTGGAGGAGCTGCTTGCCGGCGACCACCATGGCCTCACCAAGAAGGAACTGCTTCAGCTCACCCGTGAGAAAGACAAGCTCGAGCGCTCGCTTGGCGGCATCAAGGACATGGGTGCGGTGCCCGATTTGATGTTCGTCATCGATACCAACAAGGAATCCATCGCCGTCGCCGAAGCGCGCAAGCTACACATGCCGGTCGTGGCCGTGGTCGACTCCAACTGCGATCCGGAGGGGATCAGTCATCCCATTCCCGGCAATGACGACGCCGGTCGCGCCATCACGCTTTATTGCGATCTCATCGCGCGCGCGGCGATCGACGGCATCGAGCGCGCGCAAGGCGCAGGCGGCGTGGATCTCGGCGGCGCGGAAGAGGGAATCGCCGAACCTGAGCTTGAAGGTGAGAATGGTGCCGAACGCGCAGCCCCTGGCGCAGATCGCCGGCCGAAGAAGCGGACCGGCCGGGGCGGCGGCGGCGGCAACGGCAAAGCAAGGTTTGACAGCAGACGGCAAGCAAGGAAGCCCAAAGCCGCGACTGAGGGTCAAGACTCTGAAGCCAAACCCGAAGGTCAGGAGCCTGAAGTTGCGGCCGCGACCCAAGAGCCTGAAGCGAAAGAGGATTAGCTTCGCCGCGATGCGAGCAAGAGTGTAGAGGACGACATGGCGACGATTACCGCAACCACGGTGAAGGAACTGCGCGACAAGACCGGCGCCGGCATGATGGATTGCAAGGCGGCACTGGCCGAAACCGGCGGCGACATGGAGGCCGCGGTCGATTGGCTGCGGACCAAGGGTCTTTCCAAGGCCGCCAAGAAAGCAGGCCGCGTGGCGGCGGAAGGCCTGATCGGGCTCGCCGCCGAAACCAAGCAGGCCGCGCTGGTCGAGGTTAATTCCGAGACCGATTTCGTCGCCCGCAATCCGCCATTCCAGGAGATGGTGAGCACCATAGTGGGCGCCGCGCTCAAGGCCAAAGGCAATCTCGACCAGCTCGCCAAGGCGACATATGGATCCGGCAAAGCGACGGTTGCCGACACCATCAAGGAGATGATCGGATCGATCGGCGAGAACATGACGCTGCGGCGTGCGGCCCATCTCTCTGTCGCGAAGGGCGCGGTCGCCAGCTACATGCACAACATGCTGGCGCCGGGGCTCGGCAAGATCGGCGTCATTGTCGCGCTCGACTCCGCCGGCGATGAGAAGAAGCTCGCGAGTCTTGGCAAGCAGATCGCCATGCATATCGCCGCAGCCAATCCGCAGGCTATTGACGTCGCGAACCTTGACCCGGCTTTCGTTGCACGCGAACGCACCATTCTGGTCGAGCAGGCTAAAGAGTCCGGTAAACCGGAAGCGGTGATCGAGAAGATGGTCGAAGGCCGTTTGCGCAAATTCTACGAGGAGGTCGTCCTGCTCCAGCAGCCCTTCGTCCACGATCCCGACATGACCGTGGCCAAGGCGCTCGAGGCAGCGGAAAAGGACGCGGGTGCGCCGATCAAGATCACCGGCTTCCACCGATTTGCCTTGGGCGAGGGGATCGACCGGCCCGACAGCGACTTCGCCGCGGAAGTTGCCGCTGCGGCGTCCGGCTCTTAGGGTCGTGTTTCAATCTGCGCTCGCTCACCACCCGGGCGCCGGAGTTTGAGCTGATGGCCAAGCCTGAAGCGACCGCGAAGCTTCGTCACCGGCGTATCCTCCTGAAATTGTCCGGCGAGGCGCTCGGTGGCAACAAGGGCTATGGCATCGATCTCAAGGTCATCCAGCAGATCGCCGAGGATGTCGCCAAGGCTGCTACCATGGGCGCCGAGATCTGCCTTGTGGTCGGCGCCGGCAATATCTATCGCGGCTTGAACGCGGCGGAAGGCGGTATCGACCGTGCGCGCGGCGACTATATGGGCATGCTGGCGACGGTGATGAACGCTCTCGCGCTGCAGAGTGCGATCGAGCGCGCCGGCAAGAAGGCGCGGGTGTTGTCGGCCATACCCATGCCCACGGTTTGCGAGTCCTACATTCGCGACAAAGCGCTCGACCATTTGGCCAAGGGGAGGGTGGTGATCTTCGCCGGCGGCACCGGCAATCCGTTCTTCACCACCGACACGGCCGCGGCGCTCCGCGCTGCCGAAATGGGCTGCGAGGCGCTCCTGAAGGCGACCCAGGTCGACGGCGTCTACAGCGCCGACCCGGAAACGACGCCGAATGCCCGCCGTTACGATCGGCTGACCTATGGCGACGTTCTCAAGCAGGATTTGCGGATTATGGACGGGGCCGCGATCGCACTTGCCCGGGACAACGGGATTCCGATAATTGTGTTTTCCATCAAAAGCCAAGGCGGTTTGACTGCGGTATTGCAAGGGAAAGGTTCCTCAACCACCATAGAGAGTGGAATGGCAACCTGAGGAAGCGCAAGGCTTGGCTCCAGAGCCGCTCGACACGCGGGCGGTTCGCGGAGAAAACGGGGAAGGCGACATGGCTAGCTTCGACCTGAAAGAGATCGAGCGGCGCATGCGTGGCGCTCTCGGCGTGCTGAAGCAGGAGTTTGGCGGCTTACGCACCGGACGGGCAAATGCGAGCCTCCTCGATCCGATCATGGTGACCGCCTATGGCAACCCCATGGCCCTCAATCAGCTTGCCAGCATAAATGTCCCCGAGCCGCGCCTGATCACGGTACAGGTGTGGGACAAGAGCCAAGTCGGCGTGGTGGAACGCGCCATCAGGGAGTCGGATTTGGGGCTCAATCCCGTGGTCGAAGGCCAGCTTTTGCGCTTGCCGATTCCGGAGCTCAACGAGGAGCGGCGTCACGAGATCGTCAAGATCGCCCACAAATACGCCGAGCAGGCCCGCGTCGCCGTGCGTAACGTCCGCCGCGACGGAATGGAGCATCTGAAACGGGCGGAGAAAGACGAGCATATGGGCAAGGACGAGCACCATACGCTCGCCACCAAGGTGCAGGATTTGACCGATAAGATCATCAAGGAGATCGACGAGGCCCTTGCCAGCAAGGAAGCCGAGATCATGCAGGTCTAATTGAGCAACCAGAGAACACGCCCTTACCCTGAACTGGAGCCGGCGAACGTGACGCTCGCGATGGATAAGCTCGCCTGGCAGACGACCGAGGGGTCGCCCACGCGTCATGTCGCCATCATCATGGATGGCAATGGGCGCTGGGCCGCCGAGCGCGGACTGCCGCGTTCCGAAGGCCATCGTCAAGGCGTCGAAGCCCTAAGGCGCACGGTGGACGCATCGCGCGATCTCGGCATCACCCATCTCACCCTGTACAGCTTCTCCTCGGAGAACTGGTCGCGCCCCAAGCAGGAAATCAACGATCTGTTCGGTCTGCTGCGGCGTTTCGTGCGGCGCGACCTTGCCGAACTGCACAAGAACGGCGTGAAGATCCGCGTCATCGGCACCCGCGCCGGGCTCGATGCCGATCTCTTGCGCATGATCGACGACGCGGTCGAGCTCACCAAGGACAATACCGCGCTCAATCTGACCATCGCCTTCAACTACGGCTCCCGCGACGAGATCGCGCGCGCCGCGCGCCGTATCGCCGAGGATGCCGCGAACGGCTCCATCGCCGCGTCGGACGTGACACCTGAGCTCTTGGGGACTTATCTCGACACGGCGGACCTGCCCGATCCGGACCTCCTGATCCGTACCAGCGGCGAGCTGCGCCTCTCGAACTTCCTGCTGTGGCAGCTTGCCTATAGCGAGTTCGTGTTCGTCGATGTTTATTGGCCGGACTTTTCGCGCGAATTGCTCGAGGCGGCCATCGCCGAGTATCAGCAGCGCAGCCGGCGCTTTGGCGGACCCTCGGCGAGATCGGCCGGGTGACGCGGACCAAAACGCTCCCGGACAAAGACCGCGAGCGCCCTATGCCTCAAAAAACCGAAATCCTGGTGCGGGGCGCCTCGGCTGTCGTGCTCGCCGCTTTGGCGCTGGCCGCGACTATCGCCAATCCTTGGACCTTTGCGCTTCTCGCTATCCCGGCAGGCGCGATCCTCGCTTGGGAGTGGGGAAAGCTCGTGCGGGGTACGGGCTTCGATGCCGTCGCCTGGATCCAGGCGATCGGTGTTGCCGCTGTCGTTATCTTTGTCACTCTTGGGCGTCCCCAGCTTGCCATCGTCGCCCTGGCCGGTGGCCTTGTCGCCATCGGATTGGCGAGCTTTGCCACGAACCGTCTTTGGTGGTCTCTTGCCGGATTGCTCTACACAGCATTGACAATCGGCGCCCTGGTGTGGCTCCGAAGCGATCAGGCATACGGCGCCGCGGCGGTGCTTTATGTTTTCGTCGTGGCCTGGACCACCGATACTATCTCTTATGCGGCGGGCCGCTCGATTGGCGGGGCCAAGCTCGCTCCCCATATCTCGCCCAACAAGACCTGGAGCGGCTTTATCGCAGGGACATTGGCGCCGGCCATTGTCGGCTATGCTTTCGCCCTGGTCCTTGGCGGCACCACAGCTTGGCGCCTGGCGCTGCTAAGCGTGGCGCTTGCGCTGGCCTGCCAGATGGGAGACTTGGTCGAGAGTGCGGTGAAGCGCCGCTTTGGAGTTAAGGACATGAGCGGGCTCATCCCCGGACATGGCGGCTTGTTCGACCGGATCGACGGCCTCTTGCTTGCCGCTCTACTGGCTGGTCTCATTGCGCTGCGCAACGCGGCCAACCCGGGGCAGGGGCTGCTCATCTGGTGATGGCGAGGTCCTCGCATATGCCTTTTTCCCTTACGGCGGTGAAGATCGGGGCAGCGACGCGCCCGGCACGGCCACGGCGTATCTCGGTCCTTGGCGCTACGGGATCGATCGGTGTGAGCACGCTCGATCTCATCGGACGGGACCCGTCGGCCTATCGGGTGGTGGCACTGACGGGTGGTCAGAATGTCACCCGCCTTGCCGAGCTCGCTCTTCTGCATCGCGCCGAGTTCGCGGTGATTGCCGACCCTTCAAGATATGCAGACTTGCGTGACGCACTTGCCGGAACCGGCATCGAATCAGGGGCGGGGGACGAAGCCCTTCTCGATGCCGCAAGCCGGCCTGCCGACTGGGTGATGGCGGCGATCGTCGGCGCGGCGGGCCTCAAGCCGACCCTGCAAGCCGTGCGTCAGGGGACGGCAACCGCGCTTGCCAACAAGGAATGTCTGGTATCGGCCGGCGCCATCTTCATGGCTGAGGTCGCCCGTGCCAACACCACGCTGCTGCCCGTCGATTCTGAGCATTCCGCGGCGATGCAGATCATGGCCGGCGCGCCCAAGGACCGGATCGAGAGGATCTGCCTCACCGCCTCCGGCGGTCCTTTCCGCGGCTGGAGTCGCGAGCAGATGGCGGATGCCCGCCCCGAGCAAGCCCTCAATCATCCGAATTGGTCCATGGGACCCAAAGTGACCATCGACTCGGCGACGCTGATGAACAAGGGGCTCGAGCTGTTGGAGGCGCATCATCTCTTCTCGCTCGCTCCGAGCCAGCTCGAGGTCCTGACGCATCCCCAGTCGATCGTGCATTGCCTCGTCTATTTGAGCGACGGCTCGGTGCTCGCGCAGATGAGCTGCCCCGACATGCGCACCCCCATCGCCTATAGCCTGGCGTGGCCTGAGCGCATGCATGTGCCGACCAAGCGTCTTGATCTGGCGGAGATCGGTGCGCTCACCTTCGAGGCGCCCGATATGGAGCGCTTCCCCGCCTTGCGCGTGGCGAAAGAGGTGCTGGCCGCCGGCGGTAGTGCCGGCACCGTGCTCAATGCGGCCAACGAGGTGGCGGTCGAGGCGTTCCTCGCCAAGAGGATCGGCTTCCTCGCCATCGCCGCCCTGGTCGAGGTGGCGCTTGAGAAGAGCGCCGATTTAGCCGCGCTCAGTCCACAAAATGTCGACGATGTGCTCGCCATCGACAGCGAGACGAGGGTGCGCGCCGGGGCATTGCTGGACCGGTTTGCATAAGCTATTCGGCCCCTAAGAAGTCTCAATCGACTGAGATAAACTCACCGCAGACAAGCTTTCAGGTGGATAAACCCAGATGATTCTCTACACCGTGCTCGGATTTCTCTTTGTTCTGACCGTCGTCGTGTTCTTTCACGAGCTCGGCCACTTTCTCGTGGCGCGTTGGTGCGGCGTAGGCGTCAAGACTTTCTCGATCGGCTTCGGTCCGGAGGTGTTCGGCTTCAACGACCGGTACGGCACGAGATGGCGGCTATCTTGGATCCCGCTCGGCGGCTATGTGAAATTCATCGACGACGAGAACGTGGCGAGCGCGGGCCACAAATCGTTGGAGGATTTATCGGAGGAGGAGCGGAAGCGGAGCTTCCAGGGCAAGCCGCTCCGTCAGCGCGCGGCCATCGTGGCCGCCGGCCCGCTCGCCAATTTCGTCCTGGCGATCGTCATCTTCACCGCCATTTTCAGCCTGTTCGGCGAACGCATCACCGCCGCCAAGGTCGATGCGGTCAATGCCGGCAGCGCGGCCGAACGGGCCGGCTTCATGCCCGGTGACCGGATTCTCAGCATCGACGGCCAGACCATCGAGAGCTTCGGCGAGATGCAGCGTATCGTCGGCATGAGCCCCGACCAGCAGCTGCATTTCGTCGTCGATCGAGGCGGAGCCCAGATCGAGCTCACGGCAACGCCAGAGCGCAAGGAGATCACCGATCATTTCGGCAACACCATGCGCCTTGGGCAGCTCGGCATTCAGCGCAGCGCCTCCCCTGACGACTGGACCCTCAAGCGCCATGATCCCCTAACCGCCTTGGTCATGGGGGTGCAGGAGACCTATTTCGTCATCTCCCGCTCGCTCGCCTATCTCTATGACGTGGTGGTAGGCCGGGAGGCGGCAGATCAGCTCGGTGGCCCCATTCGAATCGCGCAAATATCGGGTCAGGTCGCGACCGCAGGCTTTATTGCGCTGCTCCACCTCGCCGCCATCATTTCTGTAAGTATTGGCCTAATAAACCTGTTCCCAATACCTATGCTAGACGGCGGTCATCTTCTCTTTTACGGGATTGAGGGTATCAGGGGCCGGCCGTTAAGCGAAAACACACAGGAAATTGGTTTCCGCATTGGCCTCGCCTTCGTTCTCATGTTAATGATCTTCGCGACCTGGAATGACCTGATTCACTTGAAGTTTTTATGATTGGCAACCGAAGCGCGTCGTTCTTGGGGAAGTGGCCTGGATAACCGCTATCCCTAAGAGGTAGAACCAAAAATCGGCCACAAACCATGGCCAGTTTCGGTCCCAGAGGCTGAACCTGCGATCGGCTTTAAGGGGGAAGACACCAGCAATGGTGCGGTGGACGTTGGCTAGAGGGCTGCTCGCGGCCCTCCTGATGTTGAGTAGCGCCCCGCTCTCGCTGGGCCTTAGCGCGAGCTTTGGCGATTTTTCGGCCCAAGCCCAGACCATCCAGACTATCCGCGTCGAGGGCAATCGACGGGTCGAGCCAGAGACGGTCCGCTCCTATCTGAGCTTCTCCGCGGGCGACCCCTATGACCCGGCCCTGCTCGACGAATCCCTCAAGACCTTATTCGCCACCGGTCTTTTCCAGGACGTGCGCATAAGGCGCGACGGAGCGATCGTCGTCATCAGTGTGGTTGAGAACCCGATCGTGAACCGGGTCGCGTTCGAGGGAAACCGTGAGGCCACCGACGACACCCTGAAGGCTGAAGTGCAGCTCAAGCCGCGCGCCGTCTTTACCCGCGCCCGCGTGCAGGCCGACGTGCAGCGCATTCTCAACGTTTATCGGCGGCAGGGTCTCTATGCCGCTCAGGTCGAACCCAAGATCATCAATCTCGACAGCAACCGCATCGACGTGGTGTTCGAGATCAACGAAGGACCATCCACCAAGGTCCGCGCCATCAATTTCATCGGCAACGATGCCTTCAGCGATTCCCAGCTCCGCTTCGTGATCACAACCACGCAGACGAACCTTCTGAGTTTCCTCAAAAGCACCAATATCTACGACCCCGACCGCCTCAATCTCGATCGCGAGCTCTTGCGCCAGTTCTATCTGAAGAACGGCTATGCTGACGCCCGCATCATATCGGCCACCGCCGACCTCGACCGCGACGGCCGCGGTTTCTTCATCACCTTCACCATCGATGAGGGCGAGCGCTACCGGTTCGGCGCCATCGATATCGAGAGCTCGTTGCCGTCGCTCAATATCGATGCCTTGCGCGGCGCGATCCTGACCAGGGCCGGCCGCGTCTATAACGTTGAGCGGGTGGAGAAGACGGTCGAGGCCTTGACCCTCAGAGTCTCCCAGCAAGGTTACGCCTTCGGTCAGGTCCGGCCGCGCTTCGAACGCGACCCGGTCAACCATACTATAGGCATCGTGTACGTCATCGATGAAGGGCCGAGGATCTATATCGAGCGCATCAACATCGTCGGCAATTTCCGCACACGGGACGACGTGATCAGGCGCCAATTCCGGCTCGCGGAAGGCGATGCCTTCAACCGGCTGCTGGTCGAAGCAGCCCGCAAGCGCTTGCGAGCAATCGGCTTTTTCAAGTCGGTCGAGATCGAGACCGAACCCGGCAGCGCGGCAGACCGCGTCATCCTCGTGGTCAAGGTGGTCGAGCAGCCGACCGGCGAGCTGTCCTTCGGCGTAGGCTATTCCACCAGCGAAGGTGTGATCGGCGATATCAGCGTCACCGAGCGTAACCTGATGGGCAAGGGCCAATATGTCAGGCTTGGCTTCTCCGGAAGCATGGAACGGTTGCAGGTCGATTTCAGCTTCACCGAGCCTTATTTCCTCGATCGCAACCTCGCGGCGGGCTTCGACTTGTTCCACAAGGAAGTCGATTTCCGCGACGTGGCCTCGTTCAGGCAGCGCACCACCGGCGGCAATCTCCGCATGGGCTTTCCCATCGCCGACAACACGCAGCTCGGGTTGCGCTATAGGTTAGAGCAGGAAGAGATCTACGACGCGACCAGAAATGCTTCCTTGGCGGTGAAGCAAGCGGCAGATGAGGGCGCCGTCCTTGTCTCGAGCGTCGGGTACACCGTCGCTTACGACACGCGCAATCTGCCTCAGGCCCCGACCAGTGGCGTGTTCGCCTCGTTCTCTCAGGATTTCGCCGGCGTCGGTGGCGACGTGACTTATCTCCGCTCGGTCGCGGATGGACGCGGCTACTATCCTATCACCAACAAGATTACCCTGGTCGGGCGCGTGCAGGGCGGTGTCATCGACGGTTTGGGTGAAGATATCCGCATGACCGACCTGTTCTTCAAAGGCGGTGAGACCGTACGCGGCTTCCGTCGCGCCGGCATAGGCCCGCGCGATGCCTGCGAAGACCCCATAACCGGCGATCGGATATCGAATTGCCGGCGGGACTCTCTCGGTGGCGAGATGTTCTGGGCAACCACGGCCGAAATTCGTTTCCCATTCCCGCTCCTGCCCGAAAACCTCGGTATGCAAGGCGCCATATTCGTCGATGCGGGTTCCCTTTGGCAGCCGAGCGAACTCGCCCAGAGAGCGGTGGGTCTCCCCCCAGGGGCTAGCGATTGCGTAATCGGGAAAACCTGTGGCGAAGGAAGTTTCATTTTTGACAGTTCCGAGGTTCGCCTGTCGACCGGGTTTAGCATCATCTGGCAGTCGCCTTTGGGACCGCTCCGCGCCGATATCGCGGAAGCCTTGCTCAAGGCCGATTTTGATAAGACTGAGCTTTTCCGCTTCGGCGCTTCGACGAACTTCTAAAGGGTCGAACTTCGGTTTATGGCTTTGCGCCATGACGCCAGTCGCCTACGCTTGCCGCTGAGAGTTTTATGGAACATCCGGGTTTCTTCGAGCGTGCCGGCCCTTTCACCTTGCGTGCCGTGGCCGAAGCTGTAGAGGCCAAGGCGGCGGACGGCGCCGACCTCGCCTTCCAGGTCAAGAACGTGCAGCCGCTGGACGCTGCGGCGCAAGGCGATCTCTCTTTTCTCGATAATCCGAAATATCTGTCTCTTCTCGCCGTGACCAAAGCGAGCGCCTGCCTCATCTCTCCGAAATTTGTCCACCAGGTGCCATCCGGCACGGCTTGCCTGGTGACACCGGAACCTTATCGAGCCTTCGCCAAAGCTATTGCTCTGTTCTATCCCGACGCCGTCAAGTCGAAGGTGGCATCGGAAGCGGCGCCCGACCGCACATCCCTGATTCATCCGAGTGCATCGCTGGAGCCGGGCGCGACCGTGGAGCCCGGAGCCGTGATCGGACCGGAGGTCAGGATCGGCCGCGACACCACCATCTCCGCCGGCAGCGTGATCGGCTATCGCGTGCATATCGGCCGCGACTGCTATATCGGACCGAATGCGACCATCACCCACGCCCTGGTCGGCAATAACGTCACTATCCATGCCGGTGTGGCGATCGGTCAGGACGGATTCGGTTTTGCCATGGGCCAAGCCGGCCACCTGAAACTGCCGCAAATTGGCCGTGTCATTATTCAAGATGCGGTCGAGATCGGCGCCAACACCACGATCGACCGGGGAGCCTTGCGGGACACCATAATCGGCGAGGGGACTAAAATTGATAATCTCGTGCAGATCGGGCACAACGTGGTGATCGGAAGGCATTGCGTCATCGTGGCCCAGACCGGCATTTCCGGGAGCACCGAGCTTGGCGATTTCGTGGCTCTCGGCGGTCAGGTCGGCGTTCTCGGCCATGTCAAGATCGGCGCTGGCGCACAGATTGCCGCAAGCAGTAATGTGCGGGCTGACGTGCCGCCCGGCGCGCGCTGGGGCGGCACTCCGGCCAAGCCTGTTCGGCTTTGGTTCCGGGAACTGACGCTGTTGCAAAAGCTTGCCGAGCGCAAGGATTTGAAGCTTGATCAGGACGGCGGCGATGAGCCATAGAGCCGCATCTACGGGAGCCGGTTTGCATGAATGAGAGCGGGGCAAAGACGAAGCTCGGGACGGCGGACATCACCGCCATCATGAAGCTTCTGCCGCATCGCTATCCCTTCCTCCTGGTCGACCGCATCGTCGACATGGACGGGGACCGTTCGGCCACCGGCATCAAGAACGTGACGGCCAACGAGCCGTATTTTCAGGGGCACTTTCCCGGCAATCCGGTGATGCCCGGCGTGCTGCTCATCGAGGGCATGGCGCAGACCGCGGGCGCTCTGTGCATGCGGTTCATCGACGAGTTCAAGCAGCCGCCGCTCGTCTATTTCATGGCCATCGACAAGGCTCGCTTCCGCCGCCCGGTGGTTCCCGGCGATACCATTCATTACTACGTCAAGAAGATGCGCAACCGCGGGCGCGTTTGGCGTTTCAAGGCCGAAGCCCATGTCGACGGCACCCTCGTTGCCGAGGCCGAGGTCAGCGCCGTGATCGTCGAGAATTAGCCAGGCGAGCATGGCCATCATTCATGCGACCGCCGTGGTCGATCCCGCTGCGAAACTTGGGACCAGGGTCGAGATCGGTCCCTTTTGCTTGATCGGACCCCATGTCGAGCTCGGTGACGGCGTCGTGGTTCATTCCCACGCGGTCATCATCGGCCGCGCCACGCTCGGCGACGACTGCCAAGTCTATCCCTTCGTCTCCATCGGCCAGACGCCTCAGGACATCAAGTTCCACGACGAGCCGAGCACGCTGACCGTTGGACCCAGAACCATCATTCGCGAGCACGTCACCATCAATCCCGGCACCGAGAGCGGCCACATGGCGACACGCGTGGGGGCCGACTGTTACTTGATGATTGGCGCCCATATCGCCCATGACTGCCAGATCGGCGACAATGTCACGCTGGTAAACGGCGCGACTCTAGGTGGCCACGTCGCCATCGGTGAAGGCACCATCGTCGGTGGCCTCTCTGCCGTGCATCAATTCGTGCGCATCGGCGCCTACGCTTTTATCGGCGGGATGTCCGGCATCACCGCCGATGTTATTCCCTTCGGCATGGCGATCGGCAACCGCGCCAATCTCTGCGGCCTCAATATCGTGGGGCTGAAGCGCAAGGGTTTTCCCCGCGACCAGATCCACGAGCTTCGTCAAGCCTATCGCATGTTGTTCGCCAGCGAAGGAACGTTGATGGAGCGGCTCGAGGACGTCGAAAACATGTTTTTGGCAAATCCGCTCGTCAAACAGATCATCGACTTCATCAAGACCGAATCCGACCGCTCGTTCTGTGTACCGAATAATGCCGCAGCGCCAAACCGCTGACGGCGTCTGCTCATGCTAGAACAGGAGAAGATAAAAGGCCCACTTGGGATCATCGCCGGGGGTGGCCAGCTGCCTTGTGTCGTGGCGGAGGCTGCCGAAGCGCGCGGGCTTCCTCTGCACATCGTCGGCATTCGCGGCGAGGCGAGCCCCGCAATCGAGCGCTTCCCGCACACCTGGATCAAATGGGGCGAATTCGGCAAGCTGTTCGCCGCCCTTAATGACAATGCATGCCGTGATCTCGTGATCATCGGCGGCGTTACCCGCCCCGATCCCTCCAATATCCGGCTCGATCTCGGCGCCCTCAAGAATTTGCCCTTCCTTCTCAGTCTCGGCAAAGGCGGCGACGATCATGTGCTGTCGAACGTCGTCCGCTTTTTCGAAAAGAAGGGGTATCGGGTGCATGGTGCCGGCGACGTGGTGCCCGAGCTCCTGGTGGAGGAGGGGGTACTGGGCAAGATTGCGCCATCCGCCGCGGACCGAGCGGATATCGAGCTTGCCTTCAAAGTGGTGGACGCCCTTGGGCGCCTCGACGTCGGCCAAGCCGCTGTCGTGATCAAAGGCTATGTCGTGGCGGTTGAGGCCGCGGAGGGCACCGACGCCATGCTCGAGCGCTGCGCCAGCCTACGAGAATCGGGGAGAACGCGCGGACAGGGGCGAACCGGGGTCCTGGTCAAGATGCCCAAGCCCGGACAGGAAGAACGCGTGGATTTGCCGACCATTGGCCCCGAGACGGTCAAGAAGGCTTCCGCCGCCGGCCTTGCCGGCGTCGCCGTGGCCGCAGGCCGCGTGCTGATGGCTGAGCGCGGCGCTACGATCGAGGCTGCCAACCAGAATGGGCTGTTCCTGCTCGGTCAAAACTTGGCCGCAAGGCCCGACCGATAGGGGCGGGTACTAGAGCCTGCTTACGCCGAACGCCGCTCCATGGGCACGAAACTGCGCTCGGTGGCGCCGGTGTAGAGCTGGCGCGGCCTGCCGATGCGCTGCGACGGATCCGCGATCATTTCCTTCCACTGCGCGATCCAACCGACCGTGCGCGCGATGGCGAACAGCACGGTGAACATGTCCGTGGGGAAACCGAGCGCCTTCAGCGTGATCCCGGAATAGAAGTCGATATTAGGATAGAGCTTCTTCTGGATGAAATAATCGTCGGAGAGCGCGATGCGTTCGAGCTCGAGCGCGACCTTGAGGACCGGATCGTTGCCGTGTCCCACCGCGTCGAGCACCTCATGGCAAGTCTTCTGCATGATCTTGGCCCGCGGGTCGTAGTTCTTATAGACGCGGTGGCCGAAGCCCATGAGCCGGAACGGATCGCTCTTGTCCTTGGCGCGCTTGATGAACTCGGGGATGCGGTCGACCGAGCCGATCTCCTGGAGCATCGTAAGCGCCGCCTCGTTAGCGCCGCCATGGGCGGGTCCCCACAAACAGGCGATGCCGGCCGAGATGCAGGCGAAGGGATTTGCTCCCGACGAGCCGGCAAGGCGCACCGTCGAGGTAGAGGCGTTCTGCTCGTGGTCGGCATGCAGAATGAAGATCCGCCGCATGGCGAGTGCGAGCACGGGATCGACCTTGTATTCCTCGCACGGCACGGCGAAGCACATATGTAAAAAGTTGGCCGAATACTCGAGCTCGTTCCTGGGATAGATAAACGGCTGACCGATGGAATATTTGTAAGCCATGGCGGCGATGGTCGGCATCTTCGCGATCATGCGGATGCTGGCCATTTCGCGCTGCTCCGGATCCTGGATGTCGATAGAGTCGTGATAGAAGGCGGAGAGCGCACCGACCACGCCGACCATGACCGCCATGGGATGAGCGTCCCGACGGAAGCCCGTGTAGAAGCGGGTCATCTGCTCATGCACCATGGTGTGCTTGGTGATGCGCTCCTTGAAATCCCGGTACTGCTCGGCCGTCGGCAGCTCACCGTAGAGCAGGAGGTAGCAGGTCTCCAGGAAGGTACCGTGCTCGGCGAGCTGATCGATCGGGTAGCCGCGATAAAGCAGAATCCCCTTATCGCCGTCGATGAAGGTGATCTTCGATTCGCAGCTCGCCGTCGAGGTGAAACCCGGGTCGAAGGTGAAGCAGCCGGTGTCCTGATAGAGGGTGGCGATGTCGATCACGTCGGGACCGAGCGTGCCTTTGCGGACCGGCAAGTCATATGTTGCGCCACCGACCTCAAGAGAGGCCTCGCCGGCCGGGGGGCTGTGGCGGAGATAATTCTCTGCGACGCTCATCTGAAGTCTCCTGTCACTGCCGAAGGGAACGCGATGGAAACGCCTATAGGTTCGTATTCTGACAGCATCCCGCGCTTCGGCGAATTGCTTTTTTGCGCTGCCGCATAATCGCGTTGTTTTTGTCGCAGTGCAACACAGATACATGCTCAAAAGTTAAGCAAATTACGTTGCAATAATATGATCCTTAATGCGCGTCAGCGATTCGTCGCGGCCTAGGACCTCAAGCACGTCGAAGATTCCTGGGGATGTCGCTTTGCCGGTCAGCGCCGCGCGCAGCGGTTGCGCCACTTTGCCGAGCTTGCCGCCGGTCTCTTCCGCGAAGCTGCGCACGCAAGCTTCTAGCGCCTCTTGCTGCCACGGCTCGACATCTTCGAGACGCGGCAGCAGGCGGGTGAGCGTCGTCTTACCCGCATCGTCGAGTAGCTTCTTGGCCGGCTCATCGAGCTTGAGAGGCCGCGTGGCGAAGAGGAATTCGGCATTATCCAGAAGTTCGACCAGAGTCTTCGCCCGCTCCTTCAGTCCGGGCATGGCGCGTTCGAGCTTAACCCAGCCGTCGTCACCGATCCGTTTGCCGAGCGCGGCGCCGTCGGGGAAATGGGGGATGAGGGTTTTGAGCTGGCGGACGATCTCGCTGTCGGGCATTGCCCGGATATAATGTCCGTTCAAATTTTCCAGTTTGGCGAAGTCGAAGCGCGCGGCCGAGCGGCCGATGGCGTCGAGATCGAACCATGCGATCATCTCCTCGGTGGAGATGATCTCGGCATCGCCGTGACTCCAGCCGAGCCTGACCAGATAATTGCGGAGCGCCGCCGGCAAATAGCCCATTTCCCGATACGCCTCGACGCCAAGCGCGCCGTGACGCTTGGACAGCTTGGTGCCGTCGGGACCGTGAATCAGCGGCACATGGGCGAAGATCGGCGTCTCCCAGCCGAGCGCCTTGTAGATTTGCGACTGCCGCGCGGCGTTGGTGAGATGGTCGTCGCCGCGGATGACATGGGTGATGCCCATGTCATGATCGTCGACCACCACCGAGAGATTATAGGTCGGCGATCCGTCGCTGCGCAGGATGACGAGATCGTCGAGGTCCTTGTTGGCGAAGACCACGCGGCCCTGCACCCGGTCCTCGATGACCGTCTCGCCCTCGCGCGGCGCCTTGAAGCGGATCGCCGGCGCGATTCCTGCCGGCGCCTCGGACGCGCCGCGGTCGCGCCAAGTGCCGTCATAGCCGGGGGCCCGGCCCTCGGCACGGGCCTTCTCGCGCATGGCGGCAAGCTCTTCCGGGCTCGCATAGCAGCGATAGGCCTTGCCCTCGGCGAGCAGTTGCTCGGCGATCCCGCGATGACGCTCGGCGCGCGCGAGCTGATAAACCGGCTCGCCGTCCCAATCGAGCTCGAGCCAGCGCAAGCCGTCGATGATGGCGAGGATGGCACCTTCGGTCGAGCGCGCCTGGTCGGTATCCTCGATTCGAAGCAGGAATTTGCCGCCGGAATGCTTGGCGTAGAGCCAGTTGAACAGCGCCGTGCGCGCCCCGCCGATATGCAAATAGCCCGTGGGCGACGGCGCGAAGCGGGTGATGACTGTCTCGCTCATGGGAGAGATGCCAGCTCATGTGAGTGCTAGGGTCTTAGGGCTGGCGTGATGTAGCATAGGGGCCGGATGCGGGTAAGGGCCGGGCAGGGCATCTGCCTTGCGGCTCTTGGGCCGCATCGCCATGAGGGAACCAAGCGACGAGGCGTGGGGCGACCGCGTAAAGAGCCGGGGTGGACTCCTCGCCTTGGGTCTTGCGACGTGCACGCGCGCGCTCGAAGCGGAATCCGATCGATGGTTCCTGTGGCTGCCCGTGTTCTTCGCCGGCGGCATCCTCACCTATTTCACCCTTGCCAGCGAGCCGGATACACGCCTGGCCGTCGCTCTCGTGCTTGCGGCCATTGGGTTTTGCCTGACTTTGCGCGGCATACCGCTGGGATTGGCCTTGGGAGGTGCGTTTCTCGCCTTCGCACTGGGCTTTGCCAACGCCAAGCTGCGCACGGAGCTGGCGCGCGCCCCTGTGCTCGCGCAGGAACTTCGCTACGCGCAAGTAAGCGGTTGGGTCGAGGCCCACGAGCTTCGCGACAAGGGCCGCGCGCGGATTCTATTGCGGGTCATCGCCTTGGGTGATCTGCCTCCCGAACAGCGTCCCTATCGCGTGCGTGTGACTCTTCCGGTCAAGGACAGCGCCAACATAAAGACCGGCGACGCAGTGCGGCTCAGGGCAACGCTCCAGCCTCCGCCTGAGCCGGTGGAGCCCGGCGCTTTCGATTTCGCGCGCCGGGCCTGGTTCGCGCGTCTTGGCGGCACCGGCTATACCACTAGCAAGCTCGAACCGCTGTTGGACGCTCCCGCAACGCCATGGGACTTGGCGGCGTGGTCGCTTGTCGATGCGCTGCGCGCCAAGATCAACGCACGCATCAGAGCCGTCCTGCCGGGCGAGACCGGTGAGATCGCAGCGGCTCTCATCACCGGCACGCGCGGCGGCATCACCGAAGAGGTGAACCAGTCCATGCGCGATTCCGGCCTGTTCCACATTCTATCGATTTCCGGCCTGCACATGGCCATCATGGCCGGGACCGTGTTCTGGCTGGTGCGCGTGCTGCTCGCGGTTGTGCCGATGCGCTTCCCCATCAAGAAATGGGCGGCCGCAGCAGCGCTCATCGCCGCCACCTTCTATCTCCTGCTGTCGGGCGCCGCCGTGCCCACGGTGCGTTCCTGGATCATGATGAGCATCGTGCTCGTCGCAGTGATGCTCGACCGGCCGGCTATCACCATGCGCAACGTGGCGCTCGCCGCCTACGCTATCCTGATCGTGGCGCCTGAATCCTTGTTCGACCCGAGCTTCGAGATGTCCTTCGCGGCGGTCGTGGCGCTGGTGGCGCTCTATGAATGGATGTCGGGGTGCGAGCGCGACGGGCTCGGCGATGTGAGCCCCGTATGGCGAAGCTTGCGCAAGGGCTGGGTGCTATTGCTCGGCGCGGGACTGACGACGCTGGTGGCAAGTACGGCGATTGCGCCTTTCGCCGTCTATCATTTCCACCGCATGACCCATTACGGTTTGGTCGCCAACCTGATCGCGGCACCTTTGGTCAGCCTGCTGGTCATGCCCATGGCGCTGGTCAGCCTGATTGCCATGCCGCTCGGCCTGGAAGCCTGGCCGCTCAAAGCCATGGGGGCCGGCATAGAGCTCATGGTCGCGACGGGAATATGGGTCGCGTCCTGGCCCGGCGCCGTCTCGGTGCTGCCGCAGATCTCGGGGACGGCGCTGGTGCTCATGGTCCTCGGGGGCCTATGGCTCTGCCTGTGGCGGACGCGAACGCGCGCCTTCGGCTTGGTCATCATCGCTCTAGGCCTCGCTTTGGCGCCGCCAGGCATGCGGCCTGACGTGCTCGTCGAGCGGAACGGCGAGACCGTGGCGCTTCGAGGCGAGACCGGCAATCTGGTTTTCCCACCGGCCACCGCCGCGAGCTATAGCGTCGACAATTGGCTGCTGGCTGACGGCGACGACCGTGGCGCCGAGAGCGCCGCTGACGAAACTGTGTTCCGTTGCGATCTGCTCGGCTGTATCGGCACGGTCAAGGGCAAGACGGTGGCGCTGATCCGCCATCCCGGTGCGCTGGAGGAGGACTGCCGGCGCGCCGATATCGTCATCGCGCCGTTCACAATCGGCAAGAAATGCCGCGCCGCGCGCGTGATCGTCGACCGGCGCATGCTGCGCGCACATGGCGCGCATGCACTCTATATCGATGGACTCTCGATCCGGACGGTGACGGTCGCAGCCGCGCGCGGACAAAGACCGTGGGTGCCTGAGCGCGATATCACCGCGCCAAATCCCTTATCGGCTTCGGGCACGGCCTATGCGCGCGGCGACAACGAAGAAGACATCGCCGCGCAGGGTTTCGACGGCAATCCTGATGAGTGAGAGTTCGCTTAGTACCTGCGGATGAGGCCGACGAGGCGGCCCTGCACGCGCACGCGATCGGGCCCGAAGATGCGCGTCTCATAGGACGGGTTGGCGGCTTCAAGCGCGATGGAGTCGCCGCGGCGGCGCAGGCGCTTCAACGTGGCTTCCTCCTCATCGACTAGGGCCACGACGATGTCGCCGTTATTGGCGTCCTCGCATTTCCTGACGATGATGGTGTCGCCTTCGAGAATGCCGGCGTCGATCATCGAATCGCCTTTGATCTCGAGCGCGTAATGTTCGCCTTTGCTCAGCAACTCGGGTGGCACTTCGACGGTCGAGAGACGCGTCTGGATCGCCTCGATGGGGACGCCGGCGGCGATGCGGCCCATCACCGGCACGCTTACCGTCTGGGGCAGGCTCTCGCCCTCCGCCACATGCGGCACGCGCCCCAGGCTCCCCTCGATCACGCTCGGCGAGAAGCCGCGCGAGCGCGCCGCCAGTCCCTGCGGCACCGAGTCAGGCAGCCGCACGATCTCCATGGCGCGGGCTCGGTGGGGCAGGCGGCGGACGAAGCCGCGCTCCTCCAGAGCGGTGATGAGGCGGTGGATGCCGGATTTCGACTTGAGGTCGAGCGCCTCCTTCATCTCGTCGAAGGAGGGCGGTATGCCGGTTTCCTTCAACCGCTCATGGATGAACATGAGAAGCTCTTTTTGCTTCGATGTGAGCATCTGGTCCCCTTAGAGCGGTCAGGAATCGGGTTGCCCGACCTTCACGCGATTCAAAGCCCCGCCTGTACAAATCATGAACACTTTATATGTTCTGTTTGTGTTCTGCAAGCTAAATAGCCCGGTATATACCCTGGACGTACGTACGCCCTTGCGCTACCCTGCAACCCGGCTATTCATGCGATTCGAGTTGCTAGGGGATTAATCGGGCAATGCAGGTTTGGGCGATCCGCAACAAGCTCATACCGGGAGGCGCGTTTCTGGCAATCCTCGGTGTATGCCTCTTTGGCTATCCGTGGGAGGGCGAACTAGTCGTGCCCCAGCCCATACCGACACAGTACGATTCAATTTGGCCGTGGATCAGCGACCAAACGGGTAGCCTTGTTATTCCGTATCTGAACTACGAGGTAGCCCATCCATATTTATTTTTGCTCGTACTAGGCTATGGACTTGGTCTTTGGGGATGGCCATTCATACGTGAACTATGGCAGCGCGAAGAGAATCGCGATGCTTTTTATAAGCAATGGGCCTCGGCGGAGTTTGGCAAAACTAAATCCGACTTTTTCAAATTTTTATCGCGTGGATATGAATCTTGGAAAAGGCGATGGAAAGGTACAAAGCTGCCGGATTCTTTCAACGAGTTCGTTGAAGCCGCGCCTTACCCCGACTGGCTCAATAAGGATGCTCTCGATACAAACTATCGCCCGCTCATCGACCTAAAAACACCATATTGGGCATTCGCCAACGATCTCTATCGAGAGGTCGGCGATTACATCTCCAAGCGCAAGAAACCAAAACTCCTGTCAGAACAGGAGGCAGATGAGTTCCACCTATCACGCCAGCGATTTGCATATTTCTGGGCCACGGCAGCAAGACAGTGGGGAGAAGGGGGGCTACGGTACAAAGGACTAGAGGAATATGTGAACCGGGATCGTCGAATCCTGAAAGCCCTTTGTTACATGGAGGTCATTCTCCACGACACTACCAATCAGAAGGGCGGCGGCAAAACATGGCTATTCGACCTTTGCCGCAAGTTCTACTTGGGTAGCAGCTAATGGCACGCGGTAAATATCTTAGCCTAGAGGAAGCCCGCAAAAAGAAGGGCGGTCTTGCTCGCTTCGCTAAGGAGCATCCGAGCAAGGGTGACGAGAGCCTATTCGACCGCGTATTGCGCCTTATGGCCGGGGCCGAGGGAAAGCCAAAAGCAAAAGGTCAAACATCAAGTGAGGCTGCTTCCGAAGATTGTACCGGAACTCGAATTCCCAAAGGTACTTCTGAAGATGCTTAGGCGACACCCAGATATGCGTTCCGTTAATGCCGCGCTTCAAGATCGCCCAGAAGGACTCGATTGTGTTGGTGTGCGTGTCATCGCGCACCCACTCCTTCGCAAGGTGATTGACCGCCTCGTGGTAGTAGCCCCACGATTTGAGGTCCATGAACGCACGGGCATCGTCAGTCGCAATGCGCGCACCTTCGCGCA
The DNA here is from genome assembly GCA_040901485.1 of Methyloceanibacter sp. Taxonomy (GTDB): domain Bacteria; phylum Pseudomonadota; class Alphaproteobacteria; order Rhizobiales; family Methyloligellaceae; genus Methyloceanibacter. Next base: position 24,879 of record JBBDYM010000023.1, read on the forward strand.
CGTACTTGCGGATCATGCGAATGACGTTCTCGCTTCTGCGATTAGGGATGACGCGCGTGAGCACGTCACCCTTGCGTTCGACCATGCCGAGCACGACCGTCTTATCGTCCTTTCCACGCTTGTCGTAACCGCCGATGAAAGCCTTGTCGGCTTCGACAATCGGGCGACCGGGACCGCCAAGCACATCGTCACCGTCCACGATAGCCATGTACTTGCGAAGCTCATGGCCGATGCGCCACGCCGTCTTGTACGTCACGCCAAGCTGGCGTTGCAGTTCCTTCGCCGCCACGCCGTTGCGCGTCGTTGTGAACATGTACATGGCGTAGAACCACTTTTGCAGCGGCGTCGTGGACCGCTCAAAGGGTGTTCCGACCATCGGGTGAATGTGGTGCCCGCACCAAGGGCAGCTATAGGCGGGGAGCTTGGCGAGCCGCGCAAACCGGCCTTCCTTGCCGCACTTAGGGCAAGTTTGGAACTCGCCAAAGCGCACCTTCATAAGGTGATTGAGGCAAGCCTGATCGTCTGGAAAGCGGCTGAAAAAGTCCTGAATTGTGAACATCTTAGGCATGGTGCCCTCCCATGCCATTCTATATAGGAAGGCTCCTTACGTATGTCAAGGGGATATACCCGTAAATAGCCACAAGATGTGCCCGGGGCGAGCCGAGGGCCAGGAACTCAAGCGATTCGGGTTTCCGGCGTCTTAATCGCGGTCGAGCGGCATGATGCGGACGCGGCCGCCGGCTGGCATGGACGGCGCGTCGGGCATCCGGACGATGAGGCAGTCGGCGCGGGCCAGCGCCGCCACCAGCGAGGAATCCTGAGAGGGCAGGGGACGCACCACCCGCTCTCCATCTGGCCGCCACTCGGAGACGGCTCTTATGTAGTGCTGGCGCGGGCCGTTGGCTTCAAGCAACTCGCCAAGCACGGCTTCTGGCTCAGGCCGCGACTCCTCGCTCAGCCCGAGCAGTCGCTTGAGCATCGGCACCAGGAACACTTCCGCGCAGACCAAAGCCGAGACCGGATTGCCTGGGAGTCCGAGGAGGCGCTGGGCGCCCATCCGACCGTAGAGCAGAGGCTTGCCGGGCCGCATGGCGATCTTCCAGAACTCGAGCGCGAGCCCCTCTGGCTTGAGCGCGCTGGCCACGAGGTCGCGCTCGCCGACCGAGGCGCCGCCGATGGTGACAAGGATGTCGGCGGCGCTGCCGGTGCGGGCGAGCATGGCGATGCTCTCCAATTCGTCCTTGGCGATGCCGAGGCTCATGGCCTCGCCGCCGCGCGCCTCGATCAGCGCCGCTAACCCATATGGCACCGAGGAGACAATCTGATCGGGCGCAAGCTTCGTTCCCGCAGGCACGACTTCGTCGCCGGTGGCGAGGATGGCGACCTTCGGCTTGCGGCGGACCGGCAGTTCGGCATGGTTCATGGCGGCGGCGAGCATCAGCTCGCGAGCCCCGAGCCTGGTGCCGGCTGACAGCAATGTCTCGCCCTTCTTGAAGTCCTGCCCGCGTGGGCGGATATGGCGTCCCGGCGTGGCGTCTTTGATCGTAACGACGTCGCCCCTAAGGACGGCATCCTCCTGAATGGCGATAGTATCGGCGCCCATGGGCACCGGCGCGCCGGTGAAGATGTGCACCGCTTCGCCGGCTCCCACCCGCCCCTTGAAGCCCGCGCCGGCTGCGGATTCGCCGACCAATTTCAGCGTTGCCGGAAGCTTCGCTACATCGCGGGCGCGGACCGCGTAGCCGTCCATGGCGGAAGCATCGAAAGGCGGCTGGGTAAGTCTGGCGGTGAGGTCCTTCGCCAGCACGCGACCGCAGGCCTGATCGAGCGGCACACGCTCAGCTTCCAGAGGCTCAAGCCCCTCGGTTACGCGCGCCAGTGCTTCGGCCACGGAAAGCAGAGCCATCAGACAAATCGTCCTGCTTCCCCCTTGTGGGGGAGCACGGTCGCGCCTTGCGCGAACGGAGGGGGGTAAACAGTGCAGCGAGTCTTCGCAGTTAGACCCCCCTCCCTATCCCTCCCCCTCAAGGGGGGAGGGGAAAGCAAGAGGCACGGCCGCGACACGATTGCACCCTCAGCGACGGAAATGACCGGAGCGGCCGCCGGTCTTTTCGATCAGGCGGATGCCCGAGAACGACATGGCGCGATCGACCGCCTTGCACATGTCGTAGATGGTGAGGCAGGCGATCGAGACGGCGGTCAGCGCCTCCATCTCGACCCCGGTCTTGCCCTCGACCTTGGCACGCGCTTCGACGCGCAGGCCCGGCGGATCGCGCGACGGTTCGAAATCGACGGTCACTTGCGTCAGGGGGAGGGGATGGCAGAGCGGGATCAATTCGGATGTCCGCTTGGCCGCCATGATGCCGGCGATGCGGGCGGTCGCCAGCACATCGCCCTTCGGCGCGTTGCCGGTCAGGATCAGCTCCAGCGTCGCCGGGGACATGGCGACGAAGCCCTCGGCGATGGCCGTGCGGGCCGTCACGTCCTTGGCCGAGACATCGACCATGCGGGCCTCGCCCTTGTCGTCGAGATGGCTGAGACGCGCGCTCATGACGCCGCCTCGGCAATTGCAGGAGCGCCGGTGAGCAGGACGCGCGTGGCCTTCGCGACATCCTTTTGCCGCATCAGGCTCTCGCCCACGAGGAAAGCGTGCACACCGCAGGCCGCAAGCCGCGACAAGTCCGCATGGGTGAAGATGCCGCTTTCGGCGATGACCATGCGCTCGGAAGGCACAAGCGGGGCGAGGCGCTCGGTGACGGCAAGGCTGGTGGCGAAACTCTTGAGATCGCGGTTGTTGATGCCGATCAGCTTCGTGTCGAGCGCGAGAGCGCGGTCAAGTTCCGGCTCATCATGCACCTCGGCCAGCACGTCCATGCCGAGATCGGTTGCCGCCTGCGCCAGATCGCGCGCCGTGGCATCGTCGACCGCGGCCATAATGATCAGGATGCAGTCGGCCCCGAGGGCGCGGGACTCCAGAGCCTGATACGGATCGATCATGAAATCCTTGCGCAGCACCGGCAGGCGCGTGGCGTCGCGGGCGGCGGTGAGATAGTCGGGATGCCCTTGGAAGGAGGGCGTGTCGGTCAGCACCGATAGGCAGGCAGCGCCTCCCGCTTCATAAGCCTGCGCCAAGGCTGCAGGATCGAAATCGGCACGGATCAGGCCCTTCGAGGGGCTCGCCTTCTTGATCTCGGCGATCAACGCAAACTGGCCTTGGGCAAGACGGTCACGCAGGGCACTGCCGAAAGGGCGCACCGACGAAGCGGCTTCGGCGCGCGCACGGAGGGCCTCCAGGCTCGCCGCTTTCTTAGCGCTTTCAACCTCTTGGCGCTTGTAGCTTAGAATTTTGTCGAGTACCTGGGCCATGGCTCAAACCTTATCATGGCTGAGCTTGACCAGCGCATCGAGCACGGCTTTCGCCTTGCCGCTGTCGATGGATTCCGCAGCAAGCGCCACGCCCTCGCGCAGGCTCTTGGCCTTGCCGGCGACGAGCAGCGCCGCCGCCGCATTGAGCAGGACAATGTTGCGCAGCGGGCCCTGGTTTCCTTGCAGCACGGCGCGGAGATGGGCGGCATTCTCCGCCGCGTCTCCACCGGTCAGATCTTCGGGCTTCGCCTCGGGCAGTCCGGCATTCTTGGGTGAAACCTTGAAGGTCATGACCTTGCCGGCGTCGAGCGCCGCAACATGGCTGATACCTGTGGTGGTCAGCTCGTCCAGTCCATCAGAGCCATGCACCACCCAGGCACGTTCGACTCCCAAAAGCCCAAGCACATTGGCAACCGGCTCGACCCATTCCTCGGCGAACACGCCGACCACCTGGTATTTGGTGCTTGCTGGGTTAGCCAGCGGCCCAAGCAGATTGAAGATGGTGCGGGTGCCGAGTTCCTTGCGCACATGGGCGACATGGCGCATGGCCGGGTGATGGGCGGGCGCGAACATGAAACCGAGCCCGCATTCCTCAAGACAGCGGGCAATGGTCTCGGGCCCGCACTCGATATTCACGCCGAGCGCCGTCAGCACATCCGCCGAGCCGGAACGAGAGGAAATCGACCTGTTGCCGTGCTTGGCGACCGGAACACCGGCGCCCGCCACCACGAAGGCAACGGCAGTGGAGATATTGTGCGTGCCCTTGGCGTCACCACCGGTGCCGCAGGTGTCGATGGCGCCTTCCGGCGCGTTCACAGGGAGCGCGCGGGCGCGCATGGCGCGGGCCGCGCCGGCGATTTCATCGATGGTCTCGCCCCGTAGGCGCATGGCCATGAGCAGCGCGCCGATCTGCGCGTCGGTGGCGGCGCCCGACATGATGGTCTCGAAGGCTTCGGCGGCTTCGGTCTGGCTGAGGCTTCCGCCGGCTGCCACCTTGCGGATGGCCGCGCCGAGATCCGCCAAGCGCGCCGTCTCGGCGAGCGCGGGGCTAGAGGACACTGGCCGCTTCTCTTGACGCCGATCCGCGCGCGCGTCCAACGCGGGCAAGATCGAGGAAATTAGCGAGCAGCTGATGGCCATGCTCCGAGGCGATGCTCTCGGGGTGGAACTGCACCCCATGCACCGGATAGCGCTTGTGCTGCACGCCCATGATCACGCCGTCTGCCGTCTCGGCGGTGATCTCAAGCTCGTCAGGCAGGCTTTCGCGCTCGATAATCAGCGAATGATAGCGCGTGGCGGAGAAGTCCTGCGCCAGCCCGGCGAACACGCCTTTGCCGGTATGATGCACCTTCGACAGCTTGCCGTGCATCAGCGTGGGCGCGCGCACCACGCGTCCGCCATAGACCTGGCCGATGGCCTGATGCCCGAGGCACACGCCGAGGATCGGCACGACCGGCCCCGCGCGCGCGATCAGGTCGAGGCAGATGCCGGCGCGGTCCGGATCGCAGGGACCAGGCGACAGCACGATGGCCTCTGGCGCTTCCGCCAGGACCTCATCCACGGTGATCTTGTCGTTGCGGTAGACGCGGCAGCTCGCGCCCAATTCCCCAAGGAAATGAACGAGGTTGTAGGTGAAGCTGTCGTAGTTATCGATAAGGGTCAACATGAGTGTGGTGTTACGCCCGGGGCCAATAGGCCGTCAAGGACCGCCGGGTGATTAGCCACGCAGCTCGCGTGGCGTGAGGAACAGGTTCAGGGTGCCGCTGTTAACCACCACATTGCTCCACAGACCGCTGGTGAAGTTGATCACCGCCAGCGCCGCGGTCGGATATTTCTCCCTGAGGCGGTCGCGAAAATGCTTGGGTCCCGAGCCGGTGAGGTCGAGCGCCAGCGCCTGGAGCTCAGGATTATGGCCGACCAGCAGGACGCGGCTCGCGCCCGGCTGAATTTCGTGCACCATCTGAAGCATCTCCGCGGGGCTCGCGTGATACAGGGCGTCCTCGTAGACGACTTTCGGCTCGACCCTGAGTTCCGGCAGGACCAAGTTCAGCGTGTCGCGGGTGCGCCGCGCCGAGGAGCAGAGCACAAGCTCGGGATCGATGCCGCGTTCGGCCATGGCCTTGCCCATCAGCGGCGCATCTTCCTGCCCACGCTTGTTAAGCGGCCGCTCGCGATCGGACAGTATGGGGTTGGTCCAGCTCGATTTGGCGTGGCGGAGGAGGCTGAGTGTGAGCATCGAATGGGGCGATGCGCTACTGTCCACGCTTGGCGCGGGCGGCGAAGCGCACAGCCTCGTCCGCGGCACGGAACAAGGCGCCAGCCTTGCTCACGCATTCGGCCTGCTCGCGCTCGGGCACGGAATCGGCAACGATACCGGCGCCGGCCTGCACGTACATGATGCCGTCCTTCACCACCGAAGTCCTCAGCACGATGCAGCTATCCATCTCGCCATCGGCGGAGAAATAGCCGACGCAGCCGGCATAGATCCCGCGCGCCTCGTCCTCCAGCTCGTCGATGATCTCCATGGCGCGCACTTTGGGCGCGCCCGACACCGTGCCGGCGGGGAAGCCTGCCATCAGCGCATCGACCGCATCGAAGCCCGTAGCGAGCTTGCCCTCGACATTCGACACGATGTGCATCACCTGGCTGTAATACTCCAAGAAGAACGAGTCGGTGACGCGCACGCTGCCGACCTCGGCAACGCGCCCGGTGTCGTTGCGGCCGAGATCGAGCAGCATGAGATGCTCGGCGCGTTCCTTGGTGTCGGCGAGCAGCTCCTTGGCCAGCGCCTTGTCCTCTTCTTGTGTCTGCCCGCGCGGACGCGTGCCGGCGATCGGCCTGATGGTGACCTTGCCGTCGCGCACGCGCACCAGGATCTCGGGGCTCGAGCCCACCACGGCGAAATCGCCGAAATTGAGGTAGTAGAGGAATGGCGACGGGTTCACACGGCGGAGCGCCCGATAGAGCGCGAAGGAAGGCAGCGCGAACGGCGCCTCGAAGCGCTGGCTCAACACTACCTGGAAAATATCGCCCGCGGCGATGTACTCCTTGGCGCGCTTGACCTTCGCCATATAGGCCTCGGGCGGCGTGGTCGCCTTCGGCTCAGGATGCGGCGCGCTCGCGTCCGGCTCGGCCGCATGCGGCAGAGGCTGGTCAAGCCGCTCGACCACAGAGTTCAGCCGCTCCGCCGCACGCGCATAGGCGGCCTTGGCGCTGACGCCTGGCGCTGGCCGCACTGGCGTTACCACGGTCATCTCGTCCTTCACGCTGTCGAAGATCACGATCAGGGTGGGGCGCACCAGAATGCTGTGCGGCAGCTCGAGGGAATCGGGTTTCCCGCCCGGCAGATGCTCGATGAGGCGCACCGTGTCGTAGCCCATATAGCCGAAAATGCCGGCGGCCATGGGCGGAAGCTCCGGCGGCAATGCGATCGCCGATTCAGCGAGCAGCGCGCGCAGCGAGGCATGCGCCGGCAGTGACTGCGGCGCGAACGCGTCGGGGTCCGATTGAGGCGCACGGTTCAGCTCGGCAGCGCTCCCATTGGCGCGCCAGATCAGATCCGGCTCGCAGCCGATGATGGAGTAACGGCCGCGCGTGGCGCCGCCTTCGACCGATTCCAGGAGAAAGCTGTTCGGCCGCTCATGCGCGAGCTTAAGCATGACCGAGACCGGCGTTTCGAGATCGGCGACGAGGCGCGTCCAGGCCACTTGCGGCAGGCCTTCGTCGTATAGACGCGCGAAGGTGGGGAAGTCCGGCGCGATCGGGTGGGACGCACCCTTTTGCGGCAAGGGCGTCACATTGGCCGGAGCAGGGCTCATGGCTCGTCACCGCCGCCTACGAGCTTGGCGAGCGCCTGCTCATTGATGCTCACGCCATAGCGGCTTTCCAACGCGCTGAAATATTCGGCGATCGCGTCTTCGCTGATCAGGAGTCCGATCTGCCGCTTCAGACGCGCAATCTCGCTCTCCTGGAGCGCAGTAGGGGGGTTGACCTTGTCCACCTTGAAGACGATCCGCCCCTCACCGATGCCCGATGCGGCCGAGCCGTAGCCGCCCTCGGGCAGGGTGAAGGCCTGCGCCACGGTAGGCGGAAGCACATTCACCGTTATGCCGTCACGCTTCAGCGCATCGCTGGTCAGGACTTCGGTGTTGAGCTCCTTGCCCAAATCTTCGAGCGTCTTGCCGCCGGTCAGGCTGTCGACCAGCTCCTGTCCGTATTTGGCGGTGCGGTTCCGCATCTCGTCGGTGAGCCAGAGCTTGGCCGCCTCGTCCTTGACCCGATCGAACGGCTTGCGCTGCTCAGGCGTGACGCCCAGCACCTCGTACCAGATCACCCCTTCGTCCTTGGCGTCGATCGGGTCGTTCTCGACCCCCGTATCCGTGGCGAAGGCGGCGTTCAGCACTTCTTTTTGTGCCGGCAAGCTAACGGCCGATCCATCTGGCTGCTTGCCCTGCCGGTCGACCTGATCGATCGACTGATAAGTGAGCTTGAGCTTGTCGGCGATTTCCGAGAGCTGCGCGCCGGAGGCAAGCTCGTCCTCGATCTTGTCATGCAGATCGAAGATGGCGCCGCCCGCGCGGTCCTTCAGGAGCTTCTTCTCGATGTCGGCCTTGGTCTCTTCATAGGTCAAGGATTTGCCCGGCTCGATAGAGGTGACGCGTAGCAGCACGACGCTTCCGAGCTTGCCGGTGACCGGCTCGCTGACCTTGTCCTTTTCGAGACTGAAGGCGGCTTCGGCGATGATCGGATCGGCAAGCTCGCCGCGCGTGACCTTGCCGAGATCGATGTCGCTTTCGTTGAGGCCCTGCGCCTTGGCGACCTCGACGAAGTCGGTGCCCGACTGAACCTTTTCGTAAGCGGCCTTGGCGGCGTCAATGTCGGGAAAGGCGATCTGCTCCAGTTGACGGCGCTCCGGCGTCCCGAGCTGATCCTTGGTCGCCTCATAGACCGCCTTGAGATCGTTCTCGGTGATGTTGACCTGGTCTTTGACGGTCTCCGGCGTGACGGCAAGGATGCCGATCTTGCGAAACTCTGCTTGCGTGAACTTGGCCTGGTTGTTGTCGTAATAGTGCTTGAGCTCCTCCTCGATCGGCTCGCCGACGGTCCCGGCGGCGCTTTCCGGCACGAGGACGTAGCGCAGCGTACGCGTCTCGCCATTGAAACGGTTCAGCGCTTCGAGCAGGACTTTGGGGCTTTCCGCCACTTCGCCGATGGTGGTGAGAAGCTGCCGGCGCAAATTGGTTTCGCGCATCGAGTGAAGATAACCCTGCTCGTTCAGCCCAACGTTACGCAAAGCCTGGGCAAAGGCGGCGGGACTGAACTTGCCGAGCCCGTCCTTGAAGGCCGGGTCCTTCATGATCTGGTCGAGTAGGGCTGCGTCGCTGACGGCAAGACCGAGATGCTTGGCGTGGGTATCGACGGCGGCGCCGCCGACCAGCCGCTCAAGCACCCGGGAATCGAGACCGAGCGCGCGTGCCTCTTGCAGGCTAAGGCTCCTTCCGGCTTGCCCGCTCATGGCGCGGAGCACTTCCTGCTGCGCGCGCATATAATCCTGCGAATTGAGCTGGGTATCGCCGACGCGGATCAGGGTCTGGGCGCCATAGCCGGTGAACACATCGGCGATCCCCCAGACCGCGAAGCTGATCACCAGGAGGCCAACGAGGATCAGGCCTAATATCCTTGCCGTCCCTTTGCGTAATGTATCGAGTGCCACGCCGCGAAACCCTTTCAATCGCCAATTGCCAAAGCCGCGCGGGCGTCCGATGCTTGGACATTCCTGCGCGGCCCCTTCATCATAGGTAGCATGCGCCATCCCGGCAAGGCAGGCCTTACCGGCCAACGCCTTGGCATAAATGCTAAAACCGATTCCTTAATAGGGCGCCCAGGCGGTAAGGAAGCTGAGGAGGGGACGTGACAACCATCAGGCCGCTGGTCGCCGGGAACTGGAAGATGAACGGCCTGACCGCGCAGCTCGCCGAGCTTCAGGCGTTGAAAGATCGCTTGGCGCGCGAGCCGGTGTCAGAGGCCGACGTGCTTGTCTGCCCACCTGCGACGCTCCTTGCGCAGGCACGCTGGGCCTTGAGGGGCGGCACTATCGCTCTCGGCGCCCAGGACTGTCATCCACTGCCGTCAGGTGCGCATACCGGCGACATCTCCGCCGAGATGCTGGCCGATGCGGGAGCCTCTGCCATCATCGTCGGACATTCCGAGCGGCGGACCGACCATGGAGAGACCGATGCGCTGGTCCGTGCCAAGGCTGAGGCTGCCCATCGCGCGGGCCTTACCGCCATCATCTGCGTCGGCGAAACCGAGAAAGAACGGCGTGACGGCGAAACATTGGAGATTGTGAAGCGTCAACTGCACGGGTCGGTGCCTAAAGGCGCTCGCGCCACGGATACCGTGATCGCCTATGAGCCGGTCTGGGCGATCGGCACAGGGCTCACGCCGACCCCTGAAGATGTGGCGGAGGTGCATGGCTTCATCCGCGCCGAGCTTCGCCAGTTGCTCGGCGAACGCGAAGCGAACCGCCTGCGCATCCTTTATGGCGGCTCGGTCAAGCCCGCCAATGCCGGCGAGCTTCTCTTCGTGCCCGACGTGAACGGGGCGCTAGTTGGCGGCGCCAGCCTGAAGGCCGATGATTTCTATGCCATTCTCGCCGCCTATCGTGGCAGAAACGTCACTTAATGGTGCGCAAAATCATGGGGGCAGGGTTGGCAAACCGCGTAATCTTCGCCATTCTGGTCTTACTGCACTGCAGCAGGGGGACGATCTTTCCGCGGGAGCCATGAATGTCGTTGCTGCGCCTCATTGCCGTGATGCCGTTCGCCGCCTGCGCGGCGGCATCGTTAAGCGTGAGTGCCCCCGCTGACCCGTTTGACAAGGAGGCGTGCGCCAAACTCGAGGTCGAGCAGAAAAGATTGCTGACCCGGGAAGTGCAGGAAGCGCTCGCGAAGGGCCCGGACTGGGTGAAGGCCCATCTGGATCCTGAGAAGATCGAGCGGGTACGGCAGTATCTAACGGTCGAGGAATCGGTGATGTTCCGCTGCCGCCCCGGCCGCCTCAAGATCGTGTGGCCACCGCCACCACCCTTGCCCGACCGCAAGCCGCCTTTGCCGGTGGTCGCCGCCGCGGCGACCGATATCCCTGCCACTACGCCTGCGGCAATCGCGACCGCCGATACCGGAACGCCCTTGCCGGATCGCAAGCCGGTGCTCGACGCGGCCACCGAAACCAAGCCTAGCCAAGCGCTAGCGGATTCGGATAAGACAGCGCCTTCCGAAACCAAGGCCACTCCATGAGCACTGTTATTCTTCTGATTCACGTCATGATCGCCGTGGCGCTTGTCGGCGTCGTCCTGCTCCAGCGTTCCGAAGGAGGCGCACTCGGTATCGGGGGCGGTGGAGGCGGCGGAGGCTTCATGACCGGCCGTAGCGCCGGCAATGCGCTCACCAAGACCACGGCCATACTTGCCGCCTGTTTCTTCGTCACCAGCCTCGCTTTGTCGATTCTGGCGAGCCAGCAGCGTGCGCCGTCCACGATCCTGCCGGCCGGCGAAGGGGGCCTCGCGCCTCTCCAGATCCCAGGCGCGCCGGCTCCTGCCGTCCCCACAGCACCCCCGGCTCCAGCCGCACCGCAAGCCCCTCAGTCGGAATAGCAGCCTAAAAAGTCGCGGGCTTCGGTTTAGGCTACGCCTGGCCACGGACTCGGTATATGGTCGAGGCCCATGGCGCGGTACGTCTTCATTACCGGCGGCGTGGTTTCCTC
>JBBDYM010000024.1:0-34548 GCA_040901485.1 Methyloceanibacter sp.
CCCACGATCTCGGCATCGTGCGCAAGATGGCCGACCGGGTCTGCGTCATGAACAATGGCGAGATCGTCGAGCGCGGCGCCACGCACGATATCTTCGCCAATCCCCAGCATCCTTATACCAAGCACCTGCTCGCCTCCGAGCCGAAGGGTTCGCCCCCGGCCGCCGATCCCAAGGCCAAGACCATCCTGGAGGCCAAGGATTTGCGCGTGTGGTTCCCGATCAGGCGCGGCTTCCTCAGGCGCATCGTGGGCCATATCAAGGCGGTCGACGGCATCAACCTCGCGGTCAAGGAAGGCCAGACGCTCGGCGTCGTGGGCGAGTCGGGCTCGGGCAAGACCACGCTTGGGTTTGCGCTGCTCAGGCTGGTGTCAAGCGACGGCCCCATCGTCTATCTCGGCGACCGCATCGACGGCTACGATTCAAAGCAGATGCGGCCGCTCCGGCGCGACATGCAGATCGTGTTCCAGGACCCTTACGGCTCGCTGTCTCCGCGCCTGTCGATCGGACAGATCATCGAGGAAGGGCTGGTCATACAGAACCCTGGGCTTAGCCGCGACGAGCGGGACGACCGCGTGGCGCGCGCGCTCAAGGAGGTGGGCCTCGATCCCAAGCTGCGCGACCGTTATCCGCACGAATTCTCAGGCGGTCAGCGCCAGCGCATCGCCATCGCCCGCGCGCTCGTGCTCGAGCCGAAATTCCTCATTCTCGATGAGCCGACCTCCGCGCTGGACGTGTCGGTGCAGGCGCAGATCGTCGATCTTCTGCGCGACCTGCAGAAGCGTCACAAGCTCGCTTATCTCTTCATCAGCCACGACCTGAAAGTGGTGCGGGCGCTCGCCAACTCGATCATCGTGCTGCGTCAAGGCAAGGTCGTGGAGCAGGGTCCGGCGCGGACCGTGTTCTCCGATCCCAAGACCGATTACACTAAGGCGCTGCTCGCCGCGGCATTCGAGCTCGAGGCCACGCGCAGTCCCGCGGTCGCGACCTGAACCTGAGCGAGCTGGTCCTAATTCGGCGACCCGTCGGGATAAACCGGCTGCGGCCAAGCCGGATTGGAAACCTCCCCGGCGGATGGCTCGGCAGTATCGTCGGCAGCCGCCGGCTCCTCAGGATAGACCGGCTGCGGCCATGACGGGGAAGGGGCTTCGCCTGCAGATGGCGCGGCCTCTTCGGCAGGGGCCGGTTCCTCAGCAGGCTCAGGCTCTTCGGTTGCAGCAGGTTCCTCGGCCGCAGCAGGGACCTCGGGCTCGGCAGCTGGCGCCTCTTCCGCGGGGGCCGGCTCTTCCGGCTCGGCTGCGGCTGGGGCCTCCGATGGCTCAGGCGCCGCTGGTGCTTCCTCAGGCGCTGATGGCGCTTCCTCGACTGGTGCGGCCGGCTCTGGTTCAGCCGCCTCAGGCTCAGCCGCTTTCTCCTCTGGTGCGGCGGCCGGAGCGGCCTCAGGCAGAGGCGGCGGGTTGTCGGTCTGGGTGCGCAGGAAGGCGATGATATTGGCGCGCTTCTTGACGTCAGGCACACCTGGGAAAGCCATCATCGTCCCCGGCGCATAAACTTGGGGATTGGTGATGAAGGCATCGATATGCGCGTAGTCCCAGACACCTTCGCTTTGTTTTGCCTTGAGCGCCGGGGAATAGTTGAAGCCCTCGACCGAGGCGATCTTGCGGCCCACGACATCGTGCAGATTGGGGCCGATCAGGGCCGCGCCTCCCTTGTCGAAGGTGTGGCAAACCTTGCACAAGGCCGCGTCGGCTTCGCCCTGGGCGGCGTCTGCCGAGGCCAGGAGGGCAAGGACTTCCGGTCCTGCCTCGGTCGGCGGCTTTTCTTCTTCGGCAGGCTTTTCCTCGGTGCCTGCGACCTCGAGGCCAGGCTTTTCCGGCTCGTGTTCTTTGTAGAGGAGGTCGATAAGGGTCCTCGTGCCAAAGAACAGCAGCAGTGCTCCGAGCACCGCCATGGCGATCTGATTGAGGCGATAATGCTTCATGTGTGGTGGTCCCCCCAGCAGGCAATAGGCTACTTCTTGCAGCTCTTGCGGCGCGGCGTGAGACTATAGAGGGTAGAGGCCTGTTGCAACTCGGAGAATTGCCGCCGGCCTCTGCCGTCGCCTGGGAATTCTTCCCGTGCTACTGACGCGCCATGTCTGACTGCCTCATCGTCATCCCGGCACGGCTGAAGGCGACCCGGCTCCCCGATAAGCCTTTGGCGGATATCGGCGGAGAGCCCATGATTGTCCATGTCATGAGGCGGGCGGTCGAGGCCGATTGCGGCCCGGTTCTGGTCGCGACCGAAGCGGAATCCGTCCGCGATGCGGTCCTGCTCGCCGGCGGCAAAGCCATCATCACCCGGCCCGATCACGCCAGCGGCTCGGACCGGATTTTCGAGGCCGTGGACAAATTCGACCCCAACCGCGCCTTCGATGTGATCGTCAATCTGCAAGGCGACCTGCCGACGCTCGACCCTGGCCTCGTGCGAGCGTGCCTGGCGGCGCTCGAAGAGGGAGAGGCGGATATTGGCACCATCGCCACCGCCATCACCCGCGATGAGGAACGAACCGATCCGAATGTGGTGAAGGTGATAGGCTCGCCCCTGCCGGGAAGCTCAACCCTGCGCGCCCTTTACTTCACGCGCGCCACCGCCCCTTACGGCGACGGTCCGCTCTATCACCATATCGGCCTCTACGCTTATCGCCGGGCCGCCCTTGAGCGTTTCGTGTCGCTGCCGCCGTCGCCCCTCGAGACGAGGGAGAGGCTCGAGCAGCTGCGCGCCCTTGAGGCCGGCATGCGCATCCATGTCGGCCTCGTTGACACTGCACCGCTCGGTGTCGATACTCCGGCCGATCTCGCGCGGGCGCGCGAGCTGTTCAAGTCCCGCTGAATTTCGCCCGCTTTCCCAAAGACGATGAAGAAAACACGAGCAAACAGAATCGCCTTTCAGGGCGAGCCGGGGGCCAATTCGCACCTCGCCGCGCGCGATACCTATCCGCGCCTGGAAGCGCTGCCGTGCCCGACCTTCGAGGATGCGCTCGCGGCGGTGAAATCGGGCAAGGCCAAGCTTGCCATGATCCCGATCGAGAACTCCGTGGCTGGCCGTGTTGCCGATATCCATCATTTGCTGCCCGATTCTGGCCTGCATATCGTGGCCGAGCATTTCGAGCGGATACGGCATCAGCTGCTCACCCTTCCCAAGGTCAAGCTCTCGGAGCTCAAGACCGTGCACAGCCACATCATGGCGCTCGGCCAATGCCGCAAGGCGATCCGCGCGCTGAAGCTGACCCCCGTGGTCGAGGCCGACACGGCGGGCGCCGCGCGGCATCTGCGCGAATCCGGCGACCGCACACGCGCGGTGATCGCCTCGAAGCTCGCCGCGGACGTCTATGGGCTCAAGGTCGCCAAGGCCGACATCGAGGATGCCGCGCACAACACCACCCGCTTCGTCGTGCTTGCCGCCAAGCCTGAGCGCACGCGGCCGGGCGACGCGCCCATCATCACCACTTTCGTGTTCCGGGTTCGAAACGTGCCGGCGGCGCTTTACAAGGCGCTGGGTGGCTTTGCCACCAACGGCGTCAACATGACCAAGCTCGAATCCTACCAGCTCGAGGGCTCGTTCAACGCCACCATGTTCTACGCGGATATCGAAGGCCATCCGGACGAGCGCCGGGTCAAGCTCGCCATGGAGGAGCTGCACTTCTTCTCGAGCGAAGTGATCGTGCTCGGCTCGTATCCGGCGAGCCCGTTCCGCGGCAACCTCAAGGCTTAGGTGCGTTCAGCTTCTGTCTTGTGCACGCGTGGATTCAGAAAAAATATCCCAAGCAGCGATGAACATGGCCGCGATAACCGGGCCGATGATGAATCCGTTGAGTCCGAAAGTGGCAAGACCGCCGAGCGTGGAAATCAGCACGACATAATCGGGCATCTTGGTGTCCTTGCCGACGAGAAGGGGGCGCAGGATGTTGTCAATGAGTCCGATTACAAGTGCGCCAAAGATAAACAGGACGACACCCTGCCAGACTGAACCGGTTGCCAGCAGATAGATGGCGGCTGGCACCCAAATCAGCGCCGCACCGACTGCCGGCAGCAAAGCCAGTAAGCCCATCACTACTCCCCAAAGCACCGGAGCGGGCAGCCCGAGAAGCCAGAAGATCAGCCCACCCAGCGCTCCTTGCGCCATCGCCACGAGGATGTTGCCCTTGATGGTCGCGCGGATGGCTGTCGTGAACTTCCTGAAAAGGGCGGGCTCTTGTTCCGGCGGCAGAGGGATCGCATCCACGATGCGTTTGGTCAGCGCGCTTCCGTCCCGCAAGAAAAAGAACAGAAGGTAGAGCATGACTATCAGTCCGAGGATAAAGTCGGCAGCCCCCTGGCCGATACTGAGCGCCTGTGTGGCAATGAACTGGCTGCCCTGCTTCAGCACATCCGAGACTCTTTGCTGCACCGCGTCGAGATTCGTCAGGCCTAAGCGGTCGAGCAGATTGGTGACCGAACTCGGCAAGGCATCGCGGAGCTGCTGAAAAATTATGCCGGGGTTGAATTCTCCCGACTGAAGCCTGTCGTAAAGGCCTGTCGCCTCTTGCACGAGGGACGTCGATACCAGCGACAGCGGCAAAATCACGAGGGTCACGATAATCAAGAGCGTAGCCAAGGCGGCAGAGTTTGGGTGCGGCCCGATCGAGCGCAGTATTCGTCTGTTCAGTGGCGCAAACACGATAGCCAGCACGGTTGCCCATAAAATCGCGCTGAAGAAGGGCCAAAGAATCCACGCGAACGCCAAAGATACGGCGATGACCAGCAGCAAAAGAGTGCGATTTTCAAGAACGCGCACGCGAATGTCCCGTTAGGAGCGCTGGGCCTTGATGTGGTTGCGGGATTGAGCGCCTTTTGGGTTCAGGGTTGGCTCACGGCGAAACCCGTGCGGTGAAATTAGGCGGCTTCAGTGGGCCCGCGCAAGATGTGTCGGGGGCCTCCCCCGCTTCCTATGAATGGCGTTTAGGCGGGTTGCCACGGAGGGTGCTATCTCCGATATACTCAATTGGGAGGTTGGCGGCAGGCGCGTGCCTCGCCAACCGGGTCAGGTCCGGAAGGAAGCAGCCCTAACGAGCGTTGCGCGGGTTGCTTGTCCAGCCTCCCACCTGCCTTAAAGCGTATAATGTGTCCCGCGGCGGTTTGCCTGCCGCTGTCCGTTGTAGCCAAGCCTTTGTGAAAGTCCGCTTCCTCCATGGCCGATGCCGAAGACCAGAAAAGCGCGCCCAAGCGTTCGCCTAAGAAGACGGCCGAAGCCTCTGCCGTACCAGCCGCCGAGAGTCATGCGGCGCTGGCGCGCAAATACCGGCCAAAGGTGTTCGGCGAGTTGATCGGGCAGGAGGCCATGGTGCGCACGCTGCGCAACGCCTTCGCCGCGGGCCGCATCGCCCAGGCCTATATGCTCACGGGCGTGCGCGGCGTGGGCAAGACCACGACGGCGCGGCTGATTGCGCGTGCGTTGAACTACGAGGCGCCAGGCATCGAGGGCCCTACGCTCGACATGGGCACAGAGGGCGTGCATTGCCGCGCCATCCTGGAGAGCCGCCATCTCGACGTGGTCGAGATGGACGCGGCCTCTCACACCGGCATCGACGACGTCCGCGACCTGATCGACAGCGCCCACTACAAGCCGAACATCGCCCGCTACAAGGTCTACATCATCGACGAGGTGCACATGCTGTCGAAGCAGGCTTTCAACGGCCTGCTCAAGACGTTGGAAGAGCCTCCCGAGCATGTGAAGTTCATCTTCGCCACCACCGAGGCGCGCAAGGTGCCGGTGACGGTGCTGTCGCGCTGCCAGCGCTTCGATCTGAAGCGCATCGAGATCGAGGCGTTGATCGAGCATCTCGCGCGCGTGGTCGATCAGGAGGGGGCGTCAGCCGACCGTGCCGCTTTGGCGTTGATCGCACGCGCCGCGGAAGGCTCGGTGCGCGATGCGCTCTCCATCCTCGACCGCGCCATCGCCTTCGGGTCCGGCAAGGTGGAGACCGATTCTGTGCGCGGGCTGCTCGGTCTGGCCGACCGCACGCGCATCTTCGATCTGCTCGAGACGGTGCTGTCGGGCGATGCCGGCGGTGCGCTCGCCCAGCTTGCTTCGCTCAATCGCGACGGCGCCGAGCCCGGCCAGATCGTAGCCGACCTCGCCGACGCCGTGCATGCCGTGACCCTGGTCAAGGCCGCCGGCGCCGACAGCGCCGATCCTGCCGCGAGCGAAGCAGAACGGACGCGCGCCGCCGCGCTCGCCCAGCGTCTGGCCATGCCTGTGCTCGCCCGCGCCTGGCAGATGCTGCTCAAGGGCTATGACGAGGTGCGCACGAGCCCGCGCCCGCTTGCCGCCGCCGACATGGTGCTGGTGCGGCTCGCCTATGCCGCCGACCTGCCGCCGCCTGCCGAACTTGCGCGGCAGTTGCGCGACGGCCAAGGGACGGATGGCGGTGGAACTGGGCGCGACACGCGGCCCTCTGCATCGCCGCCGCGCAAGCCGGCCCATGCCGAAGTGCAAACGAATCGGCAGCCTCCGGCCAATGAAAACGACCCCGAGCCCGCGCCTGACGCTCCCAACTTGCAGAGCTTCGACGACGTGGTGGCGCTCGCCGAGGCGAAGCGCGACCTGAAGCTCAAGCATGCGCTGCTGGAGCAGGTGCGCCTCGTGCATTTCAAGCCCGGCACTATCGAGCTCAAGCCGCTGCCCACCGCGCCGCGCGACCTCACCCAGGAGCTGATGCGCAAGCTGAAAATGTGGACCGGACGGGTGTGGCTCGTGGCGGTGAGCGACGAGGCCGGGTCTGACCCACTTGGTCTTCAGCGCCGGGAGCGGGATGCTCGCGAGATCGAGACCATCCGCGCCCATCCGGCGGTGCAGGAGGTGCTTCAGCATTTCCCCGGCGCGCGCATCGCCACGGTCAGGCCCACGGCACCTCAGGCCGGAGCGCCTGCAGCGGATGAGGATGCGGAACCGCTCACGGAGGACGGGACTAACTAGATGAAGAACTTCACGCAGATGATGAA
This sequence comes from Methyloceanibacter sp., assembly GCA_040901485.1. GTDB lineage: Bacteria > Pseudomonadota > Alphaproteobacteria > Rhizobiales > Methyloligellaceae > Methyloceanibacter. The sequence continues at coordinate 7,020 of JBBDYM010000024.1, forward strand.
GCAGGCGCAAGAGCTGCAAGGCCGGGTGGCCGAGATGCAGGCCGAGATGGAGCGCGCCCGCTGCGAGGGCCGCTCGGGCGGCGGCATGGTCGTGGTGACGCTGAACGGCAAAGGCGAGATGGCCGAGGTCAAGATCGACCCGTCATTGCTTGCGCCGGCCGAGGCCGAGATTCTCGAAGACCTGCTGGTCGCGGCGCATGCCGACGCCAAGGCCAAGGTCGAGGAGACCATGAAAGAGAAGATGAAAAGCCTAACCGGCGGCCTGCCGCTTCCTCCCGGCCTCAAGCTCTTCTGATAAATGGCGCGCGTAGCGGCAGGTCCTGAGATCGAACGGCTGATACAGCTTCTGGCGCGGCTGCCGGGGCTCGGCCCCCGCTCGGCGCGCCGCGCGGCGCTGGCCCTCGTCAAGAGGAAGGAGCAGCTGCTCGAGCCGCTGGCTGCCGCGCTCGCCGAGACGCGCGACACCATCCTCACCTGCGAGACCTGCGGCAATATCGATACGCAGAGTCCCTGCACGCTCTGCCGCGACCAGGTCCGCGACCGCTCGCTGATCTGCGTGGTGGAGGAGGTCGGCGACCTCTGGGCGCTGGAGCGCGCCGCCGTGATCAACGGTCTCTATCACGTGCTCGGCGGCACATTGTCGCCGCTCGACGGCGTCGGCCCCGAGGAGCTGTCCATCGCCAAGCTGATCGAGCGCGCGCGTGCGCCGGAAGTGAAGGAGGTGCTGCTGGCGCTCAACGCCACCGTCGAGGGCCAGTCCACCGCGCATTACCTGATGGACCAGCTCGCGGGCGCCGGCGTCACCGTCTCGCGCCTTGCCCATGGCGTGCCCATCGGCGGCGAGCTCGATTATCTCGACGAGGGCACGCTCGCCGCCGCCGTCAAGGCGCGCAAGGCGATGTAGCCGTCAGGGCGTAGGCGCCGGTGGGCCTTCCCAGTCTCCGATGATGGACTTTACCGCTTTATTGAGCTGCTGCTGGCAGTCTTGGCTAAGCTCGGCATGGGTGATGATGTCGACCAGGGCACTCTGCTCGGTCGTAGCGCCGACCCACAAGCCGAGAAGGCTGCCAACCAGCAGAGCGATCAGCCCGACCACGATCATGGGCAGCATCTTGTCGGTCATCACGATGTGTCCTCCTCAATCCGCTCACGCCGCTCGATGCCGGCGAACGCCCCACGCTGTTGCAGGAAGCAGCGCAAGCCTTGGGATGGCAGCAAGCGCCATTAACCCACAACGATAAAGGCCAACAGACAGTCGAAGCTCATGTGGAACTCTCCTTGAGAGGTTCGCGCGCTTCGATTTCTCGCCTGTCCGTCCACGGCGCCACCTTCAGCAACAACAGCATGCCGGGAATCGCGACGATGAAGCAGAGGACGAAGAACTGTGTCCACCCCACGGCTTCCACGATGAAACCGGTCGATGCATTGGCCACCGTGCGTGGAACCGCGATGAAACTGCTGAACAGGGCAAATTGGGTGGCGGTAAACGCCTTACTGGTTTCCCTGGCCATGAAGGCCGTTAGCGCGATCGCGCCGAGGCCAACTCCCAGGTATTCCCCACTGACCACGACGAACAGTCCTACCAGCGTATGTCCTGCCTGGCTCAGCCAAACAAATGGAAGGATGGTGAACAACTGCACGAAGCCAAAGAGCCAAAGGGCCCGGTTGATGCTCACCTTGAGCATGATGATACCGCCGAGCACGCCGCCGGCGATGCTGGCCCATAGGCCAGCCACCTTGGCCACGGAACCGATCTCGCTCAGGCTGTAACCCATATCGATGTAAAAGGGGGTAGCCAGCGCCGTGGCCATGTTGTCCCCCAACTTATAGAGAAACAAGAAAGCCAGGATGGCCAACCCGCCTTTGATCCCGCCGTCGCGGCTGAAAAACTCTACGAAGGGATCGATCACAGCCTCCCGCAAGGTGTGCGGCGCCAACGCATCATCACTCACTTCCCTGATCGTCAAGGTGGTGACGATGCCGACCAGCATGAACAGGCCGGTGACCCAAAACACCACCGTCCATGGCTGGTGGTCGGCCAGGATCAATGCCAGAGAACCCGGCACCAGACCGGAAAGACGGTATGCGTTCACAAAGATGGACGTGCCGGTCCCCAGCTCGTCGTCGGCCAGCAGCTCACGCCGGTAAGCGTCGATGACGATGTCCTGGCTGGCGCTGAACAGAGCCACGATGAATACGACTGCAACAATAACCTGGAGCGACGTGGATGGATCGAACTGGCCCAACACGCCGATCGAAAGCAGCAGCACAAGCTGTGTCAGGACTGCCCAGCCCCGCCGGCGCCCGAGGAACGGCAGCTTGTACCGGTCCATCAGGGGCGACCACAGGAATTTCCAGGTGTAAGGCAGGCCAACCAGGGCGAACAGGCCGATGGTGGCAAGGTCCACCTCGTTGCTGCGCAACCAGGCAGGCACCAGGGAAATCAGGACATACAAAGGCATTCCCGAGCTGAAGCCCAGGAAAATGCAGGTCAGCATCTTCCGGGTGAACAGGATCTCGGTCCAACTGCGCTGCGCTTCAGCCAAGCGGAAACTCCCGCTGAACGAGGAGTGTGGAGCCAGACAGCCCGAACTGCAGGCCTGGGGAGAAGCCGAGCACCAGCACGATGAGTACGCGCCGGTCGAAGAATACGGTGGCCGCGCGCGCAAAGCGCTCGCCGAAAGTCGGCCGTTGCGTGGCTCCCCCCGTCACCGTCATGGCTCGGGTTCATAGCAGGCCGCCGCGCTCACGTCATGCGTGGCCTTTCAATGGTGTCATCGCCGGGCTTGACCCGGCGATCCAGTAACCTCTGATAGGCGTTGATTGGCCGCAGCCGCAATTACTGGATGCCCGCTTTGCGGGCATGACGAAGGAGAACGCCATGGTGCGCGTGGTGGGGGTAGATCACCTGGTGATCAGGGTCAGCGACTATGCGAAGTCGAAGGCCTTTTACGGCAGGCTGTTCGCCTTTCTCGGCTTCAAGGTGCTCGATGAATATGCCGACGCGATCGGCTGGACCAACGGCAAGACCCGATTCTGGATCGGTCCCGCCGATGCCGCAGGAAGAAAGCGCAGCTATCGCATCGGCGATATCGGCTTCCACCACTACGCCTTCGAGCTGCGCAGCCGCAAAGACGTCGACGCCTTGCAGGCGTTTCTCGAAAAGGAGGGCTCGACCATCGTCGATCCGGCCGGTGAGTATTACGACGACTATTACGCCGTGTTCTTTTTGGATCCTGACGGGCTGAAGCTCGAGGGCATGAAATGGGGCGAGCGCCATGCGCGAGAAGCTCGCGCCCGCGCCGCCCGCAAGCGCGCCTCAGCTAAGAAAGCACCTGCCAAGCGTCCCGCCTGAAGCCTTCCCGATTACCTAAGCGGCTTGAAACAGGGGAGTGGTGCGACCAATTATTAACTTGCGAATAAGTTGCAATTGCAATTATGGTTGGGACTGGAGGGAATTCTCCAGCGCTCAGGAGGAAAGAGTGACAGGAAATTGGGTCAGGCGGCCCCGGAATTGGGGCGCCGCAGCAATAGTCTTGAGCCTGGCGGCTTTGGGCCTCGCGCTCTGGGGCTTCATGGCCAAGCCGGGATCGGCAGAGGATGCCGAGCTACGAGCGGCGAACAAGCCGCTCCGCGTGGTGACGACATTCACCGTGCTCCAGGACATCGCCCAGAACGTCGCCGGCGACAGAGCCATAGTCGAATCCATCACCAAGCCGGGCGCGGAGATCCACGACTACCAGCCGACGCCGCTCGACATCGTCAAGGCGCAAGACGCCGACCTTGTGCTGTGGAACGGCTTCAACCTCGAACGCTGGTTCGAGAAGTTCTTTCAGAATGTCAGCGACGTTCCGAACGTGGTGCTGACCGATGGCGTCGAGCCCATGGGGATCAGCGAGGGCCCCTATACCGGAAAACCCAATCCGCATGCCTGGATGTCGCCATCGAACGCGCTAATTTATGTCGAGAATATCCGCAAGGCATTTGTCGAAAATGACCCAAAGAATGCGGAGATTTATAACCGGAATGCGGAGATTTACGCCGCCAAGATCAAGGCCATCGACGAGCCGCTGCGCAAGCGGCTCTCGGCCATCCCCGAGGACCGGCGCTTCCTCGTCACCAGCGAAGGCGCGTTCAGCTATCTCACCCGCGACTACGAGATGCGCGAGGCCTATCTCTGGCCGATCAACGCCGACGAGCAGGGCACGCCGCAACAGGTGCGCAAGGTGATCGATCTCATGCGCGAGAAACACATCCCCGTGCTGTTCAGCGAGAGCACCATCTCCGACCGCGCCGCCAAGCAGGTCGCCAAGGAGACCGGCGCGCGCTACGGCGGCGTGCTCTATGTCGATTCGCTGAGCGCCGAGAACGGGCCGGTGCCGACTTATCTCGATCTCCTGAAAGTGACCGTCGAAACCATCGCCAAGGGCTTCGAGGATGCGCGCTCCTGACCGCACGCTCTCCGTGCTGGCGCCGGCCTCGGATGCCAGCATCGTTGATGCAAGCATCGACGTGCGCGATTTGACTGTGACCTACCCCAACGGCTTCACCGCCGTGTACGACGTGTCCTTCGATCTGGGTCCCAGCACCATCTGCGCACTGGTCGGCGTCAACGGCAGCGGCAAGTCCACCATCTTCAAATCCATCATGGGCTTCGTGCGGCCGTCGTCCGGCGAGATCAGGTTGTGCGGTATGCCTGTCGAGCAGGCGCTGAAAAAGAACATCGTCGCCTATGTGCCGCAAAGCGAGGACGTAGACTGGAACTTCCCTGTCCTGGTCGAGACCGTGGTGATGATGGGCCGCTACGGGCACATGAACTTCCTGCGCCGTCCTTCGCGCACCGACCGCTACAAGGTCGACGAGGCGCTGGAGCGCGTCGGGCTCAGCGCCTATCGTGACCGCCAGATCGGCGAGCTGAGCGGCGGCCAGAAGAAGCGCGTGTTCCTCGCCCGGGCGCTGGCGCAGGAGGGACGCATCATCCTGCTCGACGAGCCCTTCACCGGCATCGACGTTAAGACCGAGTCGGCGATCATCGAGCTCCTGCGGGAATTGCGTGCCTCCGGTCATCTCATGCTGGTTTCCACGCATAATCTCGGCAGCGTCCCCGACTTCTGCGACGAGGTGGTGCTGCTGAACCGCACGGTGCTCGCCGCCGGACCCACATCGGAGGTCTTCACCCAGAAGAATCTCGAACGCGCCTTTGGCGGCGTGTTGCGCAATTTCGAGCTTGGCGGCCGCGATCTGCACAAGGACGACGACGCACGCCGCGTCACCGTATTGACCGATGACGAGCGCCCGCTCGTGTTCTACGGCGACAAGCCCGGCAAGCGCGACGAGACCGACGCGGACGCCAAATGACCGAGCTGCTGGCTGAGCTGCTGGTCCCCTTCAGCTACAACTACATGGTGAAGGCCATGTGGGTCAGCGCCCTGGTCGGCGGGGTTTGTGCCTTCCTCTCCTGCTATCTCATGCTCAAGGGCTGGTCGCTGATGGGCGATGCGCTGGCGCATTCCATCGTGCCGGGCGTGGCCGCCGCCTATATCATCGGCGCGCCCTTCGCGATCGGTGCGTTTTTTGCCGGCATGCTGGCCTCGCTCGGCATGGCCTTCGTCAAGCAACATACGCGGCTCCGCGAGGACGCGGTGATCGGCCTCGTGTTCACCAGCTTCTTCGCGCTCGGGCTGCTGATGGCCTCGCTCTGGCCGACCTCGGTCTCGATCCAGACCATCGTTCTCGGCAACATCCTCGCCATCTCCGACGAGGACGTGGTGCAGGTGGTGATCATCGCAGCGGTCTCGCTCGCGGTCCTGCTGCTCATCTGGAAGGATCTGATGGTGACCTTCTTCGACGAGAACCATGCGCGCAGCATCGGTATCAACACCTTCGCCCTGAAGATCGTGTTCTTCACTTTGCTCAGCGCCTGCACCGTGGCGGCGTTGCAGACGGTCGGCGCGTGTCTCGTCATCGCCATGGTGGTGACGCCCGGCGCCACCGCCTATCTGCTCACCGACCGCTTCGGCTGGATGATCGTGATCGCCGTGGCGTTCGGTGCGGTCACCAGTTTCGTCGGCGCCTATCTCAGCTATTTCCTCGACGGCGCCACCGGGGGCGTGATCGTCACTCTCCAGACGCTGTTGTTTCTCTTGGCCTTCTATTTCGCGCCCAAGCATGGCGTGCTCGCCGCGCGACGGCGGGGGCTTGCCCCAATGGAGGCGGCGGCATGAGCTTGGCTATGGACTGGCTCATCGTGCCGCTAAGCTATCCCTTCATGCAGCGGGCTTTGGTGGTGTCGCTGCTGGTCGCCGCCGTTTGCGCCGTGCTCTCCTGCTACCTGGTGCTCAAGGGCTGGTCGTTGATGGGCGATGCCATCTCGCATGCCGTCTTGCCCGGCATCGTCATCGCCTATGCGATCGGCCTGCCGCTCGCGCTCGGCGCCTTCGCCGCGGGCCTCTCCTGCGCACTGTTCACCGGCTATCTCAAGGAGAACAGCCGCGTGAAGGAGGACACGGTCATGGCCATCGTGTTCTCAGGCATGTTCGGGCTGGGGCTCGTGCTGTTCACCAAGATCGAGACCGATCAGCATTTGCTGCACATCCTATTCGGCAACGTGCTCGGCGTGACGCCTGCCGACCTCGTCGAGACCGCCATCATCGCCGGCGGCACCTTGCTGATCGTGTTCCTGAAACGGCGCGATCTCATGCTCTATTGCTTCGACCCCAACCATGCCCGCGCCATCGGCTTGCCCGTGCGCGTGCTGCATTACGGGCTGCTCGTCCTGCTGTCGCTCACCATCGTCAGTGCGCTGAAAGCGGTCGGCATCATTCTGGTGATCGCCATGCTCATCGCTCCCGGCGCCACCGCCTATCTGCTGACCGACCGCTTCGACCGGATGCTTGTGATCGCCGTCGCCACGGCCCTGGCGTCGGCGGCGCTCGGCACGCTGGTGAGTTTCCATATCGACGGGGCGACGGGTGCGTGCATCGTGCTGGTGCAGACCGTGATCTTCATGCTGGCCTTCCTGTTCGCGCCGAAAGGCGGACTCGTCTCGCTGCGGCGCCCGATCAGCCCGCCACTCGTGGAATTGGGTCCGTAGGTGTGGCTAGGATGCGGGTTCGATGTCGTCTGCCGGCCTCAGAGACCGCGTGGCGGCGTGTCCCGTCCGCCGCAGGATGTCGATGATCAGCGCCGTGGACCAGCCGATCAGCATGATGCCGTTCAGCGCCGTCATCGGCGCCAGTATATGCCATTGCTCGCGGAGCCGCACGTCGCCAAAGCCGAGCGTGGTGTAGTTGCCGAAGGCCAAATAGATGAGGTCTGTGCCGGGCGGGGCGCCATCGACCCAAGCATAGGTTTTGGCCCATAGCAGCACTTCGGTGAAATGCCCGACCACCAGCAACGTGCCGACCGAGACGATGATCAGCGTATATTGCAGGAAGCCGGGGATTCGCGTGTCGCGCATCGACAAATTGCGCACGGTCCACGCCACGATGCCGATCAGCAATGCGTGAATGGCGAGATTGGCGAGGCTCGCGGCGCTGCCGACGACGATCTGGTCGGCCAAGACGTGGTCCATGTCACTTGCCCGCAAGCAGGTCGGGTTGATGCGCGCCGCCGTTCCGCCGCCGCTCTGCAGGCCGAGGTGAGGGGGCCTCGACCGCAGCCGGGGCATCCTCGAAATCCAGGCTCTCGATCTTGTGGCCGCGCGCGGCGATCTTCTCCGACGAGGTCAGGATCTTCTCAACGTCTTGATTTGCTTGGCCGAAATGGCGCTGGAGATCGAGCACGCGTTCGCGGAAGCGGCCCATGTCGTCCATCAATATCGCCACCTCGCGCTGGATGAGATGCGCCTGCTCGCGCATCTGCACGTCCTTGAGGATGGCCTGCATGGTCTGCACCGCGAGCATCAGCATGTTCGGTGCGCAAATGACGATGCGCGCCCGATGCGCCTTCTGCACCAGGTCGGAGAAATGCTCGGCGAGATCGGCGTAGATCGCCTCCGACGGCACGAACAGGATGGCGGTGTCTTGCGTCTCGCCGACGATGAAATAGCGCTCGGCGATGGCGTCGACGTGACGGCCGACATCCACGCGCACGCGGCGCGCCGCCTCCTTCTTCTCCTCGTCGCGGCGCGCGGTGCGGAACGCCTCGAAGCCTTCCAGCGGGAACTTGGCGTCGATCACCACGCCGGCCCCTGTGTTCGGCATGTGCAGCAGGCAGTCGGGCCGCTTGCCGTTGGAGAGCGTCGGCTGGAAGGAGTAGGCGCCCTTGGGCAGCCCATCCATGACGATGGCTTCCATGCGCATCTGGCCGAAGGCGCCGCGCGCCTGCTTGTTGGCGAGGATCTCCTGCAAGTCCACCATGTTGCTGGAAAGATCCGTCAGGTTCTTCTGCGCGGTATCGATCACCGCCAGCCGCTCGTTGAGCTTGGCGATGGAGTCGGTGGTCTTGCGCGCGGTCTCGTTGAGGTCCGAGCCGACGCGATGGGTCATGCGGTCGAGCCGCTCATTGACGGCGCGGGCAATGTCGCCCTGGCGCGCCACGCTGATCTCGGCGAAGGTCTGTAGGCGGCCCTTGAGCTCGGCAAGCTCGGAAGCCTGTGATGCGGCCTCGCGCCGCCGCCGGCTGCTATGCACGATGAGGGTTATGGCGAGCGCGATCAGCGCCAGGACGGCGAGGCCCGCCAGCACCAGCACAGCAAGCACCGGATCGAGCGTGACGCTGCCGATTTGAATGGGCTCCAGGGCCATATGAGAACCTATAGCCCGATTCGTTCTTTCAGACCAAAACAGGAACATAAAACCCCTCTCCCCTTGCGGGAGAGGGCTTTGTTGACCGCCCGGCGTCACGTCCTTATGTCAGCGGCTTCCATGACCCTCTTTCCCATCATCACCATCCCCGATCCGGTCCTGCGCAGGGTGGCCGCGCCCGTCGAGCGCATCGACGACGAGCTGCGCCGCCTCGCCGACGACATGCTGGCCACCATGTACGACGCGCCAGGCATCGGATTGGCGGCGCCGCAGATCGGCATCTCGCGCCGCCTGATCGTCATGGACCCGGCCAAGGACGACGCGCCCAACACACCGCTGATCATGGTCAATCCGGAGATCGTCACGCGTTCCGAGGAGTTGCGCGTGCATGAGGAGGGCTGTCTCTCCATTCCCGACTTCACCGCCGAGGTGGAGCGGCCGGCGCGCGTCCGCGTCGCCTTCCTCGACCACAAGGGCAAGAAGCGGGAGAAGGAGTTTCAAGACATCTGGGCGACGCTCGTGCAGCATGAGATCGACCATTTGAACGGCGTCTTGTTCATCGACTATCTGTCGCGGCTGAAGCGCGACATGGTGGTGAAGAGATTCACCAAGGCCAAGCGCGTGGAGGCGCTCTGACCAATGACCCTGCTCGTCGCCTCGATCGCGCTCGAAGCCGCCGTCGCGGTGATCGCCGTGCTCGCGGCGCTCAAGGGCCGGCCCTATCTCTACGGGCTTGCCTTCACCTTCGCTGTCTATGTCCTCTACGACCTCGGCCGCATGCTCGGCTGGAACGTCGAGAAGGGCGTGCTTTCCGTGCTGTTTCTCGCGGCAAGCGCGAGCGCGCTTTATGCGGTCTGGGGGCTTTATCGCGACCGGGCATGATTGCCCCGCTACCCGTCATGATGAATAAGGGAGCCCATGCGCACCGTTTTCATGGGGACCCCCGATTTTGCCGTGCCGGCGCTTGGCACCATCCTTGAGGCTGGGCACGAGGTGGCTGCGGTCTATACCCAGCCGCCACGCGCCGCGGGGCGAGGCATGGCTGTGCGCAAATCCCCGGTGCATCTGGCGGCCGAGCAAGACGGCCTGCTGGTGCTGACGCCTGAAAGCTTGAAAAGCGCCGAGGCGCAGCAGCGCTTTCGTGCGCTCGATGCCGACGCCGCCGTGGTGGTGGCCTATGGACTGATCCTGCCCAAACCGGTGCTCGAAGGCGCGCGGCATGGCGCCTTCAACATCCACGCTTCGCTTCTGCCACGCTGGCGTGGAGCCGCGCCCATCCAGCGCGCCATCATGGCCGGCGACAGCGAGACCGGCGTTTCCATCATGCGTCTCGATCAAGGACTCGACACCGGCCCGGTGTGCTTGACGGGACGCACGCCCATCGGCGCCGACATGACGGCCGGCGAGCTGCACAACGAATTGGCGCAGCTTGGCGCGCGTCTCATGGTGGAAGCTCTGGCGAGGCTGGAAAGCGGCTCCCTCGATTGCGAACCGCAAAGCGAGGAGGGAGCGACCTACGCCGAGAAGATCGTTCCCGCCGACACCCGCATCGATTGGCGGCAACCGGCGCCCGAGGTGCACAATCTGATCCGGGCTCTGTCACCTCACCCTGGGGCTTGGTTCGAGGTGACGCTCAACGGGAAGACGGAGAGAATCCGCGCGCTGCGTTCCAAGCTCGCCGACATCTCCGGCACGCCGGGAACGCTGCTCGACGATCATCTCACCATCGCCTGCGACGACGGTTCGGTGCGCCTCACGCAAGTTCAGCGCGCCGGCAAGCGCCCAATGCTGGCGGCGGACTTCCTGCGCGGGGTGAAGCTCAGCACCGGCGCGACCGTTGGCTAGCGCGATGCCCCGTTACAAGCTCACCCTCGAATATGACGGCACGCCCTTTGTCGGCTGGCAGATGCAGGAGAACGGCGCATCTGTGCAGGGGCACCTAGCCGAAGCGATCAAGGCTTTCTCCGGCGAGGACACCATCCCGCGCGGCGCCGGGCGCACCGATGCCGGCGTGCATGCGCTGGGCCAGATCGCCCATTTCGACCTCGCCAAGGACTGGGCTTGCGACAAGGTGCGCGATGCGCTGAACGCACAGCTCCGGCCCGATCCCATCAGCGTGCTTGCCTGCGAGTCCGTGCCCGAAGGCTTCGAGGCGCGCTTCTCGGCCACCGCGCGCCATTATCTCTACCGCATCGTCAACCGGCGCTCGCCACTCGCGCTCGACCGCGACCGCACCTGGCATGTCATCCAGCCACTCGATGCCGCTATCATGCACCAGGGCGCGCAGGTCCTGATCGGGCACCACGACTTCACCACCTTCCGCTCCACCGAGTGCCAGGCGCCATCGCCGATGAAGACGCTCGACCGTCTCGCCGTCTCTCGCCACGGCGAGGAGGTCAGGATCGAAGCGTCGGCGCGTTCCTTCCTGCACAATCAGGTGCGGTCCATGGTCGGCTCGCTGAAGCTGGTCGGCGACGGCAAATGGACCACAAGCGATTTGGAGAAAGCATTGCAGGCGTGCGACCGCAGCGCCTGCGGTCCCGTCGCGCCTTCTTGCGGCCTCTACCTCATGAAAGTGGACTACTGACGGCGCTCATGGACACCTCCAGCGCCCTGGTTTAGGAGCTTGCCCAGGGGGGGCGGCCAACCTGCCATGATCAGACGCATCGCCACGGTCGGCGGGTTGACCCTCGTCTCGCGCGTCACGGGCTTCGTCCGCGACGTGGTCATGGCCGCCATTCTCGGTGCGGGTCCCGTGGCCGACGCCTTCTTCGTCGCCTTCCGGCTTCCCAACCATTTCCGCGCCATCTTCGCCGAAGGTGCGTTCGCCGCCGCCTTCGTGCCGGCCTATGCCCGTACGCTCGAGCAAGACGGTCTCCCCGCCGCCAAGGTGTTCGCCGACCAGATCGCCGCGGCACTGGTGGTCATCAACCTGGTGCTGCTTGGCGTGGCGCTGATGTTCACGCCCTGGGTGGTGAGCGTGCTCGCGCCCGGCCTGGTCGGCGATCCCGAACGCTTCGATCTCGCCGTGGCGCTGACCCGCATCACCTTTCCGTATCTTGCGCTGGTGTCGATCGAGACGCTGCTCGCCGGCGTGCTCAACGCCAATAACCGCTTCGCCGCCGCCGCCGCCGCGCCCGTTCTCCTCAATCTCTCGCTCATCGCCACGCTGTTGCTCGCGCCGTTCTTCTCGGACGCCGGCCATGCCGCGGCCTGGGGCGTGCTCATTGCCGGCGTGGCGCAGGCCCTGTTCGTCGGGATCGACGCCGAGGCGAACGGATACGGCATCAGGTTCCGCATGCCGAAGCTCGACGAGCCGACGCGCAAATTCCTTAAAGCGCTGGGACCGGCGATCATCGGCGCGGGCGGCGTGCAGCTTGCCTTGTTCGCCGACACGGTGATCGCTACCTTCCTGCCCACCGGCGCGCTGTCGGCGCTCTATTACGCCGACCGCATCAATCAGCTTCCCATCGGCGTGGTGGGCATCGCCGTCGGCACAGTGCTCTTGCCCGAGATGTCGCGGCGGCTTGCCGCCGGCGACGAGAAGGGTGCAGCCTCGGCGCAAGCGCGCGGCATCCAACTCGCGCTTCTGCTCACCATCCCTTGCGCCGTCGGCGCCATGGTCATCCCCGATCTCATCATGCGGGCGCTGTTCGCCCGCGGCGCCTTCACCGCGGAGGACGCGGCCGCAGCAGGTGCGACGCTCGCGGCTTATTCCGTCGGCCTCCTGCCCTTCGTGCTGCTCAGGAGCTTCACCGCACCCTTCTACGCGCGCGGCGATACGCTCACCCCGGTCAAGGCGGCTCTGCTCGCCGCCGCCATCAACATCGCGCTCAAGGTGGTGCTGATGGGGCCTCTGGCCCAGGTCGGCTTGGCGCTGGCGACCAGTGTCGGCGCCTGGATCAATCTCGCCCTGCTCGCATACTTCGCCCGCCGCCAGGGTTTTGCCGTATCGGGCGCCGCCATCGGCAGGCCAGTGGCCTGGCTGCTCGCCTCGGGCCTGGTGCTTGGCATTGCCATTGTCGCCGGACAATACGGGCTCGACCGCGCGCTCGCCGATATGAGCCCGTTCCGCGACGAGACCACGCTCGCCATCCTTCTCGTGTGGGGCGGGATCGTGTATGGCCTCGCCGTTCTCGCGTTTCTCGGGCGCAAATGGCTGAAGAGCCTGATGAGCGAGATAGCCGTGGTTGCCGATACGCCCGCGCCGCCCGACCTCGAGCATCCCGATCCGATCGACGACTCGGAAGCGCTGCCCGACAACGAGCCGCCGCCGAAGGCGTAGAACACCCCGCCTTCGCGGGCATGACATTTGCAAGAGTTATAGCGAACGTAAATCCACCAATTCGACCGTGGTGACGTCGATCGGGCGGCCGAGAAAGATCTCGCCGACGCGGGCGAAGCGCTCAGGGGAATCGGTAGCGAAGAAACGCGTGCGCACTCTCTCGCCACCCTCGCTCGCCAAGCCGTTGCCGGCAAGCGCCTCGGCGACGGCGTCCGCCGTGGTCTCGGCCGAATCCACCAGTGCCACGGCGCTGCCGACGATCTCCCGGATGGCGCCGGTCAGCACTGGAAAATGCGTGCAGCCGAGCACCAGCGTGTCGGGCGGGGAGGGGCCGGCGAACAACGGACCGAGATAGCGCTCCGCCGCGGCAAGAGTGGCGGGCTCGTCGGCCCAGCCTTCCTCGGCGAGCGCCACGAACACCTGGCAGGGAAGCTGGACGATCCGGATATCGCCGCGAAGTGCGGCAATGGCGCGTGCATAGGCGCCGCCTTGGACCGTGCCTTCGGTGGCGATCACGGCGATGAAATTGTTGCGGGTCGCGGCGACCCCTGCGCGGGCGCCAGGCTCGATCACCCCGATCACCGGCACTGGCGAAAGTGCCTCGGCCAGCGCCGTGAGCGCCACGGAAGAGGCGGTGTTGCAGGCGACCACCACCATCTTTACCCCCTCGGCGAGGAGCAGGCGCGTGGCCTGCAAGGCATAGGCCTTGACCGTGTCCGCGCTCTTGGTGCCGTAAGGAAGGCGCGCCGTGTCGCCGAGATAGACGAAGCGCTCATGCGGCAGGCGGCTGCTAAGCGCGCGCAGTACCGTCAACCCGCCCATGCCGGAATCGAACACACCGATCGGCCGGGCGTCACCTTTCATCGGCGCCCCCGAACGTCTGGAAATAAAGCTCGATGAAGCGGCGATAGATGGCGGTGAGCTGTTGCAGGTCGGTCAGAGCCGCGTTCTCGTCGACCTTGTGGATGGTCTCAGTCAACAGGCCGAACTCGACCACCGGGCAATAGTCCTTGATGAAGCGGGCGTCGGAGGTCCCGCCGTCGGTCGAGAGCGCGGGCGTGAGTCCCGTGACCTCGTTCACCGCCTGGCTCAGCAGCGCATCGAGCGGCCCGAGCTGGGTCAGGAACTGATGGCTTGGCGGCTCGAAATCGAGCGTGAAGGACAGATCGGCTGGCGCCAGTACAAGCTGAATCTGCTCGCGCAATTGCGCCTTCAGCGTATCCGGCGAATGCCTGTCGTTGTAGCGAACGTTGAAGCACGCCTCGGCCCTCGCCGGAATCACGTTCGATGCCTTGTTGCCGACATCGATGCTGGTCACTTCGAGATTGGAGGGGGAGAAATGCGCGCTGCCGTAATCGAGCGGCGCTTCATAGAGGCGCGAGAGTGCCTGGATCAGGCCTTTGATAGGGTTGCCGGCAAGATGCGGATAGGCGACGTGGCCTTGCACGCCGCGCACGGTCAGCCTGCCGTTCAGGCTGCCGCGCCGCCCGATCTTGATGGCGTCGCCGATACGCTTGGTATTGGTGGGCTCGCCGACCAGGCAGTGATTGGGGGGGTTCCCGTTGGCCTCCATCCAGGCGAGCACCTTGGGGGTGCCGTTGACCCCTGGCCCTTCCTCGTCGCCGGTGATGAGCAGGCTGATCGAGCCGTCGATCTCGCCACCTTTCTCCTTGACGTAGTCGATTGCCGCGGCGGCGAAACAGGCGATCGCCCCTTTCATGTCGGCGGCGCCTCTGCCGTAGAGCCGGCCGTCGGCAATTTCGGCGCCGAAAGGCGGATGCGTCCAGCCCTCCTCGTCTCCCGGCGGCACGACATCGGTATGGCCGGCGAAACAAAGATGCGGCGAGCCGTCGCCGATACGAGCGAAGAGATTGTCGACGGGTGCCGTGCCGTCCTCGGTGAAATTTAGCTTCTCACAAGCGAAGCGGGCCGGCTTCAACACCTTGATGAGCACGCTGAGCGCGCCCGCGTCGCGCGGGGTGACGCTTCGGCAGCGGATCAAGCCTTTGGCGAGTTCAAGCGCCTTGTCGTCGAGATTGCTCATGGGTCAGCACCAGGGGCTGCATATGGCCATGCGTCGCCGGCCGCAAGGGCGGAAGCAGGAAGCGGCTCTATCTCACGGCGGCCAGGGGATCGCCGCCGAAGGAATTGGGGCCAGGGGTCCCTTTGAGGATGCCAAGCTCGATGAGGAACCAAAGGCCGACGCCCCAGGTGATGAGCGCGCAGATCCAGCCGACCGCGTTCAGCTCGGCCGGCGTGCCGGTCAGGCCGAAGGACTGCAACAGGCTCGCGAGCAGCAAAGGGGCGAGGCCGTAAAGAGCGGTGATGCCCGGTCTGTTGCGGTCCTGGAAGCGTTTCGCGCACACGGCATAGGCCGGATAGAACAAAGCAAGAGTGACGAGGGCCACAAGGATGGAGCCAAGGGTAAAGCTGCCGAAAATCAAATCGACAATGAACCAGATGACGAAAAGCATACCGATGCCGGCCCACCATTTGGCCCGGTTGATGCGCCCGTCGGTCGACGCAAAGAGATATTTGAAGTCGAGCTCCATAGTGCCCCTCCCTGCGGCCTCGTGCCGGGCCTGTCCTCATCTTGTAAGGCGAAGGGTAGGGCTGCGGAAGAGGGGATATGCGGCAGGTCTAGCCGAGAGTGGCGTCGGCCTGGGATTGGCCCAAGGGATCTGGCCCGTAACGGTTCGGACCTTGCGTGCCCTTGAGGCAGCCAAGCTCGACGAGCAGCCAAAGGCCGATGACGACGAGAATGACATCAAGGATGCGGGAGAGCGCGGTGGGATCGATCGGATCGAGGATGCGAAACGTGTAGAGCAGATTGACGATAAAGACAGGCACGATGCCGAGCAGCGCCAGCAGGCCCGGCCTGTCGCGGTCCTGAAACCGCTTGGCCATGAGCGCGTAGGACGGATAGGCGAGCGCAAACGCCACCAGCACGCTCAGCATCACCGCTGTCTGCGACACGCCGATGATGGCGAGGTTCAACATGGTGGCGGCGGTGCTGATCGCGACAAGGATGAGCGTGCCGATCCAGAAGCGCAGGCGGTTGATGCGCCCGTCGGTGGACAGGAAGAGGTCGACAAGGTTCATCGTCTAGCTTCCTGTCTGAGAGAGAGAGTTGTCTTCTGCCTGCGGCGCGAGTGGATCGGGGCCGAAGCGGTTCGGGCCTTGTGTGCCCTTGAGGAAGCCAAGCTCGATTGTGAGCCAGATGCCAATGGCCATCGCCGCGAGCAGAATGGCAATGCCGATGCCGAAATATGGCGTCGATTGGTCCTCGGGCAGGTTTGACGCCCAGGCGATAGCGGCGAAAGACGCCGATATGGCGATCAACGGTACGACGAGCCACCAGCCGGTACGGTCGCGGTCGTGCAGCCGCTTGGCGGCGATGGCGCAGCTGATCCAGAGATTGAGGAGGCCCAACACGAGGATGGCGACGACATAAGGTGCCGACGGCTCGAATTCTTGCGTCGTCGGGTCGATCGTGCCGTGGCCGGACGTTTTCGCCATGATTTCGATCAAGGAATTCGCCATGCCGGCAAGCAAGGCGACCGCGAGGCTTGCGAGCCACCAATATTGGCGTCCGATACGTCCCTTGAAGCTGAACAGCAGCTGCTTCAGGTCGATCATCGCCCCGCCCTCGTCGATCAATCCCTGAGCAGCTCGTTGATCGAGGTCTTGGCGCGGGTGCGCTCATCGACGGTCTTGACGATCACGGCGCAATAGAGCGACGGGCCCGGCGAGCCGTCGGGTAGGGGCTTGCCGGGCATGGCTCCCGACACCACCACCGAATAAGGCGGCACGCGGCCGTGATGCACGAAGCCCGTGGCGCGGTCGATGATCTTGGTCGACTGGCCGAGATAGACGCCCATGGACAGCACCGAGCCTTCACCGACGATCACGCCTTCGGCGACCTCGGCGCGGGCGCCGATGAAGCAATTGTCCTCGATGATCACCGGGTTCGCTTGCAGCGGCTCGAGCACGCCGCCGATGCCGGCGCCGCCCGACAGATGCACGTTCTTGCCGATCTGCGCGCAGGAGCCGACCGTGGCCCAGGTATCGACCATGGTGCCGCTGCCGACCCGCGCGCCGAGATTGATGAAGCAGGGCATCAGCACCGCGCCCGGCGCGATATAGGCCGAATGCCGCACGATTGCGCCCGGCACCACGCGGAAGCCGGCCTCCTTGAAGTCCTTGGCCTTCCACTTGGCGAACTTGGTTGGCACCTTGTCCCACCAGGCGCCGCCGCCCGGGCCGCCATCGACCTTGTGCGGCTCATGCAAGCGGAACGAGAGCAGGATCGCTTTCTTGAGCCATTGATGCACGACCCAGTTGCCGCCGATCTTCTCGGCGATCCGCAGCTCGCCTTTGTCGAGCAGGTCGAGCACTTCGTCCACGGCGTCGCGCACCACGCCCTTGGTCTCGGGCGTGATCTCGCTCGCGTGCTCGTAGGCGCTGTCGATGAACGTCTTGAGATGATCGTGGCTCATGCCGCTTGCTCAGTCCCGTCTTCAGTACGCGCCGTGCCGATGCCGGCAAGGAATGCGGCGAGCGCGTCGGTCCGGTGATGGATATGGGCGGGAAGCCCGGCCCAGCCCGCGACCGCTTGATGCTGGGGATGCTCGGTCAGACTGCAATCGACCAGCACCGTGGTCATGCCGAGCGCATGTGCGGTCTTGAGATTGGCGGGCAGATCGTCGAACATGGCGGCGCGATGCGGCGCCACGCCATGCGCGTTAGCAAAGCGGTCGAAGGCCTCGCGCGCGGGCTTGGGATGAATGTATTCCAGGGCATGAATGTCGAAAATGTCCTCGAAGCTCCGGTTGAGCCCAAGCCGCATGATCACAGCCTCCGCATGTTTGCGCGAGGCGTTGGTGAGGATGAATTTACGCCCCGGCAACGCGTCGAGGGCTGTGGCAAGCTCTGGCGCCGCAGTGACCGCGCTCAGATCGATGTCATGCACATAGTCGAGAAACGCGTGCGGTGAGATGCCGTGAAGCTGCACCAGCCCGGACAGGGTGGTGCCGTGCTCGTAATAATAAGTCTCGCGTAAGATGCGCGCCTCTGCGAGCGGAATGCCCAGGCTCTCGGCGATGAACTCGCCCATGCGCCGGTCGATCTGCGGAAAGAGATTGCACGCGCCGGGATAGAGCGTGTTGTCGAGGTCGAACACCCAAGTCTCGACATGGTCGAAGCCGCCGTTCACGTCGCGCTGGTCGGTCATGCCGATCCCCTCGCGTCGTTCTTGCGCCGGCGGCGCTCGATCAAAGTGCCCGCGCCATGCTCGGTGAACAATTCGAGCAGAACCGCATGCGGTACCTTGCCGTTGATGATCACCACGCCCTCGACGCCTTCGGCGATCACGTCTATGCAGCTCTCGATCTTGGGGATCATGCCGCCGGTAATGGTGCCGTCCTCGATCAGGGCCTGCGCCTCCGTCGTGGTCAGGGACTTGATCAACTGACCGTTCTTGTCGAGCACGCCCTCGACATCGGTGAGCAGCAGCAGGCGCTTCGCCTTCATGGCGGTGGCGAGCGCCGCGGCGAAACTATCGGCATTGATGTTGAGCGTCTCGCCATCGGGCCCGACGCCGATCGGCGCGATCACCGGGATCAGGTCGGACTGGATGATGACGTCGACGATGTGAGGATCGACCGCAGCCGGCTCGCCGACAAAACCGAGATCGGTAATTTCCTCGATATTGGAGGTCGGATCGCGCCAGCGCCGCTCCAGCCGCCGCGCCCGCATCAGATTGGCGTCCTTGCCGGAGATGCCGACCGCCTTGCCGCCTTGGGTGTTGATGGCGGTGACGATCTCCTTATTGATCGAGCCCGCCAGCACCATCTCCACGACGTCAACGGTGGCCCGGTCGGTGACCCGGAGGCCGCCCTTGAATTCGCTTCTGATGTTGAGCCGCTCGAGCAGGGCGCCGATCTGCGGGCCGCCGCCATGCACCACGATCGGGTTCACGCCGGCCTGCTTGATCAGCACGATGTCGCGGGCGAAATCCCTGGCCAGCGCCGCATCGCCCATGGCGTGGCCGCCATATTTCACCACCACGGTCTTGCGGTCGTAGCGCTGCATATAGGGCAGCGCCTCCGACAGCACCTTGGCCTTGGCGTGCACCGAGGCGAGCACCTCCGCCAGGCTCGCCACCGGGCTCGGCTTCGGCTCGGTACGCTCCTTGCGTCTCACGGGGGATGGTTTGGCCTTGCTCACGAGCCGCTTATAGCTGCGCCAAGCCTCAAGACACAACGCGATTTGCAAGCGTGGCGATGGCGGCGCGAAGCTCTGGCATGCCTCCCCCGGTGCGGGCGGAGGTGGTGAGAATTAGAGGATAGGCCGCCGGGTGCTTGGCGAGCTCCTCGGCGACCTTGGCTTGCACGTCCGCAAGCTCCGTGGCTTTCGGCTTGTCGGCCTTGGTCAGGACCACCTGGTAGGACACAGCCGCCTCGTCCAGGAGCTTCATGGTTTCGCGGTCGTTCGGCTTGATGCCGTGGCGGGCGTCGATCAGCAGGAACACCCGCTTCAGCTCGCGGCGTCCTTTCAAGTAATCGCCGATCAGCCGCGTCCAGCCCTTCACTTGCGCCTTGGCCGCGCGGGCATAGCCGTAACCCGGCATGTCCACGAGATGCAGTTCGCCTTCCTTGCCGAGCACGAAGAAATTGAGCTCCCGCGTGCGCCCCGGCGTAACCGAGACCCGGGCGAGCGTCTTCTTGCCGGTAAGCGCGTTGATCAGGCTCGACTTGCCGACATTGGAGCGGCCGGCAAACGCCACTTCGTGGCGATTATCCTTCGGCAGGTCCTCGATGCGGGTGACGCCCTTGACGAACACGCACGGGCCCTTGCACAGCGCCTCGCCCCTGGCGATCTCGGCCTTGGTGAAAGAAGCGGCGGTTTCAGACGTCATAGCTCGCTCCCTCGGCGTCCTGCCGCCGGGACAAGCCCGGCGATGACGAATTTGGTTGGGAGTTAACTCTTGGGAGTCTCGCCCTTGGTGCTTTTCTTGTTGTTCTTGAAGCCGAGATTCTCGAGCAGCGGAATGTCCACACCCTGACGCGCCATGATCGTCGCCTGCTGGATCACCGAAAGGAAATTGTTCCACGCCCAATAGATCACGAGTCCGGCCGGGAAGGAGGCGAGCAGGAAGGTGAAGAACACCGGCATCCACATGAAAATCTGCGCCTGGATGGGGTCGGGCGGCGCCGGGTTCAGCTTCATCTGCACCCACATGGTGATGCCCATGATGATGGGCCAAATGCCGATCATCAGGAACAGCGGCGGGTCCCAGGGGATCAGGCCGAATAAATTGAAGATGCTGGTCGGGTCGGGCGCCGACAAATCCTTGATCCAGCCGAAGAAGGGCGCGTGCCGCATCTCGATGGTGACGAACAGCACCTTGTAGAGGGCGAAGAAGATCGGAATCTGGATCAGAATGGGCAGGCAGCCCGAGGCCGGGTTCACCTTCTCCTTCTTGTACATCTCCATCATCGCCTGCTGCTGACGTACGCGATCGTCGGCATAGCGCTCCTTGATGCGCTGCATCTCCGGCGCGAGCTTCTTCATCTTGCTCATCGCCACATAGGATTTGTTGGCGAGCGGGAAGAACACGATCTTGATCAGCACCGTGACGATGAGGATGGCCACGCCGAAATTGCCGACGAGCTTGAAGAAATAGTCGAGGATGAAGAACAGCGGCTTGGTGAGGAAATAAAACCAGCCCCAGTCGATCAGGAGGTCGAATTTGGGGATGCCGTATTTCTCGGCGTAGCCGTCGACGACATTGACCTCCTTGGCGCCGGCGAAGACATTGCCCTTGACCTCAGAGGTGCCGCCGGGGGGGATGGTCAGCGCGCCCAGGAGATAGTCGGTCTGGAAGCGCTCGCGGTCGCCGGTCTTGCTGCCCGAGAATTTGGCGTCGAATGTCTGGCCTTGCTCGGGGATGACCACCGTCGCCCAATATTTGTCGGTGATGCCAAGCCAGCCATGATCGCTTCTGGCCACGGTGGGCGGATCCTCGACCGCGCTCGAATAGCTGATCTCCTCGAGACCCCGGTCGGAGAGCACGCCGATCAGCCCTTCATGCAGGATGAAGAACCCTTCGATGGGCGGCAGCTCATGACGCGAGACGAGCGCGTATGGGTAAAGGGTGATCGGCTCCGAGCCGGTGTTCGCGACCTTGTCGGTGACCGTGAACATGTATTTGTCGTCGAGCGTGATGGTGCGGGTGAAGGTGAGCCCCTTGCCGTTGTCAAAAGCGAGGGTAATGGGCGAATCCTGGGTCAGCGGCCCTTGCGACTCAGCCCGCCACAGCGTGTCGCCCGTGGGAAGCGGCAGATCGTTACCGCCGCCCCCGACGAAGCCATGCTCCACGTAATAGGCCTGCGGACCGCCGGCCGGCGACAGCAGCACCACGTTCGGGCTATTGGGCTCGACGGTGACGCGATAGTCCTTCAGCGTGAGGTCGTCGATGCGCGCGCCCTTTAGCGCGATCGAGCCTTTGAGGCTCGGCGTATCGACGTCAATGCGCGGTGAAGCGGCAAGCGCTGCTTCCCGGGTCAGCCCGGCAACGCCGGTCGAAGGAGATTGCGGCGCGGTCGTGCCGGGGCTCACGCCTTCAGGAGCCGGTTGCGGCGGTCCTTGCTCGGTTGCCTGTTGTTCCGCCGGCTTCTGCGTATCGGGCTCCGGCAGGAAGAAAAACTGCCAAGCGAACAGCACGGCCATCGACAGGACGATGGCCATAATGAAATTGCGATTGTGGTCGTCCATAGGGCTTTCAGCTCAAGGGCCGCTTGGATCCGGGCGTCGGGAGGCGCGTGCGTTTCAGGGCATTCAGCGCTTTTTTGCCGTGGCAGGCTCGTGCACCTTGGCAAGCGCGCGTTCAAGGTCCTTGATCAGCTCGGTGAAGGGCCGTTGTACCGTGCCCGTCCGTGCGATCAAAACATAATCATAGCCTTTCACGGCGTGGCTTGGGGCGGTTAGTCGCACCGCCTCCTTGAGCCGGCGGCGCGCCCGGTTGCGGATGACCGCGCCCCCAAGGGTCTTGGTTGCGGTGAAACCGAAACGGGCGAGTTCGCGGTTCTTGCTTTCGCTTTCGGGCCGCTCCCGCGCCTGAAGCACGAGCGATGGCGCGGTGTAGCGCGATCCGCCGCGCACATGAAGGAACTCAGAGCGTGTCTTGAGACGTCCGATGGCCGTCACCGGTGAGGCGCGTTGCCGGCCGGCCTAGGCCGACAAGCGCTTGCGCCCCTTGGCCCTGCGCCGAGAGAGCACCTTGCGGCCCGCTTTCGTCTCCATGCGGGTGCGGAAGCCGTGCCGGCGCTTGCGGACGAGCCGCGATGGTTGGTAGGTGCGCTTCAAAGCCTCTCTCCCGCCTCGCTCCTTGCCGGGCGCAAGGACCAAGAAAACCAAGGTTCCGGCGGCTTATAGGTGCCGCATAAGCTCAAGTCAAATCGGTCGGCCGCGTCCTTTGCCTTAATTCGCCTCGGGCCAAGCCCGGCAGTTGTGGGTGCATGCCAAAGTCAGATAATCATGTCCCGGCGTCATCACGGGCACTTTTGCCTTTCCACCCGCTGGCAATGACCTCGACCGCGTTATCGGCCCGCAGCAATTTGCCCACCAATCCTGCCTTGCCAAGATGGGAGCGGAAGGCCAAGAGTCCTGTCCGTGCGCACTCGGTCCGGGGGCGTTTCCGAAGCCGAATGACTTCGCCGGGCAGCCTGGATTTGTGGGGAAGGGGGATCAGTCGACTATGGAAGAGGTACTGAAGCCCGACCTCTGCGTCATCGGCGCGGGCTCAGGGGGCCTTTCCGTCGCGGCGGCGGCAGCCCAGTTCGGCGTGCCGGTCGTGCTCATCGAGAAGGGCCGCATGGGCGGCGACCGTCTGAATTTCGGCGACGTCCCCTCCAAAGCGCTGCTCGCCGCCGGCAAGCGCGCCGACGCCGTGCGCACGGCCTCCACTTTCGGCATCGACGTGATCGAGGCGCAGATCGATCATCGCGGCGTGCACGATCACGTGCATGGCGTCATCGCCGCCATCGCCCCGAACGATTCCATAGAGCGCTTCACCGGGCTCGGCGTCCGCGTGATTCAGGCCAAGGCGAATTTTCTCGACAAGAACACGGTGGAAGCCGGCCGCGTGCTGGTGCATGCCCGCCGCTTTGTCATCGCCACGGGCTCCACGCCGGTCATCCCGTCGATCTCCGGCCTCGACGAAGTGCCCTATCTCACCAACGAGACGATCTTCGACGTGAGCGAAAGGATCCAGCATCTCATCGTGCTGGGCGGCGGCCCGTTCGGGCTCGAGCTCGGCCAGGCGCACAGCATGCTCGGCTCCCACGTCACCATCTTCGACACCGAGGGCTTCCTGCCCAACGAGGATCCGGAAGCCACGGCCGTCCTCCTCAAGCGGCTGGAGGACACCCAGATCATGCTCTACCCCAACACGCGGGTGGAAAAGGTGGAGCGCTCGATGCAGGGCGTCGCCGTGCATTTCCACAAAGACGGCGAGACCGTCATCGTCAAGGGGACCCACCTTCTCGTCGCCGCCGGCCGCAAGCCGAACGTGAAATCGCTCAGCCTCGAGCGCGCCGGCGTCACCTACACGGACGAAGGCATCAAGGTGAACGAGCAGCTCAAGACCACCAATCGCCGCATCTACGCCATCGGCGACGTGATCGGCGGCCCGCAATACTCCCATCTCGCCACCTATCATGCCGGCATCGTGGTGAGGAACGCGCTGTTCCGGCTGAAGCCCGATGTCAGCGCCGGCACCATCCCGAGGGTCATCTACACCGCGCCCGAGCTCGCGCAGGTCGGGATCACCGAGGCCGAGGCGCATGCGCGCTATCGGCGCCGCCGCATCCGTATCTATCGCTGGCCTTACGCCGATATCGACCGCGCCCAGTGCGAGCGCGAGACGGAAGGGTTCATCAAGGTCATCACCAAGCGCGACGGCACCATTCTCGGCTGCACCATCGTCGGCGCCCAGGCTGGCGAGCTGCTACAGCTCTGGGTCATGGCCATGGCCAAGGACATCAAGATCGGCGACCTCATCTCCCTGATGCTGCCCTATCCGACCATGTCGGAACTCTCCAAACGGGCGTCCTATGCCTATTATCAGCCAAATATGACCAAGGGCTGGATGCGCAGCGTCATCGGCCTTCTACGCCGTTTAGGCTAGATCATCGATCCTGAAGTTTTGCCGGTTTTTCGGGTAAGATCGGCTTTGAGAGCGGCGGATCATGCCGTCCGCATTCCTCAATGCGAGCATTGCCGGTGAGCGACCAGTCTACCAGTGTGAGCCCGGAAGGCGGCAAGGCGCCTGGTTACGCGTCGGGGCTGTCCGCCAAGCTGTTGCTCCTGACCGTTCTCTTCGTCATGCTCGCCGAGGTGCTGGTGTTCGCGCCCTCCGTCTCCAATTTCCGCCGGCAGTGGCTGATGGAGCGGTTAGGGACCGCGCAAGTCGCCTCGCTCGCCGCCGAGGCCGCCCCCGGCGGCCAGTTGCCGGCGATGCTCCGCGACGAGCTCCTCAAGAACGCTATGGTGAAGGCCATCTCCGTGAAGCGCGCCGATGCCCGCGTGCTGGTCATCGAGATGGACATGCCGGACGAGGTCGACGCGACCTACGATTTGCGCAACGCATCCTGGCTTACGCTCATCGCCGATGCGCTCATGGTTTATGTCAACCCGCAGGACCGCGTCATCCGCGTCATCGGCGAGCCCGGCTTCAACAAGGACGAATTCATCGACGTGGTCATGGGCGAGGAGCCGCTCAAGGCTGCGATGATCCGCCACGGCCTCGACATTCTCGGCCTGTCGATCATCATCTCGGTCATCACTGCGGCGTTCCTCTACCTGTCGCTCGATTGGCTTCTGGTCAAACCCATGACCGGGCTCACCAGGAACATCGTGCGCTTTCGGGAACGGCCCGAGGATCCGACCAGGATCATTTCGCCGTCAGGACGCCGCGACGAAATCGGCACCGCCGAGCGCGAGCTTTCCGCCATGCAGCACGAGCTTTCCGAGACGCTCACCCAGAAGAGCCGGCTTGCCGCGCTCGGGCTCGCGGTGAGCAAGATTAGCCACGATCTGCGCAACATGCTGTCGAGCGCCCAGCTCCTCTCGGACCGCTTGCGGACGGTGAAAGACCCGACCGTGCAGCGTCTGGTGCCGAAGCTGATTGCCTCGCTCGACCGCGCCATCAGGCTTTGCGCCCATACGCTCGATTTCGGCCAGGCGCAGGAGGCGCCGCCGCGGCGCAAGCGCTTCGCTCTTGCCCCGCTCATAACGGAAATCGGCGACAGCCTCGGGCTGCCGCGTCCTGGGCTCATCGATTGGACGGTCATGCTCGACAGCGGGCTCGAAATCGATGCTGACCGCGACCAGATCTATCGCGTGCTGAGCAATCTCGTCCGTAATGCCGTCCAAGCGCTCGAGAGCGGCGATGAGGTTCGTGGCGAGATCGTGGTGGCGGGACGCCGCGAGGGCTCGGTCACCGTCATCGAAATTTCCGACACCGGGCCGGGCCTGCCGGAACGGGCCCGGGCGCATCTGTTCGAAGCCTTTCAGAGCGTGGCGCGCAAAGGCGGCTCAGGGCTCGGCCTGGCCATCGCCGCCGAGCTGGTGCAGGCCCATGGCGGACAGATCGCCCTCGTCAATAACGAGGGCGGGGCAAGCTTCCGCGTGTCGATCCCCGATATGGTGGTCGACCTCGAGCGTGCCAGACGCCGGCACGCTTGAGATTTACTGCACTTTCTCTGCGTCTGAGGTGTGGGTCGGATCCTCGCCCTTGGCGGGTTTCTTCTCGAAGGCCCACTTCTCGAATTTATCGCCCTTCTTGACGATCTTGGTGGTCCACCCTGTATCCCAGGTGATGACGGCGGCGTTCTTCTTTTCCTTCCACTTGCCGGTCAGGCCTTCCCCGGCCCGGTCGCCTTTGGCGGTGCCGTCCGCCGAGAGGGTGATCTCGAACGGGTTGCCCTTGGTGTCTTGCACCTTCCAGGTGCCTTCGAACTCGCTCGCCGCAATTGCGGAAACCGTGGTCACAACGATCGCAAAAAGGGCGGCGGTGAGCGCCGCCGCCGCTTTGCTCAGAAAAGAGTCAGGCTGCATCGTTTTTTCCTCCAATGAATGTCGTCCACCATAGCTCGGGAAAAATGGCGGTATTCTGGCGTTTGTTCCCAGCCTTGCCTTCATTTGTCCGAGGCATTAGGTAGGCAGTTCGAGCCGCCTTTCCGTCGGCGAGCCTCGTTCCCGCCAATCCCGCTGCCTTTGCGGAATGACCGGTAGACGCGCCCGTAGCTCAGCTGGATAGAGCACCAGACTACGAATCTGGGGGTCAGGAGTTCGAATCTCTTCGGGCGCGCCATTTCCAAAAAACCAATAAGAATCTTCCTGTGGGGCAGAAATCCTGTGGGGCAGACATGAAGAGATCGCTGAAACGGCTGTTCCGGCGAACCTTTACGCTCGGTCAGAGATTCGGCGTCGATATCCTACCCCGCCATTTCTATTCGGAAATCCCGGACGTCGGAAAGCTTCGCAAGACGCGGTCGTGGCGGACGCCGTACCCTATGGCATGCGTCCAAGGGAGCGATTGCGACGGGCAACTCGAATTCGCACGGAAGATTCTGAGCGAGCCGGATCCGGGTCTCGCAGACGCCTTTGCGCGTGCATGCCGGGAAAACGGATCGGGGGGTTTCGGTCCGATGGAGGCAGAATTTTTATATGGCTACATCGCCACCTGCCGCCCCAGCGGAATTGTTCAAATCGGCGCCGGCGTATCGACCTCGGTCATTCTTCAGGCCGCGGAACGGACGGACTACCGGCCTTCGCTCTGCTGCATCGATCCCTATCCGACGGCGTTTCTTGAGAGGCTGGCGCAAGAGGGAAAGATCGAGCTGATCGCCAGGCCGGCCGAGGAAGTCGGTGCGGACATCGTGTCCCGTCTCGGAAGCGGCGATCTCCTCTTCGTCGACTCCACGCACAGCCTGGGACCGGCGGGCGAAGTCACCCGCATCGTCGTCGAGTGGCTTCCGAAACTAAGTCCGGGCGTGCATGTCCATTTTCACGACATCACTTTCCCATACGACTACGACCCCAACATTTTGGAGGAGAGCCTGTTCTTTCCGCACGAGACCGCCTTGTTGCTGGCGTTTCTCTGCATGAATCCAAAATTTCGGATCCTGTGCTCTCTCGCCATGCTGCATCATGAGCGCCAGATGGAGCTGATGAAAATTTTGCCGCGCTACAGGCCCATGAAAAACGATGACGGTATCGTCGAGAAGCCCGGGCATTACCCGAGCTCGATTTTCCTGGAGCGGATCTCTTGAGGCGGCGCAGCCGCCCTCGGGAAGCTGTGGGACTGAACGCCGCTACATCTTGCACTCTTTCAGGCCGCCATCGCGGTCTTCGCGCGTTACCAGATTGTGATGAGGCCGGTTGGCGCTAACCGGACTTCGTTTCGCATTTCTTGTTTGCGTCGTTCCAC
>JBBDYM010000025.1:0-5391 GCA_040901485.1 Methyloceanibacter sp.
CCCTATCTCAATGTCGATCCGGGAACCATGAGCCCCTATCAGCACGGCGAGGTGTACGTCACCGACGACGGCGCCGAGACCGATCTCGACCTCGGCCATTATGAGCGTTTCACCGGACGCCCCGCGAGCCAGGCCGACAACATCACCACCGGGCGGCTCTATCAGGAGATCATCGCCAAGGAGCGGCGCGGCGACTATCTCGGCTCGACCGTCCAGGTCATTCCCCACGTCACCGACGCCATCAAGAATTTCATCACCACCGGCAACGAGGGTGTCGATTTCGTGCTGTGCGAGATCGGCGGAACGGTCGGCGACATCGAAGGCTTGCCCTTCTTCGAGGCTATCCGCCAGCTCGGCAATGAGCTGCCGCGCGGCTCGACCGCCTTTATTCATCTGACACTGGTGCCGTTCATTCCGAGCGCCGGCGAGCTCAAGACCAAGCCGACACAGCATTCGGTGAAGGAGCTACGCTCGATCGGCATCCAGCCCGACGTGCTGCTCTGTCGTACCGACCGGAGGCTGCCGCGCGACGAGCGGCGCAAGATCGCGCTGTTCTGCAATGTGCGCCCCGAGGCGGTCATCCAGGCGCTCGACGTGCAAAGCATCTACGACGTGCCGATCGCCTATCATGCCGAAGGGCTGGACCGCGAGGTGCTGGCGGCGTTCGGCATCACCAACGCGCCGGAGCCGGATCTCGCGCGCTGGCGCGAAATCGCCGAGACCATCGCCGATCCAGACGGCGAGGTGACCGTGGCCATTGTCGGCAAATACACAGGACTGAAGGACGCCTACAAATCGCTGAACGAGGCGCTGGTGCATGGCGGCATCGCCAACAAGGTGAAGGTCAATCTGCAATGGATCGAGTCGCAGACCTTCGAGAGCCAGGACGCCTCCGCCTATCTCGAAGACGTGAACGGCATCCTCGTGCCGGGCGGGTTCGGCGAGCGCGGCGCCGAAGGCAAGATCCAGGCGGCGCGCTATGCCCGCACGCGCAGGCTACCCTATTTCGGTATCTGCTTCGGCATGCAAATGGCGGTGATCGAGGTTGCCCGTGACCTCGCCGGCATCGACGGGGCGAGCTCGACCGAGTTCGGCCCGACCGACGAGCCGGTGATCGGCCTCATGACCGAATGGATGAGAGGCGAGGAACTGGAGAAGCGCGAACGGAACGGCAATCTTGGCGGCACCATGCGGCTTGGCGCTTATGAGGCCGTGCTCGCCAAAGGCAGCAAGGCAGCCGAGATCTACGGGACGACCCGCATTTCCGAGCGGCACCGCCACCGCTACGAGGTGAACACCCGCTACCGCAACAAGCTCGAAGGCGCGGGCCTGCGCTTCTCCGGACTGTCGCCGGACGGGCTGCTGCCGGAGATCGTCGAGATTCCGGATCATCCCTGGTTCGTCGGCGTGCAATTCCATCCCGAGCTGAAATCGCGGCCCTTCGAGCCGCACCCGCTGTTCGCCTCCTTCATCGGCGCCTCGGTGGAGCAGAGTCGGCTGGTGTAGTCGGCTCTGCCGATCTTGATATTCAGCGCCGTTTGCGCGGAGCTGAGGCGCCCGGCGCCGCGGCGGGTTTGCCCCGGCCGCCACGGACCGGGATCACGTCGTCGCCTGTGAGGAGGCCCGACTTGAACAGATAGCCGGCCCCACCCGCGCCGATCAGCGGCGCGAGGATGAACAGCCAGATTTGCGCCAACGCCTCGGGATTGGACCCCACGCCCACCAGGGCCGGCCCGAACGAACGGGCCGGATTGACCGAAGCGCCGCTGATGTTGATGCCGAAGAGGTGAATGGCGACCAGCGCGAGCCCGATGGCGAGCCCGGCAAGCCCGACCGGCGCGCCCCTCTGGGTGACGCCGAGGATGCAGACCAGGAACAGGAAGGTGGCGACCATCTCGAAGATGAAAGCCGAAGCCGTGTTGAACTCGCCGAACACGCCGGGTCCCCAACCGGTCTGGCCGAGCGATCCGCCCCAACCCGAGGCCTTGCCTGACAGGATGAGATAGAGCACCACGGCGGCGGCGATGGCACCGAGCACCTGCGCGATCACATATGTCACGAAATCGGACATGGTCATACGGCCAGCAACCATCACGCCGAAGCTGACCGCCGGATTGATGTGGCATCCCGAAATCTGGCCGATGCCGTAGGCCATGGCCACGAGGGTGAAGCCGAAGGCGGCGGCAATGCCGAGAATGTCGATGGATGTCGGGCCGCTGCCCTGGCTGGCGATGACGGCGGCGCCGCAACCGACCAGCACCAAGGCAAACGTACCGATGAATTCAGCGATAGCTTTGTTCATTGTGCTTCCCCCCTTGAAACCGCGATGATGGCATTCTGCGACTGTCGCGAATAGAGACCGGCGCTTCGTGGCCGGAGCGTTACCCGAGAAATCGTGTCCCGAAAACATGATATATCAGACGCTTGCGATATCATGCTCAAGATCGACTTTACCGTTGATAGCTGCTTGAAGCGTGCTTGAGAAGTCCGGGCGAGTTGACGCTTGCGAACGGCCGGCTCATGGTCCGCCCCATGAACGAAGCCTTGAAGCCCGCGCCGAGCGCCACCGTAACGGTTGGTCAGGTGCGCTTCGGCAACGAGTTGCCGCTTGCCGTGATCGCCGGGCCTTGCGTGCTGGAGTCGCGCGCGCACGCGCTGGAAACGGCCGGGGCGCTGAAAGAGATCGCCGGCCGCCTCGGTGTCGGGCTCATCTACAAATCCTCCTTCGACAAGGCCAACCGCACCAGTGCGGCTGGCGCCCGCGGGCTGGGGCTGGCCGAAGCGCTGCCCATCTTCGCCGAAATCAGGGCGAGCCTTGGGCTTCCCGTCATCACCGACGTGCACGAGCCCGCGCAATGCGAGGCGGTCGCCGAGTCCGTGGACGTCTTGCAGATCCCGGCCTTTCTCTGCCGCCAGACCGACCTCCTGGTCGCGGCGGCGCGGACCGGCAAACCGGTCAACGTCAAGAAGGGGCCGTTCCTCGCTCCTTGGGACATGCGCCAAGTAGTGGCCAAGCTGCTCAGCGCCGGCAACCCGAACGTGCTGGTCACCGAGCGTGGCGCATCCTTCGGTTACAACACGCTCGTCTCCGACATGCGCGCGCTGCCCATTCTCGCCGAGACCGGCGCGCCGGTGATCTTCGACGCCACCCACTCGGTGCAGCAGCCGGGGGGGCAGGGGGCATCGAGCGGGGGCGAGCGGCGCTTCGTGCCGGTGCTGGCGCGTGCCGCGGTGGCGGTGGGCGTGGCCGGAATCTTCCTTGAGACGCACCCAGATCCCGACCGCGCACCCTCCGACGGCCCCAATATGCTTCCCTTGCGCGATCTCGAGCCGCTTCTCAAAGAGCTGATCGCCATCGACGCCTTGGTCAAACGCCATAACGGCTGATCATCGCACGTCATGAAGCCGCGGGGATAAGCGCCTTTCTCTCGGTCAGCCGCGGCCGCGATAGGGGGCGACCCCTTGGTCCGGAATCCACACGCCTTCGGGCGGAGCGCCGTGCTGCCAGAACACGTCGATGGGGATGCCGCCGCGCGGGTACCAGTAGCCGCCGATCCTGAGCCACGCCGGCTCGATCAGCTCGACCACGCGCTTGCCGATGGTGAGGGTCGCGTCCTCATGGAAGGCGCCGATGTTGCGGAAGCTCGCCAGAAACAGCTTGAGCGATTTGGATTCAAGGAGCCAAGCGCGCGGCGCGTAGTCGATGACGAAATGGGCGAAGTCGGGCTGACCCGTGACGGGACAGAGGCAGGTGAACTCAGGCGCGGTGAAGCGCGCCACGTAAGCCGTGTCGGGATGCGGGTTCGCCACCCGCTCGAGCCGCGCCTCGCTCGGCGATTTGGGGAGCGGGGTCTTGGCCCCGAGTTGCCTCAGTCCAGTGAGCTTGCGCGCCATTGTCGGCTACCCCGCCGCGTGCCGGTGACGGGGCCCGCGATAGACGGCGCCCTCATGGCAGGAATCGCGCGCGACCAAGACCTCGTAGAGACCGGGCAGCCGGTCGTGCAGCCGGTCCCATAGCCACATGGTGATGCGCTCCAGCGTCGGCGCGGCAAGGCCCTCCACTTCGTTAAGCAGATGATGATCGAGCGCGTTGCGGGCATCGGCGAGCGCGGCCTCGAAATCCTCGAAATGCACGAAGACCCCAGTCCTCTGGTCGAGATCGCCATGGATGGTGACGCGCACGCGGAAGGAATGCCCGTGCACCCGCGCATTCGGATGGCCTGGCGGAGCCGAGGGAAGATGATGGGCGGCTTCGAAATGGAACTCTTTGTAGAGACGCATGTGTCAACTTCTCCAACGTCATGCCCGGCAAAGACGCGGTTCTTATTTCACCAACAACAAGCATGCTCAAGGGATGCCGAGCAGCTTATGGGTCTGGAGGCTCAAACGCCATTTGGGGTGCGCCAGGCAATAGGCCAGGGCCGCGCGCAGATTGGCGGCGCTCTTCACGCCCTCGTCCATGGGTTGCAGCAGGAAATGGGTGAAGTCGAGCCCGGCGATCGTGGTCGGGTCGAGATCGTCTTGTGGATAGACCAGCTTCAATTCATCGCCCGACCATTGCACGAGCGGCGCGCCGCTCTTGGGGCTGACACAGATCCAGTCGATCGAGCGCGGCACGGGCAGCGTGCCGTTGGTCTCGATGGCGATGGTGAAGCCCGCCTGGTGCAGCGCGTCGATCAAGGCGTCGTCCACCTGCAGCATGGGCTCGCCGCCGGTCAGCACCGCGAAGGGCGGGGTGCCGGAATTGCCGCGCCAAGCGGCGTGGCAGGCGCGTGCCAGTTCTGACGCATCGGCGAACTTGCCGCCGCCCGGCCCGTCAGTGCCGACGAAATCGGTGTCGCAGAAATTGCAGATCGCGTCTTCGCGGTCCTGCTCGCGGCCCGACCACAGATTGCAGCCGGCGAAGCGGCAAAACACCGCCGGCCGCCCGGCGTGGATGCCTTCGCCTTGCAGCGTGTAGTAAATTTCCTTGACCGCATACATGAATTGAACTTGGCGCTTTAGGTCGCGAGACGCAAGGCATGCCTCATCGTTGCCGCGATGCGGTTTCCGCATCCGGGGTTTGCTTTTCTTCCCCCTTGGACAAGAGGGGGGACGGCGCGCCGAAAGACGCAATCCGTAATATGGTGCGCGTCTCGGCGAGACGCGCGGCGCCTCTCGGCGCGCCATCGCGACATCTTGTCGGCCCCGGGCCTCGCTTCAGGCTTAAGGCCGGATCGAACTCCGCCTTAAACGCATCAGCCGGCTCCCGGCGGGACCTCTTAGTGGGTCCAGGAGGAGCTCCGGAACCGCCCGAGTGCTCATGCCGCGTGCATGAACCCGCGGGCGCCGCACCTCGTCCCGCCTCTCGTTCGCCTCGCGAAGCGCCCTTCAGTTGGACGAGGTGCGCGC
>JBBDYM010000026.1:0-32828 GCA_040901485.1 Methyloceanibacter sp.
AGACACTCAAAGAAAACGCGGTCGCGGCCTCGTCGTCCGGCGCCTCGCAGACCGCCATGACGTCATACTGACCGAGCGTCCAATAAAGGTCTTTGACGGTGATGCCGCTCTTCTTAGCCATCTCCTTGAAGGCGTCCGCCCGGCTGATCGTCTCCTTGACGTTGCGGATGCCCTGATCCGTGAAACCAGCAAGCACAACAAACGTAGCCATGAGAGTCCTCCTCTATGGCCGCCCGCCGAGCCGCGCTCCCGCAAAGCCTACTATGAGTTGGCGCCGCTCGGCACGTGATTCGCCATAAGCCGCGAGGTGCTGCCGCGGTCTTGGGCAGCCCGGAGCGAGCGCGGCAACCGCCTAGTGCAACCTGGACGTCCCGGCCAACCGGCAGGGATGAGCAGCTTCCAGCTCGCCGCCCTCCTCCCGATCAGGACAGCGCTGTTCGATCGCCCTTGCGGGCGACCAAGTGTGACGCGCTGGCCGGTCAGACGGCGAGCGAGTCGTGCCTTTGCGTGTTGTCAGCGGTGACACGCGGGCCGGCCGGCAACTGCAGCACGGTCGCATGCTGACCTTCGCACAACTGCGTCAGCAACACGATGTGCCCGTCGGGAAACTCAAGGGCGTCATGATGGACGCTTGACTGGCCCTTGTTGACCTGTCTGAACTGAGCCAGCTTGTGCCCGATTTGGCGCCTTGAGTGAAAAACAAAGCCGGCGTCGCATTGCACTTCCTTCTCAAAGGCGAGTTCTGTACCGGGAAGCAAGCATACGGCCACGTTCCGCTCTTCGACCGAAGCGAAACCACGCGTAGTTGAGCTGGGGAACCTCGTCGATACCAGCCTCTCGCCGACCCTCGCGGGCCGGGACGCGACGAGATGCAGGCTATAGTCACACATTGACGTTACTCCGATTGGTGCGAACAGGTGAAACGGTTGTCCCTGCCTTCCTCATCGGATCAGATCAAAGCGGCAATCTTTTGTCTGTCGCTACCAATGCCGGATGGAAGATGAGTGTGGTCGTGGTCTTCGGTGGCACGGGATTTCTCGGCCGGCGATTTGTGCACCGCCTAGCGGCCGAGGGGACACCTGTGCGTGTCGCGGTGCGGCATCCGAACGGGGGGCGAAGCGCTTTGCGCTCGGCAGACCTAGATCAGATCACGTTCTTCCGCGCCGATGTACGCGACCAAGCCTCAGTCGCTGCCGCCAAGGCTGAGAGCGTCTCACGCCACAGGCAGAGGGCATTATGCAAGACCGCCGCCGAGCTAGCGGGCTGCGGCGGCGGAGTAGGGTCTCAGCTTTATTTCCCGAGAATCACTATTTTATCTTCCACTATTTTATCTTCGTGGAGCTGCCGGAGGAAGATTCTCCGGACCTCTTGAGGCTTGAGGAAAGTGGATCGGCTACCGGGGTCCGTTGACAACAAGCAGGGGTGAGGACCAAGATGAATGTCGGTCTCGCTTAGGCGAGGCGATGACGCCGCTGCCTCTAGGGCGAATCAACGGCAGTCATAGGTAGGGGCGCCCTCCGGGACGCCCCTGCTGTATGTGAAGCCCCCGCCCCCAAAGATGACGGCCCAGGCTCATCCTGAGGCCGTTTCGGGGAAGGTCGTGAGCGTTACCGGCCTAAGGCGAGGCGCGAAGGCTACGCGGCCCAGGAACGAAGCCCCAAAGCAACGGGCAAAGCCTCGTAGGGCTCGCTAGGCTGCGAACTAGGTTCCAGTTCGGACATCACTTGGAGTAACGCCTGATCGGATTCCAGTTCGGCAGCTAGTCCTTTCCACGTCTCGGCCAGAGCAATGAGCGCCCGGCGCGATTCTAGCGTTGCTGCGGTCTTGGCAAGCTGCGAACAGCGCAGCGCGTGTAACGACATTCGGTTGGGTTACCAAGCACGACCGCCTCCCTTGAGTCAGGCGGGAGCGCAATCTTCTCAAGCTCTCTCAGTCACCGGCGCCTGTTGTATGTGCCGATGATGGCCCATAACTTGCGCCTCTTGACCGCCAATAGCGAGTGACTTGTCTCGCAATGCAGCATCCCCGGCCAAGTGATCGGGGCCTTTTACATTAAGAGAAACGGCCCCAGCAGGCTCGCCCGTTCGGCGCTCTTCTATTTATATGGCGCGGTCGAGAGTGGCGGCGGCGCTGAGTATTCGACGACAGATTTTTGGCCGTGGTGAAAGCATCCTGCCAGCACAACGAAAACCAATGACAACGCCGATGCGGCCGTGATGGCGCCTATGATGCGCAACGTCTGATCCCCCTACTAAAAAGCGGCCCCAGGAGGAGCCCCGAGACCGCTTCCGGCGTTCCCCGTGATTTGCCTGGATGAGCGAATTCGAGAGGCTAAGGCTCAAATCCTTAGCGCGTGATTAAGAGAGAAACGGCCCCAGGAGGCTCGTCCTGAGGCCGTTCCAGGGGACTGACCCGAGAGTAGGGATTGTGTGATGCGTTAGCGTCGTCTATCGGGGTACACGCGGACGATCTCACCGGGCTTAAGACTGCCTTGCTCTTGACGTTCGCGTGCAATGATGCGGGCGACCCAGTGACCGTTCCGAAGTGTCCAGGGGTCAATGTCGAAACGGGCAACAGACCCATCCCGGTATTCAGCAATGAACGTGACCCGGTCTGTCTCTTTTCTTTTCGGCATTGCTGCACAATACGCGCGAAAGTGCCCTGGCCGAAGCCGACTGGGCTGGAACCAAGCCTCGTATTAAGAACGATGACGTTGAAACCTGCCCCCACTGCAAGGCGCCATCAAGGGTGCACGGGCCAAGCAGCCTTACGCCATCGCCATGAAGGATGGCTCACCCTTCGGTCTAGCGGGGCTGTGGGAGAACTGGAAGAACCCAAACACGGAAGAATGGGAGCGCACCTTCGCCATAATCACGGTGCCTTCCAACGAGCTGGTGGCTCAGATACACGACCGCATGCCCGCGATCCTTGAACCTGGAAGCTATGAGCGCTGGCTTGCTAAGGTTGAGATGTTATATGCGGCTGCCGAGGCTCATCCCAGTTGGCAAGTTTTGCCGGACGATAGGGGCATCCGACACGTAGGGAGCGAGTGGCCGAATACGCCACAAGAGCTGCTCGAGTGGTTTCTGAAAAAGGGCAGGCATTAGGATTCGGGAACTCGTGGGCGTCGGCTTCAGACGGCGCCATTTCGTCAACCCCAAGTAGAAGCCCGGCTACGCATTACGCGGCCGGGCTTCTGGATTGCCATACAATCGAAGGCTCGGAGTGACGGGGGGGTCGTCGGGGGGTCGTCGGGGGGTCTTTAACCGAGCCAGACCATCACAACGCGTACGCAGCAACCTTGTTCCCCGGCTTCGGCCGGCGCCCTTTCGTCGTATGATGCATGACTAAGGAGAGTCACCCATGCTTCACGGAAAGACGAGCGGAAGCACAGCTCTTGCCAACACAGCCATCCTGATGCGTCTCATCGAAGGGCTGATCGAGCGCGGCATAGTCGCTAGGGCTGATGCCAGTGCCTGGTTGGTAGATGCAGCTGACCGACTAGCGAGTGGTCCCAACGCAACCGGCAACAAGGTCATTGAGGCCGTCGAGATAATCCGTAAGGACCTGTTGCCGCGGATCTCGGAGCCAGCCTGAAATCCTACTCCACCGCCACGCATTGGCCGTTCGCCTTATCGGCAGCTCACGCGCAGGAGATGAATTCTACGCGATTGAAGCGGCGCTCACTCTCGTAAGGCGCGGGGCCGAGATGCTGCTGATCACCAAAGACAATTGCAGCGATGGTGCCCGCCCCCTGGACCTGCCGCTTCTCAAGGCCCTTGCACGAGGACGGCTGGCCGGCGCACGGCTCTTGTGATCCAGGTTGAAGGCGCTATTGGACCCGCCACCGCTAATTACGTGGCGCGTGGCCTGCGCGTTGCCGCCGAGCGTGGCGCGGCTCTCGTCGTGCTTCGCATGGACACTCCAGGCGGGCTGGACAGCTCGATGCGCGATATCAACCGCGCCATCCTTGCTTCTACGGTGCCGGTGGCGACCTACGTCAATCCGAGCGGCGCAAGGGCTGCGAGCGCCGGCACCTACATCCTCTATGCCAGTCATGTCGCCGCCATGACGCCGGGCACCAATGTCGGCGCGGCAACGCCGGTTTCGATCGGCGGCGGACTGCCCCTTCCCGGTCGCGACAAGGACGAAAAGGACAAGAAGACCGAGGATGTCGAAGGCAAGAAGGACAAGTCGGCAGCCGCTCCCACCACCTCGATGGAGGCAAAGTCCATCAACGATGCCGTGGCCTATATCAGCTCGCTGGCAGAGTTGAGAGGGCGCAACGTCGAATGGGCCGAGAAGGCCGTGCGCGAAGCTGCAAGCATCTCAGCAAGCGAAGCTCTGAAGGAGAACGTCATCGACATTCTGGCAAGCACTATGGATGACCTCTTCGCCCAGGCTGATGGCCGCAAGGGTCGTTGCCTTGAATTTCATGCCGAATTAGTAAGAAAAATCAGGGAGTTGGGTGTGTGTTTCTACTAGCCTACGAGACTTCCGAGGGCATGAAGCGCGAGTATAGGACTCCTACTCCCGCTCCGATTGTGCCAGCGTAAGCAGTGGCTGGTTCACGCGCCCATCGCATAGCCAGGGCGCCGGCGAGCAGCAGGACGAGCCCGAGAAGGGCGACCCAAAAGAGAAATTTGGGCATTGCAGACTCCGGGTTGAAGCAAATGACGAAAGCGAGGCGACCACCGAAGCGGATTGCCATGTTCCTTGACGGCACTTGGAACTGGATCGCGAACAATACGAACGTCTGGCGAATGAAATCGCTCTGCGTGAACGCTGACACACATGGCGTTCCTCAGGCGACCTACTACGATGTCGGCGTAAACGGCTTAATTGGTGGTCTCGTCGCCAAAGGTCTCGAACTAAATATCATCGAAGCCTACAAGTGGGTCATCGAAGAGTATGAGCCAGGTGCCGAAATTTACATCTTTGGCTTTAGCCGGGGTGCGTTCACCGCCCGGAGTCTAGCGGGCCTGATCACCATGTGCGGCCTGCCAAAGCTAGGCGCCCCACTGGGAATCGAACAGATATATGACCGGTACAAGCGGACGACCGAAGACAACACGATCTACGATCTTTGCCGTATGCGCGATGCGGGCGAGATCGATGAAAAAACCTGCTCGCTCGAAGACCGTTGGATGCTGCGCTATTCCCAGTTGGTCGACATTAAAATGGTCGGCGTCTGGGATACGGTCGGTAAGGTAGGTGTTCCCTTTGGTGAGATCCGGAATTTCAGCAGCAAAGCATTCCGCTACCTTCACACGGGCTTACGGAAGCCGATGCTAAACTGTCTTCATGCGATCGCCATAGATGAGCATCGAAGGGCGTTCCCGCCGACGCTATGGACCATTCGCAAGCCTCACAATCCCAACCAGCAGATGGCGCCAATGAGGCCTATCGCAACGTGTGAACAGCGATGGTTTGTCGGCGCACACGGTAACATTGGAGGTGGCTATGCCAGTGACGTTCTTGCGCAACTCCCGTTCCGTTGGTTGCTGCACAAAGCAGCTAAACTGGGCTTAGAATTTCGTAATGAAGCTGAACTTGACGGTGAACTGGCCGCGGCCTCGGTCATCGATTCCTATAAGGACTTCGCTTGGGGTGCGTACTCGCTTGTATCTCGACGCACATACCGGGAGATAGACGCTCCTCCATCAGTTGATGAGAAGGGAACGCACATTCACGTAAATGAAACGGTGGATAGATCTGTTTTTGATTATTGGCGGACGGGGTCTTACAACTCGCCAATTGTTGAGAAGTGGGTAAAGAAGAAGGGTGTTGACCCTACCGCGATTAAGACCTCGGTTCGGGCTGACGATCCAAACGTTGCCGTATCGGATTAGGGTTTCTGGCGCTATACGGCGACAGGTTACTAACCACGTTCTTAGTAACAAAGATACGAACTATACCCGGAATAGTAGTTCCAAAGGCCCTTGGAACTAACAGCAGGCGGCAAGCTTTCTGGGAGCAGCCCTCGTTGAATAATTATTTGTCTGGATGGTGACGTATCAGCCAAGCCGGTTTCTCCCCTACCGGGCCCAGCACTTTGCCATATTCACAACCAGCGCCTAAACAGAAAAGCGCGTTCACGGATTTGGCGATTTTCCGTGTTGCCAGGGGGCGTTTTCGCCCCTCACGGGCTCCCCTCCTTACCCGCTATCGGTTTTTGCCAATTCGTAGATCAGTGCGCCAGTTCCGCCAAATCGCGCTGAACTTGGATCTGCCGCCACGCCTGATTCTTCGGGTTATGCATCCAGGACATGAATATCGCTTCGATATCGCGCGGCCTCGTGCCGACGCTGCGAGATGCATAATGAAATCGCAAACGTCGTCGCCAATGCCGCCAAGCCCGAATTCGTCCGGCTCAGTGTCAAAGCCTTCTTGTTTTAATTTTGCCAGCGTGTGTTGTGAGGGCCACCATGACGGCGGAATTAAATTGTCACGCGCACGCGAAGCGTGCGGTTCCTTTCTTCTCTTTTCCTCTTCTCTATTCTCTTCTCTATTAGGGTCCGGCCCGCCGGACTTCAGAGGTCCACTTGGCCGGACTACGGAAGTCCGCTCGGTCGGACTACGGAACAGTTCACCAACCGTCATCGAACGGTCGGGCCGGAATATGTAGGACGCAGTGCGTCCCGTCCGCTTCGTGCTGAGCACGCCAGCGGCCTTGAGCAGCTTGATTGCTTCACCTACCTGGCTACGACTCATGCCGCACCGTACGGCAAGTGTCTCGTAACTGGGATTGCATTGCTGCGTTTCGATGTTCAGCATATCCACCAGCGCATCGAATACGAGCTTAGCGAATGGCCGCGGTCTCCGTGTTGTGTGGAAAAGCGGTCGCACCAAAGCAGCGGCGCAGGGATGGCCCTGTTCATTGCGTGCTCTGATTTTGCGATGGGGGAAAATGCAAACCGCCCGACAGATGGCTGCGGGCGGTCGAATCGGTACTTAGATGAATCTAGGCAGACCTGGTCGACCGGTCAACCTAATTCACGGTGTTCAGAATTTTCTTATGGCCATTGGGCGAATTTTTTGGACTCGCGAGCAGTCGATAATTTTGTGTTGGGACTTTGCCACCATGAGTCAAAGCGAACAGCGGCGAGCGTCGAAGAAACGCTGAAAATAAAAGCGAATTTGTCACCAATTTTGAGGAAACAAAAAAGCCCTCCCGGAACATTCCGAGAGGGCTGAAAGCGTTAGTCTGTAAAGGTTTGCGGTGGTAGCGGAGGAGGGACTCGAACCCCCGACACGCGGATTATGATTCCGCTGCTCTAACCAGCTGAGCTACTCCGCCGATTGGTCTTGATATGCTGGCGATATAGGGATCGCCGACAATTGGTGTCAAGCGAACGCGCCCCTCACCCCCGCGCGCCCGGCCCGCGATCCTCAATTCGACCGCGAAGCGGGCTCCTTAACGAAGCGCAGCATGGTGAACAGGCCGAGCGGCTTGAGCGCGCGGCGCTCGACCATGCGTAGGTCGGGACAGACCAGCACCTGATCGAGCGAGAATACCGAGTGCCAGCCGATATAGTCGGCGAACGGCGCGAGCTTGCGCTCGAGAAAGCCGCGCACCCCCTCCTCCTGGCTGAAATGATTGACCAGGACGACCTCGCCGCCGGGGGCGCACACGCGCTCAAGCTCCCGCATCACGCGCGCGGGCTCCGGCACCACGGTCATCACATACATGGCGACGACGGTGTCGAAGCTCCCCTCGGGGAAGCTAAGCGCGCTCGCGTCCATCTCGTGCAGGCCGGCGATATTTCCGAGCTTGTGCCGCTCGACCTTCACCTGCGCCTTCTCCAGCATCTCCGGCGAGAGATCGATGCCGGTGATGGTGAGATGACTGCCGTAGCAAGGGAGCGACAGCCCGGTGCCGACGCCGACCTCGAGCACGCTGCCTTGGCGCTCGTTGATGATCTTGACCGCGTGCCGGCGCCCGGCCTCGGCGACTTGGCCGAAGGTAAAATCGTAGACCGGCGCCCAGCGGCGATAGGCATGACGCACGGACGCTGCGTCCATCACGGGTGCTCTGGAAGCCAACGCGACCCTCCCTAACGCGGACCAGCCACCAACGCTTCGCGCGCGCCGCTTGAAGCGGCGGTGGCCAAGCGGTCCTTGGCCACCCAAGCGCCGCCGGAAGCGGACTTGATCCAGCCGCCGCCGAGAAGGCGTTCGCCGCCGTCTTCGGCCGCATAGAACACGCAAGCCTGGCCGGGCGAGACGCCGTCCTCGCCATGCGCGAGCTCGACGGTCACTGCGCCATCTTCGATGCTCAGCGTCGCCGGCTGCAACGGCCCGCTCGACCTGATCCTGGCCAGGACCTCCTTGCCGCTAAGCGCAACCGTGTCGAAATGCTTGTCGCCAAGCCAATTGACGTCGCGCAGCGTAATCAAGCGCGTGCGCAAGGCTTCGCGCGGGCCGACCACCACTTCGCGGCGCGAGGCGTCGAGCTTCAGCACGTAGAGCGGCTCCTGCGCCGCCACGCCGATCCCCT
Source organism: Methyloceanibacter sp. (assembly GCA_040901485.1). Taxonomy (GTDB): domain Bacteria; phylum Pseudomonadota; class Alphaproteobacteria; order Rhizobiales; family Methyloligellaceae; genus Methyloceanibacter. Next base: position 8,501 of record JBBDYM010000026.1, read on the forward strand.
TCCGCTGGCCGATCGTGTAATTGATGATGCCGCCGTGACGGCCGAGCACGCGGCCGTCGACATGGACGATGTCACCTTCTTCCGCCGCGCCCGGGCGCAAGCGCTCGATCACTTGCGTGTAGCGCCCGGTGGGCACGAAGCAGATATCCTGGCTGTCGTGCTTCTCCGCCACCGCAAGCCCGAACTGACGAGCCAGCGCGCGCGTCTCTTCCTTGGGGCGATCGCCGAGCGGGAAGCGCAAGAACTCGAGCTGCTGCGGGGTCGTGGCGAACAGGAAATAGCTCTGGTCGCGCTCCTTGTCCTCGGCCCGATAGAGCTCCCAGCCGTTCCGCCCCGGCCTGCTCTTGACATAATGACCGGTAGCGAGCGCACTCGCGCCAAGTCCCGCCGCCGTCTCCAGCAGGTCATGGAACTTGATCTTCTGGTTGCAGGACACGCACGGCACCGGCGTCTCGCCATGCAGATAGCTGTCGGCGAACTCGCCCATCACCGCTTCGGCGAAGCGCGCCTCGTAGTCGAGCACGTAATGCGGAATGTTGAGAGCCTCGGCCACGCGCCGCGCATCCTGGATGTCCTGGCCGGCGCAACAGGCGCCCTTGCGGCCAACCGCCTCGCCGTGGTCGTAGAGCTGGAGCGTGATGCCGACCACGTCGTAGCCTTCGGCCTTCATCAGCGCCGCCACCACGGACGAATCCACGCCCCCCGACATGGCGACCACCACACGGGTGTCGGCCGGGCGGCCGGGAAGGTGGAGGCTGTTAAGCTTCAGAGATGTCACGGGACGATGCTCGAATGTCCGAACGATGAGGGGCCGGTAACAGCAATATATTGGGCGGCAGTATAGACGGTCGGCCCCAGATCCGACCGATTTCTTCGGTGCGTCCAACTGGCCGGAAGATAGGCATGAGCCGCCGCCTAGGCAAGCGAAGGAACTCGGTGACAGGTCCGGTCATTTCTGGCCGGTCCCCCTGCCCGCGCCGAATACAGCAAGTTTTGGCTATTCCTTGCCGGTTCCTTTACCGCGCGCTTAGGTAAATCTTAAATGGCGCTTGCTACGGTCCAGTCGAATTTTGGCTCATCGAATAGTGGTGTTGAGTACATGACCGAGCATTACCGGCCGCGCGTCAGATATGTCATTGGCCCTGACGGGAGCCCCCTGACCGTCGCCGACCTTCCTCCACGGGATACCAAGCGCTGGGTGATCCGGCGCAAGGCTGAGGTCGTAGCCGCGGTTCGCGGCGGCTTGCTTAGCCTCGAAGAGGCCTGCGCCCGCTATACCCTGACCGTGGACGAGTTCCTGAGCTGGCAGCGGTCGATCGACAAGCACGGCCTCCCCGGCCTGCGCGCCACCCGCGTCCAGGACTACCGCAGCCACTAGCCGCCGACTTCACCGTAACGGCGCGTTACTCCGCGGCGGGCTGCGCGGCGACCTTAGGCATGTCCTTGCTGCAATTCGTCTCGCCGCGCTTCCAGCGCTCGATGTCGTATTGCATCTTGGCCGCGAGCTCGGGCGTCATCTTGCGGTTCGCGGAGGTCACGACGGTTGAGCGGCCTTCCTGCTTGAAATCGATGACATAAGCCGTGGCGCCGGCGCGGCCGAGATTGCGCGCGTCGTGCACGGTGATCTGCACCTTGCTGCCGTTCGGGCTGACATCGGCACGATAGACATGGTCCGGGAGCAGCGGGTCGCTCGGATTGAACCAGCAGGTCTTGATCCGGCCGCCCAGGAATACGTAGGCATCCATCGGCTTCGCGACGGCGAGCGACACCCGCGCGGGTGTCACGCTGGATACGGTCTCGGGCGACGCCTCGCTCGGACTTGCCACGGAGGACGGCGAACGGAGGCCGCAGCCCGCGAGCAACGCGCCCGTCAGCATCAGCGCCAAGCCTGATCGCAATCCAAACGGCAAAATCTCACTCCTGAAAAGCTAGTCGCGAAAATTGACATATTGTAGCGGCTGCTCGACCGAAAGGCCCTTAACAAGCTGGATCACCGCCTGCAGGTCGTCGCGCTTCTTGCCCGAGACCCTGAGCTCGTCGCCCTGGACGCTGACCTGCACCTTGATCTTCCCGTCCTTGATATCCTTCACCAGGCGCTTGGCAAGCTCGCGATCAATGCCTTGGCGGATCAGCGCCTTCTGGCGCACGGACTGCCCAGCCGCCTTCTCCACGGCCTTATAATCGAGGATACCTGCGTCGATTTTGCGGCGGGCGAGATGGCCCTGCAACAGCTCATGCATCTGCTTGAGCTTGAGCTCGTCGTCGGCGTCGATGGTGATCTCCGCCTCTTTCCGCTCGATCTTCGCCTTCGAGTTCTTGAAGTCGTAGCGCTGGCTCATCTCTCGCGTCATGTTGGCGAGCGCGTTGTCGACCTCTTCCAGGTCGATCTTGGAGACGATGTCGAATGACGGCATGACAGCAACGCCTTACCAGTTGCTAAGCCCGCTCGCCGGATTGCCGGGTCAGCTTACCGCGCGATGCGCGCCGACCGTTTCCAGCTCCGCCGCGGCGCCGTACGACTCGGGCCGGACGCGATCCCCGTCGCGGTCGCCCACCAGCTCGATTTTCCTGAGCTCGGCGCATGCCTCCTCCACTTCTCCCCGGGCGGACGCGAGCCGCGCCTCGAGGCCGGAAGCCGACGCCGCCAGGTTATCGCGTCTTTGGATCGCGGCCTTGGCGAAAGTCGGATAGGCGTAGTGGTTAACGTCGGTTATGCCGGCGCGTTCCTGCTCGATGGCGATCTGCCGGTCTAGGTCGATCGCCATTTGGTTAAAATCGGCGATCATGGCTTCGATCTCGGCGACCTTGCGGTGCTTCTCGTCGACCTCGAAGCGCTTCAATCGGATCAATGCGTCCCGTGACTTCATTACTCTTGCCCCTCTACTCGAAACCACACAGGGAGAAACTCGCTCTTCGTGCCGGGCGGGTGTCAGCCCTCAAGCCCGGTCTCGATTCTTTCGCGGATGGCGGCTGCCATGGCCCGGCGACGACACTGCTTCGCCACGCGAAGCCCTTGTCAGGACGCGAGCCCCCTACCCCTCTCGAGTCCGATCATCGCCGACAGGGCTTAAGGGCCGGTAAACCATGCGAGGTTCCGGCATCCAGGCACTTAGCTGGCCGTCTTGGTGTAGAGATGGTTAGCACTCGCAATCCTGTCAGCTTTTGTTAACTATTGCCCATTAACTTCTTGATTCGAATTAACCAATCTTGCGTAGGCGTATTGGTCAGGGGATGAGCCGTACTGCGGCAAGACGGGGGACTTAAAATGAGGGTTCTTCTGATCGAGGACGATAGCGCCACTGCGCAAAGCATCGAGCTGATGCTGCAGTCGGAGGGCTTTAACGTCTACAAGACTGACCTGGGCGAAGAAGGCGTCGACCTCGGCAAGATCTACGACTACGACATTATTCTGCTCGACCTGAATCTGCCCGATATGAGCGGGTATGAGGTCTTGAAGACCTTGCGGGTGAGCAAAGTGCAGACCCCCATCCTCATCCTGTCAGGCCTTGCCGGCATCGAGGACAAGGTCAGGGGTCTCGGCTTCGGCGCCGACGACTATATGACCAAGCCATTCCACAAGGACGAGCTGGTCGCGCGCATCCACGCCGTCGTGCGCCGCTCCAAGGGCCATGCCCAGTCCGTGATCCAGACCGGCGGGCTCAAGGTTAATCTCGACACCAAGACGGTGGACGTCAGCGGCCAGCGCGTGCATCTGACCGGCAAGGAATATCAGATGCTGGAGCTGCTAAGCTTGCGTAAGGGCACCACGCTGACCAAGGAGATGTTCCTGAACCATCTCTATGGCGGCATGGACGAGCCGGAACTGAAGATCATCGATGTCTTCATCTGCAAGCTGCGCAAGAAGCTCGCGGCAGCCACCGGCGGCAAGCATTACATCGAGACGGTCTGGGGTCGCGGCTATGTGCTGCGCAACCCGGAAGAAGAGTCCGAAGTCGCCGCCTGAGCTTCCTAAGCCATTCCAGACATCGTAAACGCCGCGAGGGTCAGGTCGCCTTCAACTCCACTTCGCCTTCGCTGGTCTCGACCGTCACGGTCATGCCGGCGGCGGCCGCCACGCGGCTCGCATAATAAGGCTGGATGGAATGGGCATCGACGGCGACGCCGTTCGCCCCCGACAACAGGATCTTGACCTGGTCGGTCAGCCGCGCCGCCTCGCCCTTGGCGTGGACGGTGAAGGTAACCTCGGGCGGGCTGCCGGCGATCTCGATAGTCAGCGCGCCGCCACGGGGAAGCGCCACGATCCCAAGCGCCACGAGATTGAGCAGGAGCTTGACCTTGTCCTTGGGCAAGGTCGTCGCAGGCCCCTGCCAAGAAATTTGATGCTTACCGGTTCCCTCGATGAAGTCGCGGGCCACTCTCTCGGCATCGCCGAGGTCGATCTCGGCCCCGGCCGAACCCCCGGCGCCGAAGGCCAGGCGGGCGAATTGCAGCTTGGCCGAGGCTTGCGCGGTGCTCTTGCGAATGAGGTCCATGGCCGCCTCGCGCATGGCCTCGTCCGGCTCCTCGCCAAGCAGCTCCAGGCCGTTGGCAATGGCCGATATGGGATTGATCACGTCGTGGCAGATACGGCTCGACACGAGCGCCGCAAGTTCAAGGTCGCCGATTGCCGTCGGCTCGGTCATAAGCCTTCTCCTTCGCTTGCGCTGCCTGAGGGGAAATGTGGCCCCTGCCGGAATTTCTGTTACAGGAAGGGAGCGTCCGCTCGAACACTTGGAGAACCGTGAGGCGCGCCAAAACGAATCAAAGTCCCCTATAAGAGTATTCTGCCTTGTCAGCCCCGACACACACAACAACAAGCGAGCCCTTCGACTTCGCCCGGGCGGCATCGCTCCTGACCGACGCGGCGGCCCGGGCCGGCGCCGCTATCATGGCGCATTACACCGGGGGCACCGAGATCGAGATCAAGGCGGATTCCTCTCCCGTCACCGATGCCGATCGCGACTCGCAGGCCATTATCCTGGAAGCGCTCAAGGTGCTGGCCCCGGAGATTCCGGTGGTCTCGGAGGAGCTGGCGTCGGACCGGACCACGCCGCTCGGCCCGCGCTTCTTCCTGGTCGATCCGCTCGACGGCACCAAGGAATTCATCAAGAAGCGCACGGATTTCACTATCAACATCGCGCTCGTCGAGCATGGGCGCCCGCGCTTCGGCCTGGTCTATGCGCCGGCGCGTTCGCTGCTCGCCCTCACCGTCGCCGAGGGCGAGGCGGTCGAGGCCGCGCTGCTACCGGATGCGGCGGGCGCCGATTTGAGCAAGCTGGCACAGACCAGATTGCGCGCCCGCGTCGCCGATCCGGACGGTCTGACGGCTGTCGTCAGCCTTTCCCACTTCGATTTGGAGACCGAGGCCTTCCTGGCAAAGCACAAGATCGCCGAGCGCTCGAGCGCGGGCTCGGCGGTCAAATTCCTCGAGCTGGCGCGAGGACGGGCCGACGTCTATCCGCGCTTCGGCCCCACCATGGAATGGGACACGGCGGCGGGGCATGCCGTGTTGGAGGCCGCGGGCGGCTACGCGGTCGCGGCCGACGGCACACCACTGCGCTACGGCAAGACCGAAGCCGGCTTGCGCAACCCAGGTTTTGTCGCCTGGGGCCGCAAAGCCGGCGCAAGCAGTCATTAACCATTCTGGAACCACGGCGCCTGGCCACCGTTTAGTAACGGTTTAGGCCAATCATACTCATGGATGGGCAATCCGGGTCGGCGGGGCACTCCGGCTCAAGGCCCCGAGGGTCAAGGACATGCGTCTTTATATGTCATGCGTTGCCGCGTTCATCGCGGTCCTGTTTCTTTCAGCGTCTTCCGCTTCGGCAGAAGAAGCAGGTGCGCGTCCGGTCCAGCTCGCGCAAGCCGAAGGACCGATGGTGATCACGCCACACCCCAACCCCAACGCGCCGCACGCCGTCCCTCCCGGGCAGCGCCCCTATCCGGCGGCACCTGGCGCGGACGGTCCGGGCATCCCCTATGAGCCCGCGCCCGGCACGCAAAACTATGCCCCGCCCCAAGCCCAGGACCAGGGCACCTTCTCGATGGAGGAGATCAACGAGACCGGCCATCGCTTCTTCGGCAAGGTGTCGATGGGTTTCGCTCGCGTGGTGGAATACGCCTTCCAGCGCGCCGGCCGTCCCAACGGCTATATTCTCGGCGAAGAGCTGGGCGGCGCTTTCGTCGCCGGCCTGCGCTACGGCGACGGCACGCTCTACACCAAGGACGCGGGCGAGCATCGGGTGTTCTGGCAAGGCCCGTCGCTCGGCTACGATTTCGGGGCCGAGGGCTCCAAGACCATGGTGCTGGTTTACGATCTGCGCAGCCCCGGCGAGATCTACAACGACTTCGCCGGTGTGGATGGCTCCGCCTATTTCATCGGCGGGGTCGGCGTGACCTTTCTCTCAGGGGACCATATCGTGCTGGCCCCGATCCGTTCCGGCGTAGGACTAAGGCTAGGCGCCAATATCGGTTATTTGAAATATACTCGCGAGCCGACCTGGAATCCCTTCTAATTAGGGGCTAAGGAAGCTGACCGAAGGCTCGGGCACGCGTCGAAAATGACGCGTATTTCGTTCAAGCCGCCCCGTGGAGCGTCGGCTAGAATGCTGCATGGGCGCCAGGCCCAGGAGCGCTGATTTCGATGATCGAATGGGTGATGATCGGGGCGCTAGGCTTCTTCTTGGGATGCCTGCTCGCGCTTATGCTCGCGCCGCCGCTATGGAACCGCGCCGTCAAGCTGACCACAAAGAAGCTTGAGGCGACCATGCCGATGTCGCTCGCCGACATTCAGGCCGACAAGGATCAGCTCCGCGCCGAATTTGCCATCGAGGTCCGCAAGGTCGAGGTCGCGCTCGAAAAGGCCAAGGAGAAAGCCACGCGCGAACTGATCGAAGCGAACAAGCGCCGTGTCGAGATCCAAGTGCTGAACGTCGAGATCGCCGCCGCCAAGGGACAGATCCAAGAGAGGGACAACGCCAACCGGGTGCTGCAGCAGACCATCAAGCGCCGGCTGCCCGATCTCGACAATCGCCTGAAGGCGGCGAAGAAGGCCCTCGCCGATCTTGAGTCCATCAACACCGAGCTTCGCACCACCGTGGCGTCCCAGTCCGAGGCGCTCAAGAGCGCGCGCGCTACCCTGCACAATCAGCGCACCGACATCGACCGTCTGCGCGCCGCGCTGGAGGCGGGGGGTACCGCGTCAATTCGCGGCCTGTCGAAATCCGACGCGCGCTATCTCACCGAGAGCCAGCGTTTGAGCGCGGAACTCTCCCGGGCCCAAGAGGAGCTCGCGCGCGCCCAGGCGAGCGTCCATGAGAATGCCTTGCTCCGCCGCGAGATGGCCAAGCTTGCCTCGCAAGTCCTGGCCGCCACGCGCAGCCAAGGCTTTCGCATGGCCGTGGAGGCCACACCGGCCCTCGCCGAACCTCCGGCACGGCAAGAGCCTGACCCCGCCCGGTACCGCTCCCATGGCCGTAACGGCGAAGGGCGCGAGACGATGCGGGTCGAGGCCGACATTGAGACCGAGACGGTGAGGATGGAAATGTCCGACGGGAGGACCGTCGAGGTCGAGGAGACCGAAATTTCCATCGAGGAATCGTATGCCCCGCAAGAGGCCGTCTCGGACGAGGCTATCCCAGACGAGTCTGTTCCAACCGAGGCTGTCTCCGACGAGGCTGTCCCGGCTGAAGCTGATGAGGAAAGCCAGGCCCAGGAGCCGGCCAAGCGCACGAGCCGCCGGGAGCGGCGGCGCGCCCGCAAAGGCGGTGGCAAGAGCCTGGGCGAGCGGCTGCGTGGCCTGGTTGCGGCCGCGCCCGAGACTCATTCCTGACATCAGGTCTGCAAGAAAACCCGCCTGTCGCCTTCCAGCCTGAGCGCCGTCAGCCGATCGGTGAAGCAGGCGCCGGTGTCGATGCCGATGCGGTTCGCCCGCGTCACCGGCACCCTGCCGGGCGTGTGTCCGTGCACCACCATCTTGCCGAACGGCTCGGGCCAATCGAGGAAGGGCGCGCGTATCCAGATGAGATCGGCCTCGGTTTGCGCATCGAGCGGCACATCCGGTCTCACCCCTGCATGGACGAAGAGGTAGTCGCCAACGGCCAGGCTCAGTTCGAGGTCCTTGAAGAAGCCGAGATGGGTTTCGGGGAGCGCAGCGGCGAAGGCGTCGCGCCAGGCTTCGGGGGGTGCGTTCAAGCGGTCCAGCCCGCCAATATCCACGCCGTAGGAGGCCATGGTTTCGGCGCCGCCATTCAACAGCCAATGATCGAGCGTCAGCGGGTCATCGAGAAACCCGAGCAGCAGCGCCTCGTGATTGCCCTTGAGAAAATGTGCCGCGAAGCCTTGCGGCAGGTCGGCGATCAGCATCTCGACCACGCCGCAACTATCGGGACCGCGATCGACATAATCGCCGAGAAAGACCAGCGTCTTTTTGCCGGCGCGATCCGTTCGCGCATCTTCCTCTATTCGACGAAGCAGATTTTCGAGCAGATCGGCGCGGCCGTGAATGTCGCCGATAGCGTAGAGCAGCTCGCCTGGCGGGAGGGTTGGTGTCACGTCGGTCCTGCTCGCTTCATGCCCGGGCTTCACGCCTGGTCCCGCGAGCAAAGACTCAAGACGAGAGCTTGTCCATACCGGATCGGAACGGTCTCAGGCGCTTCCGGATTTGTCCGCGAGCTCGCGGTACAGTTTCCCCGGTAACCCGAACACCGTCGACACGCAATTCGCCCTCAGCCCGATGAATAGGACCATGTCCCCGTTGCGGAGCTGGTCGTCCTCAATGACGACATAAAGCACATCGACATTGAGCGGCGGCAGTCCTTTGAGCAGGGCCGCACGCGCCTCGAAGGTCTTGAGGCCGGCGCCGGCGAGATAGTCGTATTTGGCGTGCACCTGCTTGATGGCGGCGAGGATGTCGCTCTCAGGCTTGCAAGGGATACGCGCCCAGGCCGGCCCGTCGCCGTTGTAATAAGTGGTGCCATGCGCCTGGACGAGCGGGCCTAGCTTTTTCGAGTAGGCCTTGAACCCGGCGAAGCCCATCAGGGCGACGGCCAGGACAAGACCAGCGGCAATTCTCGACCGGGCTCGCATGACTAACGCTCCACCTCGCTAGATCTCGGCATCCACCTCGCAACGCACTGTATCACGGTGGCCGCATTCCGGCATCTTGTAACCGATGATGCGTCCGCTTCTCATATCGACGATCGGCGCGGGGCAACCGACGCGCCAGAACCGATAGGCGGAGCTTTTGTGCTCCTGGTCCCACCGCACGCCGATAGGTATCCCGATCCGGGCGCAGGTCCCGTGATCGAAGAGATTTGGCGTGATCAGTTTGGCGCCCAGATCCGCGGCCTGGTCGTGAATCGGGATCACCTGCCGGCGGCAGACCATCATCGAGTTTTCGATGGCCCATGCTCGGTTTTCGGCTCTGGTATGGGCGGTATTCTGGTCCACCGGACCGCCGATGACGGTCTTGCAGACGATGAGCACGATGGCGGCTGGCATGGAGATCATGTCATGTCCTCCGCTCTAGCTTGGCGCCCTGGAAAGGCGCGACCCAGCTCGCCGTCCAAGCAAGCTTGCCGGCTCGTGGTCTTTTTAGACTCGACCACAGCATGGCCGATATAGCGCCCGCAGGCTTCGCCCGCGGACGCCTTGTTGACGAGGCTGATGGCTATCGGCTCGGTCATGCCGGCGGATTTCGCGGCAGCTAGCGCGATGGCCTGCGCTTCGGTCTGGCAGAGAATGGCATTGAGTTTCTGGGGCGGAGCCGTGGGCGGCTGCTTCACGGCTTCGACCTGGGGAAGCAGGCCGGCCATCGCGGCGAGGGTGAGCTTAGTCAGCATGGGTCGAGACCCTCTCTTAGAGTTGCTCAGCCCCTCCTCAGCGTCCCAATTGGGACAAGTATTTCCTTCCCCTACCTACTGAACCCTAGGAATTTTTCCCATTTATGGTGCAACGCGAAAAAGGGCTGCTTGGTTTTGCAGAGCGACTGGTCAAGTCTACGAGCGGCCTGAGACGGGCCGGACGCTGCTACGACTATCCCTAAGCCTTTGCTTTTAAGCCGCATTTTCCTGTCCAATCGCCAGTTTAAGCGGCTTGGCTTTGCACCTAACGCCGAACCGCCCTTCGCATTTGCGATATTGCACCGCGAAAGGATGATTCGCAAGTCCTTGGTAGGGTAGGCTTAATGTCGCAGGAGCGATAGAGCAGCCGGGCAACACTCGCCAGACAAATGGTAGGGCCCGGGGCACATGCTCCCCGGAATTGCTCAATCCGCGTGCAGATCAGCCCTTCGCCTTAGGGGCGAGGGCAGATGCTGCCCTCGCCGCAAAATTGCTCTTCTAGCGGTACTCTTCCGGGATGGTCAGGAAGGCGCCCGCGCCGAACGGTATGTAGGGAACGTTCGGGTGGGTCTTCAGCTCGGCCCAGAACTGATCCAGGACCGGGGTGACGTAGAGCCCGATCCAGCCATTGTCCTGGCCTGAATACCGCCCCGGCGATGTCTTCAACTGCCCGGCCGTCGGCGCGGCGCCATTGAAGACGATGTCGTACATCTCGCCCGGATCCCACCACAGATCGTAGAGCGCCGGGATCTTGAGCGAGAGCTCGGGCCCAAGCCAGGTGTCCTTGGCGGTGTAGAGCGTCTTGTAGTTCTTGACCCTTATGCCGCCAAAGGACACGTCGTTGAAGTAGATGAACGACTCGCGTTTCCCAGGCCCGGTGCCAAGCAGGGACTCGCTGAGGTCGATGCCGTCGAAGATGATCGGCTTGCCTTCGTTGTCCTTCCACTCGCGCGGCGGCGGCTCGATCCCGGCGAGTCTGCTGGCGGTCGGCCACCAGTCCATGTGGGACCACATGTCCATATTGACCGTGCCCGGCTTGATCTTGCCCGGCCACCAGGCGATGGCCGGAACGCGGAACCCGCCCTCGTAGGACGAGCCCTTCTCGCCGCGGAACGGTGTATAGCCCGCGTCGGGCCACGCATCGATCCAGGCGCCGTTGTCGGTGGTCCAGATCACCAGGGTGTTTTCGGCGATACCCGCATCGCGGATCGCCTGCACCACCTGCCCCGAATTGTCGTCGACCTCCATCAGTGCATCGAGATAGGTGCCGCCGCCCGGCGATTTGCCCTTCCAGCGCGGCGAGGGGTTGTTCGGGTTATGGCACTTCTCGAAGTTCAGATAGATGAAGAATGGCTTGTCGTCCTTGGCGTGGTCCTTGATCCAGTTGACCGCGGTCTCGCGCATCTCGTCGTCGACGGTCGCAAGGTCGGCAAAGCCGAACTTCTTCTTGACCACTACTGGCGGCTCCCCCGCTTTGCCTTCGAACTCGGAGAGCACGGCGGCCTCGTTCCACACCTTCATGAATGTCGGGTCGTTGATCGGGAAGTTCGGGTGCAGCGTCAGGTCGTCATAGGCATAGACCCCCGCGTAGTAGGGCAGCATGTGATACATCTCGTCGAAGCCGTTCGACGTCGGGAAGTTCTTGTCCTTATCGCCGAGATGCCACTTGCCGAGCTGCACGGTGGTGTAGCCGGCCTCTTTCAGATATTGCGCGATGGTCGGCGTCTCCTTGGTGAGGCCGTTGGGGTCGCCCGGCGCCAGCACGGCCGAGAGCGAGGTCCTGATCGGTATCCGCCCGGTGATGAACGAGGCGCGGCCCGCGGTGCAGCTCGCCTGGCCGTAATAATTGACGAAGCGCATGCCTTCGGAGGCAAGGCGATCGAGATTGGGCGTCGGCGCGCCGCGCATGGCGCCGCCCCCATATGAGCCGAGATCGCCCCAGCCGATATCGTCGGTCATGATCATGACGATGTTCGGCTTTCGCGGCGGGGACTGTGCCGGCGCGCCATCGCTTGTCAGCGCAAGCGCCGCCGTCAGCATGCCGGCCGACAACACATTTAAGGCCTTCATGGCACTACCTCTCAATAGGTGATGAAGCCGCTATAAAGTGGGAAAGGGAGCTTCCGGGCAAATCAAAAAAGTCCGCCGCAGAAACGCGGACGGCGGCGGCAAATTTGCCGCAAGCTCTCGGGCATTCCGGGTTTTTATGACGCAGCAATGCCGGCGATGGCGCCCCCTAGGGGTTTCGAACCCCTGTTTCCGGCGTGAGAGGCCAGCGTCCTAGGCCACTAGACGAAGGGGGCGTTGCCGGGCCAAGACAGGCCCTAAGCTATAACGTGCGTTTCAAAGCGTGATCAAGACCTATTGGCTCTTGAGCTTGATGCGGGTCAGAACCTTGCCGGTCTTGAGGTCGATGACGACGATCTCGGGACCCGCGCTCGATTGAAGATGGAGGGCGAGACGGTCGCCATCAAGGGCAAACGAGGTGACGGTTGCGTCAGACGGGATCGCCAGTTCGGCCTCGACGCCGCCCAAGGCAGGGGCCGAGGCCGTGCTCTCTTTTGAGATCTGTGACGCCTGATAGACAATTGCGGCCAGCACGAAGGCGAAGCCGCCGACCAGCAGAAGCCCCATCACGATCACGGCGATCTTGAGCAAGCGCACCTGACGTGGGGTGAACACCGTCCCCGGCAACGGTGTATTGTCAGGCTCGCTCGTCACCGCCATCGTCAGACCCCATGACTCTCTCAAGCAAAGAGCGCAGCCCCGAACGGCTCACGGCGGAAGCCGGCGCCGAGCATGCGGGCCAGCGGCTCGACCTTTTTTTAAGCGGTCGCCTGCCGCAGTTGAGCCGAACCCGGGTGCAGGCCTTGATCAAGAAAGGCTACGTCGCTTCACGCGGCGCGACCATAGAGGACGTGAAATACAGGGTCAAACCGGGCGAAAGCTTCACGCTCACCGTGCCCCCGGCCACTGAGACGGAGCTTGGCGGCGAAGCCATCCCGCTCGATGTAGTTTATGAGGACGATGCTCTCATCGTCATCGACAAACCGGCCGGTTTGGTGGTGCATCCCGGCGCCGGCAATCCGCGCGGCACGCTGGTCAACGCGCTGATCGCCCATTGCGGCACGAGCCTGTCGGGCATCGGCGGCGTGGCGCGGCCAGGCATCGTCCACCGGCTCGACAAGGATACGAGCGGCCTCATGGTGGTGGCCAAGACCGACCAGGTCCATCGCGCGCTCGCCGCCCAATTCGCCGACCATGGACGCACCGGCGAGCTCGAGCGCGGCTATCTCGCTTTGGTCTGGGGTGCGCCGCCGCGGCCCCACGGCAAGATCGAGGCCCCGATCGGGCGCCATCCGTCGAGCCGCACCAAGATGGCGGTGCTGCCGAACAAGGGACGCGAGGCCGTGACCCATTGGCGCGTGCTTGAGCGGTTCGGGCCTAAGGACGCGCCGCCCGCCTCGCTGATCGAATGCCGGCTTGAGACTGGGCGCACCCACCAGGTGCGCGTGCACTTGGCCCACTTTGGTCATCCCCTGATCGGCGACCCGCTCTATGGAAGGGGCTTCAAGTCGAAACTCGGCAAGCTCCCGCCGGCGCTGCAAAGCAAGCTCGCTGTTCTCGACCGGCAAGCGTTGCACGCCGCGCATCTCGCCTTCGTCCACCCGGTCTCAGGTACATTACTGGAATTTAATAGTCCGCTTCCGCGCGATCTCGCCGAGATCGTGTATGCGTTCAAGGAACTGTGATCGCCCGGCGGGCTTTAATAGCTGTAGCATACGCGTTATTAGAAAATGCTCGGGGGCAGGTTGGTGGAAAGAATGCGGCCGGGGATGGCCGCTGGAGACGGGCTCTCATGGCTAGAAGTTTGCCGAGTGTTAGCGCGCATGGCGGACTGACGCGCTACCTTGAAGAGATCAGACAGTTTCCGATGCTCGAGCCGCAGGAGGAGTACATGCTCGCCAAGCGGTGGCGCGAGCATGACGACCGCGACGCGGCGCACAAGCTTGTCACTTCGCATCTTCGGCTCGTGGCGCGCATCGCCATGGGCTATCGCGGCTACGGCCTGCCGGTCGGCGAGGTGATCTCCGAAGGCAATGTCGGCCTGATGCAGGCGGTGAAGCGCTTCGACCCCGACAGGGGCTTCCGGCTTGCCACTTATGCCATGTGGTGGATCAGGGCGGCGATCCAGGAATATATCCTGCGCTCCTGGAGCCTGGTGAAGATGGGCACCACCGCGGCGCAGAAGAAGCTGTTCTTCAATCTCCGCAAGATCAAGGGCCAGCTCAAGGCTCTGGAGGAAGGCGATCTGCATCCCGACCATGTGAAGAAGATCGCCACGCGGCTCGGCGTGACCGAGGAGGACGTGGTCTCCATGAACCGGCGGCTTGCTGGCGACTCCTCGCTCAATGCGCCGGTGCGCAACGATGCCGAGAGCGGCGAGTGGATGGATTGGCTGGTCGATGACAGCATCGACCAGGAGACGGCACTCGCCGAATCCGAGGAGCGCGATCAGCGACGCGGCATGCTGGCCGACGCGCTGAAAGGCTTGAACGAGCGCGAGCGCCGCGTGTTCGAGGCGCGGCGGCTGGCCGAGGATCCGCTCACCCTGGAAGAACTGTCCAGCGAGTTTGGCGTGAGCCGCGAGCGTATCCGCCAGATCGAGGTTCGCGCCTTCGAGAAGGTGCAGAAGGCGGTGCAGAAGTCCGCCGCCGCTCAAGCCGCGCCCGCGCCTGCTGAGTAGTCTTCACGCTTAGGGAAATTTTTTTCCTTCACCTCTTCCCTTGAGGGGGAGGTCGATAGCGCACTTGCGCGCTGTCGGGAGGGGGGTAAGTACATGACATGAAGCAGCTCAAGGCCGGCGGCGTGGAGATCGCCTATGTCGACGAGGGCAAAGGCCCTTGCGTCATCGTCGGCCATTGCTCGAGCGCGTCGCATAAAGAATGGCTGCCGCTGATCGAGGAGCTCAAGAGCGATTGGCGTGTGCTCGCGCCGGACTTCATCGGCTATGGCCAGTCGGGCGCGTGGCCCGCCGACAAACCGTTCAACATCGAAGCCGACAGGGACGTCCTCCTCGCCCTCGCCAGGAAGACCAAGGGAAAGCTGCATCTCGTCGGCCACTCCTACGGCGCGGCGCTGGCGCTCGAAGCCGCGCGCATGCTCGGGGACCGCGTGAAGAGCCTCACGCTGATCGAGCCCGTCGCCTTCCATCTCCTGCGGCATGAAGGCGGCCCCGCATGGGCCGAGGTCGAGCAAATGGGGCTCGCGGTCCTCGGGCCCGTGGCCAAGGGCGACGACCGGGCCGCCGCCAAAGCTTTCATGGTCTATTGGCTCGGACGCTGGCGCTGGTGGCTGTCGCCCGAGCGCTTCAAGTCGGCGATCACCGCGACCATCCCCAAAGTGGCGCTGGAATTCACCATCGCCATCGATGCGCCGACGTCCTTGCAGGACTATGCGAAGATCGCCGCGCCGACTTTACTGATCGTCGGCGGCAAGACCCGCGCATCGGCCCGTGCCGTGGTCGATCTGCTGGCGGGGGCGCTGCCGAACGCCGCTGTCACCGTCCTGAAAGGTGCAGGCCATATGAGTCCCTTCACCCATCCGGCCGAAATCGACCGGCTGATCCTCGACCATCTCGCAGCGCGCCGATGAGCTCCATTCCAGACTCGCCCAAGCCGACCTTCCGCGAGGCGCTCGGCGTCTGGGCCAAGATCGGCGTCGTGTCCTTCGGCGGACCGGCCGGGCAAATCGCCCTCATGCATCGCATCCTGGTCGAGGAACGCGGCTGGATCAGCCCACAGCGCTTTCTGCATGCGCTCAATTTCTGCATGTTGCTGCCCGGCCCCGAGGCCATGCAGCTTGCCACCTATGTCGGCTGGCGGCTGCACGGCACGGCGGGAGGTCTCGCCGCCGGGCTCCTCTTCGTACTGCCCGGCGCCTTGATCGTGCTCGGCTTGAGCATCGCCTACGCCCTGTTCGGACAGGTGCCAGCGGTTGAGGCGGCCTTTCTCGGCGTCAAGGCCGCCGTTCTGGTGATCGTCATCGAGGCGCTCATCCGTGTCGCACGGCGCACTCTGCATCGGCCGTACGATTGGGCCATCGCTGCGGGCGCCTTCATCGCCATCTTCTTTTTCAACATACCCTTTCCGGTGATCATCGGCGCCGCGGCGCTGATCGGATTTCTCCTCGCCCAATACTACGTCTCGCTTGCCGAACCCACGCAACTTGCCGATGGACCGTCCGTGACTCCGTTGCAGACGCTGCGCACGGCGGCGCTCTGGCTCGCCATCTGGATCGTGCCACTGCTTGCGGTGAGCGCCCTGTTCGGCCGCGCCCATGTCACCACCGACATCGCCCTGCTCTTCTCCAAGCTGGCCGTGGTGACCTTCGGCGGCGCCTATTCGGTGCTCGCCTATATGGCACAGCAAGCGGTCGAGACCTATGGCTGGCTGACCGCGGGGGAAATGCTGGACGGGCTCGGGCTTGCCGAAACGACCCCGGGACCGCTCATTCTGGTCACGGAGTTCGTAGGCTTTCTCGCCGGCTACCGGCAGGGCGGCGAGCCGCAACTCGCTTTCGGCCTGCTCGGCGCGGCTATTGCTTTATGGGCGACATTCGTGCCGTGCTTTCTGTGGATCTTCACCGGCGCGCCTTACGTCGAGCGCCTGAGTGCCAACCCGAAACTCGCCGGCGCGCTGCGCGGCGTCACCGCGGCAGTCGTCGGGGTCATCCTCAATCTAAGCTTGTGGTTCGCGCTGCACGTTCTGTTCGGTCGTGTCGATGGCCAATGGTACGGCCCCTTGCGCCTGTTGCTTCCCGACCTTGGCAGCCTGAACGTGGATGCCGCCCTGCTCGCGATCCTCGCGGCGATCCTTTTGCTCGGGATACGCTTCGGCATCGTCGGCACGCTGGCGATCACCGCGGCGGCATCGCTCGCCTGGTCGTTACTGGCAAACGGAAGCTAGCTTCAAGAAGCTAGTCGCGCGGGACGAACAGGTTCACGAACGGCGCCCTGACCCATGTGCCGCGTCGGTCGGTGCGCACCGAGGTGAACGGCGCATCGACGGCAGTGCCTCGCGGCGAATCGTCGACCGCGGTAAAGGGCGCGCGCACCCGCACGTTATCCCGGTCGCGGCGCCACCACCGGCGCTTCTCGTAGTAGCCGGCGAGTTGAACGTTCGAAGCGTCCGGAGAGAGTTCGACGATGCCGGAAGGCCCGGCGGAAGCGGGAACCGCCAGAAGCGCCATGCCGCCCAGCAAGGCGGCGGCAAAAGCAAAACCGGTGAAACGATTGCGCATTTTATGTCCTTTTATCTTGAATTTCTGGCGGAAGCTTCGCCGCTCATCCTTATCAACCAGTGTGGCAAGCGCAGGTTCCGCATGCAAGCCCCAAACTATAGCCAGCCTCTGCGCTTGAAGTAGAGATAGGGCAGCACGGCGCACACCACCATCAGCCCGATCGCCAGCGGATAGCCGAACCACCAATCGAGTTCCGGCATGCTGCGGAAATTCATGCCGTAGATGGAGGCGATTAAGGTCGGCGGCAGGAATACCACGGCGGCGACCGAGAAGATCTTGATGATGTCGGCCTGCTGGATGTTGATCATGCCGAGCGTGGCGTCGAGCAGGAAGATGATCTTGCTCGACAGGAAGCTGACGTGATCGGTTAGCGAATTGACGTCGCGCGCCGCCGTGCGGATGCGCGACTGCAGAGCCTTGCCCTCTTTCCGCTCCTGGGCGGCATGCGCGAAAAAGGTGAGCAGGCGCCCAAGCGCGTGAGCACTCTCGCGCGCCTTCGAGGTGACTTCGCCTTCGCGCCCGATCGACTTGAGCAGCACGTCGAAACGGCGCTGCCGCGTGACGCTGCCGCCTTTGACTTCAAACACCAAGTGAGACAGGGAGTCGACTTCGGCCTGGACGCGCTCGATGAAGTCTGCGAGCCGGTCGATGATGGTCTCGAGCAGCCCGGTCAGGACGACCGCGCCGTTCCTGAGGTCGGCCTCGGACCGGTTGCAGCGTTCGGCGTAGATGGCGAAGGCGCGCGGCTCGGCGTAACGTACCGTGACCAGCCGGTCCCCTGTGAGGATGAAGGTCACGGGCGTAGTCTTGATCTCGGATTGCTCGCTATGGAGGATCACCGTCGCGGTCATGAACTGGGCGCCGTTCTCCTGATAGAGACGGCTCGACACTTCGATCTCCTGCTGCTCCTCGTGTGTCGGCACGTTTAGCTTGAGCGCCTTCTCGACCTGCCCTTCTTCCTCGGGCGTGGGATTGAGGAGATCGAGCCAGACCGCTTCCTCGGTGATCTTGGGCTTGCCGGCCTGAGGCTTGAGCGTGCCCGCGCGGAACTCGTAGATGGTTAGCATCGATCCCCAAGCCTCTTCCCTGGCCGGACGGGAACTTATACCAGCCGGGCCAATCCGCCAGTGGGACAATGCGGACTTTGACGGGACCGGCCCCGGCGGTTAACTATTGGGGCCATGGGGTGGCTGCGCAGAGACAAGGATTGCATTGCCCTCGTCGTGGCGTGGGCCGTCTTGCTGCAATCCGCCATCCTGTCCTTCAGCTTCGGGCTGCATGCCTCGGCCTATGCCGCCGCGCCTGACCAGTCGGCCGTCCTCTGCTCCGTGCAGGGCGCCGCCGCCGACGGTCAGCTCCCCGCCGAACACCATCAGCAGCACGATCTCGCCTGCTGCACATTCGCATGCAGGCTGGCCTGCGGCAGCGTCGCGGGCGGCATGCTGGCGGACGATGCGCGCGTTCCCCTGCCCGGCTCGGTCGCCATGCTGGTCGAGGCACCACGCACCGAGGCGATCCCGCCCCACGGCGCCGATCTCCTTTCGGCCCAGCCCCGCGCCCCTCCCCTGGCGTAGTCCTGAGCGTTTGGCCGCTGCTTCGTCCTTCGCATCGAGGGGTGCTGAACGGCGCGCAAGTATCATCCAATCATTTCGTCTGAGGCGTGCCGGCCCTGCCGCCGGCTGCCTACAAACGGGGGGCTACCAATATGAGATTTCTTTCCATCCCGCGCGCCAGTCTCGCGGTGTTCACGCTTTGCGCCTTGACCGGCGCGGGTCATGCCGATCCGCACATGAGCTCCGGACCGTTGGCCGACACGCACGCGCCGGCGGGGGTGATGTTCGACCACATGCACAAGGCCGGCGAGTTCATGTTCGGCTATCGCTATGCCGGCACGTTCGCCAGCGGTTCGACGCAGCACGGAAGTCACACCGTGACCGATAACGTGATCGCCGAAAGGGGTTGCGTCCCGCATACCTGCTCGATGAAAGCGAGCTAGATGACGATGCACATGCATATGCTCGACATCATGTACGCGCCGACTAACTGGATGACGCTGATGGTCATGTCGATGTGGATGAGCCACGACATGACGATGGTACCGCTTCGCACCACAGGCCATGATCACGGCGGCCATGATGAAGGCCACGATATGGGCGGAGGCCATGCCGGTGGTCACGGCGGCCATACCGGACCGCATTCTCACGGCGTCGAAGGCTGGGGGGATACCATCTTCGGACCCGAGTTCAGATTGGCGCATGGCCCGAACTATCATCTGCAGTTCAGCCCGATGTTCAGCGCGCCCACTGGCCGCGTCGACTTCAAGACCGCGGGCGTGTTCACCCATTACGGCATGCAGCTGGGGTCCGGCACCTGGGACTTCTGGCCGAGCCTCACCTACACGGGCCGCGCCGACCGTCTCGCGTGGGGGGCGCAAGTTCTCGGCATCGTCCGCATGGAGGAGGAGAACGACTCCGGCTACCGGCTTGGCGACGTGCTCCAGGTGACAGGCTGGGTGAGCTACCGGTTCGCCAATTGGATCTCAGCCTCGGTGCGCGGGCTCTATACCGAGCAAGGCGAGATCGAGGGCCACTACAACGGGCCGCACAATCATACGAGCCCGCCCGATCTCCAATTCAACTATGGCGGCCGGTTCTGGGACATCGGCTTCGGCGTGAATACCGTGGTGCCGAGCGGACCGCTGAAGGGATTGCGGCTGAGCGCGGAATGGCTCCAGCCCATGGAGGACGACCCCAGCGGCTATCAGCTCGAGCGCGACGGGACGCTATGGGCCAACGCGACCATATCGTTCTAGTTCTTCTGCACGATGCAGGCGCCGCCGCTCGCACGCAGCTTCGCGCATAGAGCGTCGGCGTCGGCGCGGCTGTCGGCGCCGATCTGCACCAGATAGAGGGCACGGCGCCCGCGGCTCAGATTGCGTTGCGGCAGAACGAAAGGCTCGCGCTCGGCGAGCAGCGAGGCGTGCTGCCGCCTGAGCCTGGCGAACTGGGAGAGCGCCTTGGCCTTGGAGAAGGAGGTCGAGACATGCGCACCCCAAGGGCGCCACGCGCCACTCGCGGTAAGCGGCTCAGTCTCGTACACCGCGCGCACCACAAGCGGCGCGAGCTGGCGGCAGGAGTCCTGCACCATATCGCCCTCAGTCTTGAGCTGCTCGGGAAGCTCGGTCTCCGAAAGCTTCCATTCCTCGGCGGCGCGGCCGGTGACGAACATTACATAGGCTTGCGTCTCTCCGGGCAGGGTCCCGCCCGACAACCATTTCCGCACCCGCTCGGCGCCGGCATTGTAAGCGGCGGCGGCCAGGCCGAAATTGCCGAACTCGCGGTTGAGATCGGCAAGCAGGCTCGCCGAGTGCGCAATGGCCGATTTCGGCTCGAAAGGATCGTTGAGGCCGCGATCTTCCGCCGTGCCCGGCATGAATTGGGCGATGCCTTGCGCGCCTTTGTAGCTCACGGCGCTCGGATTGAAGCGGCTCTCCCGCCAGATCAGGCGCACGAAGGGCATCGGCGGCAGGTCCCGCGCCTCGGCCTGTTGCTGCATGAGCGGGCAGACGATCTCGACGAAGGGCTTGGGCCCGGCAGCTTGGTATCCCGCTGCCTTGAGCCCGGCCTTGACGCCGGTGATGGCGAAGGCATCGGCGCTATGTGCGGGCGTTGCGATCAGAAGCGCCACGCCAAATCCCGCAAGCGGTAGTAGCCGCGTCATGCCGCCATTCAGTTCTTCTGCACGATGCAGGCGCCACCCGCCTCCTGAAGCTTGGCGCAGAGCCGATCGGCTGCGTCGCGGCTGTCCATACCGATTCGCGCCGAATATTGCACATCGGTTCCCATATGGAGATCGCATTGCTCGATCAGGATCGGCTCGAAGTCGCCGAGGACATCGGCGTAGGTCTGCTTGGCGCGGGCGAATTCGTCGAGCGCCTCCTGCTTGGAGAACGATGTGGCGATCTCCACGCCCCAAGGAGAGGTGGGCTGCGCCACGGAACCGTCGGCGTCCGCGCAAGGGGCAAGCGGGCCGCCCTGCTCCACCGGCGCGCCAGCGAACGCCGGAAAAGCGGCGAGCAACACCAAAACCAGCAGCAAATGTCTCATAAGTGAATCATGCAGCAATTCTCAGGCCGCTTCCAGACCGTTCGTCCGATTCATGCAGGCCAGGCGCGGAGCGCCGTCTCGGCGACACGCTCCAGCTCCTTGCGGCTCGCCCCGCTTGCCGCCTGCACAGAGCCCGTCCAGCACCTATATGTAGCGGTCACTGTAAGGAGGATGAGTCCATGATCGAACGTAGACCTTTCAACGAGCTTGGCGGCGCCGACCATGGCTGGCTGAAGGCCAAGCATCATTTCTCCTTCGCCCGCTATTACGACCCAGCGCGCATGGGGCATGGCTCCTTGCGCGTGTGGAATGACGACGAGATCGCCCCCAATACGGGCTTCCCGCCGCATCCGCACGCGGAGATGGAGATCATCACCTATGTGCGCCGGGGCGCCATCACGCACGAGGACAGTCTCGGCCATAAAGGCCGCACCGAGGCCGGCGACGTGCAGGTGATGAGCGCAGGCTCGGGCATCCGCCACGCGGAATACAATCGCGAACCGGTGCCCACGACGCTGTTCCAGATCTGGATCGAGCCGGGCGTGGGCGGCGGCGAGCCGTCCTTTGGCGCCAAGCCCTTCCCCAAGGGCGACCGCTCGGGGCGCTTCGTGCCGCTCGCCAGCGGCTATGCCCGCGACGGCGAGGCGTTGCCGATCCGCGCCAAGGCGCGGGTGCTCGGCGCCACGCTGAAAGCCGGCGATACCGCCGAATACGAGCTCGGGCCCGAGCGTCACGGCTATCTCGTGCCGGCGGTGGGCAGCATCGAGGTCAACGGCGTGCGCATCGGCACGCGCGACGGCGCCGCCATCACCGAGGAGACCGTGCTGAAGGTCAAGGCGCTCGAGGACAGCGAGATCGTCCTGGTCGACGCCGTTTGATCGATCTTCGCGCCAACGAAACGCATCGTGGCCGGCCGGGCTCGTCTCCGGCCACGATTTTTATGGCCTGACACATTCCCCGAGTGAGGTGAGGACGGAGCGCCTGACCACGGCGTGCTTGCGGAAACCTTCGCGCTCCATGAGCGCCTGATGCAGCTCGGGCAAGCGATAGAACGGCACGCTGGGATACCAGTGATGCTCGAGATGGTAGCCGACATTGCAAGGCAGGATGAACACCGATTCGAGGAAGGTCGGAATCGTGGTGCGGGTAATCGCGTACTCCTCTTCCTCGCTTTCGACGGCGCTGTGCTCGCAAATGAGACGCGCATACTGAGCCGCGATATGCCAGGTGCAAAAGGGCACGATCCAATACAGCAAAAACGCGTACCAGGCGCCGAACCAGGTCAGCGCGCCGGCAATGGACCCATAGAATGCGAGCCTGGCCGCGACCATCCAGCGCGGCGACGGGACGATGGACGATCCCACCAAGCCGCGGACGATCCAGAACATGCCCGTGAGGAAAGCGGCGCGGCGCAAGAGCACCAGCGCAAGACCAATCCGCGTCTTCGGAAACTGCCAGTCAGGCGCAAGGTCGCCTGCGGCATCGTGCGTGTACCAGATGTGGCGATTCCCGTCGTTCTGCAGGTTCGTGTACTGGTGATGCGTGCCGTGGAATTTGCGGAAGCTCTCGACCGAGGCGAAGGTCGGCCACATCAGGAAAATATTCGAGACCAGATCGTTCTGCCAGCGCGTCGGCAGGATGCGATAATGCGAGGCATCGTGTCCGAGGATGAGCAGCGCATGCTGGCGCGAGCCGATGAAGATGACCGCAAGCAGATAAAGCGCCGGATGCCAAAAATACACGCTAAGCGCGATCGCCCCGGCAATCGAGAACCACTCTCCGGCGATGGCGCGAATGGCTCTGGCAGGATCGAGCCGGGACAACTCCTTGACCGTCGCGGCAGGCAGCCGCTCCGGGATCGTCCTTGAGGTGTTGTGCGGATGTTCGACGACCGGATTCACCGAAATGTCTTCCAACGGATTCTCCATCCGAAGGAAGGCAATGACCTTGTAGACTTCTGCGAGAGCCGCCATCGATTCCCCTTATGCTGACTGCACTGACTAGCTTGGTCCTGTGACCATTCCTGGGCAATCGGCGAACGTTCCGTTCGGTTTTCTACGCTTAAACCTAATCGTCCTCGACTTCCGTCTCGGGCCGGTCGGTGCCGGGATCGACCTCCTCGTGCCATTTACCGTCGGCGGTCTCGTATTGGATGCCGACCGTCTCGCCCGGCACGCGCTGCTCGGTAGCGGCGAGCCGCGCTGCGGCAAGCGCCGCGTCATGGGTGGGAAAGGTCTCCGAGAACGTGCCGCGCGCCCTGTAGGCCCAGCCGTCCTCATGCTTGACGATTTTGTAGACGATTTTCGTCATCCGCTACTCCTTGGTGACGTTTCACTTGAGCCTCGCATACCCCACTCCTCCCGCCAATGGGCCTAAGGGGGCGCTTCCCCTCTCCCCTTGTGGGAGAGGGCTTCCCGCCGCGATCTTGCGAAGCAAGTCGTATGGCGGGAAGGGTGAGGGGTGAATCTTCTTTTGACGCAGCTCCACGCTAGCGTGTTCGCTGCTTACCCCTCACCGCTCAGGGCTTCGCCCTTCGCGTGCTCTCCCACAAGGGGAGAGCGGGAAGTTGGGACAACATTTCAGCATTAGACATGCGTCTTCGTTGCCGCGATGCGTGTTCCGCATCCGGGGTTTGCTGTTTTCCCCTCTTTGCATAGAGGGGGGACGGCGCGCCGAAAGACGCGGTCCGTAACAATGGTCACGCGTCTCAAGCGAGACGCGCGGCGCCTCTCGGCGCGCCGATCGCGGCGTCTCCGGCACCGGGCCCTGCTTTAGGCTTAAGGCCGGATCGAACTCCGCCTTAAACGCGATCAGCTAGCTCCTAGCAGGACCTCGTAATGGGTCCGGAGGGAGCTCCGATGCCGCCCGAGTGCCCATGCTTGCGTTTGCACGAGCCCGCAGGCGCCGCACCTCGTCCCGCTTCAAGATCGCCTCTAGAAACGCCCTTTAACCGGACGAGGTGCGCGCATTGTAAGTGAGCTTTGCAGCGCGGGGATAAGCCGCCCCTATCCCCGCTTCCTTCACTTCCGTCATTCCGGCGAAAGCCGGAATCCAGAAAAACCTCACCCTGAGGAGGCC
>JBBDYM010000027.1:0-32426 GCA_040901485.1 Methyloceanibacter sp.
ACGCCGCCGAGGCAGCGCCCCTGGCCGTCGATATGCTTGGTCGCCGAATAGACCACGATGTCGGCGCCGAGCGGCATGGGCCGCTGGAGCAGCGGCGTGGCGAACACGTTGTCCACCACCACCAGAGCGCCGGCCTTCTTGGCGATTGCCGACACGGCTTCGATGTCCACCAGCTCGAGCACGGGATTGGTGGGGGTCTCGAAGAAGAAGGCGCGCGTATTGGGCTTCACCGCCGCTTCCCAGGCAGAAAGGTCACGTCCGTCGATTAACGTCGTCGAAATGCCGAAACGTGGCAGCAAATCCTCGACGATATAACGGCAACTCCCGAACAGAGCCCGGGCCGAGACCACATGGTCGCCTGCTCTCAAATGACAAAGCAGGGAGGCCGCCACCGCCGCCATGCCGCTCGCCGTGCCCCGCGCCGCTTCGGCGCCTTCCATGGCGCACATGCGCGCCTCGAACATGGCCACGGTGGGATTGGCGTAGCGGCTATAGACGAAGCCTTCCTCGTCGCCCTTGAAGCGCGCCTCGGCCTGCTCGGCGGTGTCGTAGACGTAGCCGGAGTTGAGGAAGATGGCCTCGGACGTCTCGCCGAATTGGCTGCGCAGCGTGCCGGCATGCACCAGCTCCGTGGCCTCGCGCCAGGGAATGCGGCGGCCTTTGCTTTCCCCCTTTGCCATGGTCGTACTCCTTGAACGCTCTTAGCGACCGGGCATTAAAAAACCCGGACTTTGGCTACCGCCAGAAGACCGGGATTGGCTGAAGCGCCTCGCGCGGCCTTTTAGCGACTTGTTTAACGTGGCTGCAAGCCGGCCGGCCAAATCACCACGAGGGCCATTAATCGCGCCGCAGGCGCCTCACGTCAAGCCTCTCGGGGCCGGCCACCCCTTGTGAATCCGGGGGAGAAGGCCGACTCTAACGTGACCAGGTGCCCCCGCCATGCCAAGAACACCCTCATGCCACCCGCCGAGCCGCAAGCCGCAGAGCCGCAAGACGAGCTCTTCGCCGGCCTGCCCAAGAAGCCGCAAATGACCGTCCCGGCCGAAGCCACACGGAGCATCTTCGCCCGCACCGGCATCCTGCCGAGCCAGGCCATCCGCGCCATGATCGCCGGCGGCGAGATCTTCGGCGCGCCGGAGATCGAGACGAACCAGATCCAGCCTGCGAGCCTCGATCTCAGGCTCGGCAAGGTCGCCTATCGCATCCGCGCGAGCTTCCTGCCCGGTCCCAACGCTACGGTGCGCGACAAGCTCGGCGCGCTGAAGTTCCACGAGATCGATCTCACCCAGGGCGCGGTGCTCGAAGCAGGCTGCGTCTATCTCGTGCCGCTGATCGAGCAGCTCAAGCTCCGCTCGACCATCGCCGGCTTCGCCAACCCGAAAAGCTCGACCGGGCGGCTCGACGTGTTCACAAGGCTGATCGCCGACTACCAGGACTCGTTCGATGCGGTCGAGGAAGGCTATTCGGGGCCGCTCTTCGCCGAGATTTGCCCGCGCACCTTCTCCATCAAGGTCCGCTACGGCTCGCGCCTCAACCAGATCCGTTTCCGCCGCCGGGTCGGGCAGCAACTCGATGCCGGCGAGCAGCCGGGGCGCGTCGGCGACCGGCGCCTGCGCGAGATTCAGTCCGATGTGGGTTTGGTCGAAGGGGATGCCGCCATAGATGAAGGACTCAGGCTGAGCATCAGCCTCGCCCCCACCACGCCCTCGGGGCTGGTCGGCTATCGCGCCCGCCGCTTTGCCGGGGTGATCGATGTCGATGCGATCGGCGCCTATGAGCCCGAGCAGTACTGGGAGGCGGTGCGTCTCGGCGAGGACAAGCGTCTCGTGCTCGACCCGCATGAGTTCTACATCCTGGCGTCGAAGGAGAGCGTATCGGTGCCGCCGGCCTACGTCGCCGAGATGGCGCCGTTCGATCCCTTGATCGGCGAGTACCGCGTGCATTATGCGGGCTTCTTCGATCCGGGCTTCGGCTATACGCCGGGCGGTGCGCCGGGTGCCAAGGCAGTGCTCGAAGTGCGCAGCCTCGATATTCCCTTCATCCTGGAGGACGGGCAGATCGTCGGGCGGCTGGTGTTCGACAAGCTCACCGATATCCCCGATCAGATCTACGGCCAGGGCATTGGCTCGCACTACCAGGCGCAAGGCCTGAAGCTCTCCAAGCACTTCAAGCAGGACTAGAGCCGCCCGCCTTCCGCCGCCGCCGTGCGTCGTGCTAGGCTATTGACGGACCGCGGGTGTAGCTCAGTGGTAGAGCAGCAGCTTCCCAAGCTGCGGGTCGTGGGTTCGATCCCCATCGCCCGCTCCAATTCCCTAGCAATTCGGTGATAGGCTGGACCGAACGCGCCGCAATAGTTTTCTCAAGCCGTACGACAATTTTTCGAGCCATCGCCCGTACGCGCGCGGAGGCCGCCGTCGAAAACCCGTTATCCACGTTGCGTACTGTTGATCCGGTGGAAGCAGTCCCTTCTTTTCCACATCCTCCCACGAGAGCCTACTGACGCTAGGTGCCGTGCCGCGAAATCGTCGCTGAAAATCTCTGCGGGTCCGCTCGCCATGATTCGTAAGGTCAGATGTTAGGAGCTTGCTGAAAAAGATACAGTCGTCTGTAAATTCGTAGAGCGCCTTTAGTCCATCCCCGAATGTAGTATCGATTACGCTGCCGCGCGGTAGCCCAAAAAGATACGCAATCTTCTCTTGATCCATAGGTCCCGAGCGCATCTTGTAATCCTGTGACTGCGTACGCTTCTCGGATGGATATTATACCGCCCACGGCAAGGGCTTTGTCTGCCCTGCAGGGCGACGGAGCTGTCCGCAACCAAAACACTGGACAATCTTGGTGCCTCCGCTTCCTAAGCCGCGACTGGCGTTGTCAAGCACAACCCTGAGGCGTAGAGTCCCTGCCGCAAACCTAAGTGGGGAGGGGTATCATGAGGGAAATCCTAATCGCTCTGGTCATCTGTCTTTTTGGGGCCTCGATGGCTTTTGCCCACGGTGGTGGCTGCCGGAAAAGTTCACCACCAGGACAGTGCTGCCACATGGATAACAGCACCGGGTACGTGCACTGCCATTAGGTTTTGGTGCTGGATTGGCGAGCGATCAAGCTGGTTCGCGCGTCTGATCGCTCGGAAACGCTAGGGGGCGGCAACGTCAAAGTTCTGGCGCTACGTGTTTGCTTTGTGGCTAGCTTCGGCAGCGGCTGGAGCGGCATGGGGCTTTGCTGGGTCATTCGCAACGGAAGCCCCCCAACAACCAGCCTATCAACAGAGTGATAAACCCACCGAGCAGGGTCAATCCCAAAAGCAAATATCCGAAGCCCTTTGGAGCCCTTCGAGTTGGGCTCCAATCACCTTCTTCACGGCGGTTGTGGCCGTAGCTACCGCTGGCCTCGTCGCCGGCAACATTGGCTTGTGGATCGCTACGGTCTGCATTGGACGCCGTCAGGTGCGTCTGACCAAAATCACCCAGCGCGCCTATTTGAGTGTAGAACCCCTTGGCATAGATCGCGTGATTCCTAACCCGGCGACCACTCCCCAAGATGCTTTCGGCGGGCTGATTTACGAAGAGCAGATCGTTGCCTACGTCGGCATCAACAACGCGGGTCGCCTCCCCGCACGCGATATTTCTTGGGCCATCCACATTGCTTTCGCGGATGATACCGCCCAAAAAGCAGACTTTCCCATAACCGGAGATTGGCGTGGCGGTCAGAATGCTTTGCCGCCCGGAGCCTTGATGCGTAAGGGGAGCCCGTTTTTGGCCCCTGGAGAATGGGGGTATTATTACGTTTGGGGCGAGGTCCGATATACTGATGGGTTCAGCCGTCAGCGATTCACCAAGTTCTGCCACAGATACAATGCTGCCAGCATGTTCAGAGGATGCATTGACGCTGTTGACGGTCGTTACCACGATTGGGGCAACAACGCAGACTAAGAGGCCGGCCTGTCGGGCCAGCCGCACGACCCTATGCCAGTTCGTCAAGTGCATAGTTCCGTTAAAGATTGCTCGAATTAATACTTGCAACCATGTGTTGCAGCGCCCGCTGGCGAGGCGCCTGAAGCTGCGCTATGAGAAATGCGTGTCAGCACGCATCACTCATATCCATTATTGGCTTGCCGCGTTCGGTGTGGGCCTTGTCTGGCTTCTGCCGGAGCCCGTCTTGGCGCAGGCGCAGACTCAGACGCAGATCAGGCGGGAGATCGTCCCCGACGCCTGGCAGGGCGACGTGCAGCGTCCCAGGCCCGACATGAAGGGAGTCCAGACGCTCCGTTTCGTCACCGACAGCGACTATCCGCCCTTCCATTATTACGACGAGGTCGGCGCGCTCACCGGTTTCAATGTCGATCTGGCCAAGGCCATTTGCGAGATACTCGAAGTTCAGTGCGAGGTCAGAGACGTCGAGTGGAGCGAGCTCCTCCCGAGCCTCGACAGAGGTGAGGCCGAGGCCGCCATTGCCTCCATCCGCATCACCGCCGACGCGCTGAACAAGGCCGACTTCACCTCGCGCTATTACGCCACGCCCGCGCGTTTCGTGGCGCGCAAGGATGTCGAGCTCAGGGACATTCGCCCCGAGACCGTGGAAGGCGTGAAGATCGGCGTGGCGAAAGGCACCGGCCACGAGGCCTATCTGAAAAAATTCTTCCCTGACGCGGCGATCGCCACTTTCGATACGGCAGAGGATGCGCAAAAGGCGCTGATGGGCGGCGCCGTCGATTTCATGTTCGGCGACGGGATCGGCCTCACTTTCTGGATCAACGGCGTAACCAGCGAGAACTGCTGTGAATTCCGCGGCGGCCCGTATCTCGATGTCAAGTTTTTCGGGGAAGGAGTCGGCATCGCCGTGAAGCGGGGCAACCGCCAGCTCGCCGAGATCCTCAATTACGGCTTGGAGCAGGTGCATGCGAGCGGCCGCTACGAAGAGCTGTTTCTTCGCTACTTCCCCATGAGCTTTTTCTAAACCCGGCTAGCCTGCCGTGAGCTCACCGCCGAGAGCCTTGGCGATTAGGGCGCGGGTCTCTTCTATGCCGTAAAGCTCGACGAAGGAGCCGAAGCGCGGGCCTTGCGTCTGGCCGAGCAACACCTCGTAGAGCGTGGCGAACCAATCGCGCAGCGGCTCGAAGCCGTGCTCCTTGCCGACGGCATAGACCATCGCCTGAATTTCCTCAGCCAGTATTGCCTTCGGTAGCTTGCCGAGCCGTGTGTCGAGATCGACGAGTGCCGCCCGCTCTTTTTCCGTCGGCGCGCGATAGCGCTTGGCCGGCTTCACCAAGTCATGGAAATAGCGAATGGCATAGCCGACCAGCTCGTCGAGCAGGGGATGCTTCTGCGGCGTGGCATCGGGCGCGTAACGGCGGATGAAGCCCCATAACACCTCGCGATCATCCGAGTTCGAGGCCGAGGCAAGGTTCAACAGCAATGCAAAACTGATGGGCAGCTCGGCCTCGGGGGGCGTGCCCTGATGGATATGCCAGACCGCGTTCATCAGCTTCGCTGCCTGTTCCTCCTTCGGATAGGCGGCGAGATGGCCGACATATTCGTCGACCGCGCGGGGGATCACGTCGAAATAGAGACGCTTCGCCTTGCGCGGGCTCTGATACATATAGAGCGAGAGACTTTCCGGCGACGCGTAAGCGAGCCATTCCTCGATGGTAAGCCCGTTGCCGCGCGACTTCGAGATCTTCTCGCCGTTCTCGTCGAGGAACAGCTCGTAGATGAAGCCTTCCGGTTGCTGCGCGCCAAGGATGCGGCAGATATGTCCGGACAGCCGCACCGAGTCGATCAAATCCTTGCCAGCCATCTCGTAATCGACGCCGAGCGCCGCCCAGCGCATGGCCCAATCGGCCTTCCATTGCAGCTTGCAATGGCCGCGCGTGACGGGAACTTGAACGAGCTTGCCGCTGTCGGGATCCTTGTAGCGGATCGATCCCGCGGCAACGTCGCGATCGACGATCGGCACTTGCAGCACGCGGCCGGTGGTGGGCGAGATGGGCAGGAAGGGGCTGTAGGTGGCGCGCCGCTCGGGGCCGAGTGTCGGTAGGATCACGTCGCGGATCGCGTCGTAGTTCTCCAGCACTTTGAGCAGCGTCACGTCGAAGCGCCCCGAACTGTAGCACTCCGTGGCCGAGAGGAACTCGTAGTCGAAGCCGAAAGTGTCGAGGAAAGCCCTGAGCCGGGCATTGTTGTGGTGGCCGAAGCTTTGGTGGTCGCCGAACGGATCGGGCACCTGGGTGAGCGGCTTGCCCAGATGTTCGGCCACCATCTCCTTGTTGGGGATGTTGTCCGGCACCTTGCGCAATCCGTCCATGTCGTCGGAGAAGCAGATCAGCCGCGTCGGCACCTTGTCCTCGGTGAGCACGCGGAAGGCGTGGCGCACCATGGTGGTGCGCACCACCTCGCCGAAGGTGCCGATATGGGGGAGGCCAGAGGGCCCGTAGCCGGTCTCGAAGATGATCGCTCCGGTCGGCTTCGGGATGCGCTTCAGCCGGCTCAGGACCTTGCGCGCTTCCTCGAAGGGCCACGCCTTGCTCACATGAGCATGCGCCAAAAGCTCGGAGTCTATCTCGAGCTTCGGGACGATCTTCTTGGCGGCGGGTGAATTGGCCATGGCCGGAGTGTTGAATTTGTCGGAATTTAATAGTCGACAAATTCCACAGATTCCTAAACAGCGCCAGTCTTTCCGGCCGCTGGGCGAGGTGAAACGGCGCTTGCCGGGCCTGCGCCAATTGCCTACGGTCCCCGCCGTTTCGGGGTAAACGAGAGGGGTCGCCGCGCCATGGCTGAGACGTTGGACCATCACACCGCGCTGATCTATGCGATGGTCACGGTGTCCGCCGTGGACCGCATCATGACCGACGCCGAGCTTGGCCGCATCGGCGAGATCGTCTCCAATCTGCCGGTCTTCGCCGATTACGACCAGGACAAGCTGGTTAAGACCGCCGAGGCCTGCGGCGAGATTCTAGGAGAGGATGGCGGCCTTGAGCGCATGCTTGGCCTGATCCGCGGCGGCCTGCCGAAGAAGCTCCACGAGACGGCGTATTCCGTGGCGTTGGAGGTGGCGGCCGCCGATCTTCGCGTGCGGCCCGAAGAGGCACGCTTCATCGACATGCTGCGCGACAGCCTCGATCTTGACAGGCTGACCGCGGTGGCGATCGAGCGCGGCATCAGGGCCCGCAACCAGGTCCTTTAAGCGCTCAGGGAACAGAGACCCACGTTCGGCCGTTTCTGGTAGACTAGGCGCCGAGCCGGACGGGGCGCGTTCTGTCACACGAAGGAGTGCACCATGGTGAATTTGGGCAAGGCCGAGCGCAAGGCCGCGAAACTCGTCAAGGACGTCAAGGACCTCGACATCGACGATCTCTACGACCAGCTCGACGGCCTGCGCGACTATGTGAACGATCTGTCGCGCAGCGTGGGTAAGAGCGCGAAAAGCGGATACAAGCAGGCCCGCCATATCGCCTCCGACGCAGCACACGAGGCAGAGGAGGCCATCAAGGACAATCTCGCCGCCTCACTCATTCTCGCCGCCGGCCTCGGCGTGATTGTCGGCTATCTGATCGGCCGCAGCAGCGATTAAGCCGAATCGCCATTCAACCGTGATTCCCGCGAAAGCGGGAATCCAGTAACCACCGGTCTCAGTTAACTGGATTGCGTGGGGTTACTGGATTGCCCGGTCAAGCCGGGCAATGACGTAGGAATGAAACGGCCTTATTGGGCGAGCTTGGCCGCGCCCGTGTAGAGCGCGCCGCCGATCACGCAAGGAATGGCAATCTGCGCCTGGCCGAGAGCGGTCGCCGCCACGCAGCCCGTGGCGATGGCAATCGAGCCGGCGGTCACGCCCTTGGTCATGCCCGTCACGTCGCTGGTCATCTTCTGCCTCTGCGCGTCCTCGATAGCGCCGAACTGATCCTTGCGGATCTTCTCGGACTCGAAGGTTTCGGCGGCCTCGATCACGTCCTCGAGCGGCTTGGCGATTTCCTTCGGCTGCCGCGCTTGCTCGGCCCGATAAAGCGAGATCAGCTCGCGATCGCGCTCGGCATAGGAGGCGAGTGTCCATTTGGCCGTGCCGCCGGTGGTGATCTTCTCCAAGGCGTTCGGATCGTTGCGCCAGCCGGAGAAAATCTTGCGCCAAGAGAATCCTGAATCCGACTTGTTCTTCGACCAGCGCAGCGCCTCCATGATGCGCAGCACCGGCTCGTGCTGGCCGGTGGCGACATAATAGCCCCATAGCGCGTAGACGCCCGGCGAGCCGCCCGTGTCGAGCGGCAGCTCCATCAGGGTCGGGCGCTTGCCGTTGAGGAAGTCGTCGATGAGCGGACGCCTAAGCGGCATGCGCGAGGAATTCTTCTCAAGCAGCTCGCGCCAATCCGGCCGTCCCGAATAGGCAATGGCCCTAATGATCACCGCCTGCTCCTTGTCGGGCATGGGGAACATCTGGGCGATGAGTTTCGGGCCGTCCTTCGGATTGTTGCCGAGCACCCCGGCGATGAAGCCGATGCAGAACCACTGCTTCTCCTCCTCGCTAAACAGGCCGAACTCGTACATGGCATGGACGGCAGCCGGGACCAGAGATGGTCTTGGGTGCTTGCGGTAGTTAGACATCCAATCGAGCAGGCGCTCGGGCGTGGAGAAGGCGTGCGGCGCGGGCGATGCCGGCGGTCCCGGGGCCGCTTCCTCCATGACCGGCGAGTAATCGCGCATGGGATGAGGCTCGGTCATTTGTTCTGGCTGGGGCACGACGACCGTAGGTAGCGGGTCGGACCGGGTCTCTCGTACCGGCGCGTCGGCCTTGGGTAGCATTTGCGGCGGCGCTAAAAGCTGAGGGACGGCTTGAATGGCCGATTGTTTCGGCACCGAGAGGGTGCGCGACGGCGCTACCGGCGACGTGCCGGTCTGGGCGTCAGCAGGAAACGACAGGCCGAGTACGCCCCAGGAAGCGAGCGCAATGAGCGCAAATATACGCATGTCATCAGCTTCCTCCCCCCGGCCCCAGAGTGCTGACGATTACACAAACATGGTTAATGTCCGCCGGCTCCCTCGCCCGCGGGAAACACCATAATTCTCAGATATTTCGTGGCTTTTTGAGGGCCGAAGCCCGTTAACCATTGGGAAAGGTTGGAAGCCTCTGAAGGCCGCTATGAAGCGGCCTTCAGGCTGGCGAGATCGATCACGAAACGGTACCGCACGTCGTTCTTGAGCATGCGCTCGTAAGCCTCGTTGACGTCCTGGATGGGGATGACCTCCACATCCGCGGCAATACCGTTTGCGGCACAGAAATCGAGCATCTCCTGGGTCTCGCGAATACCTCCGATCAGCGAACCGGCCAGTCGCTTCCGCTTCATGATAAGGGCGGTGGCCGAGAGCGGCGTCGGCTCCGGCACGCCCACCAGCACCATGATGCCGTCGCGGCGGAGCAGGCCGAGATAGGCGTTGTAGTCGTGGGTGGCCGACACGGTATCCAAGATAAAGTCGAAGCGGCCAGCATTTTCCTTGAACGTCGCCTCGTCCTTGGTGACGAGGAAATCGTCGGCGCCGAGCTTGAGCGCATCGTCGCGCTTGCCGGGCGAATGACTGAGCACGGTGACATGCGCGCCCATGGCGTGGCCGAACTTCACGGCCATGTGGCCGAGGCCGCCGAGTCCCACCACGCCGAGCCTGTCGCCTCCCTTCAAGCCGTAATGCCTGAGAGGGGAATAGGTGGTGATGCCGGCGCACAGCAGCGGCGCCGCCCGCTCGAGCGGAATACCCTTGGGGATGTTGAGCACGTAATTCTCGTCGACGGTGATCTGGGTGGAATAGCCGCCATAGGTCGGCGTCTTGCCGTCACGCTCATAGCCGTTATAGGTGAGCGTCATGCCCGGCTCGCAATATTGCTCCTCGCCGGCGCGGCAGGCCTCGCAGCGCCGGCAGGAATCGACGAAGCAGCCGACGCCGACGATATGACCGGGCTTCCATTTCTTGACCTGGCCGCCGACCTTGGCCACCCGGCCGATGATCTCGTGGCCCGGCACCATGGGGAAGATGGAACCGCCCCATTCGTCGCGGGCTTGGTGAATGTCGGAATGGCAGACGCCGCAATAGAGAATGTCGATCAGCACATCGTGCGGGCCGAGCTCGCGGCGCTCGATCGACCAGGGTGCCAGCGCCGCTTTGGCCGACTGGGCGGCATAGGCTGGGGTCTTGAGGGTATTTTGGGACTGAGCAAGCGTATCCATCATGTCTCCGCCTTCTGGGGGGTGGACAGGCCTAACGCGCGGGTTCGTGATTTGGATGCTAGTATCTGGACGCGGCGTCATCATGACGCCATTTCGCGAGGATTCGCCCCCTCGATTACGGCCCCCTTGCGGGCTGACCGATGGCGCGTA
This sequence comes from Methyloceanibacter sp., assembly GCA_040901485.1. GTDB lineage: Bacteria > Pseudomonadota > Alphaproteobacteria > Rhizobiales > Methyloligellaceae > Methyloceanibacter. The sequence goes on from JBBDYM010000027.1 coordinate 10,358, forward strand.
ACCGGGTAAAATTATCGATCAACTTTGGCTGGAAGAGGGGCGTTACATGGCTGCGAGCACGGCAACGGCGAAAAGCCGCACGGCGACCGCCAAGAAGGCGCGTTGCGACGCATTGAGCGAAATCCTGGAGCAGAGTTGGTGGGCGGTGGGCCTGCGCGGCATATTGGGCATCATCTTCGGCCTGATCTGCCTGCTGAACCCTACGCTCGCCGTCGAAGTGTTCGTCATCTTGTTCGCGGCCTATATGCTGGTCGACGGCGCCTTCACCATCGCTTCGGGCATCAAGGCGGCGGCTGGCGGAGAGCGCTGGGGCCTGCTCATTCTGCAAGGCCTGGTCAGCATCGCCGCCGGCGTGGTCGCCGTGGTTTGGCCCGTCATCACCCTGGTGGCGCTGGTGTGGATCATCGCCATCTGGGCGATCGTGTCGGGCGCGCTGCTGCTCGCCGCAGCCTTCTCCCTCAATATCGAGCACGGCCGCTGGTGGCTCGCGCTTGGCGGCATCGCCTCTCTCGTGTTCGGCATCTTGCTGGTGATCCAGCCCTTTATCGGCGTGGTGGTGCTGACGCTGTGGATCGGGGCCTATGCGCTGGTATTCGGCGTGTTCCTGCTGGTGCTCGCCTTCCAGCTTTATTGGCGGAAGGAGGAGCGGGAAGTCGCCGCCGCGAAAAAGGCTTAAGCGTTTCTCATGGCGGCAGAGCTTCCCACCGTAACCCTCCCCTCCGGCGAGACCGTGCCGCAGCTCGGCCAGGGCACATGGCGCATGGGCGAGAGCGCGCGCGTGCGAAAAGAAGAAGTCGCGGCGCTCCGCCTTGGCCTCGATTTCGGCATGACCCTGATCGACACCGCCGAGATGTATGCCGACGGTACCGCCGAGGAGATCGTGGCCGAGGCTATCGAGGGGCGCCGCGACGAGGTGTTCCTGGTGAGCAAGGTGCTGCCGGAACACTCGGATCGCGCCGGCACCGTCAAAGCCTGCGAGCGCAGCCTGAAGCGGCTCAACACCGACCGGATCGACCTGTATTTGTTGCACTGGCGCGGGCATCCGGCCCTTGCCGAGACGCTCGATGCCTTCCTCGCCCTGCGAGAGGCTGGATTGATTCGCTACTTCGGCGTCAGCAATTTCGATGTCGACGACATGGAGGAGCTGTTCGCGCTTGAGGGCGGGGCGGACTGCGCCACCAACCAGGTGCTTTACAATCTCAGGCGGCGCGGCATCGAAGCCGGCCTCTTGCCATGGTGCCGCGCCCGCTCCGTGCCGATCATGGCCTATTCGCCGATCGAGCAGGGACGGCTGTTGCGCGATCCTGCGCTGATCTCGATCGCCGCCCGCCACGATGCCACTCAGGCGCAGATCGCTCTCGCCTGGGTGCTGCGGCACAAGGACATGATGGTGATCCCCAAGGCGAAGAGCGAAGCGCATGTGCGCCAGAACCGCGCGGCGCTCGACATCAAGCTGACTGGCGAAGAACTTGCCGAGCTCGACCGCGCCTTCCCGCCGCCGGCAAGCCCCATTCCTCTCGAAATGCTGTGATCAGTGATCCAGATCGTCGAAGATCGCGCGCATCTCAAGCGCCCGGCGTCCGGTCTCGACGCGCATGCAGTCCCCGGTCATGACCGAGACGATGGTTCCTCCTTCATAACGCTTGGCCCAATAGGCGCATTTGGCGTCGCGGAAGGCAATCCAATCGCGCTGCGCCACCTTGAGAGCAGAAGCCGCCCCCGCATTGTCTTTGAGCCTTTCTTGCACCTCGCCGTACCAGCCATTGAGATGCTCGTCCCAGATGGCCTGCTCGCGTCCATGACAGGCGACGAGGGAAAAAGTGTTGGCGTCCGGCGCCTCCACACACGGCCCCGCGACGAGACCGATACAGGCGCTCATTTGCTTGAGCTCAGGCTCTGACGCGGTGCGCGCGATGCAGTCCGAGATCGTAGCGCGCTCGGCTTCGGTCGGCACGAACGTCTCTTGCGCCCAGGCCTGAGGTGAGGCGAAGAGGAGAACGCCGAGCAGCAAAATTCGCATCATCGTTTCTGGTTTCTGTCCCCGGATCACTGTGACGCCCAGACGATGCGCGCCATCCAGTCGATGCGGTTCACGGGAAAGACGAGATTGGCATGGGCCGGGTTGAACGAGGCGAGTTCCACTGTTTTCGCCGTGCGCCTGACCAGGATCTTGGCCATCACCTCGCCATCGGTGGTGCGCAGCACGACGCGGTCGCCTTTGCGCGGCGCGGCGCTCGGCGAAACGATGAGAATATCGCCGTCACGGTAGAGCGGCTGCATGCTGTCGCCGGTCACTTCCAGCGCATAGGCGTTGTCGTCGTCGACGCGCGGGAAGCGGATCTGGTCCCAGCCCCCACCCACGGGGAAGCCGCCATCGTCGAAGAAACCGCTGGCGCCGGCCTGGGTCAGGCCGATCAGGGGGATGGGCTGGGCGGTGCCACGGCGTCCACGCGGCTCGGCGGTGACCAGCGCGGTGAAATCCTCGACGGTGGCGCCGGTCGCCTCGAGCACCTTGGCGATGCTTTCCGTGGTCGGCCAGCGCAAGCGTCCCTCGCCGGTGACCCGCTTCGACTTGTTGAAGGCGGTGGAATCGAGCCCGGCGCGCTTGGCAAGGCCGGAGGAGGACAGCCCATAGCGGCGCGCCAGCGCGTCGATGGCGGACCAAACTCTGCCGTGAGTGAGCCTAGGCATGGGCTGCCTCCGAAACAACAGCAGGATCGAAAGTCCCGCCGAATCGGTAGGGAATTTATACCTAATTATATACATGACAACGGAATATAGCGGCGACGGCACCAGGCTCGTCCAGCTTTACTGACGGTTGCGGACTACTCTATTCTCCCGTGGGGCTGTGGGGCCTACGGGGACGGGGCGATGGCCGACATAAAGCTGAGAATCGATGATCTTATTCTCGATCATGACAATCCGCGCATTACGCATGCGGAAGGTCAGCAAGAAGCGCTCCAAAAAGTCGTCAAAGAGCAGAAGAGCAAACTGGTTAAGCTCGCTCAGAGCATCGCCGAACATGGTCTGAATCCCATGGATCGATTGCTGGTCCTGCGCCTCAATCGAAAGCCCGAGAAGTTCATCTCGCTTGAAGGCAATAGGCGTGTGGCCGTCTTCAAGCTGTTGACTAACCCGGCCGTCATGAGTGGCCTCGAGATGCCGGAGCCCATGAGGAAGCTCCTTGAACGAGAGGCAAAGAAATTTTCGAAGTCGATGGTCGAACCAGTCTCATGTTTCGAATTGGCCTCGCGGCAAGAGGGAGATTATTGGCTGAGGTTGCGCCACCAAGGAGAGCAGGGCGGCGCGGGCATCGTCGATTGGCGACCAAGAGCCAAGCAACGCTTTCGAACCCGCTCCCCCGCAGTTCAGGCCTTGGACATGGTGACGGAACGTGGCGGCCTCACCGAGTCTCAAAGAGAAAAGATCGAAGAGTCTTTTCCTCTCAGCACGCTTCAACGTTTTGTTGAGGATCGCAAGGTTCGCCAAACCCTAGGGCTCGACGTGAAGGCGGGCAAGCTAGTCACAAAACTTCCCGCCTCTGAAATTATCAAACCGCTTAGACGGATTGTCCTTGATCTTGCGACTAAGGAACGCCGCGTCGGCAGCTTGATGAAAACCGATCAAATGCTCGAATACATCGGTACGTTCGATACGAAAGACACGCCGGACCTATCTAAAGCCAAAGGTGCTGAACGGACCGTTGATGAAATACCGATCTCGGAGTTCAGGCGGGCGACTTCAAGGACGCGACGCAAGCCGGACCCTAGCGACCGCAAAGAGGTTGTTCCTAAGAACTGCCCCGTCAACGTAACGGACAATCGAATTGCAGAAATCTACAAAGAGTTGCGAACCTTAAAGCTCGTTGATGCCGGGAATGCGATTGCGGTTCTGCTGCGCGTCTTCCTTGAAATGTCCGTGGATCACTTCCTCGAGAAAAACGGCCGCACGCTGAAATTTACCGCTCCGGGCGGCCAACAACGGTTCAAGCCACTAGACAAGAAGCTGGCCGAGGTAGTCGCGATGCTTGTGGATATTGGCGTGCCGGAGGAACGGTTCGCCGAAGTCACCCGCAGCCTGAGTGTGAAAACAAGCCCCATGTACATCGACCTATTTCACCGATATGTCCATGACCGCTTCGCCACTCCGTCGCCGACAGAGCTCAAGGCGGCGTGGAACAATGCACAACCTCTCTTTGAGGCAATCTGGTCATGACAAAAACTGAAGATGGGCCACGGCGCCTGGTCCACTTCACGCCGCTTCGTTATCCCGGGGGTAAGGGCAAACTCGCGGCCTACGTCAAAGAGATTATCCGCACCAACAAGCTTTGCGATGGTGAGTACGTCGAGCCTTATGCCGGCGGCGCTGCTATTGGCCTTGAACTGTTGTTCCAAGAGTACGTCACGAAAATTCACATCAATGATCTGAGTGGCCCTGTCTACTCATTTTGGAAGGCTGTGCTACATGAGACGGATGCGCTTTGCAGGTTGATAAAGAACACTCGGCTCACCGTCGCAGCCTGGGATAAGCAGAAGCGCATTTTCTCCAACCCTCGCGATCACAGCTACGTGCAGGTCGGCTTTGCCACTTTTTTCCTGAACCGGACCAACCGATCTGGAATTTTGAATGGTGGCATAATCGGAGGGCGTGACCAGACCGGCCCTTGGAAAATTGATGCTCGTTACAACGCGGAGGAGTTGATATTTCGGATCCAGTCAATCGCAAAGATGCGGAGTCGGATTAGACTCACGCGCAGCGATGCGCTCGCAATGCTCCGCTTTGGATTGCCAAAGTGGCCCAAAAAGACACTGATATATCTTGATCCTCCGTACTACGAGCGAGGCCGCGAGCTTTACTATGATTACTATAAGCCCGAGGATCATGCCGATCTCGCGCAGTTTGTGAAATCGCAAATGACCGACCGCTATTGGATCGTGTCTTATGACAATGTCGCGCCTATAAAGAAGCTATACGCTGGCGCTCGAATGATCGTTTACAATGTTGGATATAGCGCGCGTGAAACCCGGATTGGCAAAGAGGTGATGTTTTTTTCTCCGAGGCTATCCATCCCTAGTGTCGTCGGCCCGATTGAGCAGGTCGGCAAGATAAGGGAAGCGGCATAATGCGACCAACCCCGATTATCATAATTCTCAGGACGACCGCCGAGCATATGAAGGGCGTAATTGACCATCAGAAGCACGCTTTGGATCGGCCCATGAAGAAGGCGAGCCCGGGCGATCTTCTCCTCATTGCCCAGCTGCAACCAAGAGGTCCGGCGCTGGCCCGATATGCAATGTGGTTCAAAAGCCAGCATCTCGATGTTGCTAACGAATCAGATGCCATCTGGGGGAGACATTGGAATTTCGTCATTGAGGGTGAAGGTGGTCATGAGCTGGCCGTTCCCTTTGCACCGGGAGAAGTCAAACCCAAAGGTCCATATGGTCCAGGCGGGCCTTTTGTCTATGTGACGTCCGAAGACGCTGAGGAGTTCAGGCGGGATGGCCGCTTGGCTCCTCTTCTCTAGTTGTTGGCTATGACGACGACGAAGAAGCCCCGATTGGATGCCGCGACGCTGAAAGTGATGAGGCGGGTTCTCGCGATGCCACCGAAGCATCATGAGGACATGAAGGTCGGACGAACAGCGCCGAAGAAAAAAACGCGGCCTAAAGCCCGCGCCTCTTCCTCCAAGCAGCGTAGCGCTTAACGAACTGCTGACGATGCGTGATTTCCGTCAATCGGCCGGTACGTGAGACGCTTGCCCTCGATACCTTTGGCAATGCGCGCCGCACGTTCTCCATCAGACACGCCGAGCCCCGAACGGTTGTTGTAGCGGAACTGAAACTCGTCGAGATAGCGCTGTAGGTGCTGCTCGCTACAGAAATGATATATGCCAACGATGCCTTTCTTGAACACGCCAAAAAAGTTCTCGACGTTGTTCGTCGAGAGGCCATCCTTGGTGACGTACTTTCCTTTGGCATGACGCACTCGAGCGTGGCGACCGAACTCCCTGCCAACGCCGCCATATAGGTTGCTTTCGTCGGTGACTAGCGTCGAAGCAGGATCGACATTTGCCAGAAGGAGTTCGCGCACTTCTTTGGCGGTCGCGCTCTTACCAGTGAATGTGCGAACCCGTCCGGATTGGTGGTCCACAAGAGCGATCACTTGTGTCTTATGGCGCAGCCCCTTGCGATAGCCCTTAGCGCGCTTAGACGTGTTCCCGTAGTAGGTTTCGTCGGCCTGCACCGCTTGGCCTTGGCCTCCCATGGTCGTGGGCTTTGCATCACGCATGGCTTCACGGATGCGATGAGCCATGAACCAAGCCGACTTATAGGTGACCCCAAGAAGGCGATGGAGCTGGTGGGCGCTAATGCCCTTTTTGCTTGACCCCATTAGGTGCATCGCCATCAGCCACTTGGTGAGGGGTATCTTCGACCGTTCCATGACGGTCCCAACCGTCACAGTGAACTGTCCATTGCACGCCGCACAGTAATACAGGCCGGGACGCGCGACCTTTCCTGCACCCTTCTTGATTTTCTCCTGGTCGAGATTGCCGCAGTGAGGGCAAACGGGCCCCTGGGGCCACCGCACAGCTTCCAACGCTTCGCGGGCGGCAGTTTCATCGTTGAACACCGCGTTCTGAATATCGGCTTTGGCCATGGGTTTGCTCCTCACAAACCTTTAAATGGCGATCCCACCTCCCGTTGTCAAGTATATAAATGCGAATTTATACCCACTCTAGGAATTATGCCTTATTTTCGACCCTTGTCCAACCAGTTCGAAACCTGGAACGGTAACGTACCAAGTTGATGATTTGGATGTGCTTTTAGCCTCAATCCCACTTCATTGCGTGCTCGCAGCACCCATATTGAGAGCATCAGGGTCAGCGGTGGAGGATCCCAATGGACTATCTCGTTGAGGCGAAAAAGTTCATTCAGCGCGCCCGTGACGCCTTCAATGCCGAAGTTATCAACCAGCATCTCTCAATGGCCGATTGGTGCCTTTCCCAGGCGATCAAGGAGCGAGACGGGGACAGCGCAAAAGTGCCTGAAAAGTCGAACTGAAGCACATTGCTTGTTAGTGCCGGTTCGCGAGTGAACCGGCCTTTCGTGCCCCGGAGCGCGCGCTCGGCCGTCCGTTTGCTTGTTGGACTGTCCGGGTGCGGCTACTTTGCGGCGGCATGACCGGGCCCATTTACAAGATTCTGACCGAGGAAGCCTTCGAAGCGGCGATGCGCGAGGGGAGCTTCCACGGCTCGGCTGACGATCTTCGCGACGGCTTCATCCATCTGTCCGGTGCGCATCAGGTCGCTGGCACACTCACCGCCCATTTCGCCGGACAGGCCGATCTGGTGCTGCTCGCCTTGGACGCGGCGCGTCTCGGCGGCGATCTCAAATGGGAGGAGTCGCGGGGCGGGACGCTGTTCCCCCACCTCTACGCGCCGCTCGATCTGGCCGCGATGCTTTGGGCCGAGCCCTTGCCGCTCGATGCCGAAGGACGCCACATCCTCCCCGAAGCTGTGGAGATCGCGGCGTGAATTCGTTGTTCAATCTAGGGCAGGCATTCCTGCACTCGCTCGAACCCGAGCGCGCCCACGATCTCGCCATCAAGGGGCTGGAGTTTGGACTCTATCCGCACGCTTCAGGACCCGACGATCCGCGGTTGGCGCAGACTCTGTTCGGCCTGGACTTTCCCAATCCCCTCGGCATGGCGGCCGGCTTCGACAAGAACGCGCGGGTGCCGCAGTCTCTTCTGGATATGGGCTTCGGTTTCGTGGAGGTCGGCACGCTCACACCGCGCCCCCAGGCCGGCAATGAGAAGCCCCGCATCTTTCGCTCGGCCACCGAACACGCCATCATCAACCGGCTCGGCTTCAACAATGAGGGACAGAGGGCGGCGCTCCGGCGGCTGCAACACCGTCCAAACGGGATTGTCGGCGTCAATATCGGGGCGGGGCGCGACAGCGAGGATCGCATCGCCGACTATGTCGAGGGCATCGAACGGCTGGCGCCGGTAGCGAGCTATTTCACCGTCAACATCTCCTCGCCCAACACGCCGGGCCTGCGCGATCTTCAGAGCCCACAAGAGCTCAACTCTCTGCTCAAGCGGGTGCAGGCGTCGCGCGCCGCTCTGCCGTCGCCTCCGCCGCTTCTGATCAAGCTCGCGCCTGATCTTGCCGAGGCCGATGTGGCGCTCGCCGTGGGAGTCATCATGGCGCACGATGTCGACGGCATCGTCGTGTCCAACACCACGCTCTCCCGCGATGGCCTGCATGACGTGGACTTCTCCATGGAAAAAGGCGGCCTCTCGGGGCGCCCGCTCTTTGCCCGTTCGACCCGCATGCTCGCGCGCGTCTACCGGCTGACCGAGGGCAAGCTGCCGCTGATCGGGGTCGGCGGCATCGATTCAGGCGAGACGGCGCTGGTCAAGATCGAGGCCGGCGCCTCGCTCATTCAGATCTATACCGGGTTCGTGCTCGAAGGACCGCCGCTGATCGGCCTCATCAAGCAGAAACTGATCGAGGCCATGGATCGCGCCCGCGTCGACAGCCTCACGCCGCTGGTCGGCTCGCGCGCCTTGGACCGGGCGGCCTTACGCTAGGCTTCGCGATTGCGCGAATTCGGGTCGAGCAGCGTGGTGCTGTTCTCGCGCCCCAGCATCTTGAACGCGCGCACGAAGAGCCACACCGGGAACACGACGACGGCGCCGAGCAGGAAGTAGCGGAGCCCCCGTTCCACCGCGGCGAAGCCCATGTCGTAGATGCGGGCCAGCAGCCGCCTTATGCTGTCGACGATGTCGAAGGGGCTGAAGCCGAGAGCGGCCAGGATCACGCCGACGATCAAGGACAGGATCACCAGCCTGATCAGCACCAGGGCCGGATTGCCGCCAAAGAACCGTTCCATGTCCGCCATCCCTTTCGCCTTGGCGCCGCGCACGCCTGCCTTAAAGTAACCAAAGCTTCGGCTCGAACTACGGCAGAATTGGTGCGAAGGGCAGGCGAGGTCAAGGGGACGTGGCAGGCGTGAGCGCAAAGGCGAGGGTCATGGTAAAGGCGCCGGATGCCGTCCCGGTGCAAACGGCGCTGCCCGAGCCGTTTGCCGGATGGTTCCGCGCGAGGGGCTGGCGTCCGCATGCCCACCAGCTTGCGTTGCTCGAAACGGCGGGTGAGGGCCGCGACGCGCTGCTGATTGCCCCAACCGGCGGCGGCAAGACGCTGGCCGGTTTCCTGCCGAGCCTGGTCGATCTTGCCGCGCGCGGTAGGAAGCTCAAACCGGCATCGGCGATCCACACTTTATATGTGTCGCCGCTAAAGGCGCTTGCCACCGACATTGCGCGCAACCTGGCCGCGCCGGTCGAGGAGATGGTGCTGCCCATCAAGCTCGAGACTCGCACCGGCGACACGCCGCCGTCGCGCCGCGCTCGCCAGCGCGTGCTGCCGCCCGACATTCTGCTGACCACGCCCGAGCAGATCGCGCTGATGCTGTCGCACAAGAGCGCGCCCGAGCTGTTCGGCTCGTTGAAATTCGTGATCCTCGATGAGCTGCACGCGCTGGCCTCGAGCAAACGCGGCGATCTTTTGGCGCTCGATTTGGCGCGCTTGCGCACCTATGCGCCGGAGCTTACCGCCATAGGCCTGTCGGCGACGGTAGCGTGTCCGTCGGAACTTGCCGCTTTCCTCGTGCCGCATGACGGCCAGTCCACCACGCGGCTTGCCGAGATCGTTACCGCCGAGGGCGGCGCCAAGGCCGATATCACCATCCTCAAATCGAAGGCCGAGCTGCCTTGGGCCGGCCATTCGGCGCGCTACGCGTTGCCCGAGATCTACGAGGCGATCAAGGCCCATCGCTTGGCGCTGATGTTCGTCAACACGCGCTCGCAGGCCGAGATGCTGTTCCACGAGCTGTGGCGCTACAACGACGAGAACCTGCCGATCGCGCTGCATCACGGCTCGCTCGACGTGGCGCAGCGACGCAAGGTCGAGGCGGCGATGGTCGCGGGCAAGCTCCGCGCCGTGGTGTGCACCTCCACCCTCGACCTCGGCATCGACTGGGGCGACGTCGATCTCGTCGTCAATATCGGCGCGCCCAAGGGCGCGAGCCGTCTCACCCAGCGTATCGGCCGCGCCAATCACCGGCTCGACGAGCCGAGCAAGGCGCTGCTGGTGCCGGCCAACCGCTTCGAGGTGGTGGAGTGCCAGGCGGCACTCGAAGCGGCGGAAGAGGGCGCGCAGGACACGCCGCCATCGCGGCCGGGCGCACTCGACGTGCTCGCCCAGCATGTGCTCGGTACGGCTTGCGCCGCGCCGTTCGATCCCGATCGGCTCTTTCGCGAAGTGACCGGCGCTTCGCCCTATCAGGGGCTCACGCGCGCGGGCTTCGACAAGATCGTGCAATTCGTCGCCACCGGAGGCTATGCGCTCGCCACTTACGAGCGCTACGCCAAGCTGAAGCGCACGCAAGAAGGGCTGTGGCGCATCGCCCATCCCCGCGTCGCCCAGCAATACCGTCTCAATGTCGGCACCATCGTCGAAGCGCCGATGGTGCGCGTGCGTCTTGCCCGCCTCAAGGGTGGCGCGCTCAAGCCGAGGAACGTGCTGGCTGGCGGACGCGTGCTCGGCGAGGTCGAGGAATATTTCATCGAGCAGCTCACGCCCGGCGACAGTTTCGTGTTCGCCGGCGAGGTGCTGCGCTTCGAGGGCCTGCGCGAGAACGATGCCATCGTCACCCGCGCGAACGCCACCGAGCCGAAAGTTCCGGCCTATGACGGCGGCAAGTTCCCGCTATCGACTTATCTCGCCGACCGGGTGCGTCACCTGCTGGCGCAGCCGGGCACCTGGTCGCGCTTTCCCGAGCAAGTTTCCGATTGGCTCCGCCTGCAAGCAAAGTTCTCGGTGGTGCCTGGCCCTGACGAAATCCTGGTCGAGACGTACCCGCGCGGCAAGCGGCACTACCTCGTCAGCTATCCGTTCGAGGGGAGACTCGCGCATCAAAGCCTCGGCATGCTGCTCACGCGCCGGCTGGAACGGGCGGGCGCCGCACCGCTTGGCTTTGTCGCCAATGAATATGCCCTCGCCATCTGGGGCCTCAACGATATGGGCGCGATGGTCAAGTCGGGCAGGCTCGACCTTGCGCGACTCTTCGACGAGGACATGCTGGGAGACGACCTCGATGCCTGGCTTGCCGAGTCGAGCCTGATGAAGCGCTCCTTCCGCGTCTGCGCCATCATTTCCGGGCTGATCGAGCGCCGTCATCCGGGACAGGAGAAAACCGGACGCCAGATGACCGTCTCTTCCGACCTCATCTATGATGTGCTGCGACAGCATGAGCCCGACCATATCTTGTTGCAGGCGGCGTTTGCCGACGCCGCCACCGGTCTTATCGATGTCGGCCGCCTGAATGATTTCTTGAAACGGATTCGCGGACGAATCAGGCATATTGGTCTCAGTCGAGTCTCGCCGCTTGCCGTGCCTGTGATGCTTGAGATCGGACGCGAGAGCGTCCCCGGCGAAGCGAGCGAGACTTTGTTGCGCGAGACGGTCGAGGAACTCATCGCGGAGGCTTTAGGGGGAAATGCCGCAGGCCAGACTTGACCTCATGCCCGAGAGCGCGCCGACGCTCAGGGCTCGCATTTCCGTCTGCGGGCATGAGCTTGTGCCGCTCGCCGCCGGCGCGCTCTATTGGGAGGCGGAAGACACGCTTCTCGTCGCCGATCTGCATCTGGAGAAAGGCGCCGCCTTCGCCGCGCTCGGCATGCTGCTGCCGCCTTACGACACGCGCACCACGCTGCAACGCCTAAGCAAGGTCATCGGCGCGGTCGATCCGGCCCGCATCGTGGCGCTCGGCGACAGCTTCCATCGCAGCCATCTGGCCGACAGCGTGGCGGAGGAGGACTCAGCCCTTCTGACCGGACTGCAACAGGGCCGCGAATGGTATTGGATCTGCGGCAATCACGACCCGCATCTGCCCGCCTCGATCGGCGGCACGATTTGCGCCACGCTGACCATTCGCGGCATCACCCTCAGGCATGAACCCTCTGAGAATGGGTCCAGGGAGATCGCCGGTCATCTGCACCCGGTCGCGCGCATTGCCAGGCGCGGCGCGGTGCTTCGCCGCCGCTGCTTCGCCACCGACGGGCACCGGCTGGTGATGCCGGCGTTCGGGGCCTATGCCGGCGGCTTGAACGTGCTGGACGAGGCCTTCGACACGCTCTTCGTCAAGCACCGGCTCGAAGCCTGGATGATGGGCAGAGCCGACGTCTATCCCGTGCTCGGCAGTCTGCTGCTGCCCGATTGATCCTAGTCGCGGCGAAAGGCGAACCAGCCGGCGAGCCCGGCAAGCACGGCGAGCACCACCGCCAGCAGCCCATAGATGAACGGGTGTTGGAACGCGAGCAGATAGAGCACCCGCTCGAAACCGGCTTTGTTCACCTCGAGCGTGCTCTGTTTCTTGCTGAGCAGCACGCCGTCGCGGAATAGATAGACGTCCGACGTGTAGCGGCCGATGGGAACGTTCACCGGCAGGTCGACGGTGGCCCGGAACAGGCTGCGGCCGATGAAGCTCACCCCGTCGTCATGCTCCTGGAACAGCCGTTCCTCCTTGCGCAGCCGGATCATGGCCGAGCGATAGCTTTCCTCCTGCGGATCGCCAAGCGTGTATCGTCCAAAATCCACATTGCTCAGGCCGATGCCGAGGTCTTTCAAGGTCATGTCGGAGGCGATGGCCCGGAACGGGCGCGAGGACAGCACGGCATAGAAGCCGGGCGGCGAGGCGAAGGTCTTGCCGGGGCTGTTCACCCAGATGCCGGCGACCCTATGCTTCCGCCTGACGACGATCGGCTCGCTTGGCCCGCGAATGACCACGATTACATCGTAGCCACTCTGATCGGGGTCGGGTGCTTGGCTGAGATCGACGCTGCCGAAGATGAGAATCTCGATACCGGTGAAGTCGGACTGGATGGAGATTTCGCGCGTGGAGATGTCCGCCTGCACCTCTTCCGGATGCGGCGATTGCGCCACGGCCGCCGTGAACGGCAAGGCAAACAGAATGGCGAGGAGCGCGGTTCGCATCAGGCCCCCGATAACGGCACGATGGAGTAAAGCTCGGCCGGCTTGAGCACGAGATCGAGCAGCAGGCGGAACGCGACCGCGAGCACCACCACGGCCAGCATGGCGCGCAATTGCTCGCCCTTGAATCGATGCCCCGCTCTCACCCCGAATTGACCGCCGATGACACCGCCCGCCACCAATATGAAGGCGAGGAGCAGGTCGAGCGTGTGATTGAGCGTGGCGTGCAGCAGGGTGACGATGGCGGTGACGAAGATGATCTGAAAGATCGAGGTGCCGATCACGATGTTGGTCGGCATGCGCAGCAGATAGATCATCGCCGGCACCATGATGAAGCCGCCGCCCACGCCGAGAAACGACGCGAGTAGCCCGGCCATGGCGCCGATCGCCAGCGGAGGGATGGCGCTGATATAGAGGCGCGATTGCGGAAAGCGCATTTTGAGCGGCAGGCCGTGAATCCAGTTGTGTTGTCCTGACCGCGCTGTGGCGGCCTTTCCGGCCCGCGTCTTGCGGATGACCCGGATGCTCTCCCACAGCATCAGCGTGCCGATGACGCCGAGAAAGGCCACGTAGGTGAGCGAGATGATGAGACCGGACTGGCCGATCTGCCGCAGCAACCTGAGCAGGAGCACGCCAGCCAGAGCGCCGACCACGCCTCCGGCGATCAGCACGAAGCCCATGCGGACATCGACATTGCCGCGCCGCCATTGCGCCAGCGTGCCCGAGACCGAGGTGCCGACGATCTGGTTGGCGCCGGTGGCCACGGCGATCGCCGGTGGGATGCCCGAGAACATCAGGAGCGGGGTGAGCAGGAAGCCGCCGCCGACCCCGAACATGCCAGACAGGAAGCCGACCGCAGCGCCCAGCCCCAGCATCACCAGAAGGTTCACCGAGATCTCGGCAATGGGCAGATAGACCTGGAACATCGGGCAAAGAATCCAGCGACCGGAAACCAAAAACCCAGAAACCAGAAATCGGGGGCCCTGGCTATACCTCCCCCTCAAGGGGAGGGATGAGTCAGCCGTTCAGGCGTTCGAGCGTGGTGACGAGCGGGATGGAAACCTCGCCCGTCTCTTCGAGGCCCTGGCGGCGCTCGAAGCTCTTGATCGCGGCGCGCGTGCGCAGGCCCATGACGCCATCGGGTGTGCCGGTGTCGTAGCCGAGCTGGTTGAGCAGGGCCTGGGCGCGGATGACGAGTTCGGCGTTCGGCGCTGGCGAAGGCGCGTTCCACTCGGCGTTGCCTGGCGCCTCGTTGGCCTCGGCATTCATTTCCTTGGCCTGCCAGGTCTTTACCGCCTGCACGGCTTGGGTCAGCGATCCCACATCGAGCTCGGCCTCGAGCCGGTCGCGCTGCTTGGTGGCTTCGGCATCGCCGCTCAAAGCAGCTAGAGCGAACCATTTATAGGCTTCGGCAAGGTCTTTTGGCCTTCCCAGGCCGTGCTCATAGAGGATACCGAGATTGAACTGGCTGTCGGTGAAGCCGTAAGCGGCCGCCTCTTCATGCCATCTTGCCGCTTCCGCGTAGTCGGCCTGATCGTCCTCGCGCCCGCTCGCGCCGATGGCGAGATTGTGCATGGCCTTGACGTTGCCCTTTTCCGCCGCCGCCGCGTACCACGACCGGGCGCGGGCGAGATCCTTGTCCATGTCCTGCCCGCGCTCATAGAGGATGCCGAGCCGATATTGGGCCGGGGCAAACCCGGCGCTTGCGGCGCGTTCGAGCCAGCGGCGGGCTTCGCTCATGTCGCGCGCCGTGCCTTTGCCTTGCGCGTAGCGAAGCGCGATCGAATATTGCGCCTTGGCGTCGCCCGCGGCCGCGGCTTGACGCATGGCAAGGGGGCCGAGCGTTTCAGGCGGCAGAGGGAGCGTAGCAGGCATGGCCTTCGCAGCGTCCATGGCTAGTTCGCCGAGGCTCGCGCCATCGAAAGTGAAGGTCACACCCGGTAGCGCCACAAGGTTTGGTTTCAACGCGGCGAATTGCGGGTCGAGCGCAGGCTCGCCACCCGGCTCGGTCGAGACCAGATGTGTGGACTTGGCGATGTCGGTGACGCCGCTCGCGTCGCCTACGCGGTTGTTGGGGCCCTTGTCCGCCGGACTCTCCTCCGAGGGCAGCGGCGCCCATGAATCGGGCCGCTCGAGTTCGAGGATCGCCGCGCCGGATTCAGTTTGCGGCGAAGTTTCCTCCTTCACCCGCGGCGCGGGCGTTTCAGGCGCGGAAGCGGCCGGCGCCGGAACGGTCTGCTCCACGGTGGGAGGGACGGTCTCGGACTCGGCCTTCAGTCTGAGGCGCTCATAGAGAAGCACGGCGGCGCTGAGCGTGAGCAGGACGGCTGCGGCGACGATGAGCAGCGTGCGCTTGCGGTGCGGCCCCGTCTCGATATCCGAGGCCAGGCGGCCAGTTGTGCCGTTCGCCGTCTGGTCGCCGCGAAGTGTAGCGGCACGGGTTCCGCGGTGTGCCGGGACCTCGAGATCCTCTTGTGTCTCCGCTGCCGGGTCTGATGTCGTGTCTGCACGCGAGATTTCGGCCGCATCGCGATCGGCAGATTTTTCTTCGCTCTGACTGCGCTTGGCCCGGCCGAAGGACGGCGCGGGCTCAGCCGGCTTGGGAGCGACGATGGTGCCTCCATTGGTGTCGCCCTTGTCGCTGCGTGTTTCGGCCGAGGATTTCGGCTGGTGCGCTGCCGGTTGGGGCGAAAGCGGGGCGATCTGCTCGTCCGTTGCGCGGGCCCGCTCGACAAACGCCGAGCGTGATTTGGCGGGATGAGAGGTGCCGCGTTCGACCTGCTCGGCGAGACGACGCAACGAATCCTGCACGGCTTGCAGCTTGCTCGCCAGCTGTTCGTTGCTCTGCTTGTTTTTGTCGCCCATTGCCACGATGTCGCGCTGCATGGCGTCGAGGCGCCCAGTCGTGCCCGGCGTTTCCTCCTTGACGACGCGGCGCGCGGCATCCGCCGCAGCCTTCTGCGCGATTTCCTTTAGCTGAGCGAGGTCGAGCGGCGCAGGCTCGGGCCGGGCGGTTTTCGCGTCGAAGCGCTCGATCAGCTTGAGCAATTGGCCTTCGATCACGCCGACCTTGGCAAGTTGCCGTTCGGCGCGCACAAGTTGGCGCCCCATCTCGGAAAGCTGGCGCTCGACCTGCTGAAGACTTTCGCGCTGGGGAACCTGCCTGAGCGCTTGGCTGAGCTGGCTGCCAATGTCGTCAAGACGCGTGTTCAGGGCTTCGATCGCCGCGGCCGGCATCGCGTTGCCGATCGAGCGCTCGAGCCGTTGCGCCGTCTCCATCAGGCGTTTGTCGAGATCGCGCTCCTCGTAATAGGCGGCGCTGCGCGCGGCAGTAGCCATGCCCTCGGACAACGTGCGCCCCAACCGCTCGAAATCGTCGAGCGGGGCTGTCGATTCCTGGTCGAGCCGGCGCCCCAGCCGGTTGATCTGGTTGTGCAGGCGCTCCAGCGTCTCGGCATCGTCGGGCGCGCCGGAGCGCACGGCGCCGGCGGTCTGCGATAGCCGGTCGAGGCGTTGATGCAGATCGTCCAGCGCATCGCCGTAGCGGCGCTCGCTCTCCGCTACCCGCTCTACGAGCTTGAGAAGAAGGCTTTCGATGCCGCGCTGGTCCAGGGGGGCGTCGGGATAGCGCGCGCCGGCGCTCCTGCCAGCCGCTCCCGTTTGCCAACTTGCTTCCGAGGCCATACCGTTCCCCTTGGGAAGCGCGGCGCCGCCTGTTCCGCGTCCGATGGGTAAGGGGACCGGTCCTGGAGACACGCGACGCAGCGGTCGAAATCCACGGTGGCAAGTCAGGGTAAATTTTGCGTTAAGCCGCGCCCCGGAGTGGCACAGAACATGTTGCAAGCGAGCCACATGCTGACCGTCGAGACGCGAGGGCCGGGCTTCACCGAGATCACACGCGAGCTTGCCCGTTGGCTTTCGAGCATCGCCGCCCATGACGGGCTGCTCACCGTGTTCGTGCGTCACACCTCGGCGTCACTCGTCATCCAGGAGAATGCCGATCCCAATGTGCAGCGCGATCTGATGGATGTGCTCGAGCTGCTCGCGCCGGAGGATCGGGATTACGCCCATGCCGAGGAAGGGCCCGACGACATGCCGAGCCACATCAAGGCGATGCTGACCGCCGTGAGCCTCGGCATCCCGGTTAAGGACGGCAAGATGGTGCTCGGCACCTGGCAGGGCGTGTTTCTCATCGAGCATCGCGCGGCGCCGCACCGGCGCAATATCGCGCTCAGCTTTATCGGCGAAGCGTCGGGGGCTTAACGGCTCTCGGCGAAGCGCTTGGTCGCGGCCACCAGCTCATGCACTGTGCCGGCCTCGGTCATGGCGTGACCGGCATCGGCGACAATGCGCAGATCGGCTTCCGGCCAGTTGCGGGCGAGGTCGTAGGCGATCTTAACCGGCGTCACCACGTCGTAGCGGCCATGCACGATCACGCCCGGGATGGCGCTTAGACGATGGGCACCCGCGATCAGCTGGTCATCGGCGGAGAAGAAGCCGCCATTGATGAAGTAGTGACACTCGATGCGCGCGAAGGCGAGCGCGTAATGGTCCTCGGAGAAACGGCGCACGCGGTCCAGGTCGGGCAGCAGCGATAGGGTTTTGCCTTCCCATGCGCTCCAGCCGCGCGCCGCCTCGATCTGCACATCCGCGTCGGTACTGGTAATGCGCTTGTGATAGGCGGCGATCATGTCGCCGCGCTCGGCCTCGGGGATGATGCCGGCATAGGCTTCGAACGCATCGGGAAAGATCCAGCTGCAACCTTCCTGATAGAACCATTCGATCTCCGAGCGCCTGAGCGTGAAGATTCCTCTTAGCACCAGCTCGCTCACCCGTTCGGGGTAAGTCTCGGCATAAGCGAGCGCCAGCGTCGAGCCCCATGAGCCGCCGAATACCTGCCAGCTCTCGATGCCGAGATGGGTGCGCAGGCGTTCGATATCGTCGACCAAGTCCCATGTAGTGTTCTCTTCGAGCGAGGCGTGCGGCGTGGAGCGTCCGCAGCCGCGCTGATCAAACAGCACGATGCGGTAGGCGCTGGGATCGTGATAGCGCCGCATCACGGCGTTGATGCCGCCGCCCGGACCGCCATGCAGCAGCACGGCCGGCTTGCCCGACGGCGAGCCGCATTCCTCGAAATAGATTTCGTGCAGGTCCGAGACTTTGAGCCTGCCGGTCCGGTAGGGGACGATCTCGGGGTAGAGCGTGAGCCGGCTCTGGTTCGGCGTCTGCTGCTGATCCATGATTTCCCCGCTGCCGCTTATTGGCCGCTTGCGCTGGCGTTAGCGGCCGAAGCCGCGGCGCGCGCTTTCGCCCGGTCGTAGATGGCCTCGCCCTCCGGGTTGCGCATCTCCTGCCAATAGGCCGTGGCGGCGGCAGGCGGCTTGATTCCGTACAAGCTGGCGGCAATTCCCGCCAACAACCCGGCAATGACGCCGATTAAACCGATAACCGCCGGATAAATCCCGGCATGCGGGCCGAATATCGTCCCAAGGAAAATGACCGAAAACCCGGTGCTCATGGCCGCGAACGCGCCCCATTCGGAGCAGCGCTGCCACCAGATTGCGAGCAGCAGGACCGGAAAAAATGTAGCCGCAACAAAGGCTAAAGCGGTCAGGGCGGCGCGCAGCGGATCAATGTCGGCGATGATCAGGAAGAGCGCTGCGGCAAGGGCCGAGGCGGCGATGGCGCCCCAGGCCGCGGCAAGTCGCGGCTGCTTCGCCGCGCCGGGGTCGAGCACCCGGTAGACATCCTCGGCCATGCTGCCGGCCAGGGTGAAGAGATGAGAGCCGGCGGCCGCGAGCGCCACGGCCATTCCGGACGCGGCCATGAGCACGGTAAAGACATAAGGCAGCCCCGCCAAAGTCGGCAGCGTCAGCGCGATGCCGTCGCGGGTGAACAGAATCTCCGCCGCGCCGATGCCGCCATCGCCATTGGCATCGCTCGCCTGAAGCAGCTGTCGTCCGCTCAACCCGGTAAGCCAGTCCGGCAAGGCCGCCGTCGCCGCCGGAGCAAGCCCAATGTCCTGAAAGACGAGCAGCTTGACGAAGACCGCCATGGCCGGCGCCGTGAGCGCGAACACCGCCACCAGCAGCAGGGCCCAGGCCGTCGAGCGCCGCTGCTCGACGACCGACCGCGTCACGCCGCTGCGCACAAGGAGACTCGGAAGGGCGGCGATGCCGAGCATGAGACAAAGGAACAGCATGACGAAGTCAAGCTCACCAAAGATGCCGAAAGACTGGAAGAAAGGCTTGAGTACTGGCTGGGGCGCCATGGGGGGGAGGTCGGTCTCGACCTCTTCCGGCTGCACCGGCGACAAGCCTGCCGTGATCTCGGCATTCTGCAGCGAGGGGATCAACTCGCCATAGGTGAATTGCGGCGTCGGCAGGCTGGTGAGCAGGATCGACACGG
This sequence comes from Methyloceanibacter sp., assembly GCA_040901485.1. Lineage (GTDB taxonomy): Bacteria > Pseudomonadota > Alphaproteobacteria > Rhizobiales > Methyloligellaceae > Methyloceanibacter. Next base: position 29,826 of record JBBDYM010000027.1, read on the forward strand.
TGACCAGCGGCACCGCGAGCCCGACCGCACCGACAATGAACTGCGCGCTCCCCGCCCAGGTCAGGGCCCGCATGCCTCCAAGCACGCCGATGGCGGCGACGAGCGCGGCCACCAGAAACACCGCCAGCGAAAAGGTGAGGGGCAGGAAGAGCGAAGCGATCAACGCCGCGATCTTGATCTCGGCAGCGAGCAGAAGCGCCAGGGGCGGAAGCTGCACCACGCTTGCCGCGATGCGGAGTCTACGCGAGCGGAAGCGCTGGCCTAAAAAGCCCGGCAGCGTATAGGCGCCGGCCTTGCGCAGATACGGCACGAACAGGACGGCGCCGGCAAGGATGCCGCAGGTCAAGCCGAGGCCGATCGCCAGGGCGTCGAAACCGAGAAAGAACACCACCCCGGTATAAGCGAGGAAGCCCACGCCGCCGACCGCCGTGGCCGCGAGCAGGAAACCGTTGAACACCGCGGGCACCCGGCGTCCCGAGGTAAAGAAATCTTCGGCGTTGCGCGTCCTCGATCCGGCGGCGATGACGATATAGAGGAGGAGGGGCGTAACGATCATGAATTGGGCGATGACCACCTCGCGCCAGCCGAGCTGCTCGAACATGGCGAGCAGGATGATAAGCGACACGAAGGCGCTGGTGACGATGCCGTAATAGGCGCCAAGATGCGGATGCGGCGTGCGCAGACGCGAGAGAGAGTTCATCGTCTATTCGGGCTCCTCGCTCTCGCTCCGCGTCCGGTCGATGCGCTCCTGGGTCCGGACGTACCAGAAGCCAGACACGACGACGAAGAGCAGCACGCCTTGGGCCAGCAGATAGAAGCCCAGAGGAAAATGCAGGAACCAATACTGATTGAGCGAGGCCGCATTGATGACGGCCAAAACCACGGCGAACAGGACGGCAAGCAGGGTCGCGCCGGCCAGAATCAGCGTCCTTAGCTGATGGCGGTCGCGCCCGGCATGGTCCGGCGCGGGAATTTCGATCGTCACGGCTCCTCCCCTCGGTAAAGCCGATCAAGCAGTTACCAGCAAGTGGCCCGCTTGCAAACCGGGCTCTACTCTATTGGCGCCCGAACGTGGCAGGGTAGTGACTGGGCTTGGCGCAACGGTGAGGAGGCAATAGCGATGCTGCAAGAATTCAAGGAATTCGCGCTTAGGGGCAATGTGGTCGACATGGCGGTCGGCATCATCATCGGCGCGGCCTTCTCCACCATCGTCCGGTCGCTGGTCGACGACATCGTCATGCCGCCGATCGGCGTGCTCACCGGGGGTGTCGATTTTTCCAACCTGTTCGTCACGCTGAGCGGGGCCAATTACGATTCGCTGGCGCAGGCGAAAGAAGCCGGTGCGCCGACTATCAATATTGGGGTGTTTATCAACAATTTGATCAGCTTCGTGATCGTCGCCGTGGTCCTGTTCATGATCATCAAGGCCATGAACCAGCTTCGCCGCAAGCAGGATGAGCAGGACACGCCGCCGCCCTCGCGCGAGGTGCAAGTCCTGGAGGAGATCAGGGACGTTCTGGTGAAGCGCGGTTAGGGAACGGCGCGAAGCCTCTACCAGTTGACGCAGGATTTAGCAGCGGCGGCCGAGGGTGAAGACGCGGCAAACGAATCTACCGCTCCCTTTGGCGACCTTGGCCGTGCCACGGGCGACACCCTTACCTGCTTTGACCGTCCCCTTGGCGACAGCCTTGCCGGCGGTCGCCGTACCCTTCGCGACCGTCTTGACCGGACCGGCGGCTTCGGCTTGTGCGGGGATGGCCACCACGGCCAGCGCAATGGCTGCAAAAACGGGAAGAAACAGGCGCATTTTGTGTTCCTCCTTTTGGGATTCCTTGTTCCCCGAAAGAATGGCGGCGACGCGTTAAAAGTTCCCTGATCTGCCGCAAGGATAAACGATCACGCCGTGGCAGATTCAAGCGGAAAGCGCTGCTTGATCTTAGCGAGCAGGCTGTCGCGGACGGCGCGATAGGCGGCGAGGTTCTGCTCGCGGCTCTCGCTCACCAGCGAGGGGTCGGGCGTCGGCCAATACTCGACTTCGACGGCATAGCCCTGCGCAATCTTGAGCGCCTCGCTATGCGCTTCCGGCGCGAGCGCCACGATAAGGTCGAAGCCGGTCTCGTGCACGCCGGCTAGCGACGCAGGTCTATGCTTCGACATGTCGATGCCGATTTCCTGCATGACGGCGATGGCGAGCGGATCGGTCTGGCCCGCGCGCACGCCGCGCGACGTCACATAGATGCGCGGGCCGGCGAGATGGCGCAGGATGGCGGCGGCCATGGCCGAGCGCACTGCGTTCTGGCTACAGGTAAACAGCACCGCGCCCGGCAGGTCGGCCTCCACGCCCAAGGGGTCAGCCCTTCCAGTGCAGCGCGCAGAGCAGCGTGAACAGGCGACGTGCGGTGGCGATATCCACCGCGATCTTGCCCTTGAGCCGCTCCAAGAGGAGTTGGCTGCCTTCGTCGTGGATGCCGCGTCGGCCCATGTCGATGGCCTCGATCTTTGAGGCGGGTTGCGTCTTGATCGCCTGATAGTAGCTCTCGCAGATCAGGAAATAGTCCTTCACCAGGCGGCGGAAGGGCGACAGCGACAGCATCACATGCT
>JBBDYM010000028.1:0-32219 GCA_040901485.1 Methyloceanibacter sp.
CCCGTCTGCATCGGCTCGTGCACCGACTGGCGCGGGATGATGCCGGGCGCCTTCACGTCGACGCGGCGCTGCTCGGTTGCCTCGATCGGGCCCTTGCCGTCGATCGGATTGCCGAGCGCATCGACCACGCGGCCGAGCAGGGCCTTACCGACCGGCACCTCGACGATGGCGCCGGTGCGCTTGACGATGTCGCCTTCCTTGATGTGGCGGTCGTCGCCGAAGATCACGATGCCGACATTGTCGACTTCGAGGTTGAGCGCCATGCCGCGCGTGCCGTCGGCGAACTCGACCATCTCGCCGGCCTGCACCTTGTCGAGGCCGTAGACGCGGGCGATGCCGTCGCCGACCGACAGCACCTGGCCGATCTCGGCGACCTCGGCTTCCTGTCCGAAATTCTTGATCTGCTCCTTGAGGATCGCGGAGATCTCAGCGGCCCTGATGTCCATCAGCCAACCTCTTTCATGGCGACTTTGAGTGAATTCAATCTGGTGCGCAGCGACGTGTCGATCATGCGGCTGCCGACCTTGACCACGAGGCCGCCGAGCAGGGTGGGATCGACCCGCTCTTCCAGCATGATCTCTTTGCCGAGCGCCGCTTTCAGCGCCTGCTTCAGCGCGGTGACTTGAGTCTCGGTGAGCTTCGCCGCGGCGGTGACCGAGGCGGATGTTTCGCCGCGCTCCCGCGCGAGCATGGCGCGAAAGGCGGAGATCATGGCAGGAACGGCGAACAGGCGCCGGTTTCTGGCGACCAAAAGCAGAAAATTCTTCGTCAGTCCGCCGATTTTGAGCGGGTCGAGGACGGCTTCGAGTGCGCGGCCCTGCTCCCCGGCGCTGAACACCGGACTTTTCACCAGTCTCGTCAGGTCGTTGGAGGTGTCGAGAGCCTGATTGAAACGCTCTAAATCGTTGGCGACTTGGTCCAGAGCCCGCTGTTCCTTGGCGAGTTCGAACAGGGCGATGGCATAGCGGCCGGTCACGCCTGAAGGGGTCTGATCTTCGCTAACCACTTGAAATGCCTCTGCCTTCCTGACGGGCGCATGACCAGCCGCCGCGTCCTTGGACCTGCAAATGAAGGGATCGGCGCTTCCGCGTCAACAGCCTGGAATTCGGCGATTGGCGGCCCCCGGAAGGCCCGGGCAGCCTCTAACACAGCGAAAAAGGGCGTGCAACAAGGCCGGAAAAACACCGAACTCGATCGAATTTGGACGGTACTTTTGATAGATACCCGACGCGGCGAAGCCGTTCACAAAAAACTGTAGGGGTCGATGTCCACGGTGAGGCGCACATCGCCCTTTGGCTTGGGCACGGCGTCGAGCCAGAGCCGCAGATAGGCTTGCAAGTCGGCTTCGCGCGCGGCCTTCACCAGCAACCGGTAACGATGGCGCCCGCGGATCACCGAGAGCGGCGCCTCGGCCGGACCCAGCACCTCGATCTTGGCGGCAGGTGGCGCGGCGCGCGCCACGGCGCGGGCATAAGTCTCGACCGCCTCGCGCGAACTTCCCGTCACCAGCAGCGCGGCGAGCCGCCCGAACGGCGGCATGGTGCTCTTGCGCCGTTCCTCGATCTCGCGCGCGAGGAAGGCATCGCGGTCGCCCGACACCAGCGCGGCGATCACCGGATGCTCGGGCATGTAGGTCTGGATCAGGCCACGGCCTTCGATAGCTTCGCGCCCGGCCCGCCCCGTCACCTGATGCATGAGCTGGAAGGTGCGCTCGGCCGCGCGCGGGTCGGCTTGCGCCAAACCTAAGTCCGCATCGACCACGCCGACCAGCGCCAGCCCCGGAAAGTGATGGCCCTTGGCCACGAGCTGCGTGCCGATGATCACGTCGACCTCACGCTCCTCGATCTCGCGCAAGGTTTCGCGCAGATCGCCGATGCCCGGTGTCAGATCGCTGGACAGCAGCACGCGTCGCGTCTCGGGAAAAAGCTCGGCGACTTCTTCCGCGATGCGCTCGATGCCGGGTCCGCACGGCACCAGCGAATGCTCGGCCCCGCAATTCGGACATTGCTCGGGAATCGGAACGAACTTGCCGCAATGATGACATTCGAGCCGGCGGCGAAACCTGTGCTCGACCAGCCAGGCCGAGCAGTTCGGGCATTCGAACTTGAAGCCGCAATTCCGGCATACGGTGACCGGCGCGTAGCCGCGCCGGTTCAGAAACAACAAGGCCTGCTCGCCGCGCGCCAGAGTCTCGCCGACGGCCTCGACCAGAACCGGCGACAGCCACTTGCCGCGCTCGGGCGGATCGGTGCGCATGTCGATAGTGGCGATGGCAGGCAGGCCGGCGGCCAAATAGCGTTGGGCGAGGCGAATGTGCCGGTAGCGCCCTTGCTCGGCGTTCACCAGGCTCTCGATGGACGGCGTTGCCGAGCTTAAGACCACCGGGCAGCCGCCGAGACGGCCACGCACCACCGCCATGTCGCGCGCCTGATAGGCGACGCGCTCCTCCTGCTTGTAGCTCTGGTCGTGCTCCTCATCGACCACGATCAGCCCGAGATCGGGGAAGGGCAGGAATAGCGCGGAACGGGCGCCGACCACGAGCTTCGCCTTGTTCTCCGCCACGGCGCGCCACACGCGGCCGCGCACCGAAGGCGACAGTTCCGAATGCCACTCGGCGGGCCGCGCCCCGAAGCGTTCCTCGCAACGGGCGATGAACTGGCTGGTCAGCGCGATCTCCGGCATCAGCACCAGAGCTTGCTTGCCGCGCGCCAGCGCTGCGGCAATCGCCTCGAAATAAATTTCGGTCTTGCCGGAGCCGGTGACGCCGTCGAGCAGGGTGACGCTGAAGCCGACGCCGGTATTGGCGAGAAGCTGGCGCGCGGCTTGCGCCTGTTCCTTGGTAAGCTTGGCGCGCGTCTTCGACAAATCGAGCGGCGCGGCGTGCCATTCGGGCAGAGGCTCGGTCATTAAGGTGCCGGCATCTACCAGGCCGTCGATGACGCTCGCGCTGACGCCCGCCGCTTCAGCCAGGCTCGACTTGACCCAGGTCAAGCCGTTCGCGGCGGCTTCCAAGACGCGGGCGCGCGCCGGCGTCAAGCGATCCGGCGCAGGGCCTGCGAGCCGCACGCCATAGCGCGGCGCGGGCGGCTGAAAGGCGCGGCTCGCGCTCATCATCATGCGCAGTACCATGCCGGGCGGCGACAGTGTGTATTTGGCGACCCAGTCGGCGAAGGCGAGCGACACAAGGGGGAGCGGCGGCACCTCGTCAACCGCCTCGACGATCTCGCGCAGCTTCTTGCGCTCGATTTTGGGCGGCTCGGCGCCTTCCGGGCGTGGCCACACCGCGCCGAGATATTCGACCGTGGCGAGCGGCACGACCACGAACTGCCCCGGCACGACCTGCATGCCCTTGGGCACCAGATAATCGTAAGGCGCGGGCAAAGCGAGCGGTAGGAGCACGGGCACCGTCTCCGGTGTCGCGGTCTTAGCGCTGTTTGGCTTGGATGCGGGTTTGGCCAGGGGTCGCTCTTGGGGTTAAGAAGGGGTTAACGACTCACGCGCCCATACTAGCCGTTGCGCGCGCCGTTCAAGGGGGTCGCTTGGCCGAAAAAGCCTCAAGCCCGGGATATATGGGGACGCCTTACGTCCGCGAGGCGGTCGGGGACTGGCTCGCCTATATCGGCACGGAGCGGCAGCTCGCGGCCAAGACCTCCGAGGCCTATGGCCGCGACATCGGCCAGTTCCTGACCTTCCTCGCCGGCCATTTCGACCGTTCGCCGGACATGAAGCGGCTGCTTGGCCTGAACGCGCGCGACGTGCGCGCCTTTCTGGCGGCGCGCCGGAGTGAAGGGGTGGGCAGCCGGTCGCTCGCCCGCACCTTGTCGGCGCTTCGCATGTTCTACCGTTTCCTCGAGCGGCGCGGCTACGGCAAGAACGACGCCATCCGCGCCGTGTCGCTGCCGAAGCTGCCGCATTCGGTGCCGAAGCCGCTGACCGCGCCGAAGGCAACGGCGTTGGTGGAAAGCGCCGATATCGCCGTGCCCGATGCACCCGAGTGGATCGCGGCGCGCGATACCGCCGTGCTGGCCCTGCTTTACGGCTCGGGCCTGCGCATCTCGGAAGCCCTGTCGCTGAAGCGCAAGGACGCGCCGGTCAAGGGACGCGACATGCTGCGCGTGATAGGCAAGGGCAACAAGACACGGGTGGTGCCGGTGCTGCCGATCGTGCGCCAGGCGGTGAAGCATTATCTCGCGCTCTGCCCGATGAAGTTCGGCTCGGACGGTCCGCTGTTCGTCGGCGCGCGGGGCAAGCAGCTCTCGCCGCGGCTGATCCAGCTCAGGATCGCCCGCGCCCGCGCCGCGCTCGGCCTGCCCGTGACGGCGACGCCGCATGCGCTGCGTCATTCCTTCGCCACGCATCTGCTGGGGGCCGGCGCCGATCTCCGCGCCATCCAGGAATTGCTCGGGCACGCGAGCCTTTCGACCACTCAAGGCTATACCGAGGTCGACCGCGCCCATCTGCTCAAGATCTACGACAGCGCCCACCCGCGGGCTTGAGAAATCCTCGTCCTGAGGAGCGGGCGCAGCCCGCGTCTCGAAGGACGGGCCTCATGGTTCGAGACGCGCCCTGCGGGCGCTCCTCACCATGAGGATGCTGTGCCTCACATATGGATGGCGCGCTTGTCGACGGCCAGCGCCGCTTCCTTGACCGCCTCGTTGAGCGTGGGGTGCGCATGGCAGGTGCGCGCCAGGTCCTCGGCCGAGCCGCCGAACTCCATCAGCACCGCGGCCTCGGCGATCATGGTGCCGGCGTCGGCGCCGATGATATGCACGCCGAGCACACGGTCGGTGTCCGCCTCGGCCAGCACCTTGACGAAGCCTTCGGTGGTGCGGTTGACCTTGGCGCGGCCATTGGCGGTGAAGGGGAACTTGCCGACCTTGTATTCGACGCCCGCCTCTCTCAGCTCCTCCTCGGTCTTGCCGACGGACGCCACTTCCGGCGCGGTATAGATCACGCTCGGGATCACGTCGTAATTCACGTGCCCCGCCTGGCCAGCCAGAATCTCGGCGACGGCGATGCCTTCATCTTCCGCCTTGTGCGCGAGCATGGGGCCAGCGATCACGTCGCCGATGGCATAGACGCCGGGCACGCTGGTCTCGAACCGCCGGTCGACCGTGACGCGGCCGCGCTCGTCGGTCTTGATGCCGGCCTCGGCCAGGCCAAGGCCTTCGGTATTGGGCACGCGGCCCACGGCGACCAGCAGCACGTCGGTTTCCAGCGTTTCCGCAGGCTCAAGCGTCAGTTTCAGGCTCTTGCCCTTGGCGTCAACGCCCGTGACTTTGGCGCCGAGCTTGAAGGTAAGGCCCTGTTTCTCGAGCACGCGCTGAAGCTGCTTGGCGAGTTCGGTGTCGAGACCCGGAGTGATGCGGTCGAGCATCTCCACCACCGTCACAGCTGAGCCGAGCCGCGACCACACCGAGCCGAGTTCTAGACCGATATAGCCCGCGCCGATCACCACCATGCGTTTCGGCACTTGCGGCAAAGACAGCGCGCCGGCCGAGGATACGACGCGCTTTTCATCAATGGCGATGCCTGGCAGCTTCGCAACCTCGGAGCCGGTGGCGATGACGACGGCCTTGGTTTCGACCGCCTGCTTCTCGCCGTTGATGAAGGTGACTTCGACCTTGCCGGGGCCGAGGATGCAGCCGGTACCGTGAAAATGATCGACCTTGTGCTTCTTCAGCAGGAAGGCGACGCCGTCGACATTGCCTTTGACCCCGGAATCCTTGAAGGCGAGCATGGCGGCAAGATCGAGTTCGGGCTTGACCTTGATGCCCATGCCGCCGAAGCCGTGCCCCGCTTCGGCGTAAAGCTCGCTCGCGTGCAGCAGGGCCTTCGATGGGATGCAGCCGACATTGAGGCAGGTGCCGCCATGGGTGGCGCGCTTCTCAACCACCGCGACCTTGAGCCCAAGCTGCGCGGCGCGGATGGCGCAGACATAGCCGCCGGGCCCTGTGCCAATGACGATCAGGTCGTAACTCATGGAGCTTTCCTAGCGGCTTACTGTTCAGGCGTCAGAGTTTCCTCGCCCTTGCCCGCGTCCCAAAGCCCCGTCAGGCTACCGTCGGCGCCAAGCGCATAGACAACCGGCGTGGCGCTTCCCCAATCCACGGTGAGGAGATTGCCGGCAAGCGTGCCGTTGCCCTCATAGCTCGAATCGCCGACATCCCAGCTCAGATGATAGCCCTCGCCCTGTTCGGCGATCTCGACGGTGCCCTCATAGGCCTTGCCGTCGGCATTCGTGCCCTCCACCTTGTAAGTGCCTTCGGCGATCTCAGCCTCGTCCGGCGCGGCGTGAGCGACGAGCGTTAGCGTTTCCGTCGCCGAACCGTCAGCCCATTCGCCGTCGAGTGCGCCATCCTCGCCGAGACTGTAGATGACCGGGGTCTTATCGCCCCAATCGACCACGAGCATCTTGCCGGCGAAATGTCCGGGACCGGTGAACATGTCCTTGCCGATCCACCAGGTGAATTTTAACCCATCCTCGTTCTGCGCCAGCGCGACCATACCGCGATATTTACTGCCGCTCGGATTGGTGCCCTCGACGCGATAAACGCCGGCAAGATCGAGGCTCTCGGGTGCCGCGTCTTCGGATTCGGCCGTCTCCTCCTCTTCCGCTCCGCCCGCAGGCCGAAAGACGAAATTGCCGAAGAAGGTCGATGAGATCCACGGCGTCTGCTTGCCTTTTGTCTCCACATACACGCCCTTCAAGGTTCGCTTAAAGGTGTCCTCGATGTCGAGATTGGGCTCGTCGATCGATTGATAGAGGTATTTGGCGTAGGGGCTGTTGTTGCCGGTGCCGTCGAGCGCCGTAAGGCCTGGAGAGGTCGCATAGGAGACGAAGAGTTGCGCATTCGAATCGATGCGGGAAAGCCCCTTCGCCCCGTTCGGGTCGATTGGATTGTTCCGGCAGGCATCAAGAATGAAAATATTGAGATCGCTATGCGCCTTCGCCATGGCGTCCACGACCGCGAGCGCCGTGACCGAGCCGGCCTTGACGTCTTCAAAAGACTCATACTCGCCGCCGACCGGCAGGAGATAATTCTCGCCGTCGATCTGCATGCCATGGCCCGAGAAATAGAACAGCCCGACGCCGCTCTTCTGCTTCAGCGTTTTGCCGAACGCCTGTACCGCCGCCACCATCTTGGCCTGGTCGGCATCCGTTTCGACGATGACCTTGAAGCCTGCGCTCTTGAGCGCCTCCGCCATGGCCTCGGCATCGTTGACCGGGTTTCTGAGAGGCGCCCATGAATAATCGGCATTGCCGATGACCAGCGCGGTCCGCGCCTCAGGGCCTTCGGCCCGAGCAATGAAGGCCGCACCGAGTAAAATAATCAGGCTGATCAGTAGCTTAAGCGAACGCTTCACGGCATGACCCTCACAATGGCTGCGGCAGAAATTATCAGCGACCGCGCCAGCGTGCCAGCTTCGCGTCGCTAAAGGTCGAGCACCAGGCGCTTCGGGTCCTCGATGGACTCCTTGACGTTCACCAGGAAGGTGACGGCGTCTTGGCCGTCGACCAGGCGGTGGTCGTAGGACAGCGCGAGATACATCATCGGCCGCGCCACGATCTCGCCGTCGTGCACAACGGCGCGCTCCTCGATGCGGTGCATGCCGAGTATGCCGGATTGCGGCGCGTTGAGGATCGGGGTCGAGAGCAGCGAGCCGTAAATGCCGCCATTGGAGATGGTGAAGGTGCCGCCTTGCATCTCTTCGAGGCTGAGCTTGCCGGCGCGCGCGCGGGCGCCGAAATCGGCGATGGCCGTCTCGATCTCGGCGAGGCTCATGCGGTCGGCGTCGCGCAGCACCGGCACCACCAGCCCGCGCTCGGTGCCGACGGCGACACCGATGTGATAGTAATTCTTGAAGACGATGTCCTCGCCGTCGATCTCGGCATTGACGGCGGGGATGTCCTTCAGCGCCTGCACGCAAGCCTTCACGAAGAAGCCCATCAGGCCGAGCTTCACGCCGTGCCGCTTCTCGAAGGCGTCCTTGTAGTCGCGGCGAAGCTGTAACACCCCGCTCATGTCCACGTCATTGAACGTGGTCAGCATGGCGGCGGTGTCTTGCGCTTCCTTGAGGCGTCTGGCGATGGTCTGGCGGAGCCGCGTCATGTGCACGCGCTCTTCGCGGGTCTCATCGTCTTGAGCTACGGGCGCGCGCGGCGCAGGCGCAGGCTTCGGCTTTCGCTCACGCGCCAGCAACGCTTCCGCGGCTCGCGCCGGGACGTCATGTTTCAGCACCTGGCCGCGACGACCGGATCCCGTGACCTCCTTCGCCTCGAGCCCGCTCTCGGCAAGCCGCTTGCGGGCGGCGGGCGGCGGCGGCATCTCGTCGCCCGAGATCTCCTCGCGTGGGTTCGGCTCGCGTTCGAGCTTCTTGGGTTCCAGTGGCACGTCCGGCGCGGGCGAAGCAGGCTCAGCCACGGCCATGACCGGCTCAGGCGCGGCCGCTTTGGTTGCTTTGGCCTTGGCCGGCTTGGCCTTGCCGTCGACGTCGCTGATGGCGCCGAGCAGGGCGCCCACGGCGACGGTATCGCCGGACTTCACCACGATCTCGGAAAGCACCCCTGACGCGGGCGCCGGCACCTCGACCGTCACCTTGTCGGTCTCGAGCTCGACCAGAGGCTCGTCGGCGGATACCGCCTCTCCGGCCTGCTTATACCATTGGCCGACGGTCGCCTCGACGACCGACTCACCCAGAGCAGGCACCCGGATCTCTGTCGGCATGGTTCCCCGGCTCTCCTAGCCCAGCGCTTCGTCGACAAACGCCTGCAGTTCACGTACATGCTTGCTCATCAAGCCGGTCGCCGTTGCGGCAGAGCTCGGCCGGCCCGCATAGCGCGGGCGCCGGTGCTTCGCCTCGATATGGTCGAGCACCCAGGCGATGTTCGGCTCGATGAAACTCCACGCCCCCATATTCTTCGGCTCCTCCTGGCACCATACCATCTCGGCATCCTTGAAGCGTGACAGCTCCTGGATCAAGGCCCGCGCCGGGAAGGGATAAAGCTGCTCCATGCGGAGCAGATAGACGTCGTCGACCCCGCGCTTCTCGCGCTCCTCATAGAGATCGTAATAGACCTTGCCGGAGCAAAGCACCACGCGCCTGATCTTGTCGTCCGAGGCGAGCTTGATGCCAGCGGCGGACGGGGACTGGGCATCGTCCCACAACAGGCGATGGAAGGACGAGTTGGGACCGAACTCGGCGATCGTCGATACCACGCGCTTGTGACGCAGGAGCGATTTCGGCGTCATCAGCACCAAAGGCTTGCGGAACTGCCGGTGCAGCTGGCGGCGCAGCGCATGGAAATAATTGGCGGGCGTGGTGCAATTGGCGATCTGCCAATTGTCCTCGGCGCAGAGCTGGAGATAGCGTTCGAGCCTCGCCGAGGAATGTTCCGGCCCCTGGCCTTCATAGCCATGGGGTAAGAGCAGGACGAGACCCGACATGCGTAGCCATTTGCGCTCGCCCGAGGAAATGAACTGGTCGACCACCACCTGAGCGCCGTTGGCGAAATCGCCGAATTGCGCTTCCCACAGCACCAATGCATTGGGCTCGGCCAGGCTGTAGCCGTATTCGAAGCCGAGCACCGCCTCCTCGGAGAGCATGGAATTGATCACCTCGAACACCCCCTGCTCCTTGGAGATGTGCTTCAGCGGCGTGTATTTCTTCTCATTCTCCTGGTCCATCAGCACCGAATGGCGCTGGGAGAACGTGCCGCGCTCGGAATCCTGTCCCGACAGCCTGACGCGATAGCCCTCGACCAGCAGCGTGCCGAAGGCGAGGGACTCGGCGGTGGCCCAGTCGATGCCGTGCCCCTCCTCGATCATCTTGCGGCGGTTGGCGACGATGCGCGCGACAGTCTTGTGCGGCGTGAAACGCTTCGGGATATGCGTGATCTTGCGCCCGACTTCCCTGAGGACGTCGAGATCGACACCGGTCACGCCGCGCCTCGCACCTTCCTCGGCATGGCCGATGCCCGACCATTTGCCGTCGAGCCAGTCGGCGCGGTTCGGCCGATAGGCGTCGCTCGCGGCGAACTCCTCTTCGAGATAAGCGCGGAAGCCGGCCTGCATGCCGTCGATTTCGGCGCGGGTGAGCAGTCCTTCTTCGACCAGGCGATTGGCATAGACCTCGACCACGCTCGGATGCTGGCGGATGCGGGCATACATCGAGGGCTGGGTGAAAGCCGGCTCGTCAGCCTCGTTATGGCCGTGGCGGCGGTAGCAGAACATGTCGATGACGACGGGCTTGCCGAAACGCTGGCGGAACTCGATGGCGATCTTGGTGACATGCACGACCGCTTCCGGATCATCGCCGTTCACGTGGAAGATCGGCGCGTCGATCATCTTGGCCACGTCGGACGGGTAGGGCGATGAGCGGGCGAAGCGCGGCGCCGTGGTGAAACCGATCTGGTTATTGACGATGAAGTGCAGCGAGCCGCCGGTACGATGGCCGCGCAAGCCCGACAGGCCGAAACATTCCGCCACCACGCCCTGGCCGGCAAAGGCCGCATCGCCATGCAGCAGAAGCGGCAACACCTCCTTGCGTTCCCGGTCTCGGCGCTGGTCCTGCTTGGCCCGCACCTTGCCGAGCACCACGGGATCGACGATCTCAAGGTGCGAGGGGTTGGCGGTAAGCGACAGGTGCACGCGGTTCTCGTCGAACTCGCGGTCCGACGAGGTGCCGAGGTGGTATTTCACGTCGCCCGAGCCCTCGACCTCGTCGGGATGGGCCGAGCCGCCCTTGAACTCGTTGAACACCGCGCGATAGGGCTTGCCCATGACATTGGCGAGCACGTTGAGGCGTCCGCGATGGGGCATGCCGATGACGATCTCGTTGAGACCGAGCTGGCCGCCGCGCTTGATGACCTGCTCAAGCGCCGGAACCGTCGACTCGCCGCCATCGAGGCCGAAGCGCTTGGTGCCGGTATATTTGACGTCGAGGAAGCGCTCGAAGCTCTCGGCCTCGATGAGCTTCTTCAAGATCGCCGTCTTGCCTTCCGGCGTGAAGCTCACCTCGGAGCCTTCGATGCGATCCTGAATCCAGTTGCGCTGCTCGGGGTCGGAAATGTGCATGTATTCGGCGCCGATATGCCGGCAATAGGTGCGCTTCAGCGCGCTGAGCAGCTGGCGCAGCGTGGCGAATTCGAGCCCGAAGGCGCCGCCGATATAGATGGGACGATCGTAGTCGGCTTTTTTGACGAAGCCGTAGGTCCTGGGCTTGAGCTCGGGGTGCTCGCGGCGCGTGGTGAGCTCGAGCGGATCGAGCTTGGCGATGAGATGGCCGCGCGAGCGATAGGCGCGGATCAGCATGCGGGCGCCGAGCGTGTCGCGCGCGGCGGCAAGTGCCTGCTGCTCGGTGATGGACCCGGCTGGCAGGGCGGGGAAAGCGGCCGCGGCACCGTCGGTGCGGGCCCAGGACGGGCCACGCGCTTCGGCGATGACATCGTCCGGATTGTCGTCGAGGCTGGCAAAGAAGCTCTGCCACTCCGGGCCGACGGAAGAGGGATCCTCCTCGTAGCGGGCATGCATCTCGGCGAGGTAAGTGGCGTTGGCGCCATGCAGGAACGACGTGTGGGCAAACACGTCGTTCAGCTCGTGTCTCGTCATCGGATCAACCCTGCCGGCCGTTTAGGGCCACCGGCGTGCCGGGCAAAAAAGGCGAGCTTTGGGCGCCCGCCTCACCTTTCATGTAGTATTCCTGCAAGGGTTGTTCCAAGGGCTGCCGGCGAATTGGCCATGACAATTCCGGCGTCACGCATTGCCTCAATTTTATGCTTTGCGTCCCCTTTGCCGCCCGAGATGACGGCACCCGCATGGCCCATGCGCCGGCCCGGAGGGGCGGTCGATCCGGCGACAAAGCCCACCGCCGGCTTGGTGTTGCCGGCTTCCTTGAGGAAGGCGGCCCCTTCCTCCTCGGCGCTGCCGCCGATCTCGCCGATCATGATGATGGCCTCGGTCTCGTCGTCTTCGAGGAACAAAGCGAGCGCATCGACGAAGCTCGTGCCGTTGACCGGGTCCCCGCCAATGCCGATGCAGGTCGACTGGCCGAGCCGGGCGGCGGTGGTCTGGGCCACGGCCTCATAGTTCAGGGTGCCCGAGCGCGAGACGATGCCCACTTTGCCGGGCTTATGGATATGACCCGGCATGATGCCGATCTTGCATTGGCCGGGCGTGATGATGCCGGGGCAATTCGGGCCGATCAGCCGCGTAGCTGAACCGCATAGCGCCCGCTTCACCTTGACCATGTCAAGCACCGGCACGCCTTCGGTGATGCACACCACGAGAGGCACGCCGGCGTCGATCGCCTCTAGGATGGCGTCGGCGGCGAAGGGGGGCGGCACATAGACGGCGCTCGCGTCCGCACCGGTCGCGGCGACGGCGTCCCTGACGGTGTCGAACACCGGCAGTCCCAGATGCGTGGTGCCGCCTTTGCCGGGGGTCACGCCGCCGACCATGCGCGTGCCATAGGCGATGGCTTGCTCGGAGTGGAACGTGCCTTGCGCGCCGGTAAAACCCTGGCAGATGACGCGTGTGTTCTTATCGACAAGGACTGACATGGCTATTTGCTGATCGATCTAAAGGAATGGATTGATGACGCGAACCGGACCGTAGCTCTGCGCGTGATTGAGGTCCTCGGTGTAGACGATCTCTGCCCCCAACCGCTCAGAAGCTGCAAGGATCGCACCATCCCAATAGGCGATACGAAAACGCTGTGAAAGAGTAATGGCAATTCTGATAAGGGAAGTATCAATTAAGGCGCAGGGCTGCAGCTCCAATCTTGCAATCCATTCCAGAGCCTCCATCGGCGTAAGCGGCCTGTCAGGCTTGCGCGTGCTGGCGGAATAAAACTCTTGGATGACCTGCGTTGAGGTTCCAAAGTTGGAGGCGAGTAGCTCAATCGCCCTTACCTTCTTTCTCAGTTCCGTCTCGTTCGCCGAAGCCGCGTAGATCAGAATGTTCGTGTCGAGGAAACAGTCGACCTTCATAAGCGTCTTCCCGATTCCATTTCCATGACCCCATACGGGCTTCAGATTTATTGGCTAACTCCACGAGCTCCTCACGGGCCTTGGCTGCCTTCTCCTCGAAGTCGGTAAGGCGCGTGAGGTAATCGCGGACCAGCGCGTTCACCGTGGTGTCGTGCTTGGCCGCATAGCGGCGCACCGCGCGCAGTACATCCTCGTCCATGGCCAAAGTGATGTTCTTCATTCACACAGGATATGTGTAGCTGTGTAGAAAATCAAGCCGCGGCTTTGACCACGGCCACGGCCTTTTTCGCCGCATCGTCGAGGTCGTCGGCTGGGATGATGGCGAGGCCCGACGCGCGAAGAAGCTCCTTGCCACGCTCGACATTAGTGCCTTCCAGCCGCACCACCAGCGGCACGGCGATATTGGTCTCGCGCGCCGCGGCAATGATGCCTTCGGCGATGATGTCGCAACGCATGATGCCGCCGAAGATGTTGATCAGCACGCCCTTCACATTGGAGTCGGAGAGGATGATCTTGAACGCCTCGGTCACCCGCTCCTTGGTGGCGCCGCCGCCGACATCGAGAAAATTGGCGGGCTCCCCGCCGTAGAGCTTGATGATGTCCATGGTGGACATGGCCAGCCCCGCGCCGTTCACCATGCAACCGATCGAGCCGTCGAGCTTCACATAGGACAGCTCATGCTTGGAGGCTTCGACCTCGGCCGGGTCCTCCTCATGTATGTCGCGTAAGTCCGCGATGTCCTTGTGGCGGAACAGCGCGTTGTCGTCGAAGGCCATCTTGGCGTCGAGGCAGAGCAGATTGTTCTCCTTGGTCACCACCAGCGGGTTGATCTCGATGAGGCTCGCATCCTTGTCGAGGAAGAGCTGATAGAGCGCGCGCACCAGTGCGGCGCATTGCTTGGCGAGATCGCCTTCGAGCTCGAGCGCGGCGGCGATCACGCGGCCATGGAAGGCACTGATGCCGGAAGAGGGATCGACAGTCATGGTGACGATCTTCTCAGGCGTGTTCGCCGCCACCGCCTCGATGTCGACGCCGCCTTCGGTTGAGGCGACGAAGGCGACACGGCCGGAGCCGCGGTCCACCAGCAGGGATAGATAAAGCTCCCGCGCGATGGTGGCGTCCTTGACCACATAGACGCGCCGCACGATCCGGCCCTTGGGGCCGGTCTGCGGTGTGATCAGGGGCTTGCCCAGCATGCGGTCAGCCTCGGCATGAAGCTCCGCAAGCGTCTTCACCAGCTTGATGCCGCCGCCTTTGCCCCGGCCACCGGCATGGATCTGCGCCTTGACTACGAAGGTGCCGCCGCCAAGCGCGCAGGCATGGGCCGCCACTTCTTCCACGGTCGCGGCGACGCGGCCTTCCGCCACCGGCGCCCCATAATCATGCAGCAGCGCCTTGGCCTGATATTCGTGGATGTTCATGTGCGGACAGCTAACGAGTTTAGGCGGCCGCGAGCGTGGGGGCGATCCTCTGGCACAGTTCGACCAGGGCCTTGACCGACTCGACCGAATGCATGAAGGCGTCCTTCTCGGCCGAGGAAAGGTCGAGCTCGATGACGCGCTCAACGCCCTTGGCGCTGATGATGACCGGCACGCCGGCATAGATGCCCTTCACCCCATATTCGCCGTTCAGATAGGCGGCGCAGGGCAGCACGCGCTTCTTGTTCTTGAGGTAGGACTCGGCCATTTCCAGCGCCGCTGCCGCGGGCGCGTAATAGGCGGAACCGGTCTTGAGCAGGCCGACGATCTCCGCGCCCCCATCGCGGGTGCGCTGCACGATCTCATCGAGCCGCTTCTGGGTGATCCAGCGCATCTTGACGAGGTCGGCTAGTGGAATACCGGCAACTGAAGAGTAACGGATGAGCGGCACCATGGTGTCGCCGTGGCCGCCCAGCACCATGGTGTGGATGTCGGCGGGGCTGACGTCGAATTCCTCGGAAAGGAAGAAGCGGAACCGCGCCGCATCGAGCACGCCGGCCATGCCGACCACCTTGTTGCGCGGCAGGCCGCTCGTCTTTTGCAGCGCCCAGACCATGGCGTCGAGCGGATTGGTGACGCAGATGACGAAAGATTCCGGCGCATATTTGCGAAGGCCTGCGCCCACCTGCTCCATGACCTTGAGGTTGATCTCGAGCAGGTCGTCGCGGCTCATGCCGGGCTTGCGCGGCACGCCGGCGGTGACGATCACCACATCGGCGTCCTTGATCTCGGCATATTCGTTGACGCCCTTAAATTTCGGCACATAGCCTTCGACCGGAGCGGACTGGGACAGGTCGAGCGACTTGCCCTGGGGCACCCCGTCGACCACGTCGAACAGGACGATTTCGCCGAGCTCCCTGATGCCGGCAAGATGGGCGATGGTGCCGCCGATTTGGCCCGCGCCGACCAGCGCAATACGATTACGCGCCATGAAATCCCCCTTAAATTCCGCCTACCTGCGACCTGCTCCAGTATCAACGCGAAGGTTGGTTAAAGGCAATCGCCTCCGCGCGCAAGGCACGAGGCCGCTAGTCAGGCGGTGGCGGGACCTCCTCGACCAGAGGCTTGGCTTTGGGCTTGATGCGCGCGACGAAGATCTTCACCGGGCCAGGGCCCTGGTTCAGGCCACGATGCACGAGGTTGGGCGCCAGATAGAAGCTCTCCCCGTGCTTGTATGACTTCTTCCCCTCACCCGCGACCTCCATGGTGAACTCGCCTTCTTCCACATAGACAACCTCATGGGCGTCGGGATGGATATGCCAGGGAACCGCCGAACCGGCCGGGAAGTGGTAGACATGCGACACCACCTCCTTACTCGGGTCGCCGGCAAAATCCTCGACGAGCAACGCTTGCGAGTCGACGATGGCAGGGGGCGCGTCCTCGCGGGCCTGGACGGTGCCGGCAGCGATTGCCGCCGCCAGCAGACCGGCCCCAATGAGAGTCTTCAGCCACATGGTTCCAACCTCCTGACCCGATCTCTCGCATCCCCGAATCGGCGTAAAGACGATAACGCGGAACGCTGCGCTCAAAGGAGGAGGATCACTATGGACTATGGCATGGAAGGCGCCAAATACGGCATCAGCTTCGGCACGGCGCTGGCGATCGCGATCTCCTACACCAACAATCACTCGATCCTGTGGGCCATCATCCACGGCATCTTCAGCTGGCTCTACGTGGTCTACTACGCCCTGTTCACCTAGGCAGGGCGCCCGTCCCCCCGGCGATCGATGACCCCCGCATTGCCACTTTTGTAAGACAAGATAAGCCTGAATTGGGCACCACACATGCGTCGTCTGATTGCAGTCTTGGGCATGGCCGCGAGCCTTCCGCTCGCTCTGGCGTCTTGCGCGAACCCGCAGGCGACGCTGCAAAGCATCGCCTATGGCGATCCGGCCAAGCCCTATCTCGGCATGAGCCGGGCCGAGATCATTTCCTGCGCCGGCCAGCCGCATTCGCGCTACGGCAGCGGTGAAGGAAGCGAGACACTGACCTTTCGCTATAGCGGCGCCGGGCCCGTTCCCGGCGCGGCCCCTAAATCCGACGACAAAAAGAAGAAGAAACCGTTCGGCGGCGGCAGCTCGACATCATCGAGCTCGGACTGGACCTGCACCGCGAGCCTCGTCTTCGAGGATGACAGGCTCGTGCGCGTGAGCTTCGCCCATAAAGAGGGGCGCAGCCCCTATGCCTGGCAGAGCGAGAAAGATCCGGAAAAAAAGGAGAAGATGCGTCGGGAACCAATGCCGACCTGCACCTTCTCGCTACCGCGCTGCCACCGCTAGGCAGAGGCGTGGCAGACGGCCTCGATATTGTTGCCATCGGGATCGAGCACGAAGGCGGCGTAGTAATTGGCGTGATAATGCGGACGCAGGCCCGGCGGGCCGTTGTCCCTGCCGCCGGCGGCGAGCGCCGCATGGTAGAAGGCATGGACCGCATCGCGCGACGGCGCCAGGAAGGCGACATGCACCGGCGCTGACGAAGCCCCACCCGCGCCGATCCAGAAGGACGGCTTGCCGCTCTGAAAGTCCTCTGGCTTGCCGCCCGGCACGCCGAAACAGACAGCGGCGCCGCGTCCGGTTTCTGCCGCCCCGAGCTCCATGACGATGCCGTAGCCGAGCGGGGCGAGCGCCCTCAGATAGAAGTCGGTGGAGCGGGCGATGTCGCTTACGTCGATCCCGAGATGATCGAGCATCACGAGGTCCTACTCGGCGCGCTCGACCATCTTTCGCTTGATCGAGGAGATCGCCGCGGCGGGGTTCAGCCCCTTGGGGCAGGCCTTGGTGCAATTGAGGATGGTGTGGCAGCGATAGAGCCGGAAGGGATCCTCGAGATCGTCGAGACGGTCGCCGGTGCGCTCGTCGCGGCTGTCCTCGATCCAGCGGTCGGCCTGCAGCAGGATGGCCGGGCCGAGATAGCGGTCGCTGTTCCACCAATAAGACGGGCAGGCGGTGGAGCAGCAGGCGCAGAGGATGCACTCATAGAGGCCGTCGAGCTTCTGCCGGTCTTCGTGGCTCTGGCGCCATTCCTTTTGCGGCGTCGGCGAGTCGGTCTTGAGCCACGGCTCGATGAAGCGGAGCTGGGCGTAGAACTGCGTCATGTCGGGCACCAGATCCTTGATTACCGGCATATGCGGCAGCGGATAGATGGGGATGGCGCCCTTGGCGTCATCGGCATGCATGGTGCAGGCGAGCGTGTTGGTGCCGGCGATGTTCATGGAGCAGGAGCCGCACACGCCCTCGCGGCATGAGCGGCGGAAGGTGAGCGTGGGGTCGATGGTGTTCTTGATCCAGATGAGCGCGTCGAGCACCATCGGGCCGCACTCGTTCATGTCCACCCAATAGGTGTCGACCCGCGGGTTCTCGTTCGCTTCGGGATCGAAGCGGTAGATGCGGTACTCGCGCCAGCGCCCGGCCTCCGCGTCCTTAGGGGGCGGATTCCAGGCTTTGCCTTTCTTAACCTTGGAATTCTTCGGCAACGTGAATTGGACCATCTCGGAACCTTCGGACGCTCTGGCCTCTGCTCTAACCTCGCATAACGGAGGTCGAGGCTACAATCAAAGAGCGAATCGTCACTGCGCTTGTCATGGCCGTGCTTGCTTCCTCATGCTGAGGAGGCGCTTCAGCGCCGTCTCGAAGCATGAGTCCCCATCCTTCGAGACGCGGCCTTGCGGCCGCTCCTCAGGATGAGGACATGGTCAGTACACCCGCTCTTTGGGCTTGATGTAAGCGATCTCGTTGGACAGCGTGAACGAGTGCACCGGGCGGTAGTCGAGCCGCACCGTGTGCTTGCCGTAATCGGCATAAGACAGCGTGTGCTTCATCCAGGTCTTGTCATCGCGCTTGGGGAAGTCCTCGCGCGCATGCGCGCCTCTCGATTCCTCGCGGGCGAGAGCGCCCTGGACCGTAACCGCCGACTGCGAGATCAGATTGTCGAATTCGAGCGTCTCGATCAGGTCGGTGTTCCAGATCAGCGAGCGGTCGTTGACGCGGAGGTTGGCGGCGTCGTCCCACACCACACGGATGGCCTTCACGCCCTCCTCCATAATCTCCTTGGTGCGGAACACGGCGCAGTGATTCTGCATGACCTTCTGCATGCGGAGCCGTAATTGAGCCGTTGGCGCGTCGCCCGAGGCGTGGCGGAAACGGTCGAGCCGCTCGATCGCATGCTCGCCCGCGCCCTTCGGCAGATCGGGAATCCGCTCGCCCTTCTGCACCAGTTCGGCGCAGCGAAGCGCCGCAGACCGGCCAAACACCACAAGATCGATCAAGGAATTCGAGCCGAGGCGGTTCGCGCCATGCACCGAGACGCAGGCCGCTTCGCCGAGCGCCATGAGCCCCGGCACGACGGCGTCAGGATCGCCGTCGCGCGGCGAGATCACCTCGCCATGCATGTTGGTGGGGATGCCGCCCATATTGTAGTGGCAGGTTGGAATGATCGGGATCGGCTTCTCCGTGATGTCGACGCCGGCGAAGATACGGGCAAGCTCCGCGATACCCGGCAGCCGCTCCTGCAAGAACTCGGGCGGCAGATGGTCGAGATGGAGATGCATATAGTCCTTATCCGGCCCGTGCCCCTTGCCCGCCCTGATTTCGAGCGTGATGGCGCGTGAGACGACGTCGCGCGAGGCAAGGTCCTTGGCCGAAGGCGCGTAGCGTTCCATGAACTTCTCGCCCTCGGAATTGCGCAAGAAGCCACCTTCGCCGCGCGCGCCCTCGGTGATGAGCACGCCCGCGCCATAGACGCCGGTCGGGTGGAACTGCACGAATTCCATGTCCTGGAGCGGCAGGCCCGCGCGCAGCACCATGGCGTTGCCGTCGCCGGTGCAGATATGCGCCGACGTGCAGGAGAAATAGGCGCGGCCATAGCCGCCGGTGGCGAGGATCGTCTGGTGGGCGCGGAAGCGGTGGAGTGTGCCGTCTTCCATGCAGAGCGCGATTACGCCGCGGCAACGGCCCTCGTCGTCCATGATCAGGTCGATGGCGAAATACTCAATGAAGAACTCGGCGGAGTGGCAAAGTGCCTGGCCGTACATGGTATGCAGCATGGCGTGACCGGTGCGGTCGGCGGCGGCGCAAGTGCGCTTCGCCTGACCCTTGCCGAATTCGGTGGTCATGCCGCCAAAGGCGCGCTGCAGGATATTGCCGTTATGATCGCGCGAAAACGGCACGCCCCAATGTTCGAGTTCGTACACCGCTTGCGGCGCGTTGCGGCAGAGATATTCGATGGCGTCTTGGTCGCCGAGCCAGTCGGAGCCCTTGACCGTGTCGTACATGTGCCAGCGCCAGTCGTCTGGGCCCTGATTGCCGAGCGCCGCGGCGATGCCGCCTTGCGCCGACACGGTGTGCGAGCGGGTGGGAAACACCTTGGTGATGCAGGCGGTGCGCAGACCCGCTTCGCTACAGCCGACCACCGCGCGCAGGCCTGAACCGCCGGCGCCGACCACGACCACGTCGTAGGCGTGGTCGGTGACGGGGTAGGCGCGCCCGTTCACCATGACGGCGTTGTGCGGCGGCGTATCGTGTGGCGTGGCGTCTTGGGGCATGGCGGTCAGCTCCCGAGACTGATCTTCACGATGGCGAGGGTGCAGGCAAGGCCGATTCCCGCCGCATAGAACGTCGCAAGCAGGATGGCGGCGACCTTGGCGCCTTCGCCGTGCACGTAATCCTCGATGATCTCCTTCAGCCCGATGCGCATATGGATCGTGGCGGAGATCACCAAAGCGAGCAGAGCGATCGCGACCATGGGCTTGGCGATGAAGCCGCGCATCTCGTCGTAGCCGGCGCCGAGATGGGTGACGATGGCGAGCACCAGAAAGATGACGAGCGGGATATTGGCGATGGCCGTCACCCGCTGGCGCCAGAACGTCTCGGTGCCCTTGTGGGCCGAGCCCAGGCCGCGCACGCGTGCAAGAGGCGTGGCCATGGCTAGAAGGCCCCCATGAGCCAATAGCCCGTGACCCACAGCAGGACCGTGAGCGCGATCGAGCCGATGATGGTCGCCCAGGCGAATACTTCGATGCTGGTCTTGTCGAGCCCGTAGCCCGTGTCCCAGATCAGGTGACGAATGCCGCCAAGCATGTGGTGGATCAACGCCCAGCTGAACAGGAAGAGCAGCGTGCGGCCGGGGATCGAGGCAAAGAAGCGGCTGACGGTGGCGTAGGCCTCGGGGCCTGAGGCGATGGCGACCAACCACCATGCGAGCAGCAGAAAACCGACCGCGTTCGCCACACCCGAGATGCGATGGGCGATCGACATCATCATGGTGAGCATCGGCCGGTAAATCTGCAGATGCGGCGAGAGCGGCCGCTCTGCCTCTAGCTTGCCATGACCCATGTTTTTCTATGCTGCCATTGCCCAGACTGTTTTCATATCGCAGTCGACTGGCGGGAGCAATGAAGGGCCCTTGCGGCCATTTGGTCTTTGGCCGGGGCAAGCCTAGGAATAACAGGCGTTATTTCGTGACCACGGCGCAGGCGAGGCGGCTGCCGGCGTGCCCTGCCGGGTCCGAGGTGTAGTCGTCGGCGCCTTCGTGGATGACGATGGCCGAGCCGTCGCCGTCGAGCAGCGCGTTCTCGCCGCTCAGGGTCACCATCTGGTTCAGCACCTCGATCTTGAGCTTGCCACCATCGGGAATGTGGATGTTGGGCATGTCGCCGGCATGCGGGCCCTTCGGGTTCTTCAGTCCGTGCTCTTTGTTCTCGGGATTGAAGTGAGGCCCGGCGGATTCGAATTTCGGCGGCTCGCATTTGCCGACCGCATGGATGTGCAGGGCGTGGTCGCCGGTGGGGAAGCCGGCCAGGTCGAGACTCAACAGCACGCCGGTCGGGACTTCGGTCAGGGTGACTTGGCCAACCTCCTTGCCGTCGGCGTCTTTCAGGACGGCTGAAGCCGTGTCGGCGGCAAAACCCGGCGTGGCAAGCGTGAGCGCCCCAATGACTAGGGTCGCGAATTTTACTTCATGGCGTTGCATAGCTTCTCCTGATGGGCTCCGCCCGTATCAATAACGCGCGGTCCAGAGCTAAGTTGCCGCTCAGCGTGGCAATGCGACCCAGTAATCCATGTCGAGGACCACGCCGTCCTCGTGACTGCCGTCGGGCTTGAGCCCAGGGAAGTCGGCACAGGCACGATCCTTGACGGCGAAGGTGCGCAAGCGCAGCGCCCCCATGTCTTTCCGTCCTGGAAGCTCGGCTTTGTCCAGCACCTCGCTCCAGGCATAGATCGTGTCGCCGGCGAAGGACGGCGCGACATGGCGCGCGCCGTTCAGCCCGAGAATGTGGAAGGCGTTGGCGAGGCCGTTGAAGCTGAGGCTCCTTGCGATGGAGATGATGTGCCCGCCATAGACTAGGCGGCGGCCGAACCGGCCCTTCCCTTCCACATGCTGGTTGAAATGCACCCGCGCCGTGTTCTGGAACAAGCGGGTGGCGAGCTGGTGCTCAGCCTCCTCTATTGTTTGGCCGTCGACATGGTCGATCTTGTCGCCGACCGCGTAATCGCCCCATTTCCGCGGCGAGCCGGCCAGCGCATAGTCATAGGCGCCGATATCGAGCGGCGGCAGAGCGGCTCCGAGCGAAGCGGGATCCACGCTCGCGGCGAGCTCCGGCACCACCGGCTGCGGCGCGGGCGCGTCGAGGTCGCGCTTGTTGACCATCACCCAGCGCGCAAAAGAGAGCACCGGTGTGCCCCGCTGATTGCGCCCCGTCGAGCGTACATAGACCGTGCCGTTCTTCTTGTTGGAGTTCTCCTTGACGCCAATCACCTCGGACACGGAGGCCAGCGTGTCGCCGGGATAGACCGGCGCGAGGAAACGAAACTCGGCATAGCCGAGATTGGCGATGGCGTTGCGCGAGATGTCCGGCACCGTCTTGCCGATGACGACGTGAAAGACCAGCAGGTCATCGATGGGGCTGCGCGGATAGCCGATCTTTTGCGCGAAGGCGTCCGACGACTGCACGGCGAAACGCGGGCCGTAGAGCGCGGTGAACAGGCTCACGTCGCCAACCGTCACCGTGCGCGGCGTGGCGTGCACGATCTCCCGGCCGAGCTTGAAGTCCTCGAAATAATTGCCGGTGACGGTCTTGTCGATCTTTTGGGCTTGCTTGTCGTTCATGTGGTGGGCGTTGCGTATCTGAGGCCGATGATGGAGGCGATGAGGGTCATGATGAAGAACAGCCTCAGCGCCGTCGCCGGCTCCTTATAGAACAGGATGCCAATGATGACGGTGCCAACGGCGCCGATACCGGTCCACACCGCATAAGCCGTGCCAATGGGGAGTGTCTGTGCCGCCTTGGCGAGCAGCAAGAAGCTGATAATGGCGCAAGCGAGGAAGAGAAGCGTCGGCCAAAGCCGGGCAAAACCGTCGGTCAGCTTCAAGGTCGAGGCGAAACCCACCTCGAATGCGCCTGCGAGCAGGAGATAAGCCCAAGCCATGGGTCACACCTTCCATTGCGCCGCTCTCGAGGGCAGCGCTCATATTGACGGCGGGACCATAGTCGGGCGCAAACAAAATGGCGATCCCCGCTTTCGCGGGAACCGCCATTGTTAGCGAAAACTTGCTAAGATCGTCGCGTGATTAAGCGCGGTCGAGCTCGGCCGGGAGGTAGCTGGTAACTTCCATGCCAGCCTCGGACTCGGTGATCTCGGGTTTCAGCCACTCTTTCATGGTCGTCTCCTTCGGTGAACTTACAGGACTAGATAATGGGGTAGGGGCATGAGAGCCGCATGACTTGTCCATGAAGACGACCTGAACTTCACATTAACAAATTATGACAAAAACCCCCACAACCCTTGGAAATAGGCCATTTTCAGGCTAATGGAACAGGACCAAGGCCTTTTCCAGGGTGATCCATACGCCCCAGGCGAGCGGAATGCCGACCGCGGCCCAGGCCAGAAACGCCCTGATATCGAATCCACCGCTGCTGCTTACCGGTCCTGTCGCCTTGATGCGTTGGGCAGCCTTGCGGTCGACCGCCTGGAGAGCGGCGACCTCCTCCTCCTTCATGAACCATTTTTGGTGCAGCGGCCTGATCAGGAGGTTGGCGATGAAGCCAGCCACCAGGAGCCCAGCCAGCACATAGAAGATCGGGTCGTAAAGCTGATCGCGCGGCACGCCCGCGGCAAGCCTCGCCTCGCGCATGTAATTGACGATGACGGGGCCGACGATGCCGGCCGTCGACCAGGCGGTGAGCAGGCGGCCATGAATGGCGCCCACGAATTGCGTGCCGAATACGTCGGCGAGATAGGCCGGGATGGTGGCAAAACCGCCGCCATACATCGAGGCAATGAGGCAAAAGGCGGCGGCAAACATCGCCAGCAGGCCGAGATTGGCGAGTGTCGGCGCCGACGCATAGCAGATGAAGCCGAGTGTGAAGAATGTGTAGTAGGTGAGCTTGCGGCCGATCTTGTCGGACAGCGACGCCCAGAAGAAGCGTCCGGCGATGTTGAACAGCGAGAACAGGCCGACGAAGCCGGCCGCCACCAGCGCCGCTGACGATTTCAGACCCGACTCGTCCTGCACCTGTTCGAAGCCTAGTTCGGGTTGACCGACCAGGGCGCCACCGAAGATCTCCTGAAGCATCGGCGAGGCGATGCCGATAATGCCGATGCCGGCGGAGACGTTGAGGCAGAGCACCGCCCAAAGCAGCCAGAACTGCGGTGTCTTGTGCGCATCCTTGAGATGCACATGACCGGTCGCGATCATCGCATGGGAATTTTGCGGCGGTGTCCAGCCCTCCGGCTTCCATCCGGGGGGCGGCAGGCGATAGCCGAAGGCGCCACACAGCATGAACACGAAATAGATGAGGCCGAGCGTGACGAAGGTTTCCCACACGCCAACAGAGGTCGCCGTGCGGTAGTGGGTCATCAGGATCTCGGCAAGCGGGCTGCCGATCATGGCGCCGCCGCCGAAGCCCATGATGGCCATGCCGGTAGCCATGCCGCGGCGGTCGGGAAACCATTTGATCAGGGTTGAGACGGGCGAGATGTAGCCGAGACCGAGGCCAATGCCGCCGATGAAACCGGAGCCAAGCCACAACATCCACAACTGATGCAGATAGACCCCCATGGCGGAGATCATCAGTCCGCCGCACCAGCATAACGCAGAAACCACGCCGGCCCTGCGCGGACCGACACGCTCGAGCCAGCCGCCCCAGATGGCAGCCGAGGCACCGAGCAGGACGAAGAACAGCGTGTACATCCAGCCAAGATCGGCGATGCGCCAGTCGCAGCTCCGAGTGAACAATGCCCTGACCAAAGACATGTCGGGGCAGGTGACAGAATGATTGATACCGATCGCCTGGCTCAGCGGCAGCCAGAACACGCTGAAGCCATAAGCCATGCCGATGCAGAGATGGATGGCAAGGGCGGCGGGAGGAACGAGCCAGCGGTTATAATTGGGCGGCGCGATGATGCGCGCCTTGTCGAGCAAGCCGATACGATCGCTTGTGGCCAAAGTCCCTTCGGTGCTCGTCATTCCTAGGTCTCCCCCCAAGATGTCTTGTCATTTTGGGCCGACAGTAGGCCGTGCCTCACCGCAACCGCAAGAGTTTAGCGGAGCTTTGGTGTGTAGGGAATTTGCCCTTCACGGCACAAGAAACGCCGCCGTTCCGGCCGATAGACGGGACTGAAACGGCGGCGCGTGTTCTGCTTGGCGAAGGCGTGTCTGCTACGCCTTGACGGCATCTTTCTTGAACTTGGCCGCTTCCTCGGAGCCCTTGGTGGCGTCGCCCGCAGTGTAGGAATGGGCGCCGACGCCGGCGAGCTTGCCCTTGTCCACCACCAGATATTCGGTGCGGATGGGCTTGCCGGCAAAATAGCTCTCGAGGATCTCGCGCGTGCCGGCGGCATAGCGCGTTTGCGCCGAGAGCGAGCTTCCCGAAATATGCGGCGTCATGCCGTGATGCGGCATGGTGCGCCAGGGATGGTCCTTGGGTGCCGGCTGCGGGAACCATACATCACCGGCATAACCCGCGAGCTGTCCGCTCTCCAGCGCGCGGACGATGGCGTCGCGGTCACAGATCTTGCCGCGCGCCGTGTTCACGATATAACTGCCGCGCTTCATCATGCCGATCAGCTTGTCGTTGAACATATGCTCGGTCTCGGGATGGAGCGGGGTGTTGATGGTGATTACGTCGCACACCTTGACCAAGGACTCGACATTCGGATGGAAGGTGAGGCCAAGCTCCTCTTCGACCGCTTTGGGCAGGCGGTGCTTGTCATAATAATGCAGCTTGACGCCGAACGGCTTCAGCCGGCGCAGCGCCGCGAGGCCGATGCGGCCGGCGGCGACGGTGCCGACATTCATGCCTTCGAGATCGTAGGAGTGCTCGACGCAATCGGCGATGTTCCAGCCGCCTCTGACAACCCATCCGTAAGACGGGATGTAATTGCGCACCAGCGCCAGGATCATCATGACGATGTGCTCGGCGACGCTGATCGAGTTGCAGTAGGTGACCTCGGCGACGGTGACGCCCTTGTCCATGGCCGCCTGCAGGTCGGTGTGGTCCGAACCGATGCCGGCGGTGATGATGAGCTTGAGCTTCTTCGCCTTCTCGATGCGCTCGCGCGTCATATAGGCCGGCCAGAACGGCTGCGAGATCACGATCTCCGCGTCAGGCAGCTCCTTGTCGAGCACCGAATCCGCGCCGTCCTTGCTCGAAGTGACGACCAGCGTGTGGCCGTTCTTCTCCAGGAACTTGCGAAGCCCGAGCTCGCCCGAGACGCTGCCGAGCAAATCGCCAGGCTTGAAGTCGATGGCGCTCGGCGTGGGCGCGGTCTGCCCGTCGGGATATTTGGTGATCTTGGGGATGTCGTCGCGGGCGTATTTCTTCGGATAGCCCGTTACCGGATCGTCATAAAGCACACAAACTACCTTCGCCATGATGGCACTCCTTCATGTCATGGTTCGACATGGACGCAAAAGGTCGCGAGCCGACGCGAAAGGCGCGAAACGGCCCAGCAACGACCTGTCGCCATGTCGCTGTATTGAACGGGATCAAGGCTTGGCGTTGGGAACGCTTGCCTCATCCTCGGCTTTCCTCATGCCGGTCAGGCGCGATGGAACACGCTTCTTGGGGGCGACCGGCGGGTGGACCATCAAACCATACGCCTCTCTGATCAAGTAGGCGTATGCAAACGGTCGATAGGGCTCCCCTATCGACGGCTGCGACTGGACAAACGCGCAACTGACTGGAATTGTTGCGCCAGCTTGGGGGTTCTGCTTTGCGTTTACCGAAAAGCCTGATTGACGGGCATTGGCGCTTCCGCCGCGCCATCCATGCTGCCGACCGCGAGCATTATGCCGGCCTTGCCAAGCGGGGGCAGGCGCCGATCGCCATGGTGATTGCCTGCTGCGACGCGCGGGTCGACGTATCGGCCATTTTCAGCGCCGAAGCCGGCGATTTGTTCATCATGCGCAACGTCGCCAATCTCGTGCCGCCTTACGAGCCAACCGGGAAATATCACGGCACCAGCGCGGCGATCGAATACGCGGCCTTGGTCCTCAAAGTGCCGCATATCATCGTGCTCGGCCATTCGCATTGCGGCGGCGTCAAAGCCTATCGCGAGGGACTGAAGGGCAAGCCCGACGACACCACCTTTATCGGCCCCTGGCTGACGCTGCTCGACGGTCTCGACGTCAAGGAAAACGAAATTTTCGAATACGGTCAGGAAGCGGCTTTCGAATTGGCCGCGATCCGCCAATCGCTGGCAAATCTGCGTACCTTCCCGGTCGTTCGCGCCCACGAGGAGGCGGATCTCCTCTCACTGCACGGGCTGCATTTCGATATCGGCAGCGGTGAGCTGATCGCGCTCGATGAGGGGGGGGACCATTTCGCCGCCCTGCCCGAGTTCTAGACGGAAACTAACGCGCCCCCGGACGAAACGGAGAAGTCGACATGGCCGAAGAAACTATCGCCACCGCGACGGACGCGGAGATCGACGAATGCGTGGCGCTCATCGCGCTCGCCTTCGCCGCGGATCCCGCGGTGCGCTGGCTCTATCCTGACTCGCGTGCCTACCTTGCGAACTTTCCGCGCTTCGTGAAGGCGTTCGGCGGTCGTGCCTTCGCCCATGGATCGGCCCATCTCGTCAAGGGAGCGGCCGCGGCGCTCTGGCTTCCGCCGGGTGTCGAGCCCGATGAGGAGGCGCTCATCGCCCTCCTGCAAAGCACGATTCCCGAGAGCGGCCAGGGGACGGTATTCGGCGTGTTGGAGGAGATGGGCAGGTTCCATCCCGACGAGCTGCATTGGTATTTGCCACTCATCGGCACCGACCCCGCGCTGCAAGGCAAAGGCCACGGCTCGTCGCTGCTCCGCCACGCGCTCTCCATCTGCGATGCCGAGAGGATGCCGGCCTATCTCGAGGCGACGAGCCCGCGGAATGTGCCGCTCTATCGTCGGCACGGCTTCGAGGTCATCGGCACGATCCGGGTGGGGACGGCGCCGCCGATCACGCCGATGCTGCGCCAGCCGCGCTAGCGCGGCGCTCTTAGGCGGCGCGGTCGAGCAGCTTGCGGTTGATGATGGTTTCCGCGATCTGCACCGTGTTGAGCGCCGCGCCCTTGCGCAGATTGTCGGAGACGATCCAGAAGGAGAGGCCGTTGTCGAGCGTCTGGTCCTCGCGGATGCGGCTGACATAGGTCGCGTAATCGCCGACGCATTCGATCGGGGTCACGTAGCCGCCGGGCTCGCGCTTGTCGACCACGAGCACGCCGGGCGCCTCGCGCAGAATCTTGCGCGCCTCTTCCGCCGTGATCGGCTCCTCGAACTCGACATTGACCGCTTCCGAATGGCCGACGAACACCGGCACGCGCACGCAGGTGGCAGTGAGCTTGATCTTGGGATCGAGAATCTTCTTGGTCTCGACCGCCATCTTCCATTCCTCTTTGGTCTGGCCGTCCTCCATGAACACGTCGATATGCGGAATGACGTTGAAGGCAATCTGCTTGGTGAAAGTCTTGGGCCCGGATGGAGCGGTGGCGAAAATGCCCTTGGTCTGGTTCCACAGCTCGTCCATGGCCTCCTTGCCGGCGCCGGAAACCGACTGGTAGGTCGCCACCACCACCCGCTTGATGCGGGCCGCATCGTGCAGCGGCTTCAGCACCACGACGAGCTGGGCGGTCGAGCAATTCGGATTGGCGACGATGTTCTTCTTGCTGAAGCCGACGACCGCGTCAGCATTGACCTCGGGCACGATGAGCGGCACGTCGGGGTCGTAGCGCCAGCAGGAGGAATTGTCGATCACCACGCAGCCCTGCGCGCCGATCTTAGGCGACCATTCCTTGGAGACGGCGGAACCCGCCGACATCAGGGCGAAATCGACGCCGCGAAAATCGAAATTCTCGAGGTCCCGGCATTTCAGCCGCTTGTCGCCGAAGGAGACCTCGACGCCCATGGATCGGCGCGAGGCGAGTGCGAACACCTCGTCGGCGGGAAATTCCCGCTCGGCGAGGATGTTGAGCATCTCACGGCCGACATTGCCGGTGGCGCCGATGACGGCAACCTTGTAGCCCATGTGCCATCTCCAACTTAGGTTGCGCACGCAACGCATCGCGCGCCTTTGCGGCCGATGTATGGGAAGCCCCGCCGAAAGTAAAGGCACCCGCGAGGTTACCGTTATCCGAGCGAGAACAGCAGGAGAAGCGCCTTGATCAGGCCGGTGATGACGGCCGCGACCACGATCAGGGCCGCCACGCCGATCCCGAGACCGGTCAGGACGGCGAGCCCGTCCTTCTCCACCATGGCAAGCCCGATGATCGACATGGATAGCGCCGGCAGCCAATTGCCGAACGGAATCGGCAAAGCGAGGATCACCGCGAGGATGAGGAGAGCGACCCCGATCAGGCGTTCGGCGGTCCAGGACAGCATGAAGGTTAGGCGCGGGCGGAACAGCATCTCGGCGCGCTCGAGATAAGGCAGCGCGCGCAACGTGATGGCGGTGAATTTCTCGCGCGGAAAGGTCTGCGCGGTCAGCCAGTGGGGAAACCACGGCTTGTGCCGCCCGTAAGTGAGTTGCGCCGCCAGCAGCACCAGCGGAAAGCCGAGGACCAAAGAAACAAGGGGAATATTCGCCGCGATCAGGTTGGGGAAGGCGAAAATGAAGAGCAGGACGCCGAAGCCGCGGTCTTCAAGCGCGTCGCGCAGATCGCCGAATTTCACGCGCGGGCCGGTCTGAGTCGTGAGGAACTCGCGCAGCAGCATCGATGTGCGCCGGCTGTTCGCCTCTCCTTGTGGAGGCAAAGAGCGCGAGGGGTCTCCGGAAGCCGGAGAGGCGCGCTCGGCTCCGCGGGGCGGCTCATCCTCAAGAATTGGCGTTATTTCCGTGGTCGGCGTTTGCAAAGGCCTGTCCTGACGGCGTCCATACTCGGCCGGACTCACCCCCCACGCTTCCTTAAGCTGGCAATATGACGGTGGTTCAACACATTCCGCGACATTAAAGCCTGAGTCGGGGATTAGGTCTAATCCAGCGTGCCGCGAGGCAATTCGGCCTTCACCTGGGCGCATTTCTTGGCGGTGAACTCGTTCACCAGCCGCACCAACTCGGGCCCGAGCACATTGGCGGAATTGTCGAGCGCGGTCCCGGCATAGATCAGGGGATAGACCATCATCGGCGCCGATGCCGTGCCCCAATTGACTTGCGCTTCCGCGGCTTTGCCGTTCTCGAACTTCACCTTGGGCGCCACGGCGATTTCCACCACATAGGGGTCGCCCCCCTCTTTCTGGGAGAGGGAGCAGCGCGCCGTCTGCGTGGGCATGGTCATCTCGTAAGAGGGCTCGCTCATGGCCTTGGCCAGAGGCCCGCGCTCAAGTGTGACCTTCGATTGGCACATGGCTGAGCCCCAGGGCCAGTTGATCCGGCCGCCAAGCATTTTGACGATGTCCTGCTCGCTCCAGGTCTTGACGATGTCGCAAGTGACGTTCTCGCCGGCAGGGTCCCTGGTGGCGATGATGT
This sequence comes from Methyloceanibacter sp., assembly GCA_040901485.1. GTDB lineage: Bacteria > Pseudomonadota > Alphaproteobacteria > Rhizobiales > Methyloligellaceae > Methyloceanibacter. Next base: position 30,411 of record JBBDYM010000028.1, read on the forward strand.
CGCAGATCTTGGCCTGGCAGGCCTTGCGCACTTCCTTCTCGGCCTGCTCCTCCAGCGTCTGATCTTGGGCGCCGGCTGTCTGGCCCAAGGCCAGGAGAGCGATCAGCCCTGCAAGCAAAGTGACCTTCATCGCTTGTGCCTTACTCCAGCTAAGCCTAGCGGTCGAGGGCGGCGAGGATGGCTTCGCCCATCTCGCGCGTGCCGACGGTGCGGCAGCCCTCCTGCTTGATGTCGGCGGTGCGCAAGCCCTGATCGAGCACGGCGGCGATGGCGCGCTCGATGCGGCCGGCCGCCTCGCCGAGATCGAAGGAATAGCGCAGGCACATGGCGAAGCTCGCCATGGTGGCGATGGGATTGGCGATGCCTTTGCCGGCGATGTCGGGGGCCGAACCGTGCACCGGCTCATACAGCGCGCGCCGCCTGCCGCGCGCGTCGGGCGCGCCGAGCGAGGCCGAGGGCAGCATGCCAAGCGAGCCGGTGGCCATCGCAGCCTCGTCCGACAGCATATCGCCGAACAGATTGTCGGTGACGATGACGTCGAATTGCTTGGGCGCGCGCACGAGCTGCATGGCGCAATTGTCGGCGAGGATGTGCTGAAGCGTCACGTCGGCATAGCGCTCCTTGTGCACGCGCGTGACCACTTCGTGCCACAGCACGCCGCTCTTCATCACATTGCGCTTCTCGGCGGAATGCACGAGGTTGCGGCGCTTGCGCGCAAGTTCGAAGGCGACAGAGGCGATGCGCTCGATCTCATAAGTGTCATAGACTTGCGTATCGACGGCGCGCTTCTGGCCGTTGCCGAGATCGACGATCTCCTTGGGCTCGCCGAAATAGACGCCGCCAGTCAGCTCGCGCACGATCATGATGTCGAGCCCGTCAACCAGCTCCCGCTTCAGCGAGGAAGCATCGGCGAGCGCCGGATAGCAGATGGCGGGGCGCAGATTGGCGAACAGCTCGAGGTCCTTGCGCAAGCGCAGCAGCCCCGCCTCGGGACGCTGCTCGTAAGGTACGCCGTCCCATTTGGGGCCGCCGACCGCGCCGAGCATCACCGCGTCGGCGGCAAGCGCCGTCTGCATGGTGACATCGGAAATGGCCTCGCCATGGGCGTCATAGGCGCAGCCGCCGACGAGATCGGTCTCGGTCTCGATTCCGGCGAGGCCCTGCGCATTGACCCAGGCGACCAGGCGGGAGACCTCGGCCATGACTTCGGGGCCGATGCCGTCGCCGGGGAGCAATAAGAGCTTGTAGTGGGTCATATCGCGGGCCGTTCTGTGCTAAATCCTGCCGCTTGCCTAAAGGGAGTGGGAAATGCTGACAAGGGCACTGTTGGTTTTTATGTTGCTGGGCGGATCGCTCGCATTGCCTGTGACGTCGAGCGCGGAGGAACCCAAGCTTCTGGCGCTTGGACTTGCCGACCGCGAGGTGACCGAAGCCGAGCTTGCAGAGGGGAAGACTCTTCCCACGCCTAAATTCAACACACCGGGCATTGCCTATGCTTTGGTCGCCAACGTCAAGAAAGGCGATATCGTCGAGATCACGTTCAACAACGACAAGGGGCCATTGCACCGCAACAGCGTGACGCTTGATGAGGACAGGGCGAATGTCTTGCTGCAAGCGGGGAAGCGAGGCGTACCCGCGGGAGGCTGGCCGTCGGAATGGACCTATCTCGCCGCGGTCAAGGTCACGCGCGACGGCAAGACCTTGATCGAGCAGTCAAGCGCGCCCGTCGCATTCGAGTAGGCTCCGCGTGAAAACGTGATTCCATACCTCCCCCCTCGTGGGGAGGTCCGACTTCGCTTAGGCGAAGTC
>JBBDYM010000029.1:0-28895 GCA_040901485.1 Methyloceanibacter sp.
AGATGCGCCAGGCGCGGTCCTCCAAATGCGCGGGCCACAGCTCGATCGTGTCGCCCCGCACGCGGAACGAGCCGCGCGCGAAATAGGCGTCGTTGCGCCGGTAGTGCAGCGCCACCAGGTCGGCCATGAGCTGGCGCTGCTCGATCTTGTCACCGCGCTTCAGGCTGAAGGTCATCGCGGTATAGGTCTCGACCGAGCCGATACCGTAGATGCACGACACGGAAGCGACGATGATCACGTCGTCACGCTCGACCAGCGCGCGCGTGGCGGCATGGCGCATGCGGTCGATCTGCTCGTTCACCGACGAGTCCTTCTCGATATAGGTGTCGGTGCGCGGGATGTAGGCCTCGGGCTGGTAGTAGTCGTAATAAGAGACGAAATACTCGACCGCGTTCTCGGGGAAGAAGCTCTTGAACTCGCCATAGAGCTGCGCCGCAAGCGTCTTGTTCGGCGCCAGCACCAGGGCAGGGCGCTGTGTCGCCTCGATCACCTTGGCCATGGTGAAGGTCTTGCCCGAGCCGGTGACGCCGAGCAGCACCTGATCGCGCTCCTGGGCGTTGGCCTGGGCCACCAGCTCGGCGATGGCGGAGGGCTGATCGCCCTTGGGCTCCAGCTCGGACTCGATGCGCAGAGGCACGCCGCCTTCCGACTTGTCGGGCCGGGGCGGGCGGTGCGGCACGAACTCCGGCGCGCCGGTGCCTGACACCAGCGGGTGCTCCTGCATCAACGGCTGCGGCGCCTCGCCGAAACCCGGCGGCCGGCGGTCGGCGCCGAGTGGCAGGCCACTTTGTGGCAAGCCGGCGGCTTCGCCCGTGACAGCACGCGGCTCGGCGCGCGAGCCGAAGGTCTTGGCAACACGATGCGGCATGGCCCGAATATGGCGGCTCGGAGGGGGCGAGGGAAGCCCCGTCACTTATCCCTGTGGCAAGGGCAAGATTGAGGTTCTCGTTAAGGCGGTTTCCGCTAAAACAGGGGCCGTCAGAAGCCGCGTGGTCCGAGATGTCCTTGATCGAATTCGTGAATGACACGCCGTTCTGGCTGTCGCTGCTTATCGTTACCGGGGGCGCGATCCTCTACAGCGTCTGTCTCATGTTGCTGGTGCGGTATTTCTACGGTGTGGACCGGCTGAGCCTCAACAACGAGGTCGCCGGATTCAAATTCGCCGTGGTTGGCGTGTTCTATGGCCTGCTGCTAGCTTTCGTGGTCATTGCCGTATGGGAAGAATTCCGCGACAACGAATCGGCGGTGCGCGATGAGGCGAAGGCCGCCGTCGATCTACACCGCGTTGCCCATGCGCTGGGGGGTGTCGGCGGAAATCAGATCCGCGCGAAGTTGGCCGCCTATATCGACGACGTACAAGAGCATGAGTGGCCGGCAATGTCGCTCGGCAAGCCGAGCGAATCGACAGCCGAGGCGCTCGACCGCCTCAGCCAGGAAGTATTCCAGGTGCAGCCGCAACACCAGCGCGAATTCGCCCTCTACCAGGAGGCGCTCAGATTGCTGGGGGTGATAACCGACAACCGGACGGAGCGTTTGGATGGCGCGGACGGTTCGATGCCGGGCATTCTTTGGCTCGTCCTAATTATCGGTGGCATCGTCACCTTGAGCTATCCGGCTTTCTTCGCTTCGACCAGTCTCGGGGCGCAGATGCTCATGACTGCGTCGCTTGCCGGGTTGGTGGCGCTCTCGCTCCTGCTGACCCTTTACTTCAACTTTCCGTTCACCGGGGATGTGAGTCTTTCTCCGGCTCCGTTCGTGGCAGCGGAAGGAGAGATAGGACAGGATTGGCCCGAGCCTTGATCGATTCGAAATCGGGGAGCTCGCTCGCCAAATTGCCACTTTCTGCTGCGATCAGCGTATAGTGAAAAAAAATGATCATGGGGGGCGGCAAGCCTGAACCAGGGAAGGTGTGATTCATGCAGGCGCGTCCGTGGGAACGGACGCCGCGGCAGCAGATCAGGATCGGAGCAGACCAATGGCAACGAAAAAGAGTGGGAAGAAACGCACGACGAGTAAGAAGACGACCGCCCGCAAGAGTGTAAAGCGCGCGGGCGCGAAGAAGACCACGGCGCGCAAGACCAGCGCCCGCAAGGCCACCAAGAAACGGGCCGGCGCCCGCAAGACGACAGCCAAAAAGACCAGCGCCAAGAAGACAAAGACCAGCGCCAAGAAGAGCACGGCGCGCAAGTCCGCCAAGAAACCGGCGCGGAAGACGGCAGCCCGCAAGCCGGCCGCCAAGTCGGCAACGCCCAAGCGCAAAGCCGCCAAAGCGCCTGCGCCTAAGCCCATGGCCGCGGCCCCGGTGAGACCGGCGATGCCCGCGACCCCGGCGCCCGCCCGTCCCATGACGCCGCCCTCAGGCGGCGTGGCACCCCGGCCTGCAAGCTCAATGGGTGGTGGGTTCTCGCCCAGCATGCCGAGCACCCCGCCGCGTCCGGCGACGCCGAGTGCGAATCCGAACCCGCAGCCCTACCGGCCCTCTTGGGCCAGGGACGACGACGATTTTTAGCCGATTGAGGGAGGGCCGGCCTCGCTGCCGGCTCTCTCGCTCCGGCGTATGCCGCGATGAAAGAACGTTAAGGGGCGACGCAGGGGCCTAGGCCTTTCCGGATCGCGCGTGAAACTCACACACCCCTGAACAGATTGCCGATCGCCAGGATGACATAGGCGATAATGGCGACCCAAAAGCCATGGTCGGTGAAGACCGGGATCGCGACGAATTTGCCAATCACGGCCAACGCCGCCAAGATCAGCGATATGACGAACACCGCCGTTGTTGGTGGTGTAAGACTCATCTCCAGCCCTCCCGTTCTGTTGACGGGCGGACTGTAATCGGTTTGGGTTAAAAAGCGAGCGGTTTACCCCTCGGCGGAAGTCAACGTGGGGCTTAAGGCCGCCGAAAGCGCGCGGTGAAGGAGCGATCTTGATGAGTCCAATGATGCGGTTGATGCTTGGGATTGTCGCCCTGGTGGCGATCTTGGCAGCCGCCTCCATCGGGCTTCCGGGGCATGTGACGGTGTCGCGATCGGTGGTCATCAACGCGCCGGAATCCGCCGTCTTCCCCAACCTCAACACCATGCGCAATTTCGGCGATTGGGCCCCTTGGCGCATTCGCGACCCTAAGTTGCAGATGACCTTTTCCGGTCCGGCGCAGGGCAAGGGAGCGCATGTCGACTGGGTCAGCGAGGTCAAGGCTATCGGCACGGGCAGCATGGAGATCACCGAGGTCGATCACAACCGCAATGTCGATCTCGCCGTCAATTTCAACGGCGTGGAAGGTACGAGCGCCTACACGCTGGCGCCGTCGGGTTCGGGTAGTAAGCTCACCTGGAGCTTCAGCTACGATACGGGGGCGAACCCGATCAAAAGGTGGCGCGGGGTGATGCTCGATAATCTGATCGGCCCTGAATACCTCGCCGGTCTGGAAAAGCTCAAGGCGCGCATCGAAGATGAGCGGCGTCCATTAGCCCCCGGGATGGCTCCGCCAGCCGGGCCCCCCGGTGCGGCTCTGCCACCGGACCAAGCGATCCCGCAAGGACAGGGTGAGGCAACCGTGCCCCTCGTTGCGCCTCCCACTGGCGCTCAGCCAGCGACCCAGCAAGAAGCGCAACCTGCCACCCCGCCACAGGCCGCGCCTGCGCCACAGGCCGCGCCGCCACCGGCGCCGACGCAGAGACCCCAGCGCCGCCAGTAACGCCGAAGCGCTCACGGTTCTCATGGTTCGACAGGCGCCCTTTCGGGTGCTCCTCGCCTTGAAATAGATTTTTAACTAGAGCTTCTGCTCGGTGCTTGGCGCCGGCGCATCCGTCAGTTCGTCCGGGGTCGCTTGGATGATGAGGTGCTGAGAGCCGGCGACGCAGGGGTCGAGCGGCCAGCAGGTCACCAGCGAAACCTCGGCGTCGCCCGATCCAGGATCGGAGTCCTCGAGATGGGGATCGACCACCCGTCGTCCGGTCACGCGATAGACGTGTGACGAGCCGTCGGCGGCGGTGACGGTGATGCGGTCGCCGACCGCCACGTCGCGGAGGTCCTTGTCGGACTTGCCCAATTCGGCGCCGGGCAGCGGCCGCAACCAGGATTCGCTTCCTTCATTCGCGCCCATGAAGACCGCGGCACTCAAGCCAAGCCGCGGCACCTTGGCGCTCGGCACGAAGGTCGTGTCCTCCCAGGGCCAGGCGGCCTGCTCCGTCTGGCCGGAGAGAGCCTTCTTCCACGCGCTTTGGTACAGCAATTGGCCGAACCCGGTCCTCTCCAGCACTGGGAAACGATCTCCGGTCTGGGCGAGACCGATGAGTGCCACCACAGCCGCCGCGGCACCGGCTAACCAGCCGAGCCTCAGGCGCGCGCGGAAAGAGAGGAGGAGGAGCTGCACCGACCCCCGTTTCGGCATCAGGTCCTCCTCCAAATCCGCCGCGGGGAGGCATAGTCGCGGCGGTGGCAACGCCGCAAGAACAGCGTCACCGTGCTTAGGAGAGCGAACATGTCGGTCTTCGCCGAAGGAATCGGTGTGAGGTGAAAGGCCAAAGGCTCACAGGAGTGCTGAGCTTGGCGTCGCCTGGGCATCGACTAGGTCCCTCGATTCTTCGGCGCAAGACGTCAGGCAATCATGCCAATGGGGCGGCGCTTTAACCGGATTGTGGCCGCCGCATGGCGCTTGCCAAATCGGGCCTTCCGCCTGTGACCCGAAACCTGGGGTCGAGATCGAGCTTTCACACTATCGCCGGTTGGACAGCGGAGGGAACCGGGGGCGGCAGCGGAAGTTAGCCCAGACATGCAACACGAGCCCAAGGAGCACGTACCGCCATGTCCGCCATGAAGTCGCTGGAGGATCTCTTCGTCAATCTGCTCAAGGACATGTATTACGCCGAGAAGCAGATTCTGAAGGCGCTGCCGAAGATGGCCAAGAAGGCCGACTCCGATGAACTGCGCCAAGCCTTTGAGCATCATCTCAAGGAAACGCAAGGCCAGGTCGAGCGCCTGGAGGAGGTGTTTGGCCTATGCGGGCTCAAGCCCGCCGGGAAAACCTGTCCCGCCATCAAGGGCATTCTTGAGGAGGGCGAGGAGGGCATGAAAGAGGCCAAAGACCCCGATGTCCTCGATGCCGGCATGATCGCCGACGCCCAAGCCGTGGAGCATTACGAGATCGCGCGCTACGGCACCATGATCGCATGGGCCAAGCAGCTCGGCATGAGCGACGCGGCGACCCTGTTGCAGCAGACCCTCGACCAGGAATATGGCGCCGACCGGCACCTGACCAACCTTGCCGAGGGCAGGCTCAATCGCGAAGCCGCATAACAGCGTCTGTCTTATCTGGCTAGTATGATGCAGAAGCGGGCCGCTCGCCCGCTTCTGGCATTTTGACCCATGAGGCTTGCGGGTTGATCGCGCCCGTGGTTAGGGTGCGCGCGCTTTCGGCCGCTTCGTTTCTATCCATCTCAAGGGTTGCTCATGGGTCTCGTCGCCCGCACGCTCGAACGGGTCAAGCCCTCGCCGACCATGGCCATTACCGCCAAGGCGCGCGAGCTGAAGGCGGCCGGCTTCGACGTCATCGGGCTCGGCGCGGGCGAGCCCGATTTCGACACGCCCGACAACATCAAGCACGCGGCGGTCAAGGCGATCGAGCGCGGCGAGACCAAATACACCGCGGTCGACGGCATCCCCGAGCTGAAGCGCGCTATCGCCGACAAGTTCAAGCGGGAGAACGGGCTCGCCTACAAGCCGTCGGAAATCACCGTCGGCAGCGGCGGCAAGCAGGTGCTTTACAATGCGCTGCTCGCCACGCTCGATCCGGGCGACGAGGTCATCGTGCCTTCGCCCTATTGGGTGAGCTATCCCGACATCGTGCTGCTGGCCGGCGCCGAGCCGGTGATCGTCGAGACCGGGCTCGATGACGGTTTCAAGCTCAAGCCGGAGGCGCTGGCGAAAGCCATCACCCCGCGCACCAAATGGTTCATCTTCAACTCGCCGTCCAACCCGACCGGCGCCGCCTATACGCGCGACGAGATCAAGGCGCTCACAGACGTGCTTCTGAAGCACAAGCGGGTATGGGTGCTGTCCGACGACATCTACGAGCACCTCGTCTATGACGGCTTCAAATTCACCACCCCCGCTGCCGTCGAGCCCAAGCTGAAAGACCGCACGCTGACCCTTAACGGCGTATCCAAGGCTTATTCCATGACTGGCTGGCGCATCGGTTATGGCGGGGGGCCCGAGCCTCTGATCAAGGCCATCGCTACGCTGCAATCGCAATCGACCTCCAACCCGTGCTCGATCAGCCAATGGGCGGCTGTCGAGGCGCTGGAAGGCCCGCAGGATTTCCTCAAGGATTGGGTGAAGTCGTTCCAGGAGCGGCGCGACCTCGTGGTGTCGATGCTGAACCAGGCCAAGGGCATCGACTGCCATAAGCCGGAAGGTGCCTTTTACGTCTATCCGTCTTGCGCCGGGACCATCGGCAAGACCACGCGCGAAGGCAAAAAGATCGCCAATGACGAGGACTTCACCACCGCGCTCCTGGAAGAGGAGGGCGTGGCGGTGGTGCACGGCGCGGCCTTCGGGCTCTCGCCCTTCTTCCGAATCTCCTATGCGACGGGCATCGAGGCGCTGGAAGAGGCCTGCCGCCGCATCCAGCGTTTTTGCGCTAATCTCACCTGAGCGAGCACGACAGTGGGTGGCAGGACATGAAGCTCAGCACCGGCAATCAGATCGACGGCAAGATCATGGAGATCCGCAAAGGCGCGGTGACCGCCATTGTCTATGTGCAGGTCGCTGGGGACACCATGCTCGAAGCGAGCGTCACCATCGCCTCGCTCGAATCGCTCAAGCTCTACGAGGGCAAGCAGGTGATCCTGATGGTCAACCCGACCGACATCATCATCGGCTGCGAATAGCGCTCTGCATCACGCAGCGTCGGCGGGACGTACGCGTCGGGCGATCTCGCGTCCGCGTTCGCGTTCGAGCAGGGCGATGTCGTACTGGCTCTGGAGATCGAGCCAGAACTGCGCCGGCATGCCAAAATAGCGGCCAAGCCGCAACGCTGTATCGGCGGTGATCGAGCGCCTGCCGTTGAGAATATCAGTGATGCGCCCGGATGGGACGCCGAGGTCAAGGGAGAGCCGGTTAGCGCTCAACCCGCGGGCGGTTAGCTCGCGCTTCAACAGGCGTCCGGGATGAGCAACTGGGGCCATAATTCTATCCTTCATGATAATCGACAATCTCGACGTCGTATGCATCACCCTTGCGAAACTCGAAACAAATGCGCCATCGCTTATTTACGGTCATTGCCCACTGGCTTCTGCGCTTGCCTTGGAGCTTATGAAGCCCAACACTCTTTAAGGGGCTAAGATCTTGCAGTGCCTTCGCCACATTGAGGGCCAAAAGCAGATCGATCACCGCCTCGAAATCGAGACCGCGAAATTGGTTCGGCTTCTCGCCCTCCCAAACCTTGCGGCTGGCGGCATTGCGCCAGGACCGTATCATGGCAACAACGTACTACGTATAACGGTGAATCGCAAGCCATGACGTCGGCCTTCACCCATTGCGCGCTGCATGTGCGCGATCTCGGCGAGTCAATCGCCTTCTACCGAAGCTATTGCGGGTTGGAGATCGTCAAGGAGCATGGCGAAGGCGACGGCCGCGCCGTATGGCTGGCAAGCCCGGGCGCCGAAGAGAACTTCGTCCTGGTGCTGCTCGGCGGCGGGCCTGAGCGCGCGCAAGACAAAGACGACATGACCCATTACGGCTTCGGCGTCCCCACGCGCGAGGACATCGACAGGATCGCCGCCCGCGCCAAGGAAGAGGGACGCCTGCATTGGGCCCCGCGCGATTATGCGCCGCCCACCGGCTATCTGTGCGGCGTGCGCGACCCGACCGGCTATATCGTCGAGTTCTCCTACGGCCAGCCGCTCGGCCCGCACGGAAGGGACTAGAACTTGCTGTAGGTGATGCGGCAGCAATCCTTCAACCCGTCGGCGCGCGGCTTGCACCTTCAATTACGGCACTGTGGCCTTCTTGCCACAGAGGCGCATCACAATAAGCGCCTCAAGGAGCTGGAGGGTCAGAGTTGACGCTTCAAGCTTTCGATCTGGCGATAGATCGTCTCCAAGTCCTGCTTTAAGTCCCGCCTTATAGGACGCAGGCCAAGCCAGAAAATTACCAGCACAGCGCGAGCGATAGCAGCGAGAATGATGGTTATGTCCACGCGAATCATCCTCCTTTAGGGAATCCTAGCGCGCACGCGCAAGTTTCAAAAGGTAAGTATTTCCCGGTCCACAGCCACAATCAAAGTGGCCCATTACCCGCTTCTCGGGACTCTCGGATGGACCAGGAATCGCGGCTCTTGCCAGATGCCCCGCCGCTTGACACGATGGTGTCACTAAGGCTTGCGCGGGTGGGTGCGTCAGGAGCCTTCCCGCGCGGCGCATAACCGCCAAGGGAGGAGACCATGGGCCAAGCGCAGGGCCAACCAGCCCGCAGCGCCCGCTGCATCGCACTGGTTGGCCCCTATCTCAGCGGCAAAACGACGCTTCTCGAAGCCATTCTGGCGCGCACCGGCGCCATCACCCGCCAGGGCTCGATTTCAGGCGGCAACACGGTGGGCGACGCCTCCGAGGAGGCCCGCCATCACGGCATGAGCGTCGAGCTCAACGCGGCCACCGTCGAGTTCCTCGGCGATAGTTTCACCTTCCTCGATTGCCCGGGCTCCATCGAATTTCAGGCCGATGCGGCCAACGCGCTCTCCGCCTGCGACGCCGTCGTGGTGGTATGCGAGCCCGACGAGAAGAAGGTCCCGGCGCTGCAGCTCATCCTCAAGCAGCTCGAAGACCGGAGCATCCCGCATTTCCTGTTCATCAACAAGGTCGACAAGGCCGAGGCGCGCGTGCGCGACATCGTGCCGATGCTGCAGCCGGCCTCGACCAAGCCGCTAGTGCTGCGCCAGGTGCCGATCTGGGAGAACGACATCGTCACCGGCTTCATCGACCTCGCGCTCGAGCGCGCTTACGTCTATCGCGAGCATGCGCCGAGCGAGGTGGTGGACATTCCCGCGCCGCTCGCCGACCACGAGAAGGAAGCGCGCTTCTCCATGCTGGAGAAACTGGCCGACTATGACGACGAGCTGATGGAGCAACTGCTCGAAGACGTGCCGCCGCCGCGCGACAAGGTGTTCGACGATCTCTCCAAGGAGCTGCGCGACGGCGTGATCTGTCCGGTGCTGCTCGGCTCGGCGGAGAGCGGTCACGGCATTTTCCGTCTGCTCAAGGCGCTGCGTCACGAAGCGCCGTTCGTCGCCAGCACGACCGAGCGACTCGGCGTCGCCGGCACTCCCTCTTGCGCCTATGTGCTCAAGACCTTCCACACCGCCCATGGCGGCAAGCTGTCGCTCGCGCGCGTGCTGACCGCTAATTTCGCCGACGGCGACACCGTCCATGGCGGCGCCGACGACGAGCGCATCTCCGGCATTTTCAGCGTCATGGGCCAGGAGCCGGTGAAGCGCGGCGAGGCCCAGCCCGGCGATACGGTGGCCTTCGGCCGCCTCGACAGCATCAAGACCGGCGACACGCTGACCACGGTGAAGGGCAAGGCCGCGAAGGTCGAGACCGCGACCCTGGCGACGCCCGTGTTCGGGCTGGCGATCGCCGCCAAGGAGAAGAAGGACGAGGTCAAGCTCACCGCCGCGCTCGCCAAGATCATCGAGGAAGACCCCTCGATCTCGCTCACGCATAGCCAGGACATGGGCGAGATGGTGCTGTGGGGGCAGGGCGAGATGCATTTGCGCGTCGCGTTGGAGAAGCTGGTGCGCAAATACGGCATCGATGCCTCGACGCGCCCGCGCCAGATTCCCTACAAGGAGACCATCCGCAAGCCGGCCGAAGTGCGCGGCCGCCACAAGAAGCAATCCGGCGGCCACGGCCAATTCGGCGACGTGGTGGTGACCATCGCGCCGCAGCCGCGCGGGGTAGGCTTCCAATTCTCCGACAAAATCACCGGTGGCGTCGTGCCCAAGAACTACATCCCCTCGGTCGAGATCGGCGTGCGCGATTATCTGCACTCCGGCCCGCTCGGTTTTCCCGTGGTCGATGTCGCGGTGTGCCTGATCGACGGCTCCTATCACTCGGTCGATTCATCCGACATGGCCTTCCGCCAGGCCGGGCGCATCGCCATGAGCGAAGGCATGCCGCAATGCTCGCCGGTGCTGCTCGAGCCGGTCATGGCGGTGGAGATCGCTGTGCCGTCGGAGGCCACGGCCAAGATCAACTCGATCGTGTCCTCGCATCGCGGGCAGATTCTCGGCTTCGACTCGCGGCCGGGCTGGCCGGGCTGGGACGTGGTGCAGGCCAATATCCCCGAGGCCGAGATCCAGATGCTGATCGTCGAGGTCCGGTCGGCGACGGCGGGGGTCGGCACCTTCAACGCCAAGTTCGATCATCTCGCCGAGCTCACCGGCAAGGCGGCCGACCAGGTGCTCGCCCATCGCGGCGCCAAAGCCGCCTAGCGATCAGAGTAAGGACAGACCGAGGTCCATCACGCCCGCGACCACGAGGGCGAAACAGAGCAGGGCCACGGCGAGCAGCGCCGCCAGGACGATGGCGGCGGTTTTCCAGGGATTGCCGGATTGCTGGGTCAACGCGTCAGGGCCCGTTGCGCGCTTCGGGGGAGGCGCGCTTAGTGACCCGTCGCACCAGTCGTATGGTCAGCCAGAAAAACGCGACGATCAGCAGGATCGCGGCGAGCGGCGCCGCCAAGGCCAGCAGCGACACGATGAGCGAGCCGCCGGACTCGGCGGTCGCGATCACCGGATTGCCGAGCGTGCCGGTGAACATTGTGGATTTGGCGCGAAGCAAGGCGGTCATGCTTTGCGTGGCGCCGGCGATGCCGCCGCCGGCGATGATGGCCGTCGCCCATTTCACCATGGGCGGCAGATCGGTGATGACCGCCGCCGCTACCACCGTGCCGGCGACGAAGGCGGCGGGCGTGGCTATGGTGTCGAGCAAATTGTCGACGCCTGGGATGTAATAAGCCAGGATCTCGACGACCGCCGCTACCCCGAGCAGGGTCATCGCGCCTGGCGTGGCTAGCCACGCGAAATTCTCGCCCACCGGCAGATAGCCGGCATAGGACGCCCCGCTCACGATCAGCAGCGGCAGGAACACGCGCAAGCCGGTTGCCGCGGCGAGCCCGATGCCGAGCGCGATGGAGACGGCGAGATCGAGTTCCGACATGGCGCTGTCTTAGCCTAGAAGGCGCCGTCGAGTAACCCCGCGGCTCATCTGCCGTCGATCTGCCTGCCCATGATGGCGATGGCTTGCTGATAGACGCCGGCCGCGTTCCAGCCTTGTATCGCCTGGAAATTCGGCTGGCCGGGTTGATAGCCGGCGCCGGGCGTCCAACCGTGTCCCCTGAGGAAATTGGCGGTGGAGGCGAGCGCATCGGCCCTTGAGTTGAGATTGATGACGCCGTCGCCGTCGCCGTCGACCCCATAGAGCAGGATGCTCTTGGGCAGGAACTGCGTCTGCCCCACCTCGCCATGCATGGCGCCGCGCGTTGCGGGGTTGAGCGTGCCGCGGTCGATGAGCTGGAGCGCGGCGTAAAGCTGCTGCGTGAAGAATTCTGGGCGGCGGCAGTCATAGGCAAGCGTGGCGATGGCCGACAGCACGTTCTGGCTGCCCATATAGCTGCCGAACGCGGTCTCCATGCCCCAGATGGCGAGCAGCGGTCCGGGCGGTACGCCGTAGCGCTGCTCGAGCGCGGCAAAGAGCTTGCCGTTTTGCGCCTTCATCTGCCGGCCTCGGGAGACGATGGCCGCGGAGCCGCGCTTGGCCATGAATTGTTGGAGAGAGAGCTTGAAGCCTTTTTGACCGCGGTCGGCGCGGATGGTGCCGACCGAGTAATTCGTGCCCATCAACGCCGAGATGCCTCGGGATCCGATGCCGTTGGCCTTGGCCTCGCTGGCGAATGCCCGTTTCCAGTTTTCAAAACCGGCGGAGTTGTTGCCGCAAGGCGCAGCCTGAAGAGCGCATGGCGCCAGCCCCACAAGCATGGCGGCAAGAAGAACAGCCGCGCCGCATCGCCTGTTCACCATCGAGGCCTTCCGCGCTTCCCCGTCCCGCGCCTCAAGAAGCGCCGAACCGCCATCAACGATTCTTTATGGTAGTCTGCCCCGGGGGGCAGTTCTACTGTCGTTTCTCGACATTGATGTAAGGCAGGACGATATGCCGCCCGCGCTCATTGTGCAGGGCAGCAATACCGAGCCTTGCCCCGGCGCGCGAGGCCCGCTAACGATTGTGCCCGCCTTTTTCCATCGCTGTCCGTTTAGATCATCCGGGGGTGTTCCCATGACTGTATTTCCAGCACTTGTAATTCCCGACACGCTTGCCGCCGGCCCCGGGCCGGGGAACACCGACCCGCGCGTGCTCGAGCGTTTCGCCAAGTCGGGCGTCGCCGACCACATGCAGAAGGACGTGCTGCGCGGCATGATCGAGGCCAAGCTGATGCTGCGCGAGCTGTGGGGCACCAAGAACGTCTATACCTATGGCGTCGCCGGCACGGGCTTCTCCGGCCTCGATTGCGTGCTGTCCCTGATCCTGCCGGGCGACAAGGTCGTGACCTTCCCTAACGGCACCTTCTCCGGCATCGACAGCCTGACCATCCGCATGAAGGCGGCGACCGAGAAGGAGCTCGCGGCCGATAGCCTCAACCCGAAGGCGGCCAGCGTGATCACCGTCGAGACGCCGCACGGCCAGTCGATCACCGCCGAGACGATCGACAAGGCGCTCGCCGAGCACAAGCCGCTATGGGCGTTCATGGCCCATTGGGAGACGGGCTCGGGGCGCATCAACGACCTCAAGGGCTTCTCCGATGCCTGCCTCAAGCATGGGGTGATGGGCATCGTCGATGCCGTGTCGAGCCTCGGCGTCGCCGATTTCAACATCGACGACTATCCGGGCGTCGTGGCCTGGGCGTCGTGTCCGCAAAAGGGCGTGCTGTCTCTGCCGCTGACCTATGCGCCGGTGAGCTTCACCGACAAGGCCATCGACATGGTGAAGAAGCGCGGCTGCCGCTCCTATGTGCATCACCCGATTCTCGACGCGCGCCATTGGGGCATCGTCGACGGCAAGGACGTCGACACGCCCGGCTATCACCAGACCCATTCCTGCTACGCGGTGGCCGCGTTCCACGAGGCGTTGCGCATCATTCTCGGCTACGGCCGCCGCCGCAAGGCGTCGGACTACGCCTATCACGAGAAGGCGCTGCGCCAGGCGGTCGAGACCATGGGCTGCGACGTCACCTCCAACATGACGAGCCTCATCGTGCTCAACCTGCCGGGCAAGCTCGCTGGACGCGAGAAGGAGCTGGTGCAGGGCGCGCGCGCGCAAGGCTTCGGCATCTGGCCCACGCTGTCGGAGCCGGTGCAGGTGCGCATCGGCATTCTCAATCAGCTCTCACCTGAGCAGATCGGCGAGATCGTCAGCCGCTTCGCCGACGCCATGCTGGCCATGGGCGCGGAGTTCGACAAGCAGAAGGTGATGAACGGGCTGAAGTCCTACTACGCCAAAGCCGCTTAGCCTCAGCCCTTGGGGTTCTGCAGGTCGCGCAGCGCGTCGGCCATCAGCCAGCTCAGCTGCTGCGCCTGGATACCGAAAGTCTGCATCTGCGTCTGCGCGTAGCGGCTCTGCAAGGTCAGCACCTCCGGCATGTCCTTGGCTTTGGCCAGGTCGCTCGCCAAGGCGAAAGAGCGGTCGGCGTTTTCCTTGGCGAAGGCGATGGCCCTGTCCTGGACGGTCTTGAAGACGCCAAGCTCGGAGCCGGCGGGGGATTGCGACCAGGCGCCAAGCGCCTGGGTCATGAAATCCATGAACTGGCCGTAGGCGGCGCGCGCCTGCTCGACATTCTTCTCCGCCATGTCGCGCAGTTCGGGTGGTATCTCGAACGAAGGCTTCTGTGCCATTTGGGGTACCCCTCTCAACATCGCCAAGCCGGCCTGGCGCCAGCTCGTAAGCCCGGTATGCCTGGCTCAGCCTAGCGCATTTTTTGGCCCGGCGGGGACTCGTTCAGCCGCCCCGGACAGGGTACAGTCGCCGTCAAAATTTGAGCCGTTTTGGGTTGCAGGATTGGATTCGGGACTGAAGAGAAGCCGGAACCGGGAGCTGATAATGAGGCGAAACACCGCATTTGGGCTGATTTTCGCGGTCTCCTTTGGCCTGCCCGCTTATGCCGCCGAGCCCGATGGGCCTGACTCGCTGATCAGCCGGTCGGACGCGGTCCGTATCGCCATCCAGGACAAGCTCGCCGCCAAGCCCGCCAAGCGCGAGAGCGTGCAGGCCGCACTGGTGGATTATTATGCGTACCCGGACCGGAAGCTGCTCTGGGTCGACGATAACGGCCTTATCGAGCGAGGCAAGGGCGTGATGGCCGAGATCGGCAAGGCCGACGACTATGGCCTGCGCGCTTCCGACTACAAGCTGCCCGGTGCCGATGGCTTCAATCCCCTCGATGGCAGCGCCACCGATTGGCTTGCCGACACCGAGCTCAAGATCAGCAACGCCGTTCTCGATTACGCCAACGACGCGCGCGGCGGCCGCATCGATCCACAGCGCCTGAACAAGAATCTCGATCCGACGCTCGCGCTTCCCAATCCCGCCGAGGTCCTGGAATCGATCGCCATCCGCTCGGATCCGGCCAGCTATCTGCGCAGCTTCCAGCCGGACCAGCCGCAATTCGAGGCGCTGCGCAAGAAGCTGATCGAGCTTCGTGGCGGCGCGTCGCCGGAGCCCGACAAGCCGGAGATCGTCGCCATCCCCGAGGGCCCGACGCTCAAGCTCGGCCTCAAGCATCCGCAGGTGGCCTTGCTCAGAACGCGGCTCGAGGTTCCGCCACAGGACGGCGCCGACGAGACGGTGTTCGACAAGGATGTGCTCGAAGCCGTGCGGCGCTTCCAGTCCGATCACGGCACCGCGCCGGACGGGCTGGTGGGCCCCGGCACGCGGCGAATGCTCAACAACCCCTCCGGAGCGCGCCAAGCCGGCGGCACGGCGAACATCGACGTCATCCTCGCCAATATGGAGCGCTGGCGTTGGCTGCCCCACGACCTTGGGCCGTTCTACGTGACGGCCAACATTCCCGAATTCACCTTGCGTGTGGTCGAGGAGGGCGAAGTCATCCATTCCGCGCGGGTGGTTATCGGCAAGCCCAACACGCAAACCGCCGTCTTCTCCGACGAGATGGAGGAGATCGTCTTCAATCCCTATTGGAACGTGCCGACCTCCATCAAGGCCAATGAGATCGCGCCGTATCTCCAGACGGGCGGCGGCTTTTTCGGCGGCGGCTGGGACACGTCAGTGCTTCGCCGCCACAATCTGCGCATCAGGGGCCATAGCGGCCGCGACATCGATCCGGACAGCGTCGATTGGAGCCGTGTCGACGTCCGCACTTTGGAGCTCTATCAGCCGCCCGGACCCGGCAATGTACTCGGCACCATGAAATTCGTGTTCCCCAACAAGCACGACATCTACATGCACGACACCACGCAGAAGCATCTCTTCGCCAACGCCGTCCGGACCGAGAGCCATGGCTGCGTGCGTGTGCAGAATCCCGATCGCTTCGCGCATCTCCTGCTCAAGCACGACCAGGGCTGGTCGCCGGCGAATGTCGCCGCGGCCGTCCAGGGCAGGGACGACAATCACATCGTCCTGCAACAGAAGATCCCGGTGCACATCACCTACTTCACCGTCACCGTGGACGAGGACGGCTCGCTCTCGACCTTCCGCGACATTTACGGTCACGATGCCCGAATGACCGCCGCGCTGAACGGCGCGCCTATGGCCTATGAGCAGTCGGCCCCCGAAATCGCGGCGATCGAGGGAAGGCCGCGCGGCCGTGTCCGCAAGCGCAATTTCAGCAGCGACTTCACCCGCACTCTGTTCGGATTCTAGCCGCCTCCGAAGCCCTCTCCTGGATCGGCGGATTTCGGTTTGAGATCAGGCCGAATCGGCTTATGTTCCGCGTTTGTTCCATACGCAAACGGCGGAGCGGCACATGGCACGAATGGCGGTGGAAACCCTCGCGACCGGAGGCGGGATCGGCGCAACCAGGCACCGGAGGCCGGCGCTGGTGCGCTTCTTTGCCCTCGAGGGCGCGATGCGGGTGGTGATCGAAGCCGACAACGAGGACGACGCCCGCTATCTCTGCCAAGAGATGCGCTGGGACTTCATCTGCCTCTGCGACCGCTGAAGAAGGAGACGAGAGGTTATTCTGCGGCTTCGGCGAGTGTGTCGAGACCCGCGAGATGCTTCTCGGCGTCGAGCGCCGCCATGCAGCCGAGCCCCGCGGCGGTGACCGCCTGACGGTACACGTCGTCGGTCACGTCGCCGGCGGCGTACACGCCGGGCACGCTGGTGGCGGTCGAGCGCGGCGCGGTGACGATATAGCCAGACGGCTTCATGTCGAGCTGGCCCTTGAACAGCTCGCTCTGCGGCTCGTGCCCGATGGCGACGAAGATGCCGTCGATGGGGAGCGAGATGATCTCGCCGGTCAGCGTGCTCTTGAGCCGTGCGCCGGTGACGGAGAGCGGATCGTCGTCGCCCAGCACCTCGTCGAGCTCGTTGTTCCACATTACGTCGATCTTCGGGTTGGCGAACAAGCGCTCCTGCAGGATCTTCTCGGCCCGCAGTACGCCGCGACGATGCACGAGCAGCACTTGCTCGGCGATATTGGCGAGATAGATCGCTTCCTCGACCGCGGTGTTGCCGCCGCCGACCACGATCACCCGCTTGCCGCGGAAGAAGAAGCCGTCGCAGGTGGCGCAGGCCGAGACGCCGTAGCCCCTGAATTTGTGCTCCGAGGGAAGCCCGAGCCAGCGCGCCTTGGCGCCGGTGGCGATGATCAGCGCGTCGGCGGTGTATTCCGTGCCTCTGTCTCCCTTGAGCCAGAACGGCGTGCGCTTGAGGTCGGCCTCGACGATGTGGTCGGCGACGATCTCGGTGCCGACATGAAGGGCCTGGAGGCGCATCTGCTCCATGAGCCAGGGGCCCTGGATCACGTCGGGGAAGCCCGGATAGTTCTCGACGTCGGTGGTGACGGTCATCTGGCCGCCGGGCTGAATGCCCTCGATCAGCAGCGGCTTGAGCATGGCGCGCGCGGCGTAGATGGCGGCGGTGTAGCCGGCCGGGCCGGAGCCCAAGATGATCACCTTGGCGTGGCGGGCGGCCATGACATGCCTCTTACGGGAAAGATGGAAAGAGGTAAGCACAAGGAGGCGGTGGCGCAACCCGCGCCCCGGCTGAGGACGATTCAGGCTTTTCTTTCAAGGCTAAGCCTTCTCGAGGCCGAGCGCGCGGCGGATGGTGGCGGCCACCCGCTCGGTATCGTTGACCGGTGGATAGGTCCACGATTCGAGCCGGCCTTCGAAGGGGCGGGTGGCGCCGCGCTCCCGCATCAGCGCGTGGAAGCGTGCGAGCCGTGTCGATCTGCCGGGCAGGGATTGGACATAGACCGGCTTGCCGGTGCCTGCCGCCTCCGTGACCATGTTGACCGAATCCTCGGTGACCACGATGGTGTCGGCGGAAGCGAGAAAGGCGAGATAGGGATTGTCGCCCGTCCCGTCCCACACGAAATGCGGCACGCCGCCGATGGCGCGGGCGAGCGCGGCAAGCGAGGCCGGCGCGGTGCGGCGCGAGGGCGTGACCAGCAGCGAGCCGCCGGTCTCGCGCGCCAGCGTGGCAAGCTTCGCGCCGAAGGCAGCGGCCGCGTCGGGCGGGAAGCTGAAGGCTTGGCTTTCGCCGCCAAGGATCACCGAGATGCGCGGGTGGGGGAGAGGATCGATACGTCCCGCGAAGCTCTTGGCGGCGTCGGCCAGGCGCTCCGGTGTCACCCCATGCACCGCGCCGAAGGTGACGATGACGTTGTCGCCGGTGAAATCGTCATGCAGCGGCGCCGCCACCAGGTCGAACAGCCGCGCCGGCACTTTCGGATTCTGGATGTGCAGGGCGAAGGCGCCCGAGAGGCGCTTCACGGCAAGCGCGATCGGCACGCTGCGCCGCCCGATGGAGATGACGAGGCGCGGCCAGGGGGTGCCAAGCGGCTCGTTGGACTCGACGAAGCGCAGAAGGCGCGCGGGCGGCACCAGGAGCTGCAAGGGCGCTGGCAAGAGGCGCATGACGCCTTTGTCACGCACGCGCTTCAGCCTGAAGGGCAGCCCCACCGCCTCGGCCACGGCGATGCCTTGCGCCTCCATGCCGATTGAGCCGTCGGTGATGATCCAGGTCAGCGCTTCGGCCTCGCTAGAATTTTCGGAACGAGGAACGCTCAATTTCTTTTCGATTCTTCTGGCTGGAGGACGTAAAATTGCGCAAAAGGCCAACAAGGCCCAGGTTTGCGCCGCGCCAACCGCCTTCTAGCGCGCGGCCCCGGCCACCGTCCAGGGAGGAGACCCCAATGCGCCGCGCCCGACTCGATGCCACCGACTGGCGCATCTTGCGTGCCCTCCAGGAGGACGGCCGCATCACCAATGTCGAGCTCGCCCGCCAGGTGGGGATCTCGGCGCCGCCCTGCTTGCGCCGTGTGCGCGCGCTGGAAGAAGCGGGCATCATCGAAGGCTTCACCGCCCGTCTCGACGACAAGGCGCTCGGCTTCGACGTGACCGCCTTCGCCATGGTCGGTCTGCACAGCCAGGCCGAGGCCGACCTCATCGCCTTCGAGGAGCGGGCGCGCAGCTCTCCCATCGTGCGCGACTGCTACATGCTCTCCGGGGAGATTGATTTCCTGCTCAAATGCGTGGCGCCCGATCTCGGCGCGTTTCAGGAGTTCATCATCCACGAGCTGACCGCCGCACCCAACGTGGCGAGTGTGAAGACCTCGCTGGTGATCCGCGCCTCCAAGCATGCGGCCGGTGTGCCCATGGAACTGGTGGACGAAGGCAGTGGCGCAGTGCGCACGGGCGCGCGCGCCAGGACGCAATGAGCGAGCCCGGCAATCCGATTCTGGTCGAAGTGATCAGGGGGTCTCTGGTCGAGAGCCGCCATGCGGGCGCGATCGCGGTGACCGATGCGCAAGGGCGCCTGGTGCTGGCGCTCGGCGATGTCGAGCGTCCCATCTATCCGCGCTCCGCGGTCAAAGCGTTGCAAGCCATGCCGCTGGTCGA
The DNA here is from genome assembly GCA_040901485.1 of Methyloceanibacter sp. GTDB lineage: Bacteria > Pseudomonadota > Alphaproteobacteria > Rhizobiales > Methyloligellaceae > Methyloceanibacter. The sequence goes on from JBBDYM010000029.1 coordinate 19,133, forward strand.
GAGCGGTGCGGCCGATGCTTTCGGTCTTGACACGGAGGCGCTTGCGGTGGCTTGCGCCTCGCATAGCGGCGACCGCATTCATGTCGAAGCGGTTCGGCGCCTGCTCGGCAAGGCGGGGCTCGACGAGAGTCATCTCGCCTGCGGCGCCCATTGGCCGGTGAGCGAGACCGCGGCTGAAGCATTGTTGCGTGCCGGCCAGCAGCCGAAGGCTGTCCACAATAATTGCTCCGGCAAGCATGCCGGCATGCTAGCCACCGCGGCCCATCTCGGGCTTTCGCCAAGGGGCTATGAGCGGCCCGACCATCCCATGCAGCGCGCCATCGCGCGCACGCTCTCGGAGATGTGCGGAGTGGAGGTGGATCGGGCGCGCATGGGCATCGACGGCTGCTCGGTGCCCACCTTCGCGCTGCCGCTCAGCGCCCTGGCGCGCGGCTTCGCGAGGCTCGGCAGCGGTGAAGGACTTGCATCGTCGCGGGCAGATGCCGCGCGAAGGCTGGTCGATGCGTGTTTCGCCGCGCCGGTCCTGGTCGCCGGCGAGGAACGGTTCGACACCATCGTCCTGCGTGGGCTCGCGCCATCCGCCTTCGTCAAAGGCGGGGCCGAGGGGGTGCATTGCGCCTCTTTGCCCGAGCTTGGATTGGGCATTGCCGTGAAGATCGACGACGGGACCAAGCGCGGAGATGAGCGCGCTCTTGCCGAAGTGCTGGCTGCCTTGCTGCCAAAGGCGCGAACGGTCCTCGCCGATCAGCTTAAAGGCGAGATGCACAATTGGCGGGGGCGCAAGGTCGGCCGCATCGCGGCAAGCGCGGCTCTCGAAGAGGCTCTTGCAACGCTCGCTACGCCTCGCCGCCGGACCGAAAGAGCGACTCGTTGATCGAGACGATGTCGATAAAAGCGTTGCGGATCGAATTGCCGGTGACGCGGACGTGCTGGCGATCGCCGGCGATGCGAATGCCGTAAGCTGGCGCGCCGTCAATGACGTTGCCGCGGATGACGGCTCCGCAATCGACGACGATGCCCACGCCGCTGTGCGGCAGCATCTTGCGCAGGAACAGGTCGTGTATGACATTGCCTTTAGCCACGACAGAGGGGCTGTCCGGTGCGCCAGTGAGCGAAAGTCCGGTGGACGCGTGCTCGATCGTATTGTCCATGATCGCCAGATCGGAGCACTGTATACTCGAGAGCGCCGTGCCGCCGATTCGACTCATTGTGCATCCGGCGATGTGCCCCGAGACGCATTGCAGTACGATCCCGTCTTCGCTGCTCCCAATGAGGCGGCACTCACGAATCTCGAGTCCCGACACATCGTCTGCCACGAGTAGGGCGCCATCTGTGTCCAGCCATTGGCTGTCGCCGTCGAGGATGAGTCCCGACAGGCGCACATTGTCGGCCGACTTCACCTTGATGATCGATCCGCCGCCGCGAGCGCGGAGGATGGTCCGTCCCGGCACGCCCACGATGCGCGTGCCCGATTTCAGGGTGAGCCGGCGCGTTGAATAGATCCCGGCAGGGAGAGAAAGCGGCGTGTCTGACTGTGCCGCTGCGTCGGCGGCGCGTTGCAACATCGCGGTCTGGTCGATCTCGCCACCTCCGGGCACGATGCCATAGGTGCTGAAGGCGTCCGTCTCGCGCGCGCCGAGGAGACGTGGCGCGCCCATCGAGGCGATGCCGAGGCCCAAGCCAGCCAGCATTAATTGCCGCCGCCTTACGTCCATAACTCACGCATCCTTCATGCTCAACAGGGCTTCACCCGCTGCGAGCGCTGGTCCTGCCGGTGCCTGTCTTGCGTTCTGCCGCCCATCGGCGAAATCGAGGGTGAAACGCAGCGTCTCGTGCGCGCCGCGCAGGAGTTCGGCTTCGCTGAAGGAACCGCTATGGGAAACCACCGGCGGGATATGCATGAACAGCGCGATGACAGGCCGTTCCTGCCGGGCTGCCCATTCAAGCGAGCGGTAATAGAGGAAGTTGCAGAGATAGCGTCCGGCGGAGTGCGAAGTCGAAGCGGCGAACCCGCTCGCTCTGAGATGCGCGGCAAGGGCCGTCGCCGGAAAGTCCGTGTCGAGACGGTCGGGGCCTTGCGGCAGGATCGTCCGGGTGCGAGGTAGCGCCCCGCTCATGTCGGCACGGGCGAAAACACGGTTGTGAGCGGAGCGTTCGATGCGGAACCCTTGAGCGCTTCGGCACAGCCCGAAATGAATCATGATCCGTGGTTGCACGTCTTCATAGAGACGTGGGGTCAGCGCCGCGACCGTGTCCCACTCGGTGGGCAAAACCTGGGCCTGCGGCTCGCAGTCGGCCCCCCGCGTTTCGTCGGCCAGCGTTTCGGCCAGCCAAGCCGACGGATTGTCGGGAACGCCAGGAAAAGGGCCAAAACCGGTGATGAGGACGCGCGGGCCTGCCATGACTTGGACTTACAAGCCCGGCCCGAGCGAGGGAAGCGAATTTGCGGCCGGTTATTTCGGCGTCTTGATGCCGGCGATCTGCCCAAGCTCAATCGCGGCGGCTGCCGGCGTCATCTCGCCCGCGCGTACTTTGTCTTCCAATTCCTGCCAGCGGCGCGCGGCGCGCCTTCCCCCCTTGAAGGCGGCAAGCAGGCGCTGCTCGAAGATCTCCCGCATCCAGGCCACCGACTGATCGGCACGGCGCTCGGACAGAGTCCCGGAAGACGAGAGCGTGACGTAGCGTTCGTCGATCTTCTGCCAAAGCTCGTCGAGGCCGCGATTGTCGCGCGCCGAGATCGTGAGCACTTGCGGCTCCCAGTTGGGATGGCCCGCGGCGAGAATATGCAGCGCGGTGCGATATTCCATGGCGGCGCGATTGGCGCGCTCGACATTGTCGCCTTCCGCCTTGTTGACGGCGATGATGTCGGCAAGCTCCAACAGGCCGCGTTTGATGCCCTGCAGCTCGTCGCCGGCGCCGGCGATGGCCACCACCACGAACACATCGACCATGTTGGCGACCGCCATCTCGGACTGGCCGACGCCGACCGTCTCCACCAGCACCACGTCGTAGCCGGCAGCCTCAGAGAGGGCGATGGTCTCGCGCGTGGTCTTGGTCACGCCGCCAAGGCTATCGCCGGCGGGTGAGGGGCGGATGAAGGCGCCTGCCTCCGCGGCGAGCCGGCCCATGCGCGTCTTGTCGCCAAGGATCGAGCCGCCGCTCCGCGACGAAGTCGGGTCGACGGCGAGCACGGCGACCTTGCGCCCTTGCGCCAGCAGATTGACGCCGAGCTGGTCGATCAGCGTGGATTTGCCCGCGCCCGGCACGCCGCTGATGCCGACGCGGATCGACTTGCCGGTATGCGGCGATAGACGCTCCAGCAGCTCTTGCGCCGCTTCCTGATCCCCGGGCTTGGCGCTCTCGACCAGCGTAATGGCTCGGGCGAGCACCACACGGTCACCGGCGCGGATCGCCCTCGCGAGCTGATCGGTATCGTGACTCGATTTTCTGTCGGCACTCATGTCGAGCGGGGTACGGTCAAACAAGCGCGAAGGCAAGCCGGATGAACGATGAACCTACTCCGCGGCTTGCTTGGATTTGCCGCCGGTCTTGAAGCCGAGCTTGCCGAGCAGATCGATGGCGGCATTGGCGATGGGCGTGCCGGGACCGAAAATGGCCTTGGCGCCGGCCGCGTAAAGCTCGGGGTAATCCTGCGGCGGGATCACGCCGCCGACCACGATCATGATATCGCCGCGGCCTTGCGCTTCGAGCGCCTCTCGCAAGGCAGGGACCAGCGTCAGGTGCCCGGCGGCGAGCGACGACACGCCGATAATATGCACGTCGTTCTCGACCGCTTGACGGGCGGCCTCGTCGGGCGTCTGGAACAACGGGCCGATATCCACGTCGAAGCCGAGATCGGCGAACGCCGAAGCGATCACCTTCTGACCGCGGTCGTGACCGTCCTGGCCCATCTTGGCGACCAGAATACGGGGCCTGCGCCCATGCGCGGTCTCGAAGCCCTCGATCAGCTCCTTGACGCGATTCATGCTTCCGTCCATGCGGCCCATCTCCGCCTTGTAGACGCCGGTCACGGCCGTGACGTCGGCCCGGTGACGCCCGTACACCTTCTCCAGCGCGTCGGAAATCTCGCCGACCGTCGCCTTGGCACGGGCAGCGACGACGGCGCCTTCGAGCAGGTTTCCGGTCCCTGTCTCCGCGTAACGGGTCAGCGCGTCAAGAGCCTGCTGCACTTCGCCCGCGTCGCGCTCGGCCCTGAGCCGCTCGAGCTTATCGAGCTGGCGGCGGCGCACGGCGCGGTTATCCACCTTCAGGATGGCGATCTCCGCCTCGCTGTCGGGGCGGTATTTGTTGACGCCGACAATGGTCTGGCGGCCTGAATCGATGCGGCCCTGCGTGGCGGTCGCCGCCTGCTCGATCATGCGCTTGGGGATGCCGGCCTCGATGGCCTTGGCCATGCCGCCGATCTTCTCCACCTCCTCGATATGCGCAAGCGCGCGGGCGGCGAGATCGTAGGTGAGGCGCTCGACATAGAAGCTGCCGCCCCAGGGATCGATAATGCGGGTGGTGCCGGATTCCTGCTGGAGCATGAGCTGGGTGTTGCGGGCGATGCGAGCGGAGAAATCGGTGGGCAAGGCGAGGGCCTCATCGAGGGCATTGGTGTGCAGCGATTGGGTATGGCCTTGGGTCGCGGCCATGGCCTCGACGCATGTGCGCACCACATTGTTGAATACATCCTGCGCCGCCAAGCTCCAGCCGCTGGTCTGGCAGTGCGTGCGCAACGCGAGCGACTTGGGGTCCTTGGGCTGGAACTCGTCGGTCAGAAGCTTCGCCCAGAGCAGGCGCGCGGCGCGCATCTTGGCGATCTCCATGAAAAAATTCATGCCGATGGCCCAGAAGAAGGACAGCCGGGGAGCAAAGGAATCCACGCCGAGGCCGGCGGCGATGCCGGCGCGCACATATTCGATGCCGTCGGCCAGCGTGTAGGCAAGTTCGAGGTCGGCGGTCGCGCCCGCCTCCTGCATGTGATAGCCGGAAATCGAGATCGAGTTGAAGCGAGGCATCTCCTTCGACGTGTACCCGATGATGTCGGAGACGATGCGCATCGAGGGCGCGGGCGGATAGATATATGTGTTGCGCACCATGAACTCTTTGAGAATGTCGTTCTGGATCGTGCCCGAGAGTTTCTCGGGCGGCACGCCCTGCTCCTCACCGGCGACGATGAACAGTGCCAACACCGGCAGCACCGCGCCGTTCATGGTCATGGACACTGACACCTGATCGAGCGGAATGCCGTCGAACAGGGTGCGCATATCATAGATGGAATCGATGGCGACACCTGCCATGCCAACGTCGCCCGTCACCCGCGGATGGTCGGAATCGTAGCCACGATGGGTGGCGAGATCGAAGGCGACGGACACGCCCTGCTGGCCGGCGGCGAGATTGCGGCGATAGAAGGCGTTGGAATCCTCGGCGGTGGAGAAGCCGGAATATTGCCGCACTGTCCATGGCCGCTGCACATACATGGTGGGGTAGGGGCCGCGCAGATAAGGCGGCACGCCCGGTAACCCGTCGAGAAAGTCGAGGCCCTCGTGATCGCCCGCGCCGTAGACCGGCTTGACCGCAATGCCCTCCGGTGTCTGCCAAGCAGCAGTTTCCGCCGGCGCGGTGCCGCCGCCGTTCCGGATCTCGAAGCTCACCTCGGCGAATGCAGGGATACGCGTCATGGGCGATCACATCTGCTCATAGGCTTCATCCAGGATGGCAAGCGTATCACAGCCCTGGTGCAGGAAGGTGCGAATGCCGGCTTGCGTCAATTCGGCCTGGTTGCCCGGTTTACCGGCGAGATACACGTGTTTCGCGCCGGCCTGGATCAACGCCTTGGCGGCGCCTGCGGCTTCACTGGCATAGACCTTGTCGGAGGAGCACAGGCAGGCGAGCCTTGCACTTGAATCCTTGAACTCTTTCAGGATGTTATCCCCGCTCCCGTTCACCGCTTCGATGCCGCCCGATTCGAACAGGCTCTTGGCGAAACTCGCTCGCGCATTGAAGTCGGAGGGACGGCCGAGACAGGCGAGGAATACTTTGGGACGCGCGCCATGCTTGGCGAGATAGGCGTCGCTTGCGTCGCGCAAACGCTCGAACGGCTCGGCGAGTCTCGTGCGGGGCAACGGCTCCACACTACTATCGACACTCGCCTTGGCGCGTGACGATGTTTCCAGCGTTGCGAGCACGGCAACGGACTCCTCGGCGAGATCGGGGAAGTCGCTGGTGCCGATCAGCGTGTCCTTGCGCCGCGCGACATTGGCCTGGCGCTGGTCCCGCACCTTGGCGACGGCCTTTTGGATTAATCCCGCTTCGAGGGCTTTGGCAGCGCCACCTTCGCGCTCGATTTCCTGGAACAGCGCCCAAGCGGCAGCACAGAGCTGATCGGTCAGCGTCTCGATGGCGCCTGAGCCCGCGGCCGGGTCGACAACACGATGAATATTGGCCTCCTCGATCAGGATGGTCTGCGTGTTGCGGGCGACGCGCCTCGCGAACACATCCGGCACGCCAAGCGCTGCGCTGAATGGCAGCACGGCGATGGCATCGGCGCCGCCGACCGCCGCCGCCAATGCGGCGATGGTGCCGCGCACGATATTCCCATGCGGGTCGCGCCTGGTCATCATCCGCCACGCAGTCTCCGCAGCGACGAAGCAAGGCTCGGGTTCAAGCCCGCTCGCTTCCTCCACACGCGCCCATAGCTTCCTGAGCGCGCGGAATTTGGTGACGGTGAGGAACTGGTCTTGGTCGGCGGCGAGCCGGAAGAAGATGAAGCGCCGCGCGTCGTCGAGGGCAGTGCCGCTCGCTTCCAGCGCGCGCAGATAGGCGACGGCATTGGCAAGGGCGAAAGCGAGTTCTTGTGCCTCCGAGCCACCAGCCGCATGCACCGGCCTGCCGTCGGCGACGGCGAACGGCCCGCTGAAGCCCTGGGCGGCGAGATCGCCGATCAGCCCGGCAACCACGGGAGCAATTTCACTGAAGGGCCTCGGCAAAGACCCATGCACGGCAAGCGCACCCAGCGGATCGAAGCCGAAACGCAATTTGACCGCGGAAGGCTCGAGCCCCGCCGCTTTGACGCGATCGACGACGATGCGCGCCGCCTCGCGTGAGGGTGGGCCGAAATCGAGCATGACGTCGATGCCCCAATCGAGGTGCACGCCTTGCAGCGCCCGCGCGATGGCCGCTTCGCTGTGGGGCAGCGCGTAGCCGTAATCGCCGACCGCGCCTGCGAACACCAGCACCAGCCCGTTCGCGCCGTTGTTCAGGTCATCGAGGATCTGCGTATTGGCCACACCCGGGTCGGGCAGGTCGATGCGTTGCGCCACCGCCCATGGCTTGCCAGGCATGCGGCCGGCAATGACCTGCGCGTCCGAGGCGCGGAGGTAAAGCGGCTCGATGGCGATGCCGTCATGGCTCCGCGAGGTGAGCGAGGCCCAGGGCGCGCCCTTCAGCGCCTGTTCCACGAGCGCCTTCCACTCCGCCTCTGCGGCGGGCGGGAAGTCACGGGCCAAGGGTCGTTCCGCCATGTCGCTCAAGCTCATAGATAGATTGCGCTACCGCGCTTCGCGCTACTTGAGCGCTATGATGCTCCGTTCCCCTCCTAGCATGAAGGTGGAGGGGCAAGAAACCAATGCGACCCGGTACGGCTGTGAAGGCTACAGCCCTTGCGCGTCTTTGCGGGTGCCTTCGGCACAAGCTAAAGTGAGAGCCGACGAGGAGAGGGGATTGCAAGTGGCGAAGCCCAAGGGAACACCAAATAAGCTTGCGCCGAAAACAGCGAATAAGCGTACGAAGACGGCAGCCAAGCCGGCGAAGACCGCGAAACCCGAGACGGCGGACCCGGCCGAGCCGCCTCCCGCTAGTGTCTATATTGGCCGGAGCATAAAGCCCGAATATATCTGGCTGCGCCTTGCCAACCGTCATGGGCTGATCACCGGTGCCACCGGAACCGGCAAGACCGTCACCCTGCAGGGCCTGGCCGAGAGTTTTTCCGACCAGGGCGTTCCCGTGTTCTGCGCCGACGTGAAGGGCGATCTCTCCGGCGTCGCCGAGAAAGGCGAGCCCAAGGGCTGGATCGAGGAGCGCGCCACGCAGATCGGCTACCGAGTCGATTACAAATCCTACCCCGTGATCTTCTGGGATCTGTTCGGCAAGCAGGGCCACCCGATCCGGGCGACGGTCACGGAAGTCGGGCCGCTGCTGCTGTCGCGCCTGATGAATTTAAGCGAGGCTCAGGAGGGCGTGCTCAATATCGCTTTCCGCATCGCCGACGACGAAAAGCTGCCGCTGCTCGATCTCAGGGACCTGCAGGCGTTGCTCGAAGACCTTGCCGCGCGCGCCGACACCCTCACCACCAAATATGGCAATATCACCAGAGCCACGGTCGGCTCCATTCAACGCTCGCTGCTCGTGCTCGAGCAGCAGGGCGCCGAACATTTCTTCGGCGAGCCTACCCTCAAGATCGGCGACCTGATGCGCACGGGCCGCGACGGCCGCGGCTATATCAGCGTGCTTGCCGCCGACCGGCTGATGCAGTCGCCGCGACTTTACGCGACCTTCCTGCTGTTCCTGCTGTCGGAGCTGTTCGAGGAGCTGCCCGAGGTCGGCGATCCGGACAAGCCGAAGCTCGTGTTCTTCTTCGACGAGGCGCATCTGCTGTTCCGCGATGCCCCCAAGGCGCTGCTGGAGAAGGTCGAGCAGGTGGTGCGGCTGATCCGCTCCAAGGGCGTCGGCGTCTATTTCGTGACGCAGAATCCGCTCGACATTCCCGACACGGTGTCGCGCCAGCTCGGCAACCGCGTCCAGCATGCGCTGCGCGCCTTCACCCCGGCCGAGCAGAAAGCGGTCAGGGCCGCGGCGCAGACCTTCCGCAAGAACCCCAAGATCGACACCGAGCAGGCGATCATGGAGCTCGGCATCGGCGAGGCGCTGGTCTCCACGCTCGACGAGAAGGGCCAGCCGACCATCGTCGAGCACACCTGGGTCAAGCCGCCAAACTCACGCGTCGGCCCGATCAGCGATGCCGAGCGCAAAGCGGTGATCGAGGAGAGCCCGGTGCGCGGCGTCTATGACGAGGTTGAGGATCGCGAGTCGGCCTACGAGATTTTGCAGAAACGCACGTCCGAGCGCGTCGCGCAGGCCGATGCCGGCGGCTCAGGCGGCAAGACGAAGACGGCCAAGGAAGAGAGCGCCGGCTGGTTCGACTGGATCCTCGGCACGGGGTCACGTAAGCGGCTCTCGACCGGCCAGAAGGTCGCGCGCGAGGTCACGCGCAAGACCGGCGATGAGATCGGCGGCACGCTCGGCCGCGCCATCGGCGGCAAACAGGGGGAGGCGCTCGGCAAGTCGCTCGTGCGCGGCGTGCTCGGCGGCATCCTCAGGCGCTAAGCGGCAAGTCCGGCTTAAGGCCCGCCGGGGTGGCTTCGCCGCGGGCAGTCGGCTATTGACACCCCATGCTTACGCTTGACGGCATCACGCTCCGGCTCGGTGGCCATGTCATTCTCGATCGCGCTACGGCATCTCTCCCGCCGCAAGCCCGCGTCGGACTGGTCGGCCGCAACGGCGCCGGGAAATCGACCCTGCTGAAGCTCATCGCCGGCCACCACGAGGCCGACGAGGGGAGCATCGGCGCGCCGTCCGGCATCCGCATCGGCTATATCGCCCAGGAAGCGCCGGGCGGCACGGCCTCGCCGTTCGACACCGTGCTGGCCGCGGACACCGAGCGCACGGCGCTTCTGGCGGACGCCGAGCACGCCAAGGACCC
>JBBDYM010000030.1:0-4478 GCA_040901485.1 Methyloceanibacter sp.
CGTGTCGATCGGCTGGTGGTCGGCGGCGGCATGGCCAACACGTTTCTGAAAGCGAAAGGCGTGGAGATCGGCAAGTCGTTTTGCGAGCCGGATTTCACCGATACCGCCAGGGACATCATGGCCCGCGCCGCACAGGCCGGTTGCGAGATCGTGCTGCCCAGCGACGCGGTGGTGGCCAAGGAGCTTAAAGCCGGTGCGGACTGGCAAGCCTGTCCCGTGGAGGCCATTCCCGCCGACGCTATGATCCTCGATGTCGGGCCGGAAAGCCTCGCCGATCTGAAGCGGCGCGTGGCTGAGGTGAAGACCGTGCTGTGGAACGGGCCACTCGGCGCCATCGAGACCCCCCCCTTTGGCGAAGGCACCTTCGCGCTCGCCCGCGAGGTCGCCCGCCTAACTAAGGAAGGGAAGCTGATCAGCGTGGCCGGCGGCGGCGATACGGTCAGGGCCTTGAACGAGGCGCATGCGGCCGGCGACTTTACCTATGTCTCGACCGCCGGCGGCGCGTTTCTGGAATGGCTGGGCGGCAAGGAGCTTCCAGGGGTGGTGGCCCTGACCCGTAGTAGCGCCCGCGCGCCAAACTAGACCGCACAACAAGATTTTTACCGATTCTCCATACTTGTCATTCCCGCGAAAGCGGGAATCTAGTAACCATCTTCCTCTGTTATTGGCGAATGCCGGGGTTACTGGATTGCCCGGTCAAGCCAGGCGATGACATAGGTTAGCCCCATGAACCGCGACATCATCATCGCCCCGTCCATTCTCTCCGCCGACTTCGCGCGGCTCGGCGAGGAGGTGCGCGCCGTCGACAAGGCGGGCTGCGACTGGATCCATGTCGATGTCATGGACGGGCATTTCGTGCCTAACATCACCATCGGCCCTGACGTGGTGAAGGCGCTGCGTCCGCACTCGAAGAAAATCTTCGACGTGCATCTGATGATCGCGCCCTGCGATCCGTTCATCGAGGCCTTCGCCAAGGCGGGCTCCGATATCATCACCGTGCATGCGGAGGCGGGACCGCATCTCGACCGCTCGCTTCAGCTCATCAAGAGCTTCGGCAAGAAGGCAGGCGTCAGCATCACGCCGTCGACACCCGAGGACGCTATCGATTATGTGCTGGACAGGGTGGACCTCATTCTGGTGATGACCGTCAATCCCGGCTTCGGCGGCCAGTCCTTCATCCCGTCGCAACTCGACAAGATCAGGTCGATCCGCAAGATGATCGGCAAGGCGCCGATCCATCTCGAAGTGGACGGCGGCATCAACGCCGAGACCGCGCCGCTTGTGGCCGAGGCCGGCGCCAATGTGATTGTGGCCGGATCGGCCATATTTAAGGGCGGCGCTTACGCCGAGAATATCGCCGCGATCAGGTCGGCCGCCCTGCGTGCCCGCGCCGCCGCCTGACACTTGACGGTAAAGTGAAGGCTTGTGGCTTGCGGCGCAGCGATAATTCCTCATGGTGAGGAGCGCCCGGCAGGGCGTGTCTCGAACCATGAGGCCCCATCCGTCGAGACGGCCGCGTTCCACGGCCTCCTCGGGATGAGGTGGAGTTAACCGTCACCATGAACGTCACCTATTTCGGCGCGTTGTTTGCGGGGTTCTTGAGTTTCCTGTCGCCTTGCGTGCTGCCGCTCGTGCCGCCTTATCTTGCCTTCCTCGGCGGCACCACGTTCGACCAACTCGCCGGCGAGGACGAGACGCCGCCACATGTCTATCGGAGCGTGGTGCTGGCCTCGGTGGCCTTCGTGCTCGGCTTCACCACGGTGTTCGTCATACTTGGCGCCACGGCCACCGTGGCCGGCCAGCTGCTGGCCGAGAATCTGTCGCTGCTGTCCAAGATCGCCGGCCTCGTCATCATCATCTTCGGTCTGCATTTTCTCGGACTCATCAATTTGCCGATTCTCAACCGCGAGGCACGTTTTCAGGCCGACGCCAAGCCAGCCGGTCTCCTCGGAGCCTATATTATCGGCCTTGCCTTCGCCTTCGGCTGGACGCCGTGCATCGGCCCGGTGCTCGGCGCCATCCTGGCCGTCGCCGCCGGCGAGGATTCGGTGCGTCAAGGCGTCAGCCTGTTACTGGTCTATTCGCTCGGCCTCGGCATCCCCTTCATCCTGGCGGCACTCGCCATCAAGCCGTTCATGCGCGTCATGCAGCGCTACCGCAAACATCTCGGCGTGGTCGAGAAGCTGCTCGGCGGCTTCCTCGTGCTGACCGGCATTCTGTTCCTCACCGATTCCATGACCCTGATCGCCGGCTGGATCCTTCAGACCTTCCCGGGGCTTGCCACGATCGGCTGAACGAGCGGCTTGCCCTTGAGGCCAAGCCGCCGTTAGGTGCGCCATGACGGCAATCGCTCTCACCATCGCCGGCTCCGATTCCTCGGGCGGGGCCGGCATACAGGCCGACCTCAAGACCTTCTCGGCGCTGGGCGTCTATGGCGCGAGCGTCATTACCGCGCTCACCGCGCAGAACACGCAAGGCGTCGAGGCGGTGCATGCGGTGCCGCCGGATTTCGTTCTCGCGCAGATGCGGGCGGTGGCGCGCGACCTAGACGTGCGCACCGTCAAGATCGGCATGCTGGCCACCAGCGCCATCATCGAGGCGGTCGCCGAAGGCCTGGACGATTTCACCGGCATTCCGGTCGTGCTCGATCCGGTGATGGTGGCGGCGAGCGGCGATTCCCTGCTCGATGAAGAGGCGGTGGATACGCTCCGCTCCGTGTTGCTGCCTCGGGCCACGCTGATCACGCCCAATCTCGCCGAAGCCGCCAAGCTCCTCGGCAAGGCCGAGGCCCGCGACGAGCGTGAGATGGAGGCACAGGCGCGGAAGCTCAGAGCCTTGGGCGCGAGTGCCGTGCTGATCAAAGGCGGCCATGCCAAAGGCGATCAGGCCGTCGATATTCTGGCCGACGGTGAGGGGGTGTTGCGCCTTGCTGTACCGCGGGTTGCGACCCGCAACACCCACGGCACCGGCTGCACGCTGTCATCCGCCATCGCCGCGGAGCTGGCCAAGGGCGCGTCGTTGCGGGAGGCGGTGACCAGGGCTAAATCCTACATTACCTCGGCCCTTCAGCATGCCGATGAACTCCGCATCGGCAAGGGCAGAGGTCCCGTCCACCATTTCCACGAATGGTGGCCTAAGCCGAAATAGCCTAACTTTCCGCCACCACCTTGAAGTGCTGCTCGCCAAGGCCCGAGATGGTGGCGCGTATCTCATCGCCCGGTTTCAGGAACACGCGCGGATTGCGCGCCATGCCCACGCCGGGTGGCGTGCCGGTGGTGATCACGTCGCCGGGCACCAAGGTCATATATTTACTGATATAGCTGACGAGCTCCGCCACCCCGAAGATCATGGTCGCGGTCGAGCCGGTCTGCATCCGCTCGCCGTTGAGGTCGAGCGCAAGGTCGAGATTTTGCGGGTCTGGGATCTCATCTGTGGTGACCAGCCACGGGCCGAGCGGGCCGAAGCTGTCATGGCTCTTGGCTTTGATCCATTCGCCGGGCCCGCCTTTCTGAAGGCTTCGCTCAGAGACGTCGTTGCCGATGCAATAGCCCGCGACATGATCGAGGGCGCCGGCCTGCGCCACGTTCTTGGCGCGCGTGCCGATCACTATCGCAAGCTCGACCTCGAAATCCATGCGCTGCCAGCCCTCAGGCTGGAGCACCGGGTCGTTCGGCCCCGAGACGCAGGAGCTGGCCTTGGCGAACACGATGGGTGCCTCGGTAATAGGCATGCCGGTTTCCGCGGCATGGTCGCGGTAGTTGAGGCCGATGCCGAGAAATTTCGGCACGATCCCAACCGGTGGACCGATACGCGGACTGCCTTTAACCAGAGGAAGCGTGGAGATATCGAGAGCCTTGAGGCGCGCAAGGCTGTCGCGGCCGAGAGCCTCGCCGGCGAGATCGGCAACGACCGCCGACAAATCGCGCATTCGCCCCGCGTCGTCGAGAATTCCCGGCTTTTCCCGGCCGACATCGCCAAAGCGCACAAGCTTCATGGTCTTCCTCCTCGCGATGGTTTGGCATGATGCATGGGACGCGGCGAGAGGCCGTTGCCGATCTGCAACAGACGCCCACAAAGTTTGCGCTGTCCCGGGCCGAAAGAGCCTCCCCAGGAGCCAGTCCGGAGCACGATCGGCCGCTCCACGCCGCCGCGCCGGAAACCAATAAGCCGCTGATTATACGCAGACAATTCGAGCCCAGGGCCGCCCCGAACCGGGCCGAATGACATTTCCGCAACAGTCGTCGAGCGTTTTTCATTCGCGCCCCTGCACAAGGTTGAAGCGCGGGTCGCGGCTAAGCTAGCCTTCGAATCACAGATGGGGGACGGGGCTGGGGGGCTCTAGTCACCCGGGACTGACAGAGGGACCTGAAGCAACTTAGAAATTTACGGCTCAGGAAAAATGGGGGGGCGAGTCGAAGCCCGCATCTAGGTCAAACTTTTTGCGCTCGACTCGTTTCGCAGGGAAGACCGGCCCGGTT
>JBBDYM010000030.1:4578-43988 GCA_040901485.1 Methyloceanibacter sp.
ATCTAGGTCAAACTTTTTGCGCTCGACTCGTTTCGCAGGGAAGACCGGCCCGGTTTATCCGGGCCGGTTCTTTTTTGTGCGGAATGATGCGGAAACTACGCGGTTTAAATGCGGAATTACGCAGTGATTGCTCAAATTTGATTGGGCAATAATTCGGGACCGGCAGAACCACCTCCCGAGCCCCGCGAACCCCATCTCGATCCCACCCGCTAAGGGTTACACCTTCCGGTTGCCCGGCCTTCCGATTGCAGGCCACTATGCGGCCTGGGAGGATTCGCGCGTGAAGGCCATCTTCGAGAAGTACCTGCTCGCGCTGCGCAGAAAGCCGCTCGACGAGAAGACTGAGCACACCGACCGCGGGGCGCTTGAAACACTGCTTCAAGCGATTGCCGACGAGAGTGACTCCGGCATCAGTGTCCAGCATGAGCCGAAGCGGGAGGCGGACAAGGGCGCTCCCGATTTCAAGGTCACCAAGAGTGAACTCATCCTCGGCTATGTCGAGAACAAGACCATCGACGAAAACCTAAACAAGGTCCTCAAGTCGGAGCAAATCAAAAAATATCTAAGCCTGTCCAAAAACATCGTCCTTACCGACTATCTCGAGTTCATCTGGATCAACAAATACGGCGACCCGCAGCACGAACGGCTGTGCCACGCGACCGATCTTCAGAGCAAAAAGTTCAAACTCGACGGGAATCGCGTCGAAGCTGTCGCCAAGCTGCTCAAGGGCTTCTTCTCAGCGGCGCCGGAAGGCATCGGCCGCGCGCAACAGCTTGCGCTAGCCCTCGCCGTGCGCAGCAGGTTGTTGCGCGATTATCTTGGCGAGGAGCTAGTGCGGCAGGAGCGGGAGCACAAAGAGGGACGCCTCTATGGGCTTTACCTGGTTTTTCGTGACCAAGTTTTCCATGAGCTGACGCTCAAGGAATTCGCCGACGCTCTCGCGCAGATGCTGGCCTATGGCCTATTCCTGGCGCGGCTGAATTCCGGTTCCGAGCCTGTCACACTGCACAATGCGCGGGAATATATCCCAGGCTCCTTCCGCCTCATTCGCGAACTGGTCGATTTCCTCACCGAGCTTGAAAAAAAAGAATATCGCGACGTGCTCTGGGTAGTCGAGGAGGTGCTGTCCATCGTGAACAGCCTCGACCTCAGGGCTATTCACGAGGACTTGTCGTTCAGAGGCCGCAAGGCGATCAGCCGCAAAGTGCGCGCAGCCGACGAGGAGGAGCATCGCCTGTTCGAGCGCGATCCCTTCATCTATTTCTACGAAGATTATCTGCGGGCCTACGACAAGGAGGCCAGCAAGAGCCGGGGTGTCTACTACACGCCGCCGCCGATCGTGAACTTCATCGTGCGCGCAATCGACGACATCCTCAAAGAGAGATTCGGAATTGCGGAGGGTCTCGCCGACCACAAGCGCGTGACGGTGCTCGATTTCGCCTGCGGCACGGGCACTTTCCTAGTCGAGGTGTTTCAACGTGCCTTCGAAAACATTGGCGGGCCGGATTCAGGCCGATCCGATCTCCTGGTCCGCGACCATTTCCTGAAAAATATTTTCGGCTTCGAGTACTTGATCGCGCCTTATACGATCGCGCATTTGAAGCTGTCGCAGTACCTCAAGGACCAGAAGCATCCTCTTACTGACGACGAACGTCTCCAGGTATTTTTGACCAACACTCTAGAGCCGATCAAGATCGATTCCGATCAGAAAGAACTTTGGCCCGTCCCCGCATTGGCGGCTGAGATCAAGGCCGCTCAGGCCGTGAAGGAGCAGCCGATACTCGTAATCACCGGCAACCCTCCTTACTCTGGAATCTCAAAAAATATGGGCCATGCCGCCCAGCACCTTGTCAGGCGCTATAGGTACGTCGATGAACGCCCGTTGGGCGAGCGCAAGCAATGGCTTCAGGACGATTATGTGAAGTTCATCGCTTTTGCGCAGAAGAAGATGGATGATGTGAAGGAGGGAATCGTCGGCGTCATTACGAACAACTCGTGGTTGGACAACCCAACCTTTCGTGGCATGCGTCAGTCTCTGATGCAGAGCTTCGAGCGAATTTATGTTCTCGACCTGCACGGGAGCGCTAAGCGAAAGGAGCGCGCGCCGGATGGTTCAAAAGACGAAAACGTTTTCGATATTGAGCCTGGTGTTGCAATCGCAATTTTTGTCAAGCAACCGAACATTGAGAAATCTGTCCAACGAGCGGATATCTGGGGCAGCCGAATAGGAAAATACACCCTCTTGGCGATTCAAGCGGTCCAAAAAGTGGAATGGACCAGGGTTGAACCCAGTGCTCCCAATTATCTCTTTAGGGCAGCGCCCGCCATAGACGACGATCCCTATACAAGCTTTCCATCCGTAATTGACGTCTTCACCGCTCGAACCACCGGAGTGCAGACCTCACGAGATCAACTGGCAATTGCACTTTCCGAAGGAGAACTCCAGGCCCGGATGATTAGGTTTGCCGACCCAACCATCGATGACGAATTCTTCCGAGAGAAATTTTTTAGAGAAACACGCACGCCATATCTGCGTGGCGACACGCGCGGCTGGAAGCTCTCTGATGCTAGGCAATGGGCACGTGAGAATCTTGCAGAACTTGAGAGCTCAATCAGTCGCTTGGCTTACAGACCATTTGACACACGATATCTTACAAACCACACAAAGATGGTCGATTGGCCTCGACACGAGGTAATGCAACATTTGGCAGGCGAGAACGTCGCCCTGATCACCAGCCGACAAGCGGGCGCAATCGGAGACGGTTTATTCGACGCGATCATGGTGGCGGATCGTCTGGTAGACCTAAACTTTTATCGTCGAGGCGGTGGGTATGTCTTTCCGTCTTACGTGTTTGCATACCAGAATGGTGAGTCGCTCCGCCGCGAAAACTTCTCATCAGAGTTTCGCGCCTTCATCGATGCGCGCTATGAGTATCATTACACGCCCGAAGAAATCCTGGGCTACATCTACGCCGTGCTGCATGCCCCGGCCTACCGAAAGCGCTACGCTGAGTCTTTGCGTATCGACTTCCCGCGTATTCCATTTCCCGAAAGCAAGCCAGAGTTTCACGCCCTCTCAAAGCTAGGTTGGGAGATGGTGCAGGCACATTTGTTGCGCCAGTTGCCGCGCAAGGGCTATGCCCAATATCAGGGCAAAGGCGAGCATGAGGTTGAGGCCGTCCGTTATGACCCTAAAGCCGAGGCGGTGCGGATCAACCAGACACAGTGCTTCGAGCCCATCCCGCAGGCCGTGTGGGATTTCCATATCGGCGGATACCAGGTGCTCGACAAATATCTGAAATCGCGCAAAGGACGTAAGCTCTCGCTCGAGGAGATCAATCACCTTGCAGCCGTGGCAAACACCCTTGCCTTCACCATCGAGCAGATGGCCAAGATCGACGAGGCCTATCTGGCCGCCTTTCCCGAGCGGGGATAACTTTGGGCACCCGGCTCGCGTGTTGCCTTTCCTTCAAGCAAAATACTGTTACGCAGCTGATTCGCGGAGGCCTCCTTGCCGCCAGCCCAAGCAGACTTTTTCGGCGATTCCCTCGCCTTACCGAAGGCTTATGTTCCCGATCCGCGCCATGTGCGCAACCGGCTCACCGAGATGCTTGCGACCATGCGTGCGGCTGAGCAGTGGCCTTGGGAGCCGGTCATGGTCTCGCTCTATCGCGAGAGCGTGTTCCCCTATCTCTGCGACAAGCTGCCGGACCGCGAAGAGGCCACGCGCTGGCGGGCTGAGATCGACGCCGAGATCGCGCGTCTCGACGCTGCTTCTGTCTGATCGTTCTTTCTAGCGCTTAGCCGTCACCCGGCCGTGCTTTGGCGGCGCAGCCACCCTCTCCCGACATTTTTGCCCCATGCGCTACCGCGCTCTGCGCTGCTTGAGCGCATGGGGCCCCGATTAGGGACGTCGGCCACCTGTCACACACCTGTAACAAAAGCACCGTAAGTCGCGGCCAGTGTTGAAACCGCGTAACGACGATATGCATGAGCATGACGCCGCGACACGGCGTTACCGCGCTCTGTTCATCTCCGATCTTCATCTCGGCACCAAGGCCTGCCAGGCGGACGCCTTTCTCGACTTCTTGCGCTGTCACGACGCCGACCGCATCTTCCTGATCGGCGACATCGTCGATTTCTGGCGCATCCGGCGCGGCGTCTATTGGCCGCAATCCCATAACGACGTGCTGCAGAAGCTGCTGCGCAAGGCGCGCAAGGGCACGGACCTCGTGTTCATCCCCGGCAATCACGACGAGGCCATGCGCGAGTATTGCGGCGTGAGATTCGGCGGTATCGCCATCGAGCGCAACATCGTCCATACCGGCGCCGACGGGCGGCGCTATCTGGTCATCCACGGCGATGAGTTCGACGTGGTGGTGCGCTATGCCAAATGGCTCGCTCTGCTCGGCGACTGGAGCTACACGCTGGCGCTGTGGGCCAACACCCATGTCAACGCCATGCGCCGGCTGCTCGGCATGCCCTATTGGTCGCTGTCGGATTATCTCAAGCAGAAGGTGAAGCGCGCGGTGAACTATATCGGCGAGTTCGAGGCGGCGCTGGCGCATGAAGCGCGCCGCCACGGCGCGCAAGGGGTGATCTGCGGCCATATCCATCATGCCGCCATGCGCCAGGTCGGCGAGGTGATCTACATCAACACCGGCGACTGGGTGGAGAGCTGCACGGCGGTGGCCGAGACCGAGGCGGGGATTTTCGAGATCATCCGCTGGAGCACTCCGCACCAGGGCCTGGGTCGCATGCCCGAAACCCACGTCGAGGAGCTCGAGGCCGCCGCTTGATCCGGGTGCTGGTCGCGACCGATGCCTGGCACCCCCAGGTCAATGGGGTGGTGCGCACCTATGAGCGGCTGGCGCGGGAGGCGCCGAAGTTCATCGGCAATGTGCGGCAAGCGATGCGGGCGTGACGCAAAAAGAAACGGCCCGGTGGGGGGAACCGGGCCGTCTTATTCTTATGCGTCAGTTTGGGGGACGCTTTGGGGGAAATTTGCGTCCTCCAAGAGATGGATAGCGGCCCGTTTGGTTTCAAGGGGGCCTTCGAAAAATCTGCATAACTCCATCTAACTTATTGATTATTTTCCAGAAAAAATATCAATCCTGACCTGGGGAGCGCCCTAAGGGGGTGCGTCTCGGAGGGGTGAGGCCGCCCGTGGGCACAGGATCGATCGATGGCGAAGCCGCTTAAGGCGCGGCCCGCGAGTTCGCTCGCCTGGCGTCTCGCGTTTCTCTACGCCGCCCTGTTCCTGGTGGTCGGCTGCTACCTGCCGTATCTGCCGGTCTGGCTCAAATGGCGCGACCTCGGCGTCAACGAGATCGCCGTGCTGCTCGCCACGCCGCTGTTCGCGCGCATCCTGTTCACCCCGGTCATCAGCTTTGCCGCCGACCGGCTGGGCGACCGGCGCGCCATCCTCATCGCGCTGGCCTGGGGATCGCTGCTCTCCTTCCTGCTGCTCTGGGCGGCAAGCGGCTTCTGGCAGATGTTCCTCGCCACGCTTCTGCTCGCCGTCAACTGGACGGCGATCATGCCGCTGACCGAGACGGTGGCCATGTCCGGCATCCGCAACGGCGCACTCGACTATGGACGCGTGCGGCTGTGGGGATCTCTGAGCTTCATCGTGGCGAGCCTCGGCACGGGGTTGGTCATCGGCGAGCTGGGACCGCAGACCGTGCTCCCGCTCTTGGCGGCGGCAAGCGCGTTGCTGGTCCTCGGTACGCATCTTCTGCCGCGCACGCTGACCGGTCCCGGCCGCACGGCCCCATCGGTGCTCGAACGCCTTAAGCTCGCCGACGCGTTCGCGCTCGCCCGCTCGCCGCTGTTTTTGCTGTTTCTCGCGGCGGCGAGCCTGATCCAGGCGAGCCATGCGCTGATCTACACCTTCGGCACCTTGCACTGGCAGGCGCAAGGCTTCCCCCCGGGCGCGATCGGGGGGCTATGGTCGATCGGCGTCATCGCCGAAATCGTGCTGTTCGCCGCCTCGGGCCGGATCATGGCGCGTTATGGCGCCACGCGGTTGCTGCTGCTCGCAGGTCTCGCGGCCAGTGTTCGCTGGGGCTTGATGGCCGCCGATCCACCGCTGTGGGCGACGGCCATTTTACAGACGCTGCATGCCTTGAGCTTCGGGGCGGCCCATCTCGCCGCCATGCATTTCCTGACCCGGGCGGTGCCGGAGGATCGCGCCGCCACGGCCCAAGGCCTTTATGCCGCGGTGGTCGCGGGCCTGGTCATGGGTTTGGCCACGGTCGCCTCGGGGCCGCTCTACCGCGCGCTGGCGGGGGAGGCCTACGGGGTCATGGCGGTGCTGGCGTTGATCGGTGCGGCGTGCGCTTATCTCCTCATGCGGCACTGGCGCGGCGGGCTGGTCGCCGGCGGTGATACGGCTCAGCCCCAGAGCGCGGGCGATGGCGGCAAGACCTGGCCCGAGGCGTAGGTCAGGCCGGGCTCGCGGTCGCCTGCGAGCAGAAGCGGCCCGTCGAGGTCTACCCAATCGGCGTCCTGGGCCAGCAGCAAAGCCGGGGCCATGGCGAGCGAGGTGGCGACCATGCTGCCCACCATGACCTTGAGCCCAAGCGCGCGCGCTTCGGCGACGGTCAGCAGCGCCTCGGTCAACCCGCCGGTCTTGTCGAGCTTGACGTTCACCGCGTCGTAGCGTCGCCCGAGGCGTTGCAGCGAGGCGCGGTCATGGACAGATTCGTCGGCGCAGACCGGCACCGGCCGAGCGATGTGCTGCAGGAGATCGTCATGGCCGGCGGGGAGGGGCTGCTCCACCAGCTCCACGCGGGCCTGCGCCGCGGCAGCCAGCAATGGCTCGATCTGCTCCGGCCGCCACGCCTCGTTGGCATCGACGACAAGACGCGCGGCGGGAACGGCCTCGCGCACGGCGGCAAGTCGCTCTACATCGCCGTCGCCGCCAAGCTTGAGCTTGAGCAGGGGATAGGCACGCGCTTCGCGTGCCCGCGCCGCCATCGCCGCGGGCGTGTCGAGCGAGATGGTGAAAGCGGTGGTCACGGGATGCAGAGGGGCAATCCCGGCAAGGCTTGCGGCGCTTTGGCCGCGCCGCTTCGCTTCCAGATCCCACAAGGCGCAATCGAGGGCGTTGCGCGCGGCGCCGGCCGGCAGAAGCTTTTGGAGCTCTGCCCGGTTCAAGCCACAGGCGATCTTGTCAGCGCACGCCTCGATGGCGGCGGCCACGCCCTCCACGCTCTCGCCGTAGCGCACATAAGGGACGCACTCGCCGCGGCCCACATGGCTGCCAAAGCTCAGCTCAGCGACCACCACCACCGCCTCGTGCTTTGTCCCGCGCGAGATGGTGAAGCCGCCTTTGATCGGCCAACTTTCGACCCTGACGGCCAGGCGCAGGCCCTTGACCGCGCCCTCGAGCTCAGCTTCAGGACCTGCCATAAGCCTTTCTTTCTTCCCGATTTTCGTCCAAAAACCAGGGCACAACGACCCCAGGCCCCCACGCGGCACCACTGCAAGCTAAACCCATATGCTCAAGCGCGACCATCAGGTTGTTCTACCGACGCAAGCCCGCGCCCCGGGCTTTCGCGTCGAGCTCCAGGGCACGACCTTCCGGCTGGTGGCGACCGGCGCCTGGACCGTGGCCGAGGCGACCCAGCTCGACACGGCGCTGAAGCGCCTGCGCGTGCCGATCCCGCCGACGCCGGATTTCACCGGCGAGATGGACATTGCCGGCATCGCCGAGATCGACACGGCGGGTGCGTGGCTGTTGCAGCGGACGGCGGCCGCCTGGCAGGCGAGCGGGCTGCGCACGCATTATGCCGGGGCGACGGAAAGCTTCCGCATCCTCATCGAGGAGGTGCAGAGCCGCGGCAACGCCAAGCGGCCGGTGCTGGAGAAGCAGAATCCGCTGCTGCAATTCGCCGACGATATGACCAGGGCGCTGACCGGCGTTTGGCAGGATGTTGTCCAGCTGACCGCCTTTCTCGGCGAGGTCACCGCCGGCTTCATACGCATGATACGCCAGCCCTGGCGCTTCCGCGTCACCTCCTTCGTGCATCATCTCGATCATGCCGGTTTGCGCGCGGTGCCGATCATCGCGCTGATCTGCTTCCTGATCGGGGCGGTGGTGATGCAGCAAGGCGTGGTGCAGCTAAGGCCCTTCGGCGCGGAGCCCTTCGCCGTCAACATGGTCGCCATCCTGGCGCTGCGGGAAGTCGGCATCCTGCTCACCGCCATCATGGTGGCCGGCCGTTCGGGCTCGGCCTTCACCGCCGAGATCGGCTCGATGAAAATGCGCGAGGAGATCGACGCCATGCGCACGCTCGGCATCGATCCGATCGATACGCTGGTGCTGCCGCGCGTGCTGGCCTTGGTAGTGGCGCTGCCGCTGCTCACCTTTCTCGGCGACATCATGGGGCTCGCCGGCGGCGGTGTCATGGCGTTCGGCGTGCTCGGTCTCGACTTTGCCTCCTATATGGACAAGCTGCACGAGGCGGTCGACTTCCAGCACTTCATGGCGGGCATGATCAAGGCGCCCTTCGCCGCCATCATCATCGGCCTGGTCGGCTGCCTCGAGGGCCTCAAGGTCGAGGGCAGCGCCGAGTCACTCGGCAAGCATGTGACCAGCGCCGTGGTCAAGGCCATCTTCCTGGTGATCATTCTTGACGCGATTTTTGCCATGTTCCTGTCGGGGATCGGGGTGTGATCTTCGAGAGCGGACGAGAGGTGGTGATACGCGTGCGGGGGCTGGCCAAGAGCTTCGGCAGCAATCGCATCTGGACGAGTCTCGATCTCGACGTCTTTCGCGGCGAGATCCTGGCCATCGTCGGCGGCTCTGGCCAGGGCAAATCGGTGCTGATGCGGGTGATCACCGGCTTGGAGAAGCCCGATGCCGGCGACGTCGGCCTGTTCGGGCACAACGCCAAGACGCTGTCGCCGCAGGACCGCCTTACCATCGAGAAACGCTGGGGCATCCTGTTTCAAGACGGCGCGCTGTTCTCCTCGCTCACCGTGCTGCAAAACATTCAGGTGCCCATGCGCGAGCATCTCAAGCTGCCGCAGGCGATGATGGACGACCTCGCATTCCTCAAGCTCACCATGGTCGGCCTGCCCCCCGACGCCGCGTACAAATTCCCCTCCGAGCTCTCCGGCGGCATGCGCAAGCGGGCAGGGCTTGCCCGCGCGCTCGCCCTCGACCCGGAGATCGTGTTCCTGGACGAGCCCACGGCGGGGCTGGACCCGATCGGCGCGACGGACTTCGACCACCTAATTCGTAAATTACAACAGACACTTGGCCTAACTGTCTATATGGTGACCCACGACCTTGATACCATCTTCACCGTGGCGGATAGGGTGGCCGTGCTGGCCGACAAGAAGATCGTGCGGACGGGATCTCCGAGCGAGTTGCAGCACCATCCCAATCACCCGTGGATCAAGGAATATTTCTGCGGCGAGCGGGCGCGCGCCGCGTCGCCCGGACAACGGCCGAGAATACCGGCCTGATTTTCGTTTCTTTGAGGAATCGGTTGGATGGAAACAAAAGCCAACTATTTGATGATCGGCGGTTTCGTGCTCGGCGTGCTCGCGTTCGCTTTCATCTTCGTGTTCTGGATGAGCAATTTCACCTCGGGCGGAAAGAACTACTACGTTGTGTTCCAAAGCTCGGTGGCGGGGCTCACCTCTGGCTCGAGCGTTGCCTTCAACGGCATCAATATCGGCGAGGTGCAATCCTTCGCCCTCGACCCCGAGGACGGCCGCAAGGTGCGGGTGCTCATCAATGTGCGCGACGACATACCGATCCGCGAGAATTCGCGCGCGAGCATCCATTCTCTCGGGCTCACCGGCGGCAGCGGCATCCAGATCACCCCGGGCACGCCCGATGCGCCTCTCCTCATCGCCAGCGCGCTCGATCCGATTCCCACCATCAAGTCCGATCCCGGCTCGGGGCAGGGCCTGTTCGACGCCGCGCCCGCCGCGCTGAATAACGCCAATGTATTGCTTTCCAGGCTCAACGATATCGTCGCCGAGAATCAGCAATCGATCAACTCGACGGTAACTAATGTGGAACAGTTCACCGCTATGTTGAACGGCAAGAAGGAGGATGTCAGCCAGGCCATTACTTCGGTCAGCCAGGGGGCGCAATCGTTTAGAGACTTGAGCAGCAAGCTCGAAGTCTCGCTCGGCGACAACGTGGACCAATTGACCCGCACGGCCAACGAGGGCATGCAGGAATTCTCTGCTTTCATGCGGGAAGGACGCCGCGCCGCGGCAACGCTGAACCGTATTCTGGAGAAGTTAGAGGCTAATCCCAGGGGATTTTTGCTTGGTGGAAGTCAAGTCCCGGAATACACTCCCAGAGGCCAATAAACACGCCTTTAGGGCCTATAAGGCGTGCCTCGTGAGGGGACGATCGAACATGTCTCGATCGGCGCCAATTCTTGCTGCCGGCTTGCTAAGCATGGTGCTGGTGGGCTGTGCCATGGGCTCCAAACCTCCGGCCACCTACGACCTGATCGCGCCGCGCGCCTTCGCCGGCAGCAAAAAGGCGGCTCCCTACCAGCTCGTGGTCTATCAGCCGACCACCGTAAGCGCGCTGGAGTCGAATCGTCTCATGGTGCGGCCGCAAGCCGACCAGATTTCCTACTACAAAGGCGTCGCCTGGAGCGACCGGCTGCCCGTTCTGGTGCAGGCACGCCTGATCGAGAGCTTCCAGAACTCGGGCGCGGTGAAGTCGGTGAGCAGCACCTCGGGCCAGATGGGTTTGGCCACCGAGATCCGCGCCTTCCAGGTCGATGTCACCAGCGGCAGCGCCGCCGTCGAGGTCGATATCTTCGCCAAGCTGGTCGATACTGGATCGGGCAGGGTGATCGCCACCAGAGGGTTCAGCTCACGCGTGCCGGCCAAGACCGACGCGCCGGGCGACGTGATCGCCGCGCTGAATCAGGCCTTCACCCAAGTGGTGCAGGACACCACGACCTGGGTCGCCGCCCGCCGCGGCTGAGCGCTTCAGCGCTGCTCGTTATGCCCCGCGCTTCTTTATGAACCAAAGCACGGCGAGGAAAATCAGCGAGCCGATAAAAGCGGCGAGCACGTCGCGCAGCGAGATGGCAAAGGAATCGAGTCCCGGCCAGATATCGAACAGCCGGAAAATCGCGCCGCCGATCAAGGCGCCAACCAACCCGATGCCGAGCCCGGTCCAGCGGCCAAGCCCCTCCCGGCTCCCCGTCACGGCGGCGGCGGCAAGCGAGCCGGCCAAGGCGCCCACGACAAGCCACACCACGATCTGGCTGAATGTAAAGGTCATCTCTTCCCCCCTTTCACGTTGCTTCGCCGTCCCGGCTTTTTCGCGCGAATGTTAGCACAAGTTACGCGCGATTCGCAGTCTGGGAGCGGCGCGGCCTCGCCGAGATTCGGTAAGGCCGCGCCAAGTACTTTCAGCCCTCTAGTAACAGGGCGGGTAGGGGTAATAGCCGCACTGAGGCGCGTAATAAGCGGGAGGCCCGTAATACGGCGCGGTGGCTGCCGCCGCGCCGATGGCGCCGATCGCAGCCCCGGTCGCGAAGGCTGCCCCTGGACGGCCGTACCAGGCGCCATGCCATGCTGGCCCGTGGCCCACGACGACATCGCCGCCATGACCCCATCCGCCATGATATCCGCCGCCGCCAACATGCATGGCAAAGTGGTCGATGAAGAGCGCGGCGGCTCCCGTGGCGCCCGTCAGGTCGCCCTCGAGGACGGACACATCGAACGTCAATTTGTCGCCGTCCAGTTTCGGCGCCTTGAGCACCACCACGGCGTCCTTGACCGCGTCGCCCTCGTTGCTCAACACCGAGATCGTGGCATTGGGCGGGGTCTTGGCGAAGCTGTCATGCCCTACGTCCCACTCCTGGATGAAATGCGAGGTGAGCACGTGACCTGCTGCGCGCACCGGGCGGTCGGCGAACACGATGGAGTTCGGTCCGACGCCGGTCAGCGTCAGCTTGTTGCCTTCAAGGGTCGCGCCGCGCGCGTTGATGACGGCGAGCGATGGAACCATCTCCTGCTTGGACGGCCCGATGGGTTTCTTGGCCGGATGGCTGATGGCGTCTTCGGCGAATGCCGATTGCGGAGCGGCGAGCAAGGCGGCGATAACGAACGCCGCGCAAGCGATGCGGTTCACGATCATGAACGTTACCTTTCCTATGGGGGATGTAAGGGTGCGTGTCCCGGTCTCGGAACGGCGGGACCATAGCAGAGATTTATGACGCGGGGAGCCTAGAGATTTTTCTCGTATTTGCGCGATTTAGCAGCCGGCCGAACGACTTTAGAACTTGAAGCTGACGGCGGCGTCCCAGATTTCGCCCTCGAACGTGTTCTTCGCGTCGAACTCTTTGTAATATTTGGCGATGAAGGTCAGCGGCGTGGCCGTGCCGGCGCCCATCGTATAGGTGAGGATCGGGCCTACACCGAACACGCGCGACTCAAAGGCGCCGAGACGGGCGCCCGCGCCGCTGTCGCGGGTCGTCTGGATCATGCCGTAACCCACGGCGCCAAACCCCCACGGGCCGAAATTCTTGGTGATCGAGCCTTCGAGGTTCAGGATATTGCCGGTCTCGTAATCGGTTTCGGGATTTTCCCAGCTCACCGAGTAGACGGCCATGCCCGAGGCTTGCCAGCCCGTGGCCGGATCAAAATAGGTGGCGGCGATCTGCGGCATCACCGCCCAATGGTTCAGGCTGGTATTGGCAAGCTGCCGCCGGCTGTAGTCGCCGGTCGGCGCCAGGAAGTACAGATTGGTGCTCCAGTTGAATTTGCCGTGATGCCAACCGAGCATCAATGGCGAGAAGACCGTATCCCCCAATGCGAGATTCGTATCGCCGCGGGTGATGTTAAAGGGTCCGAAGGGCCGTCCGCGCGGACCTGTGAAAGCCGGAATTTCAAGGCCGACATCCACGTCCATGGCGACCATGGTCGGCAGCGCGGCAACGGCATAATTGCCACCCAGAAACTTCCACGGCGTTACATAAACCATCCCGAGCAGGGTGGCGTGCATTTCCTGATCGACTTCGAGCCCGATACGGCCGTTGAAGATCGTGGTGTCGGCGGATCCGTTGTAATTGTAGGCATCGGTGCGGATGTAGACGCCCGGTACGGGCGGCAGGAGGCCGGAGAAGACGTCGGTATAGCCCTTGAGCCAAGGACCCGTGCCAAACTCCGCGGCGTGAGACGTGGGCGCAACGCCAATCATGCAGACCGTCAAGAGCGCCGCTGCGATCGTCGCGCGCAGGCGCAGCCGGTTGGCGAAGCATTGGACCGCCGCAGCCATGCAAATCCCCCCTTTTCGCCTAACGGACTAAGGTCTTCTTATGGAGCCGAACTCGATCAATTGATGCCATCGAGTCGGCCTCGTCCGGATATTCCATACCTGCGACCTGGCTTCGTCAATGCGGGAAGGGGCCGGCCGGTAATTATCGGGCCACCTGTGGCTGGACGGCATCATCCCGATTTGTGACCTGCCGGGCCGCTCGACCCCATGCTAATCTCGGCGAGATCGGAGTGAGGTATGGGCGATGCGGCCGAAATGTTTCAGCGGATATGGACCGATCTGCTGGCTCGGCCGAGCGGCCCCGAGGCCTTCCGCTTCATTCTCCAGCCGGCGGTGGCGTCGGTCTTGGCCATACGCGACGGCATCAAGGACGCGCGCACCGGTCGCTCGCCTTACTTCTGGACGGTCCTCCACGATCCCGAAAAGCGTCGCGCGCGCCTTCGCGAAGGCCTCGCTTCGACTTCCCGGGTCATCCTGCTCGGCTTCGTCATGGACGTAATCTATCAGTGGAAGGTGCTGGGAACGTTTTACCCGGGCGAAGCGATTATCATTGTGCTTTTGCTTGCCTTTATTCCTTATCTCCTGGTTCGCGGCCCCGCCGACTGTATCGCACGTCGGTGGTGGGGCGATGCGGCGCCCAGCCGGCCGCCGAAGTGAGCGCGATGGAAAACATCACCGCGAAGTCCAATCCCGAACAGATTTCGGTCGAGCTGTCGGCGCGCCGCACCGGCATGTCGTTCCAGCGCACGCGCATGAGCGCCGACCGCACACTAATGTCGGTGATCCGCACCTCGCTGGCGCTGATCTCGTTCGGCTTCACCATCTTCCAGGTGTTCCAGAAGCTGCGCGATCAGGCTGTCATCACGCATGATGCGGCAGCGAGCAATTTCGGCATCACCCTCGTCCTGCTCGGCATCGCCATGCTGATCCTCGGCATCATCTATCAGCTTCAGTTCATGCACGGTCTCCGCCAGGAGCGGGATCAGATGATGAAGGAGGGCCTGATCCACGGGCAGAGCGTATTCCCGCCGTCGCTCACACTGATCACGGCGCTCGCCCTGCTGTTGATCGGTATCTTCGCCATGGTGAGCATGGTCTTTCATGTCGGGCCGTTCGGCTAAGGAAACCGCCACCGGATTTAGAACGAGAAGAGTGATTCAATAAGGAGGAAGCACATGGGCGAAGCGCACAGCGAGGAAGCCCGCGCGGGCTTCCAAACAGGTTCCTAAAAGAGCATCCAAGGCGTCGGGGCGCGGGAGCGTGAAGACAGCCAAGCCCGTCAGCCAGAAGGGCGGTCAACCGAATATCCTGGTGATCTGGGGCGACGATATCGGCCAGTCGAACTTAAGTTGTTACACACATCGTCTGATGGGCTACAGGACGCCACCGGCGGGGCCGGACGCTGAGACGACGCAATAAAACGGGGCGGTCCGCCGTTCGGCAGATTTTCCAGCTGCGCCTTCGACCCAATGCACTACAATGATCAACAACGATAAGATATCGGCTGCAAACACAGGGAGAAACGATGAGCGAGAGACCGGACGACACCGGGTCGAATCAGGAAACCGCAAACGGGCTTGATCGCAGATCGATACTTCTAACCGGCGCGTCCCTCTTCGCGCTCGCCGCGGTCGGCAAGTCAGCGAGTCCGGCGGCGGCGCAGACAGAGAAACCTGCGGCACAAGCGCCAGCGTCAGGCAACCCGCCCAACATTCTGTTCATCATGGCCGACGACGTCGGCTGGTTCAATATCGGCGCCTATAATCGTGGCATGATGGCGGGGCGCACGCCCAATCTCGACAAGCTCGCCGCCGACGGCACGCTGTTCACCGACTACTATGCCGAGGCGAGCTGCACCGCGGGCCGCGCCAATTTCATCACCGGCGAGCTGCCGATCCGCACCGGCCTCACCACCGTCGGCCAAGCCGGCGCCACGGTCGGCATGCCGGACAAGGCGCCGACCATCGCCACGGTGCTCAAGTCGATGGGCTATGCCACCGGACAATTTGGCAAGAATCATCTCGGCGACCGCAACGAATTTCTGCCGACCGTGCACGGCTTCGACGAGTTCTGGGGCTATCTCTATCATCTTGACGCGATGGAGGACCCGTTCCACCGCAACTACCCGCAGGACCTCAAGGATAAAGTCGGCCCGCGCAATCTGCTGCACTGTCTCGCCACCGACGAGGACGACCCCACCGTCGATCCCCGTTGGGGCAAGGTCGGCAAGCAGAAGATCACCGACGAAGGTCCTCTGCCGCCGCATCCTATCGACGGTATCAAGTACAACATGCCGACGGTGGATGGCGTCATCCTCGACAAGACCAAGGCGTTCATCGACAAGGCCAAGGACGACGGCAAACCGTTCTTCGTGTGGATGAACCCGACGCGCATGCACATCATCACCCACCTCTCCGACAAGTATCAGGACATGCGCAATGCCGAGAACGGCTGGTCGATTCAGGAAGCGGGCATGGCGCAGCTCGACGACGTGGTCGGCGGCATCTTGCAGCACCTCAAGGATCTGGGGCTCGACGACAACACCATCGTCGTGTTCTCGACCGACAACGGCGCGGAGAACTTCACCTGGCCCGATGGCGGCCAGACGCCGTTCGCCGGCGGCAAGGGCACGGCGCTCGAAGGCGGCTTTCGCGTGCCGTGCATCCTGCGTTGGCCCGGCAAGGTCACGCCCGGCAAGATCGAGAATAGTGTCATGTCGGGGCTCGACTGGTTCCCGACCTTTGTCGCGGCCGCCGGCAATCCCAACATCGTCGCGGAACTCCTGGCCGGTAAGGAGATCGGCGGCAAGCCATACAAGGTCCATCTCGACGGCTACAACCAGCTCGATTTCATCACCGGCAAGGGGCCGACCAAGCGTAACGAGATTTTCTACTTCACGGAGCAGATTCTCGGCGCCGTGCGGATCGGCGATTACAAATATCGCTTTACCGACCAGCCCGGCGGCTGGCTCGGCAACACCATCCACCTCGATTGGCCGATCCTGAGCAATCTCAGGCTCGATCCCTTCGAGCGCACCAACTCGCCGGAAAGCTCGATGTTCTATGCGAACTGGTACGTCTTCGAATTCTGGCGCTTCGTTTTCGTGCAGCAAGAGGTGGCGAAATTCGGCGAGAGCTTCGTCGGTTTTCCGCCGATGCAGCCGGGGGCGTCCTTCAACCTCGAAGTCGTCAAGGCCCAGATCACCAAGGCCATCAAGGCGCGCCAAGGCCAGTAGCGAACGGATGAGCAGGACAATGTGTGGCGCGCCATGACGCGCCCGGCGAAAAAGACGACGGCCAGCCAGGGTGGAAAGACCTGGCTGGTCGTTTTGCTGGTTCTCGCGTTGATCATGACGCCGCTCACCATCAATGCCTTTCTCGTCGAGTCCGCGACACGGCCTGCCGCGCCGCGCGACGGCGGGACCATCGTCGAGACCGGCGTCGTTCCGGCAAATGTCAAGGTGGAAGGCGAGGGGGCAGGGACGCCCATCGTGCTGATCCACGGCTTCGGCGCCGCGCTCGATTGGTGGGACGAGATCGCGCCCGCGCTCGCCACAGATCATAAGGTCGTCCGCCTCGATCTGATCGGCCATGGCGGCACCGAAGCGCCATCTAGCGGCTACACCATCGAGCGCCAGTCTGCGCTGGTGAAAGGGGTGCTCGACAAACTCGGAATCGAGCGCGTCATAGCCATCGGCCATTCCATGGGCGGGGAGGTTGTGACCGAGCTCGCCGAGGAAAATCCTGCCCTGGTCGAACGGATGGTGCTGATCGACACGTCACCCAAGACCGAGAACGCGGCCAAGCCCGGGTCACAGTCAGTGCCGCTTTGGGACGAGCTTATGTGGCGGTTCATCAGCCCGGAGGATTTCCGCAAGGCTCTGGCGCAAAGGTTCGCCCCGGGCTTCAAGGTGCCGGACAAGTTCGTCGCCGACCTCGAGCAACTGACCTATACGGCTTTCACATCGGCGCATGGCGGGGGCGTCGATTTCGAGACGGCAAAGCCGGTTTTCGAGCGGCTCTCGGCGCTCGCCAAGGTTCCGCCGCTCCTGGTCATTACCGGCGCGCAGGATCCGTTGGTGACACCGGAGAAGGCCAAATTGTACGAACGCGTGCCGGGCGCCAAGGTGGTGACGATCGACGGCGCCGGCCATTCGCCCATGGTCGAGCAGCCTCAAAAAACGCTCGATCTGATAAAAGAGTTTCTAGGGCAACCCTAGGAACCCTAGGGAAGGAGGGTCCGATGTTGCTGAGCATAGTGAGCCGGCGCCTCGTTCCAATGGCGCTGATTGGTCTCGCCCTCTGCGGCCTAGGCGGGCTGGGCGCTTTAGCGCAAGACGATCCTCTGCCGTCCTGGAACGACGGCCCCACCAAGCAAAGCATCATCGATTTCGTCATTAGGGTCACGGCGGAGGGCTCGCCGGACTTTGTGGCGCCGCAAGAGCGCGTCGCCACCTTCGACAATGACGGCACGCTATGGGTGGAGCAGCCGATCTACACCCAGTTCGCCTTCGCCATGGACCGGGTAAAAGCGACGGCCAACGAGAATCCGGACTGGAATACCAAGCAGCCCTTCAAGGCCGTGCTCGACGGCGACACCAAGGCGCTGGTCGCCACCGGCGAGAAGGGCATGCTGGAGATCGTGGCCGCGACCCATTCCGGCATGACCACCACCGAGTTCTCCGACACGGTCAAGCAATGGATCGAGACCGCCAAGCATCCGCGCTTCAAGGTTCTCTATACTGACCTCGTCTATCAGCCGATGCTGGAGCTGCTTGCGTATCTGCGCGCCAACGGCTTCAAGACCTTCATCGCGTCGGGCGGTGGCGTCGAGTTCATGCGCAGCTTCACCGAGACGAGCTACGGCGTGCCGCCCGAGCAGGTGATCGGCTCATCGGGCGTGACCGAATACCGCATGTGGGACGCAAGCCCCGTGCTGGTGAAGGTGCCGAAGGTGCTGTTCGTCGACGACGGGCCCGGCAAGCCCGAAGGCATCAACCATTTCATCGGGCGCCAGCCGATCTTCGCCTTCGGCAATTCCGACGGTGACAAGGAGATGCTGGAATGGACGGCGAATTGCATGCGCGTGTGCTTCATGGGGCTGGTGCATCACACCGACGCGGTGCGCGAATATGCTTATGACCGCGACTCCTCGGTCGGCAAGCTCGACAAGGCCCTCGACGAGGCGGAGGCCAAAGGCTGGACCGTGGTAAACATGAAGGACGATTGGAAGGTGATCTTCCCGGGGCCGGTGGCCGGCCAGTGAGTGGAGTATTGCCTTGAGTATCGCGCGCAAAGTGAAGCGAGCCGGCGCGGCCAACCTCAAGCCGAACGGCGAGATGGTGTTCGTCCCGGGCGGCGAATTCACCATGGGCTCCGACCATCATTACGAGGAAGAAAAGCCCGCGCACCGCGTCAGAGTCGACGGCTTCTTCATCGACAAGACGCCGGTGACGAATCGCGAGTTCCGGCGCTTCGTCAAGGAGACCGGCCACGTCACCTTCGCCGAGATCGCGCCCGACCCCAAGGACTATCCCGGCGCGCTGCCGCATATGCTGCAGCCCGGGTCGCTGGTGTTCGTGAAATCGCAAGGCCCGGTCGATCTCACCGACTGGTCGAATTGGTGGACCTTCGGTTTCGGCGCCGCCTGGAAGCATCCTTACGGGCCGGACAGCACCAACAAGGGGCTCGACGATTATCCCGTTGTGCACATCTCTTACCGCGATGCCGAGGCCTACGCCAAATGGGCCGGCAAAGCCCTGCCGACGGAAGCCGAGTGGGAGTTCGCGGCGCGAGGCGGGCTCGACGGCGCCGAATATGCCTGGGGCGATCAGTTCGAGCCGAACGGCAAGCCGATGGCCAATACCTGGCAGGGCGAGTTCCCCTGGCAGAACCTGCTCGCCGACGGCTACGAGTACACTTCGCCGATCGGCAACTTCCCGCCCAACGGCTACGGGCTCTACGACATGATCGGCAATGTGTGGGAATGGACCACGGACTGGTTCGCGACCAGTCACCAGCAGCAGAAATCCTGCTGCATGCCGGAGAACCCGCGGGGTCCGCGCATGGAAGACAGTTACGACCCCTGCCAGCCGCAGATCAGAATTCCGCGCAAGGTGATCAAAGGCGGCTCGCATCTCTGCGCGCCGAATTATTGCCGGCGCTACCGCCCTGCCGCGCGCCACGCCGAGCCGGTCGACACCTCGACCTGCCATGTCGGCTTCCGCTGCATCAGGCGCGAGGCGTGACGCACTGATCAACCAAGGGGAGGGGGGGAGCCATGCTGTGGCTGCTGATGATCGTGTCTGGGGCTTTCGAGGCGGCGTTCGGCGCCTCTGCGCTCCTCAGCCCGAATATGGTGATCGATGCGCTCGGGACGGGGAGCGGCCTATCGGCGGTGTTTTTTGCCAGGATCCTCGGCGCGGCGACTTTGGCGCTCGGCGTCGCCGCTCTGCTCGCCCGCAATGCGCTTGCGACCTCAGGCGGCCTCGCCGTGGCCTATGGTCTGACGCTCTACAACGTGCTGGCCGGCGCTCTGATCATCTGGACGGCTTCATCAGGCGCCGGCAGCGCGTCGCTATGGTCCGCTGGGTTGTTCCACGCTTTGATCGGCGCGTTGTTCGTTTACGCGCTGGCGGTGAACGGAAAGTCGCCCGGCTAGCAGTGGCTCATGGTCACGTTCTGCGTGGACTTCATGCCGATGGCGCGGGCCGCGCCGTGCGACAGGTCGAGGGAGAGGCCCTTGGTGAAGGGACCGCGATCGTTTACGCGAACCTTGACCGATTTCCCCGTCTTGGGATTGCCGACGCGCAGGCAGGTGCCGAAGGGCAAGGATTTGTGCGCGGCCGTCAATCCGTTGGGATTGAATCGTTCGCCTGACGCCGTGCGGTTCCCCGCTAACTCCTTGCCGTACCAGGTGGCGCGCACCGTCTGCGAAGCATGCGCCGGCAGTATGATCGCCAGCGCGAGAATGAATGCACTCCAAAATCGCATGATGTCCGAATCTCCTCGTTGATTCCGCGTGGAGCCAACGCGGTAGATTCGGACTTGGTTCGCTTGGCGGCCTTTATGAGTCTCTCATCTCCCAATATGTGGCGAATAGGTAACGGTCTCGCCGCATTTCCACGATGATTGAACGATTAATCGCAGAGTTGCGGGCGATTGCGCTACACTCGCGAAACAAGAGAGGGGACGCGACAAATCATCGCGATTTGAGCATAAAGAGGGGAAGGGGATGCAATCTCGCTGCGCGCTTGCCGCTTTGCTCCTGCTGGTCACGTCCGGCCCCGTCAAGGCTCAGGTTGCCGAGGCCGAAGATCTCGCCAAGCAACTTGCCAATCCGATCTCGAGCCTGATCAGCGTGCCCTTCCAATATAATTTCGATTGCTGCTTCGGACCGGCCGATGCCGACCGGCATCTGCTCAACATCCAGCCGGTCGTCCCCACCAAGCTCAATCCCAACTGGAACTTGATCATCCGCACCATCCTGCCGGTGGTTTATCTCGAATCGCCGGCACGGGGAGTGGACAGCGAATTCGGGCTGAGCGACACGCTGCAAAGCTTCTTCTTCTCGCCGAGCCATACGCCCGGCGGCGTCACCTGGGGCGTGGGTCCCGCCATCCAATGGCCGACCGGCACCGACACTCTGATCGATAGCGGCAAATGGAGCGCGGGCCCGACCGCCGTCATCCTGAAGCAGCAGGGCGGATGGACCTACGGTATCCTCGCCAACCACATCTGGTCCTTCGCCGATGCCGGAAGTCGCCATCGTGCCGATGTCGACCAGACTTTCCTACAACCCTTCCTGGCCTATACCTGGAAGGATTCCACCACGCTGAACCTCGATACCGAGTCGACTTATGACTGGACCAATGACGAGTGGACGGTGCCGATCAATCTGGTGGTGAGCCATATCTATAAGTTTGGTGGTCAACCCGTGAGCCTCGCCATTGGCGGGCGGTGGTATCCGGAGGCGCCGCGCTTCGGTCCCGATTGGGGGATACGCGCCGTCGCCACCTTCCTGTTTCCAACCGGAGGTTAACGCGCGGCGTTCAGAAAGTCGCGCGTCTTGTCCCACGCGCCCCGGTCGAACAGATCGTAATGGACGCCGTCGGGAAAAATCTCGATACGCTTGGGCTCGTTGGCGGCTTGGTACAGGCGCTTGCCCATGTCCACCGGGATCACCTCATCCTGCGCGCCATGCAGGATGAGCACCGGCGCTTTGACGGCGCGGATATTTCGTTCGTTGTCGTATTTGTCGGTGATCAGGAGGTCGAGCGGCAGCCAGAAATAGACCGGGCGCGCCACGTCGACGGTCGAGGTGAGCGGCGCTTCCAGCACGATCGCCGCGACCGGTCTTTCCGCCGCAAGCTTGATCGCTTGGCCTGAGCCAAGCGACTCGCCGTAAGGGACGATTTTGTCCGCTGGAACGCCGAGCTTGGTCAGGTAATCGTAAGCGGCGATCGCGTCGGCGACATTGTTTGCTTCTGTGGGCTTGCCACCCGAGCCGCCATAGCCGCGATTGTTGAGATAGAACACGCCGTAGCCGTGTTCGCGCATGATTTCGATCTTATCGGCGCGGTTGGCGGCGTTGGAGGCATTGCCGTGGAAATAGAGGATAGTCGGCTGACTGTCGCGCGCGAGAGAATGCCAGGCCACCAGCGTGGTGCCGTCGGCGGCGGCGATCTCGATCTCCTCGACGTTATCGAGACCCGCCTCGACCGGCGTCTCGCGAACCGGATTGGGGAAGTACATGAAACTCCGGTTGCCGAAATAGACCACCAAGCAAATCAGCACGTAGGCCGCGACAAGCCACGGAATGAGTCCCATGAGTCCCCGCTTGAAGCCCATTCACACGCCGTGGCGGCAAGCCCCCAGTCATGTACCCTGGAAGCTCGTCTCAGGCACCGATGCCGAAGACTTGTCAGCCTCCGCGGCCTTCAGCCGCTCGAGCGCCTCGCGCACCTTCGGATCGAGACCTTCGCCGCCTTGATCAAGATAGACGAAGATCGCCTTGCGCATACGCGGATCCCAGAACTTCCTGATATGATTGGCGATTCCCGGAACGACCTCGTCGGCCTTCTGGACCTCGAAGAACTTGCCGATCTGGTTCGCCATATAGACGAGGCGGTCGGGCGACATGGCAGATGAGCGCTCCGCTATACGTCGAGGTGTGAGCTATTCCGCCGCGACCAAAGGCTCGGCGATCCGTCGCGACTGCCGCGTCAGCTCTTCATATTCCTCCTGCCACTCGGACGGCCCGTTGGACGGCATGACCTGCACCGCCGTGACCTTGTATTCAGGGCAGTTGGTGGCCCAGTCGGAGAACTCGGTGGTCACCACGTTCACCTGCGTGCTCGGGTGGTGGAAGGTGGTGTAGACCACGCCCGGCGCCACGCGCTCGGTGATCAGCGCGCGCAAGCTCGTCTCGCCGGCACGGCTCGACAACTTCACCCAGTCGCCGTCGCGCACGCCGCGTTGCTCGGCGTCGTGCGGATGAATCTCCAGCCGGTCCTCTTCATGCCACACCACATTGGCCGTGCGCCGCGTCTGCGCGCCGACATTGTACTGGCTGAGAATGCGCCCCGTGGTGAGCAGCAGCGGGAACCGCGGGCCGGTCTTCTCGTCGGTCGCCACATATTCGGTGATGACGAACTTGCCCTTGCCGCGCACGAAGCCGTTCATATGCATGATCGGCGTGCCTTCGGGTGCGGCCGCGTTGCACGGCCATTGCACCGAGCCGAGCTCGTCGAGCTTCTTGAAGGAGACATCGGCGAAGGTCGGCGTCAGCTTCGCGACCTCGTCCATGATCTCAGACGGATGATCGTAATGCATCGGATAGCCGAGCGCGTTGGAGAGGAGGCAGGTGATCTCCCAGTCCTCGTAGCCGTTCTTCGGCGCCATGACCTTGCGCACCATCTGGATGCGCCGCTCGGCGTTGGTGAAGGTGCCGTTCTTCTCCAGAAAGGTCGAGCCCGGCAGGAACACATGGGCGTAATTCGCAGTCTCGATCAGGAACAAATCCTGCACCACCACGCATTCCATGGCGGCGAGGCCCGCGGCCATGTGCTGCGTGTTGGGGTCTGATTGGAGAATGTCCTCACCCTGGATGTAGAGGCCCTTGAACGAGCCGTCGAGCGCGGCATCCATCATGTTGGGAATGCGCAGGCCCGGCTCCTCGTCGAGCGGGCGGCCCCACAGCGCCTCGAACATGGCGCGCGTGGCGTCCTCCGAGACATGGCGGTAGCCCGACACTTCGTGCGGGAAGGAGCCCATGTCGCACGAGCCCTGCACGTTGTTCTGCCCGCGAAGCGGGTTCACGCCGACGCCCCGGCGGCCGATATTGCCGGTCGCCATGGCGAGATTGGCGATGGCCATGACCGTGGTCGAGCCCTGGCTGTGCTCGGTGACGCCGAGCCCGTAATAGATGGCGCCGTTGCCGCCGGTGGCGTAGAGCCGCGCCGCGCCGCGGATCGCATCGGCCGGAACGCCGGAAAGCTTCTCGACCTCTTCAGGGCTGTGCCGTGGATCGGAGACGAACGCGGCCCAGTCCTGGAACTCGTCCCAGTCGCAGCGCTCGCGCACGAAGGCCTCGTTCACCAGGCCCTCGGTCACGACCACATGCGCGAGCGAGGTGACCACGGCGACATTGGTGCCGGGGCGTAGCGGCAAATGATAGTCGGCCTCGATATGGGGCGTGCGCACGAGATCGATGCGGCGCGGGTCGAGAATGATCAGCTTGGCGCCCTCACGCAGCCGCTTCTTCATGCGCGAGGCGAACACCGGGTGGCCGTCGGTCGGGTTGGCGCCGATGATTATCATCACATCGGACTCTTCGACCGAGTCGAAATCCTGCGTGCCGGCGGAGGTGCCGTAAGTGGTCTTCAGGCCATAGCCGGTCGGCGAGTGGCAGACGCGCGCGCAGGTATCGACATTGTTGTTGCCGAAGGCGGCGCGGATCAGCTTCTGCACGAGGAACGTTTCCTCGTTGGTGCAGCGCGAGGAAGTGATGCCGCCGACCGAGCTCCGGCCGTATTTTGCCTGGATGCGCTTGAACTCCGACGCCGCGTAATTGATCGCCTCGTCCCATGACACTTCGCGCCAGGGATCGGTGATCTTCTCGCGGATCATCGGGTTCAGGATGCGGTCCTTGTGGGTGGCATAGCCGAAGGCGAAGCGGCCCTTGACGCAGGAATGGCCGCGATTGGCCTTGCCGTCCTTGTAAGGCACCATGCGCACCAGCTCGTCGCCGCGCATCTCGGCTTTGAAGGCGCAGCCGACGCCGCAATAGGCGCAAGTGGTGACGATGGCCCGCGACGGCGTGCCGATCTCGATCACCGACTTCTCGTTCAATGTGGCGGTGGGGCAAGCCTGCACGCAGGCGCCGCAGGAAACGCATTCGGAGTCGAGGAACGACTGCTCCATGGAGGGAGACACCACCGAGTCGAAGCCGCGCCCGGCGATGGTCAGCGCGAAAGTGCCTTGCACCTCCTCGCAGGCGCGTACGCAGCGCGAGCACACGATGCATTTCGACGGCTCGTAGGTGAAATAGGGATTGGATGTGTCGAGGCCGGGATTGGGATGACGCTGGCCGTCATAGCCATAGCGCACGTCGCGCAGGCCCACGGCGCCGGCCATGTCCTGCAACTCGCAATCGCCGTTGGCCGAGCAGGTGAGGCAGTCGAGCGGGT
The DNA here is from genome assembly GCA_040901485.1 of Methyloceanibacter sp. Classification (GTDB taxonomy): domain Bacteria; phylum Pseudomonadota; class Alphaproteobacteria; order Rhizobiales; family Methyloligellaceae; genus Methyloceanibacter. The sequence continues at coordinate 29,550 of JBBDYM010000030.1, forward strand.
GCTCGGAGATGTAAAGCTCCATCACGCCCTTGCGCAGCTGCTTCAGCCGCTCGGTCATGGTCTTCACCACCATGCCCTCGGCGACCGGCGTGGTGCAGGAGGCGGGCGTGCCGTTGCGGCCTTCGATCTCGATGAGGCAGAGGCGGCAGGAGCCGAACGCGTCCAGCATGTCGGTGGCGCAGAGCTTGGGGATCTGGTTGCCGACCTCCATGGCCGCGCGCATGATCGAGGTGCCCTCCGGCACGGTGACCGGGACGCCGTCGATGGTCAGCGTCACCTGTTTCTCGGCCCTTGAGGCCGGGGTGCCGTAGTCGAAATCCTGGATAAGCGACATTTCGCGTTTCCTCATTCAGCAGCTACGAGGCGCTTTCTTTCGGCGCCAAAATCCTCGGGGAAATGGTTGAGCGCGCTCATCACCGGATATGGGGTGAATCCCCCCAGAGCGCAAAGCGATCCGAACTTCATGGTGTTGCACAAATCTTCGAGCACGATCAGATTGGCGGCGCGATCCTCGCCGGCCACGATCTTGTCCACCAGCTCGACGCCGCGGGCGGAGCCGATGCGGCAGGGCGTGCACTTGCCGCAAGACTCGATAGCGCAGAACTCCATGGCGAAGCGAGCCTGCTTGGCCATGTCCACGCTGTCGTCGAACACCACGATGCCGCCATGGCCGATCAGCCCGTCGCGGGCCGTGAACGCCTCGTAATCGAACGGGGTGTCGAACAGCTCGCGGGGGAAATAGGCGCCGAGCGGGCCACCGACCTGGACGGCACGCACCGGGCGTCCGGTTCGCGTGCCGCCGCCGATGTCGTCCACCAGCTCGCCGAGGGTGATGCCGAAGGCCGTCTCGTAGAGGCCGCCATGCTTGATATTGCCGGCGAGCTGGATGGGCATGGTGCCGCGCGACTTGCCCATGCCGAAATCGCGGTAGAAGGCGGCGCCGTCACTCATGATGATGGGCACGGAGGCGAGCGACAGCACGTTGTTGATCACGGTCGGCTTGCCGAACAGGCCGATATGGGCGGGCAGGGGCGGCTTGGCACGGACCTCGCCGCGCTTGCCTTCGAGGCTCTCAAGCAGCGAGGTCTCCTCGCCGCACACATAGGCCCCGGCGCCGGCGCGCACTTCCATATCGAATGCGTATTTGGAGCCGGCGACGTTCGCGCCGAGCATGCCGCCCGCGCGCGCCTTGCGGATGGCGATTTCCATCGCCTCGATGGCATGGGGATATTCCGAGCGGATATAGATGTAGCCGTAGGTCGCGCCCACGGCGATGCCGGAAATGGTCATGCCCTCGATGAGCACGAAGGGATCGCCTTCCATGATCATGCGGTCGGCAAAGGTACCGGAATCGCCCTCGTCGGCGTTGCACACGATGTATTTCTGTTGAGGCGGCGTCCCTGCCACGGTGCGCCATTTGATGCCGGTGGGGAAGCCCGCGCCGCCGCGCCCGCGCAGGCCCGAATTGACCACTTCCTCGACGATCGCCTCGGGCCCAATTTCAAGCGCCTTGGCGAGGCCGACATACCCTTTATGCGCCTTGTAGTCTTCGAGACTGCGCGGATCGACGATGCCGCAACGAGCGAAGGTGAGGCGCGTCTGCTGCTTGAGCCAGGGAATGTCCTCGACCAGGCCGAGGCACAGGCGATGCTTTTCGCCTTCATCGAGCAGGCTCTCGACGTCGGCCACGCTTACCGGCCCATAGCCGACCCGGCCCTCAGGCGTCTCGACCTCGACCAGAGGCTCGAGCCAATACATGCCGCGGCTCCCGGTGCGCACGATCTCGACATCGAGGCCGCGCTTCTCGGCTTCATTGCGGAAGGCGGTGGCAACTTCCTCGGCACCCACGCACAGCGCGCCTGAATCGCGGGGAATATAGAGACGGGCGTTCACGCCTGCGCCTCCTTGAGCAGCGCGTCGAGCTTCGCCTCGTCGAGCATGCCGTAGACGCGGTCGTGGTCCAGCAGAGCGGCCGGCGAAGAGTGACAAAGCCCGAGACAATAGACGGCTTCGAGCGTGACGCGTGCGTCCGCCGTGGTGCCGCCCATCTCCACGCCGAGCTTCTCCTCGGCGCGTGCGGCGAGCGCGTCGCCACCGGCGGCCTGGCAGGATTCGGCGCGGCAGAGCTTCAACACCCGCTGTCCGGGCGGCGCCTCGCGGAAGTCATGGTAGAAAGTCACCGTGCCGTGGATCTCGGCGCGCGACAGGTTCAGCGCCTCGGCCACCATCGGCACCGCGGCCTCAGGCACGCAGCCGAATGCCTCCTGCAAAGCGTGCAGGACGGGAAGGGTGGCTCCTTCCTGATGCCGGTGGCGCGCGATGATTTGGCTCGCGCGCTCGGCGTTCCATGGCTCGTATCGTGGCATGCCCAGCCGCTTTATTGAGCAGATTTGAAAGTGGGGAAAAAGGCTTGTGAAATCAATAAAGCAACTTAATGGCCTGATCGGATTTTCTTATCGAGTGTGCTGTGCGTGCCTGAAAATGCCTGGCCCCCTCGCTCCTTTTCAGGAGAAGGGGGCCTGAGGCGGGGGAGCCTAGGACTTTAGGCTAACGCAGGCGTCCGCTTGCATGCGCAAGCAGGAGATAAACGCGTCCCGATTCGGAGGTCAGGTAGTTGTTCAGCATGCTCCCGCCTGGATCGGATTGCTCGGCTTCTCCGAGCATCCGCTCGAAGTCGCCGATATAGCGGTCGACGGTCATGCGGAAATCGCCCTCGCGCTCGTAACGGACGGAAATCTCGTCGAAGGCCGTCTGGCCGTCGAGGCCGTAGATGTGGCGCCCAAGCACGCCCCTCTCGCCGGCTCGAAGACGCTGCCAGACATTGGCCGCGGTGGAGTACTCGATGGCGCGCGCAAGCTCATCGAGGCGCAACTGGCCGCCGCTGGTGGATACGGTCGAGGCGGGGCGTGTAGCGAAGCTTTGGCCCGGTCCGCCTGACGCGCCGGTAAGCTGTTCGGCCAGACTGCCCGTGATCTGGTCGAGGTCACCCTGTCCTAGGCCTGAGACCTGACGCCCGCGCGCGTCGAATTTCGGCATCGAGGACGGACCGAACTCGCCGGACGGCCGGGGCGGTTCGCTCCTGGGCGGGGCATAGGTCTGAGGCGGCGGCGGGGGAGGCGGCTGACGGTGGAGCTCGGCCCCGTTCCCTTGCGGGGCCGCCCGAGTCAGCACGGGCGTGATGGCCTCGATCTCTCTCAATTGCTCGGTGAGCGCCTTGCGAATGGCCGCGGTCGCTTGCGCGGTATGCTCGGGCAAGGCTTCCATCCGCTTCTGCATGTCCAGACGCAGGCTATCGAGATCGCTCGCCGTCCGCTGTGCCACTTCGCGCATGCCGCGCGAGGTATTGTCGAACTGGCCGCGCATCTGCTCGAGCTGCCGGCCGATCTGGGTGATGACCGTCTCGAAGCTTCCCTTGAGGTCGCCGACCGCGCGGGCGGTGTGGGCTTGCGCTTCCTCGCGCAGCCGCTCGATCTGGGCAAGCGCCTGCTGCGCCCCGCCGGCCGTGTCTCGGGCCAGCGTGGAGCTCACTTGCTTCGCCCGGTTCTCCGCCTGGCTGAGCGCGTTCTCGATCATGCCCGCGTAATTGCGCATCGTGCTGTCGAGGTCCTGCGCCTTGGTGTTGACCGTCTGGAGGAGGGCGAGGATGGCCTGATGCCTGTTCTCCAGGATCGAATCGATCTTGGCGTTAGACGAGTCGAGCGCCTTGGCGGCGGTGAGGATGGCCTGGCCTTGGCTCTCGAAGCGCTGGGTGAGGCCGTGGATCTGATCGAGCAGGGCACGCGACACATCGCGCAGATTCTGCGTCTGGGAGGTAAGGACGGAGACCGCCTCCTTGGACTGGGCGCCGACCTGATCCGCGGTCTGCTTCATCATCGCCGAATTGTTGGCAAGCACCTGGTGGAGCACGGCCGTCTGCTGGCCAAAGGCCTGCTCCGTGGCACGCGCGTGCTCGCCGAGCATCCTGTCGGTATCGATGGTGCGCTGGCTGAAGGTGGAGTCGATCGCCTGAAGCCGTTCGGCAAGGGCCACGATCACGGCCTGTGCCCGCTCGGTCATGGTCTGGTCGAGGGAGGCGGATTGCTGGGTGATCGCAGCCTCCAGGGCATGCACGCGCTGGAAGAGCGAGTTGGTAAAGCTCTCGGCGCGTTCGGCGAGCGTCTTGTCGAGCGAGATGGCGCCCTGGTTGACCGAAGAGATGAATTGCGCCGTGCGATCCTGGAGCAATTTGTCGATGGCAGTGGCCCGCTGATCCGCCGAGTCGTTCAAGGTGTTGGCATGTTCGGCCAGCGTGGCGTTGAGCGAAGCCGCGCTGTCACCGATCGCGATGGCCAGGGCGTTGGTGCGCTCCTGCAACGTCTTTTCGAGCACCACCGCGCCCTGCGAGACAAGATTGGTTAAGGTCTCGGTGCGGTCCTGCAAGGTCTTGTCGAGGATGACGACGCTCTGCGAAACGAGCTGCGTGATGCCCTCGGTGCCGTCCTTCAAGGTCTTGTCGAGCGACGCCGCGCCCTGGGCGACGAGATGGGTGAAGACCTCGGTGCGGTCCTTCAAGGTCTTGTCGATGATGAGCGCGCCTTGCGCCACGGAGTTCTCGAGCCCCTTGATGCGCTCGGCAAGCGAACCCTGGAGCGCCTCGGTGCGCTCTTTCATGGTCTTGTCGAGGGCGGTCGTGCGCTGCGCCACGACGCTTTCCAGCGCGGCAAGATTGTGCGTCGCGCCTTCGATCACTTGCGACAGGCGGCCCTGCTCCTTGCTCAAACGCTCAAGCAGGCCGGGCACGACCTCGGCCACCTTGGTCTGGGCCTTGTGCACCTGATCCGCCGCTTCGCTCGAGCGGGCGACGAGAAGCTCGGTCAGCTGCGTTCCGCGCTCGGCAAGCTTCTTGTCGATATTGGTGCTGGCAATGGAGATGTCGCGGGCGATTTGCGTGCCCACGCCCTTCAACGCCTCGCTCACGCGCTGGCTGTTGTTAGTGAGCGCCTCGCGCTCGGTAGCGAGCTCGCTGATCAGGTTCCTGACGCGCAGCTCGTTCTCGCCATAAGAGCGCTCGAGCGCGGCTACTTCGCTATGCACCATGGCTTCGAGCTCGCTCGCCCGTCCGATGGCGCGCGAGATGGCGTCGTTCATGGCCGCCACTTGGCGGCGGATGGTCTGGCCGACGGACGCGACCGACTGTTCGGCGAGCCTGTCGGGCTCGGCGAGGCGCACGGCGACCTCGGTCATGGCCGAGGCCATCAGGCGCAATTCCTGCGCACGCCACACGAGCAGCGCCAGGAACCAGAAGATGGCGATCGGAACGAGGATGGCGATGGCGGCCGTGAGTCCCTGGGGGCTGGAGAACAGCCCCGAGAGCCCGGCCTCCTTGGAGATGAGGCCGACGGCGAAAAAGCCGCCGATGACGAACCAGACGGCCGACGCGATCAGCGCCATCAGGAACGGCGTGCGCGACGGCCTTTGCTGAAGGGCGAAGATCAGCGCGCCGATCGAGGGCACGTCGTCATTGGCAGGAGGCGCCAGCCGGCGCTGCGGCGGCGGGCCCGCGGGACGCCGCGTCTTGATGAATTGCCGTGGGGCAGGGGCGGAGGGAGCTTCGGCGAATTCGGGAGGCCGCGCCTCCTCCGGCTTCGGCTCCTCGCGCCTCGGTTCCTCGCGGCGCAATTCCTCGCGCCTCGGCTCTTCGCGCCGGGGCTCCTCGCGCTTCCGCTGCTCGGCTTTCAGCCGTTCTGCCAAAGTCGATCGCTTGGGGTCTAGGCTGCGGTCAAGGGTCGAGGTTTCGCCGGATTTCCTCTCGGTCCCCCGCATGATCGCTTCGATGGGACCCTTGGTCTCGTCTTTAGCTCCCGGCGTCGCTTTTTCAGGCGGCGACTTCGCTTGCTCTTGCGCCATAACGCGTTCCTCGCACCCCACTTCCAACCACGAGAGAAATTGGGCGCCTTTGCACCAGAACCCCGCCAGCAGCGACGCGTGAGCGTCCTAGCGGGAACGCCAAACTCCCGAGCATAGACTCTACCCGGAAGCGCCCCCGACGCATTCCCCCTACTGTCATCATCGTTAACGAATTTTTAGGACTAAAAAAAGCTTAATCGGCAGACATGGTTGATGGGGGATAAGCCCTTACGATTTCTGGTCAATTTTGCTGCGTTGGAATCGCGAAAGGCCTAATTGGCGAGCAATTTTAAGGCAGTATTTGGCGGTTTTGCCGCGCAAAGACCCGGACCGCAGCTAAAGGCCCAAGCGGCGAGGAGAAAAAAGGACATGGCGAGCAAGCCAATGGCGCGGGCCGAGACAAGCGCCGAACGGCGCCAGACCTCCTCCCGGCCGGTCGATCTTGTGCATCTGTCACGTTTCACGCTGGGCGACCTTGCGCTCGAGCGCGAGGTCCTCAGGCTCTTCTGCACCCAGTCTTTTCTCTGCCTCGACCAGTTGCGCGCGGCGCAATCCGGCAAGGACTGGATCGATGCCGCCCATTCGCTCAAAGGCTCGGCCCGTGCCATCGGCGCCTGGGGCGTGGCCGATTGCGCCGAGCGTGCCGAGAGGCTTCGTGAGGAGAATATGGCGCAGGGCCGGTCTCAATATATTGCCGAGATTGATTCAGCCTTGCGCGAAACCCACGTCTTTATCGCCTCGTTGCTCTTCGATCGCTGACGCAGGCGGGTCCGTGAGATAAAGCGCCGCAAGGCGCTGGAACACCAGTTTCAATTGCCCTATAGAGCACCAGCCGCGAGCGGGCAGCCCTTCTCGCATCCCATCCTTCGGACGCGAATGTCTCCCGCGGCCCGGCTCCCAAGCTTGGAAGACGCTTAAGCCCGCCAATGTCATGGCCAGGATCACTTTTATTCAGCACGACGGGACGGCGCACGTCGTCGAGGCGGAGCCCGGCATGACGGTCATGGAGGCCGCGGTGAAGAATTCGATCCAAGGCATTGCCGCCGAGTGCGGCGGGGCCTGTGCGTGCGCGACGTGTCATGTCTATGTTGATGACGCTTGGCGCGAGGCGACCGGTCAGCCCAAGCAGATGGAGGAGGATATGCTCGATTTTGCCTTCGACATCAGACCGTCGAGCCGGCTCTCCTGTCAGATCAAAGTCACCGAGGCGCTCGACGGCCTGGTGGTGCGCATTCCCGAGAAGCAGTTCTGAACGATGTCAGAAGATGTGATCAAAACCGACGCCGTCATTATCGGGGGAGGGCCCGTGGGCCTCTTCGCCGTGTTCGAGCTTGGTTTGGTCGACATCAAGGCGCATGTGATCGACATTCTCGACCGAGCGGGCGGGCAATGCGCCGAGCTCTACCCCGAGAAACCGATCTACGACGTTCCCGGCCTCACCGTTGTGACGGGGCAGGAGCTGACCGACCGGCTCATGGAGCAGATCAAGCCGTTCGACGCTGAGTTTCACTTCAGCCAGCGCGTGGACTCGCTGGAGCGCCTCGACGGAAGCTTCCGGCTGACCACCGATATGGGCGCCGTGTTCGAGTGCAAGGTGGTGGTGATCGCCGCCGGCGGCGGATCCTTCACCCCGAAGCGGCCGCCGCTTCCCGGCATCGATCGCTATGAAGGCACCTCCGTGTTCTATTCGGTTCGCAAGATGGATAATTTCCGCGACCGCGACGTGCTCATCGTCGGTGGCGGCGACTCCGCGCTCGATTGGAGCCTGAATCTCGAGCCGATCGCCAAGTCGCTCACTCTGCTGCATCGCCGCTCGGAGTTTCGCGCCGCGCCCGCCTCGGTGCAGAAGATGTTCGACCTCGTCGAGAGCGGCAATATCAGCTTCAAGCTCGGCCAGGTGACCGAGCTGCACGGTGAAGACGGTCAGCTCACTTCGGTGACGGTGAAGGGACCCGACGGCGCGTCTTTCGAGCAGCCGACGGAAGTGATGCTGCCATTTTTCGGGCTCACCATGAAGCTCGGCCCCGTCGCCGATTGGGGCCTCAATCTCGAGGAGAATCTGATCCCGGTCGACACCGAGAAATTCGAGACGAGCGAGAAGGGCATCTTCGCCATCGGCGACATCAACACCTATCCGGGCAAGCTGAAGCTCATCCTGTCAGGCTTCCACGAGGCGGCGCTCATGGCGCAGCAGGCCTACAAATATGTCTATCCCGGCAAGAAGCTGGTGTTCCAATACACCACGTCGTCGACCAGCCTGCAGAAGAAGCTCGGCGTGAAGTGACGCTCAGCGAGGCGCTAGGCGAGCGAGCGGTAGAGCGCGACCTCGTAAGGGCTGAACAGCTTCACCTTGAGGCGCTGCGGTAGCGGCAGCTCGATCCGCGTGAACACGCCGCTATTGTCCATGAGATCGGCGACCTGCGGTGGATCGACGAGAATGAGATAGATCCGGCGGGGCCGCTGCCGGTACGACACGACGATATTGTTCAGGACCTCGGCGAACACCTCGCGCGAGAACGGATTGAAGAAATAGTGGACGGCCTCGCCCTCGGGCGGCCCGACCTGGCTCGCATCCTCGAACACGCATTCCACGTTGCGGCATTTCATGCGCGAGCGCGGATATTGCTGGATGTTCATGACCGCGTCGTCGTGCAGCTCCTCGGCGAACTCGATGCCGCCGACGGCCTGGAAGGGATGCTCCGCGGCGAGCAGCAGCACGCGCCCCTTGCCCGCGCCGTGATCGACGAAGGTCAGCCGCGAGAGATCGTAGTCGATGGCGCCGAGCGCCCATTCGAACAGCCGGCAAGGCGTCGGCCGGTAGTCGTGGCCGTGCTCGCGGTTGTTGCCGCTTATGGTCAGGCCGGCGAGGCGCACACGCGTCTTGGTCGGCGCGAAGAACAGCGACTCGGTCGGCGGATCGAGCACGTATTCGTGCAGCCAGAAAAGATAGTTGCGGTAGTCCTGCTTCAGACGATCGGGATGCGTGCGTTCCTTGAGCTTCGCGCCGGTGCGCTCAAGCTCGGGCAAGACATTATCGCGTCCGATCTCGGCCGCGCGCGCCAGCCCTTCCTTGCCGGCGGTGACCGCCGTCTTGGTTTGGCTTGCCGTCTTGTCCGCCAAGTCCGCGATGCGCTCGGCGACGCGGCTCCTGGCGTTCACTGCAAGGTCCTTAACGCCTCGATGCGACGGTGCGATGGCTTGCGACTCCGTCCGTTCGGAGCGAGGGGGTACCACCGGCATGGCAATATCCCTCTGCTTCTGCAAAGCATGGCAAAGTTGAGTGCTGACGCAAGACCCGTAGCCTTCGGTCAGATTAGTTTGGTCCGGCCTCGCTTGTCAGCCAAATATGCTATCAGATTGATTTGTATAGGGTTTGAGGTGAGCCCCTAGCGCGCCATGCGCGCCGCGGGGGCGTAGTCGCCGGCAAGATAGCGGTTAAGGTCGGCCCTGATCGCCGCGGTCCGCTCCTTGTTGCAATAGCCGGTTTTGTCCTTGATGATATCGAGCGTGGACTGGCGTGTGTAGTCGTAGGCCTGTTCGATCTTCTGCATCTGTTGTGGCGAGATGCCGGTCCGCGCTTCGGCCGCGAGATAGTTCGACCTGAGCTGCCCGGGGTTGAAGATGAAGCCGCAATGGCTCGCCCGCGCCGAGGTCCATCCCACCTGCACAGGACGCGCCAAGGGATCGTCGGGCTTCACGTTGCGCGCTTCCTTCTCGCTCGATGCGCCGGGCGAAGTCTTGATGCCGACCGTGCTGCAGCTCCCAAGCGCCAGCGCCACGCCGATGGCGACGGCAGTTCTAGATATGACGTTTGGGCGGCTCGCTCTCATGGCGGTGATCTTACCGGTCAGGCGCTGCCGCCTAAAGAGGCGAGGGGCGGGGGGTCGGAAACTGGGCGCATATTACAGGAAAGGCGGAGCTTTGGGGCCCCGCCTCCCTGTGCGATGTCGGCCTCACGCCCGTTCGGGACGCTCAGTCGGCGTCGCGAGACCTTTCGGTCTCTGGATCAAGCGCCAAGCTCCGTGGTTTCCCACGAAGCGGCGCCGTGATCCGGCCGCAGCCCTTGTTTTACGTCGCGTTGCTACGACGGGGTTCCGGCCTTTGCCGGGCTGGAACCGCAACAGCGATGGGACTTGTGGCGCAAAGTACTCCGGCAACCTCGCCTTACGGTATGCGGTCAAGGCCACCAGACCGTAGCACCTCACGCTTACTCGCCCCTTCGCCTTAAGCCGCCCTTGGCAAGGACGACCGCGGGCTTGCCTGCCCTTGCGAGCTTTCCGATTGTTTCCCGGAGCCTTCGGATTTCTCCGCAGACGCCTTCCGCAACCGTTCCACTCACACTGCCAGCATACACGATGGCGCCGTGGGTACACGAGAGCGGAAATGCTTATCCCCGCTATCCACCGAACGCCTTGAGTCTGCGGCGAAAACTATGTTGCGCCGCACAGGAGTTTCCCCGAACGGCCAAGACCGGTATGCTCACTGAGTCGCGCGAGAGGCCTCGCGCGTTTAATGCGGCATAATTAGCGGGTCGCACCATGCGTGCCGTGGGAAACCACTGTAGCGCCCGCACGATCAGTCTAGCGTTAGCTGCGGGTTTGACGGCGTTCGGGGCTGCGCTGATGCTCGGCGTGGGGAGTCCGGACCTTCCCCTTGTCCGCGTCGCGGATGAGAGCGCTGGCGTGCGCGCCACGCCGGGCGGCGAGACGACCATCTCCAAGCTTGCCGAAGTCGCGCGCAGTCTCAACACCGAGCCTGCCGCTCCCGCCGAGGAGCCTCAGCTCAAGGGCCTTGGCGGCGATATTCCTTGGGAGCGCGAAGAGCCGGCACAAACCAAGCCCACGCCGAGGCCCACCAATATGTTGGCCCAAGCTGCCAACGCGACCAACGCGCTGCCTTGGGATGCGATCGAGCCCGTGCCGTTTACGCATGTCGCGACGCCCAGCACCACGAAACCGAAGACCCGCGTGCCCGACTCCGGGCCCGTCCTTCCGGCGCCACAGAGCGCGCTGCCGGCAACCGGCGACGTGAAGGCCTGGGTGAAGGCCAAGGCGACGACGCTGAAGGGCGAGAACCGGGGGCGGCCGATCTATCATTTCGAGCTTTGGCTCGATGCGCCGGCGGAGATCAAGCAGCGCCTGGTCGCGGTCGCCTACGACTTCAATACGCCCGCGGTGATGCCCCAATCGCAGGTATCGAGCGAGGGCAAGACCGGCTTCCGCGTGGTTGTGGGCGGCTTGGCTTGCGCCGACAACATCACCGTCACTCTAAAATTCAACGACGGCCGCTCACAGCAAGTGGCGGTCGATAGCTGCCGGCTCCTAAGCTGAGCGCATGCCGGCGACTTCTGCCACAAGTTCGCGGAAGCGTGGCCGCTGGCTCTCGATATAGGGGAGCGGCCGGCACACATCGATGGCGGCGATGCCGACCCTGGTGGTCAGCGCGCCGTTGAACAGGCCTTCGCCGAGTCGTGCCGAGAGCTTCGCGGTCAGCCCGTGGCCGATGACCTGATGGATTACGTCGTCGCCGATGGCGATGCCGCCGGTCAGCACGATATGGGTCACCACCATGCGGGCGAGCTTGAACAGCGACAGCGTGCCGGGCCGCGCGCCATAAAGCGTGGCGAGCCGGCGCAGCATGCGCAAGTTTTCCGCGCCGACGAACAACATATCGATCAGCGCACCGGGACTGACCGCGGTCACCACCGACACGCGCTTGGCCGATGAGGCGACGATGCCGCGCGCGACGGGATCGAGCGGCGCGACCAGCGTGCGCTCGGTCAGCCGCAACAGCTCCTCGGCATCCATGATGTCGTGTTCGTGCTCGGCGAGACGCTCGAGCCCCCAGGCGACGTCCTTGCGCCCGCCATAGAGGCGCTTCAGCCGCGCGGCGACGTCGATGGCGAGCTCTTTGTCGTTCTGGCGCGCGGCGCTGTCGGCCTCATGCCTGATCTTGCCGAGCCGTCCGAGCCGCGCGAGCCCGGCGATCTCACGCACAATGATCATCACCAGCGCGAGCACGACGAGACCCAACAGGCCGGCGGCAACCCAGCCGATCCAGTCGTCGCGGGCGATGAGCGAGACCACCCAATCGTAGAGCCAGATCGAAGCAATCAGGCTCACCAGCGCGGCAAGCGCAACGAGGAAGATGCTTCCCCAGCGCAAGCCCCGTTTGAGATCGGGCATGGTGCGGCTGCGCGGCAGCGGCACCGGCTCGGCGGCGAGTGGTGGCGGTGCGGCGGGCGGCACGAACACCTCCACCTCCTCGACGCGGAAGGCGGAGGGCTTGCGCTTGCTCTTGCTCATGCGAGGTAGTCTCCGATCAGGGTCTCGATGGCACGGTCGAGCCGGATATTTGGGAACGGCGCGAAGCCGCCGGTAGTGAGCGGCACCGGATTTGGCGGGCGGAAGCGCACGAAGCGCATCTCGCCTTGCTCGGTATGCCAGCCTTTGAGCGCGGCGTCGGGATCCTTGGGGAGATCGCCGGGGAAGATGGCGAACTCCTCGTTGCCGTCGAAGGTGCGCCTGCCAATGGTTTCGCCGGCAAGCGGATAGCCGATGATGCAGGGGAGCGTCTCGCCGCCCCGCTTCGCCTCGCCTTCGCGGGTGGCGCGCACCGCGGCCATCGCCAGCACCTTCATTTCGGCGCCGGCATATTCCGCCCGCGCCATGGCTCTGCCGGTGAGCCTGGCGAGGATCGCCTCGAGCCGGTCATGGCTTTGCTGGTGCAGGTGGTCCGCCTTGGTGGCGGCAAGCACGATGCGGTCGATGCGCGGCGCGAACAGGCTCGACCACAGGCTGTTGGCGCCGGTACGGAAGCATTCGAGGATCTCGGTCATGGCGCGTTCGAGATCATTCACGGCTTCCGCCCCACCATTCAGAGCGGCGAGTACGTCGATCAGCACGATCTGGCGGTCGAGCCGCGCGAAATGATGATGGAAGAAGGGCCTGACCACATGCGCCTTATAGGCTTCGTAGCGCCGCGCCATCATCGCCCAGAGCGTGCCGCGCGCGAAGTCCGCCTCGCCGCCGGCATCGAGCGGGGCGAAGGTAAGCGCGGGCGAGCCTTCGAGATCACCCGGCATGAGAAAGCGTCCAGGCGGCAGGGTGGAGAGCGCATAGCGGTCTGAGCGCGCTTCGCGCAGATACGCCTTGAATAGTTGCGCGAGCTTCGCTGCAAGTACCTCGTCGGCAGACGCGGCGGGATCGGCGGACGCCAAAGCTTGATGCCAGTCCTTGGCGGCCTTCTTGCGGCTCGCCACGCGGCTTTGCGCGAGAGCGTTACGCGACCACTCTGCGTAGTCGAGTCGAAGCAGCGGCAGGTCGAGCAGCCATTCGCCGGGATAATCGACGATGTCGATATGCAGCCGCTCACGGCCGAGCTGGCGCTTCCAGAATCTGGTGGAAGCATATTCGAGCGTGAGTCTGAGCTGGCTGATTCGCCGCGTGCTCTCCGGCCAGGTCGGCGGCTCGCCGGTGAGGTCGGCGAGATGCGTCTCATATTCGAATCGCGGCACCACGTCGTCGGGCTGCGGCTCGAGATAGACTCGCAACAGGCGCCCTTGCGCCGCGGCGTCGAAAAAAGGTAGGCGCGCACCCGCGATGAGATTGTGCACGAGCGCGGTGATGAACACTGTCTTGCCGGAGCGCGCGAGGCCGGTCACGCCGAGCCGCACCGTCGGCGTGACCAGGCCGGAAGCATAGTCGCCAAGGCTGCGGAAGGCGTCCCCTGCGGCATGGGTATAAGTGGCAATCGGCACGCCTTCGCTCCACGCAAGCTGTGCTTAGAAAATAGGCTCCGCGAGGCGTCTCGCGCCATGCGAAATGTGACGAATATGCAAACTTGGCGCTGACCCCGCTTTGCGCATTTGTCAAGCGTGTCTGCTGTCTTGACTTGTCGATTCGCTTCCGTAATACGGGGCTGCCCGGCGAGGTCGCTGACGGCGCGAGCCGGTCCAAGGGAGGAGGGCTCATGAGCCCAATAACGCAAGCGGATAAGCCTGGAAAATGATTCTCATGCCGGCTGCTGTCAAAAAAAGGATTCCAGAAGATTATCGTCCCTCGGAGGACGAGCCGTTCATGAGCGACCGCCAGCGGGCCTATTTCCGCCGCAAGCTGCTCAACTGGCGCGACGAGATCCTGCGCTCGACCAAGGAGACGCTTCAGCATCTGCAGGACGATTCGGCGCAGCACGCCGATATCGCCGACCGCGCCACCTCCGAGACCGAGCGCGCGCTTGAGCTTCGGGCCCGCGACCGCCAGCGCAAGCTGATCGCCAAGATCGATGCGGCGCTGATGCGCCTCGACGACGGCACTTACGGCTATTGCGAGGAGACCGGCGAGCCGATCAGCCTGAAGCGGCTCGATGCGCGCCCCATCGCCACGCTGAGCGTCGAAGCGCAGGAGCGCCATGAGCGGCGCGAGCGCGTCTACCGCGACGAGTAGGCGGACTCACTCTCCTTTTCCCGTTATCCAATTCAACCCTCATGCTGAGGAGCGCCCGAAGGCGCGTCTCGAAGCATGGGCCACCCTTCGAGACGGGGGGGGGGCGCGC
>JBBDYM010000030.1:43998-108998 GCA_040901485.1 Methyloceanibacter sp.
CCTCCTCAGGGTGAGGTTTAATTGTTGTCCCGCTTTCGCGGGAATGACACGGCCTAGTTCGCCGGCCTAGGGGCGATGGGGAAATCGAAATAGGTGTCGGGGTAGGGCTCGGGCTGAAACGTGAAGTGCCACCACTCCAGCGGATAGTTCTGGAAGCCCTGCGCCTGCATGGCCTCGACGAGAAGCGCGCGATTCTTCCGCTCTTCCTCTGTCAGGCCTGAAGTCTCCGTGTTCGCCTTCACGTCGAAGCAGTCGAAGCTTGTGCCCATGGCGAGACTGCCGTCCGGCGCGGAACCGCTTTGCGGTGCCGTGCAAGATTGCGATTCGGCCATCTCGCTTGGCGCGGACTTGGCATCCTCATCGATCGGCACGAGCGTGAGATCGACAGTAGCCCCGCGCGAATGGCCTGAGCGCGTGGCGATATAGTCGGGAAACAATGCCTTCTTATTAAGGTTGGGGTAGTAGGTCGCCTTGGCCTTCGGGTCGTCAGGCTCCTTCGCCCAATCGACGAAGGAGGCAACCGCGTGTGCCGGCCGGTAGCAATCATAGATCTTGAGCATAAGCCCCTTGGCGCGAAGGCCGGCCTGCACGCGCTTCAGGGCCTCTGCCGCCTGCCGAAGTAGCACACATTCGGGAGCTTGGTAGCCGGGCACGGGGGCTCCAGTGAAATTGCGGCTCCCCGCATAGCGCATGTCCTGCGCGATGGTCGGATCGACGTCGCGCAGATAGATGAAGTCTTCCGGCATCGCTTCGGCCGCGATCGCCGCCGCAGCCCCCGCCATCACGAAAACCAACAGGACGGAACGAACAGCCATGCGGCATTCCTAAGTCGCAAATCGGCATAAAAAAACTCCCCGCTGGAGGGCGGGGAGTGGAGAGGTTTGGGGGACTGACATGACTGGCAAAGCCAGTCGGTGTCGGACCATTAGCAGGGAACTGCCGGCGTTCTTACGACAGTGACGATTGAGATTACCGGCGTCATCCCATCCGTCTGCCCCAACAACACAGGGCTGCCGTAAGCTCGGACTCATTGTTTACCCTAACTCTCCGGCTGGCTCAAGCGAAACCGACCGTGTCATTTTGGCAACAGTCAATCGTAAACTGACCCGGTTTTGCTGAAATCTGGGGCCGGCCGGGCCTCGCTCGTGGCGACGATCACGTCTTCATGCGGAGGCGGGAAGTGCAGGCGCGGCCTGATGCCGCTCTCGATCACCATGTCCACCGGGCCACCGATGATCATCAGGTGCTCCACATCGTCGCGACGCAGCAGCACGAGCTTGCGGTGGGCGTCGATGGTGGCCGTCTCGATCACCGAAAGCCGCCGGTCGCGCGCCTTGAGGAAACCCGGGGAACTCGAGCGTCCGAAAAAGACTTTGAAAGTCCAGACCAGCAGCGCAATCAGCGCCACCACGAACAGGCCGCCCGCGATGGCGAGGAGGAGCGTGTTGAGGTCGAGCATGAATGACTCCTACTCAGTACAGTCTAAGGGCCCATTATTCACGAGGCTGAGGGCGCTGTTAAGGCGCGGTCAAGCCAACTCGAATCGGGTATTTTGACCCTGATGACCGATATCGACGCGCCGATGCGCTATGCCGAGCCTGCCGCGGACCGCCCCGCGCGCGACGGCAGCATAGGCTTGGTGATCCTTCTTGCTTTGGCTTTGGCGGTGGCCGCGATCGGTCTCGCCATGGCGTCGCGCGACGTGGCAGAGCCTTTCGTGCTCGCCATCCTGACCGGGCTTGCCGTGGTCGGCGTGTTCTGCCTGTTCGCGGGCGCCGTCGGCATTCTCTATTTCGGTCAGAGGCACGCGCGCAACGACATCACCAAGGCCTTCGCCGACAATCTGCCGCAAGGGGCGCTGATCGCCGACAGTTCTGGCCGCGTGCTTTACGCCAATGAGGCCTATCGCGATCTGCTCGGCCTCGATGCCGAAGCAAGCCTATCGACTCCCGATCGCGCGTTCAGCGGCAACCCGCATCTCGCCGAGCCGATCTTTCGGCTGGCGCGCGCGGCGCAGCAGGGCCGCAGCCTCAAAGAGGAATTCCGTCTGCCTCCGCCCGGCGAGGACGAGGCGGATGGAATGGCGCCGCGCTGGTTCCGCATCTCGGTGCAGCCCATGCCGCCGGGCCCCCGTTCGGGCCGGAGAGGAGCGCTGGGGGTGTGGCAGGTCGAAGAGATCACCCAGGATCGCGCCAAGGACGAGACGAGCTTCGCCAAGGTGCAGGCGGCCAACGCCTATCTCGACAATGCGCCTGGCGGTTTCTTCACCGCCGATGCCGGCGGCACTATCGAATATCTGAACGCCACGCTGGCGCAGTGGCTCGGCCTCGATCTCTCCGAGGTTGCCGCCCGCCCGCTTAAGCTCGCCGAGATCATGTCGGAGGATAGCGCCGCGCTCATTGCGGACGCGGGTCGCGGCCAGGGCCAGGGACAGACCGGCGTCATGCGCCGTTTCGACATCGACCTGGTCAAGGCCGACGGCACCAGCCTGACCGTGCGCATCTTGCATCGTCTGCCGCGCGGCGGCGGATTGGCCCATGCCCTGGTGCTGAACCGCGCGCCGGGTGAGGTCGAGGAAGCAGGTGTGGCGGAGCTCAGATTCGCGCGGCTGTTTCATTCCGCTCCCATCGCCATCGCCACCATCGACGCGCAAGGCTTCATCAACGCCACCAACCCCGCTTTCATGCGCCTGTTCGGTGGCGCCGACGGGGAATCCAGAGTGAACCTTGAAACCCTGGTCGAGCCCGAAAGCCATCAGGCGCTGCACCTGGCGCTCGATGCGGCCATCGCCGGGCAAGGCTCGATCGAGCCGGTGGATATCGCTTTTGCCCGCGACGGGGAGCGCAGCGGCAGAATATATTTGAGCCCGATCAAACAGGCGGCAGGCGAGGGCGAGGCGGCCATCGCCTACGCCATCGACACCACGGAGCAGCGCGCGCTGGAAATGCAGATCGCGCAAGGACAGAAGATGCAGGCGGTCGGCCAGCTTGCCGGCGGCATTGCGCACGACTTCAACAACATGCTGACGGCGATCATCGGCTTCTCCGATTTCCTGCTGATGAACCACCGGCCGACCGACCCGGCCTTCCTCGACATCATGAACATCAAGCAGAACGCCAACCGCGCCGCGGGGCTGGTGCGCCAGCTGCTGGCCTTCTCGCGCCAGCAGACCTTGCGGCCTCAGGTGCTCGTGCTTGGCGATGTGCTCTCCGACCTCTCCATCCTGCTTGACCGGCTGCTTGGCGAGAATGTCGAGCTCACTCTCGACCAGGGCCGCGATCTCTGGCCGGTGAAGGCCGATGCGCATCAATTCGAGCAGGTCATTATCAATCTTGCCGTCAATGCCCGCGATGCCATGCCGGGCGGCGGCAAGCTCACCATCCGCACCGCCAATATCGGCGAGGCGGACTCGCGCGCCCTCAATTACCCGGAGCTTCCGCACGGCGACTATGTGATGATCGAGGTGCGCGACACCGGCACCGGCATGAGCGAGGAGGTCAGGGGCAAGATCTTCGAGCCATTCTTCACCACCAAGGAGGTCGGCCGCGGCACGGGCCTCGGCCTGTCCACCGTCTACGGCATCGTCAAGCAGACCGGCGGCTTCATCTATGCCGAGAGCGAGGAGGGTAAGGGCACCTCCATGCGCGTCTACCTGCCGCGCTACATCCAAGTCGCAGGTGCGGCTGAAATCGCCAAGGCCGAACGCCCCGCCGAGAAGCCCAAGGATTTGACCGGGCACGGCACCGTGCTTCTGGTCGAGGACGAGGACGCGGTCAGGAGCTTCGCCGCGCGCGCGCTCAGCCAGCGCGGCTATCAGGTGCTCGAGGCCACCACCGGCACCGAGGCGCTCGAAATCTTCGCCAAGCACCAGGGCGAGGTCGATCTCGTGGTCAGCGATGTGGTGATGCCGGAGATGGACGGCCCGACGCTCATGGAGAAGCTCCGCGCCGAGCGCCCGGACATCAAGATCATCTTCATCTCCGGCTATGCCGAGGATTCGTTCCGCCGTCACCTCGCCGAGAACGAGGACTTCATGTTCTTGCAGAAGCCGTTCGATCTCAAGGAGCTGGCCGCGGCGGTGAAGGCGGCGCTGGAGGCCTGAGACATTCTTCAAAGGTTGTCATTGCCCGGCTTGACCGGGCAATCTAGTAATCACCGACGGATTTTTGATCGCGAATTCCGAGGTTACTGGATGCCCGCTTACGCGGGCATGACACTTTTAAGTCCCAACGAGTTGGAGCGCCCGCGTGCCGGACTATGAGGTCGTGCCGAATGATGAAGCCGGCAAACTTACCAGACGTCGGCAGGCAAAGCCGCGCCTGCCCGCGCTGACTATCGAGCGCTATGGCGGAAGGCTGATCTATTTCTGGTTCGGCATGCGCTTCGGCGATTTGATGAAGCTGTTCAGGCGCGGCCGCTTCAGCTTTACGCTCAACTGCATCCCCGACACGCTGCTTCTGTTCGTATGGGTGCCGTGGAACTCGGTGCTCTACTGGATCTCGGAGGCGAAATATAAGAAGCGCGCCGAGGCGGTGAGGCTCGATCAGAAGCCGCCGGTCTTCGTCATCGGCCATTGGCGCACCGGCACCACGCTGCTGCACGATCTGTTCTCGGTCGATCCGAATCTCGCTTATCCCACGACATATGAGTGCTTCTTCCCGCACCACTTCCTGCTGACCGAGGGCACGCTGCCCAAGGTGATGAAAGGTCTGTTGCCCAAGAAGCGGCCGCAGGACGACGTGCCGGTGGGCTTCGACCGGCCGCAGGAAGAAGAATTCGGCATGATGATGCTGGGGCAGGGCACGCCCTACATCACCTGCGCCTGGCCCAGGCTCGGCCCGGCGATGACCGACTATCTCGACTTCAAGGGCGTGTCCGCGGCCGGCCGCAAGAAATGGGCCGACGCCTATATGTGGCTCTATCGGCGGCTCGTGCTAAAGCACGGCGGCAAGCGGCTGGTGATGAAGACGCCGGCCAATGCCGCGCGCCTCAAGCTGCTGCACGAGCTGTTCCCCGATGCCCGCTTCGTCTATCTCGCGCGCAATCCGCTCAACGTGTTTCCGTCGACCGTGAAGCTCTGGCGCGCGCTTTATTCGGTGCAGGGGCTGCACAACCCGCCGCATCTCGATCCCTGGCTCGACGATTACGTGCTCGACATGTTCGCGCGGCTGACCGAGGCCTATGAGGAGGACCGCCATCTGATCCCCGCCGACCGCCTGGCCGAGCTGCGCTACGAGGATTTCGTCAAGGATCCCGTGGCCTCCATGCGCGACATTTACCGGCGACTCGGCATTAGCGGTTTCGACCAGGCCGAAGGGAAGATGCGCGACTTCCTAGCCGAGCGCTCCGAACACCAGGTCTCGCGCTACGTGATGCCGCTTCAGCTCAAGCGCAAGGTGGTCGAGCGCCTCAAGCCCTATATCGACCGTTTCGGCTATCGCGAGAAGGTCGAGAAGGCGCTCGCCGGCGAGCCTGCGCCTGTCGTCCCCGCCCGCCAACCGTCCTAGTCCCGCCTCGGAACGAGGACAGCACTAGTGTGGCGGTGCTGTCCTAATTAGAGGCTGAGTGTCCTAAGTTGCCGCTTCAGCTAAGGCCCTTAGTTTTGACTTCTTTCACCGCAGGAATTGTCCCGTCGGGCAGCGGAATTGGGGATCGTGCCTTTTCAAAATGCTCTATGACCTGCACAAGGGATCTGGAGAGGACTTTCATTCCCTGATGAGTCATCACCACGAAAGCCTGCGTCTTTGTCACGGGCGTGCCATCGGACGCAAGCACACGAACTTCGAAGACCAGCGTCGCATCATTAGGGGCGATTGAAACTCTAAAATGATTTGCAAAATAAATAGGCGCGTCCAACGCCGCTGATTGGGGTGTGGACGTCTTAGCTTCTGTGGCTGATTTACGAGATCGAGGCATGATAACCATTTCCTCGATGCGTTCTACCAGTGAAGAACGACTGTTCAGAAACGTTGTCGTTCACCGCGTAAATTTGTTCGGCCAAGAGTGGTGTTGCGGTTGAAATGACCATTTCGTCTTCGCCGGCATCCTCGACGGCTGGAGGCTGAGCAACCGAGGCCGTCAGATCGTATGATTGCGGTGCCAATGCCGCTGGCGAAAGGTCATTGGTAAAGCGCACAAAGATCGGGAAACTCACAAAGCGCACGATCAAAGCGACATCGAGCTTTGATGCTATGTCCAGCAAAGTTTGAAGCGTGACCTGCCCGTAGTCTGGGTCTTCCAGACGTGAAACAACACTCTGCGGCTTGCCAAGTAGCCGTCCAAAAGCTGCTTGGGAATTTGCGCCTCGGAGCAAGCGGATTTGACTCGCCAAAAACGATTTGATGTGGCGAGCAACGTAAGAGTCTCGGTAGCCCTTTTTAGCGAACTTGGTCGTCAAGTCAGCAGTTCTAGTCAAAGCACTCATGTGAACTTCCCGGATTTGCGAGGACGGTAGTCATTCTCATCTGCGCTTCTGTACAAGAAGCGATGTAGTCTGGATCATCATCCTTTTTGAAGGGCACGAGTAGGGTAAACTCGTTTTCAGCATCCGGTCCAAAAAAGCCGACGATACGATAGTGGTCTTCGCCCGACTTGATTCGAATGGCGTGAAGGTCATCCCAATTTCTCAAATCTCGATATAGCGGCATCCGCCAATAGCGCCGGGGGATGATCCTCAAAATTTCCAATGTTGCATCTACCTCGCCTTGGACCTCATCGGGCAAACCAGCGTACCATTCGTCGATAAAATCGACAGACTCTTGTTCCGAAACATAGCACCGAAAGGTCCACATATCTATAGCTATTTTGCTATAATACTCTTGCACCGCTATCGCAATTTTGCGATACTAGGGGTCATGAACAAGGCCCACCGCATCTTTCCACAAATGACAGTAGGCCTCGTCCAATCGGTTGGGGGATCGTCTAAGGGTAGGACGCCGGCTTTACAGGTCAGGCAATCCTGGTTCGAATCCGGGTCCCCCAACAACCTAAGTCTAGTGGGGCCAGCGCTGTTTGCGCAGCGCCAGCCCCGGATCACTAACCCAGGGATTGACCCCCCGAGCTATGACCGCTCTAAGCAACATAGCAAATCCTCGCCTGGTTTTCCAGGATCGGGAACGGGCCAATCCTGCATAGGCATGGATTGGCCCCATGAACCTCCTTCCCCACGACAAGCAAATTGAGATCATCGCCGCCCTCACCGAGGGCATGTCGATCCGCAGCACCGAACGCCTGACCGGCGTTCACCGTGACACGATCATGCGCCTTGGAGCCCGTGTCGGGCACGGGTGCGCTCGCCTTCACGATTACCGGATGGTCGGGCTCCGCGTTGGCAGATGCGAACTTGATGAACTGTGGTCATTCGTCGGCAAGAAACAGAAGCGTGTGAGCCGCAAGGATAAAGCCGTTACCGGTGACCAGTATGTGTTCACCGCGTTAGCGTCCGCCTCTAAGGCCATCCTGAGCTACCGCGTGGGTAAGCGGACCGGCGCCAACACCGAGGCGTTTGTGGCCGATCTTCGCGAACGAGTGATCGGAACGCCGGAGATTTCGACCGATGGCCTCCACTACTACGAGACCGCGATCCGCTTCGCCTTCGGCAATCGGATCAGCTACGGCCAGATCATCAAGACCTACGTAGGCGAGCCGCCTAGGGATGCCGCGCGACGCTACTCACCCGGCACAGTAGTAGCTGTAGACCGGCAAGTGATTTCCGGCGTGCCGTCCAAGATTTCCACGTCGCACGTCGAGCGCAGCAACCTGACGGTGCGCATGGCCAGCCGGCGCTTCACGCGCTTGACCAACGGCTTTTCTAAGAAGCTAGAGAACCACGAAGCGGCATTTGGCCTTTTCGTTTCGCACTACAACTTTTGCCGTGTGCATGAAGCTACGCGCGTCACGCCCGCTATGTCGCTTGGGTTGACTGATCATCCCTGGTCAATTGGAGAGCTACTTGACGCGGCCCTTGGCTACGAACCCACGAAGCCGCGCGTCAAACGGCGGTTCCACGTAATCGAGGGAGGGAAAAACTCTTAGCCGACTGATGAAGCAGCTATCTGGCTGGTCACGGTCTCAGTCCCACTCGATTCCTCAGATGGGACATACACTATGTTTCCTGCCGCTGCCGCAGCTACCCAAGTTGCAGTGTTGGCATTTTCTGTCGTTTGATTTTCCTCAGGCATTGCGTTGACCCCTAAGTTTCTTTGCTTGAATCTCACGGAAGCCATCTACCTTAGTTATAGCCGCGACATCGACGGCGCCGCCGACTCCGCGTAACCCAACAATGTATTGCATTAGTTGGGTTGTAGTCCTAACAAGCAAAATTGACAGATCAATACAGTCTTGTAGCGGTAAAAATTGATAGGGAATTGCTAGCTGGTTTTCTTTTCGGATTTCTTGGTCAATATTCGGCATGTCAGAATCTTTTAACTTAAATTTCTTCTGTATGTAGCCTAGTACCCTTTTGTCGACGCCATTCAGAATCCTCATGGCTATCTCGTTTTGGCCGCCGTAGGTCAGGCCAAAATCGTTCGCGTTGAACTCAGAGGGAATCGGATCACTCGGAATCTTGACCTGGAACACCAGGCCATATGCTGCGCCCACGTCGTACCCACCAACCAAGAAGACCATGTCTGGAGCCTGGGCGGGGGTTCCAGAAGCGGCATGCTGTTTGACGAAGAACTTGCCCAGCTTGTCGGCAAAGTCCCTCACAGATAGGCGTGCACAATTGGCCCCCACCAGCTCCGCCTCAAATTCTGAAAGATAGCTATGCGCAGTCCTAGGGGTCTTCGTTCCGAGCGCGCCTAGGCCGTATGTTACGGCGGCCACGTAATCTTGACCCGCGACCTTTAGCAGCTTCGTCGCATTATCATAGTGAGATGAGATCTTTTCGTTGCCGATCTGCGCGGTGAGTGTCACTCGGCTATCGGCAGCAAGGACGATGCCCTCAGCCCCCTTGAAAACCACAGCAAGCGTCACGCCATCCCCCCACACGCTGTAGTTTAATTGAAGCATATATCGCCAGACTGGGGAATGGTTGAGTGTCCTAATTAGGACAGCACCAGTGTGGCAAAAAGAACAATTGCAGAACAAGAACAAAACGTGTACATTACTCGGGAGCCGGCATTTGCCAGCGACATCGGGCTTGTGAAATAAGGGAGAATCCTCATGCTGAATGCCGCATTGCGCCTCGTCGAAGGAGCCGGGATGGATAAAGAGAAGGCCCTTGAAGCGGCGATCTCCCAGATCGAGCGGAACTGCGGCAAGGGCTCCATCATGCGCCTCGGCCAGAACGAGAAGGCGGTCGAGGTCGAGTCGGTCTCCACCGGCTCGCTCGGCCTCGACATCGCGCTCGGCATTGGCGGGCTGCCGCGCGGCCGCGTCGTCGAGATTTACGGCCCCGAATCCTCGGGCAAAACCACACTCGCGCTGCATGTCATCGCCGAGGCGCAGAAGCGCGGCGGCATTTGCGGCTTCATCGACGCGGAGCATGCGCTGGATACGGTCTATGCGCGGAAGCTCGGCGTCGATCTGCAAAATCTTCTGATCTCCCAGCCCGACACCGGCGAGCAGGCGCTGGAAATCACCGATACCTTGGTGCGCTCCGGCGCCATCGACGTGCTGGTGATCGATTCGGTGGCGGCGCTCACGCCCAAGGCCGAGCTCGAAGGCGAGATGGGCGACCAGCAGATGGGTGCACAGGCCAGGCTGATGAGCCAGGCCTTGCGCAAGCTCACCGCCTCGATCTCCAAGTCGCGCTGCATGGTGATCTTCATCAACCAGATCCGCATGAAGATCGGCGTGATGTTCGGCTCGCCCGAGACCACGAGCGGCGGCAACGCGCTCAAATTCTACGCCTCCGTGCGCCTCGACATTCGGCGCATCGGCGCCATCAAGGAGCGCGAGGAGGTGGTCGGCAACCAGACCCGGGTCAAGGTGGTGAAGAACAAGGTGGCGCCGCCGTTCAAGACCGTCGAGTTCGACATCATGTATGGCGAGGGGGTCTCCAAGATGGGCGAGCTGGTCGATCTCGGGGTCAAGGCCGGCATCGTCGAGAAGTCCGGCGCCTGGTTCTCCTTCGACAGCGAGCGCATCGGCCAGGGCCGCGAGAACGCCAAGGCCTATCTGAAGGAGCACCCCGAGACAGCCGCGAAGATCGAGCGGGCCATCCGCCAGAATGCGGGCCTCATCGCCAGCCAGATCCTCGAAGGCGAGCCCGAGTCGGGCGAGGCTAGCGGCGCGGCCACTGGCGACGCGGCCACTGGCGAAGCCACGAGTGGCGAAGAGAGCGAGGGCGGTTTCGCCGCAGGCGACGGCCCGGTCACCTCGATCTCGAGTGCCGCGGCGCGCCGGGGCCGGCGCGGCGCCTAGGCTTATTTCAGCGTCATTCTTTGTCGTAAGGCGGCCTCGGCCGCCTTACTTGCTTTCGTCCCACTCCTGAAGCTGGACAGGGTTCCTGACGCCCACTATGTCTGGCTCAAGGTTTTAGGCCGTTCCCCGCGTCAAAATGGGAGCGCCCCGGCAGGCTCGGCGAATCGGCTAGGCTCGCCGGTTGCCGGCACATCGAGGTCTCCCATCTTTCGCCGCCATGAGCTCCAAAGACAAGCCCAACCACGGCAAGAACAACGAAGGCGTGAGCCAGACGCGTGTGAGCCACATTAAATTGCCGCATAGCGGCACCAACGACATCCGCGCCGCCTTTCTCGATTTCTTCGCCAAGAACGACCACGTGGTGCTGCCGTCGGCGCCGCTCGTACCGCGCCACGACCCGACCTTGATGTTCACCAATGCCGGCATGGTGCCGTTCAAGAACGTGCTGACCGGCCAGGAGAAGCCCAAGGATTTGCGCGTGGCCTCGGCGCAGAAATGCGTGCGCGCAGGCGGCAAGCATAACGACCTCGACAATGTCGGCTACACCGCGCGCCACCACACCTTCTTCGAGATGCTCGGTAATTTCTCCTTCGGCGACTACTTCAAGGAGCGCGCCATCCTGCTCGCCTGGGAGCTGCTCACCAAGGACTTCGCGCTTCCCAAGGATCGCCTGCTGATCACCGTCTATGCCGACGACGACGAGGCGGCTTCGCTCTGGCGCAAGATCTCGGGCCTACCCGAGAGCAAGATCATCCGCATTTCGGGCAGCGACAATTTCTGGTCGATGGGCGACACCGGCCCATGCGGGCCTTCGTCCGAAATCTTCTACGATCATGGACCGGGGCTCGCCGGCGCGCCTCCGGGGGCGGGCGCCGACGGCGACCGCTTCGTCGAGATCTGGAATCTGGTGTTCATGCAATACGAGCAGCTCGACGACGGGCGGCGCGTGGACCTGCCGCATCCCTCTATCGACACCGGCATGGGTCTCGAACGCATCGCCGCGGTGCTGCAGGGCACGCACGACAATTACGCTATCGACCTGTTCCGCGCGCTGATCGCGGCCTCCGTCGATCTGACCGGAGTCCCCGCGAACGGCGCCCATGCCGCCAGCCACCGCATCATCGCCGATCATCTGCGCGCCTCTTCCTTCCTCATCGCCGATGGCGTGATGCCGTCGAACGAGGGCAGGGGCTACGTGCTCCGCCGCATCATGCGCCGCGCCATGCGGCACGCGCATCTTCTCGGCACCAAGGAGCCGCTGCTCTACCGGCTGGTGCCGGCGTTGATCGAGAAAATGGGCCGCGCCTATCACGAGCTTCCGCGCGGCGAAGCGCTGATCGAGGAAACGCTCAAGCTCGAGGAGACGCGCTTCCGCGAGACTTTGGAGCGCGGCCTGCGCCTGCTCGACGACGCGACCAAGGGCTTGAAGCGCGGCGCCACGCTGCCCGGCGAGGTCGCCTTCAAGCTCTACGACACTTACGGCTTCCCATACGACCTCACCGAGGATGCGCTCAAGGCGCGCGGCATCGGCGTCGATGTAAAAGGCTTCGCCGCCGCCATGGAGCGGCAGCGCGCCGAGGCGCGGAAATCCTGGGCAGGCTCCGGCGAAGCCGCAACCGAGCAGCTCTGGTTCGAGCTGAAGGAGGAACTCGGCGCGACCGAGTTCCTCGGCTACGAGACGGAGGCCGCGTCGGGCGAGATCGTGGCGCTGGTCAAGGACGGCAAGCGCGTCGAGGCGCTGAAGGCGAACGAGCGCGGCAGCGTCATCGTCAATCAGACGCCGTTCTATGCCGAGTCTGGCGGCCAGGTCGGCGACCGCGGCCTGCTCTCCGGGCCGGATGGCGCGCGCTTCACGGTCGCGGACACGCACAAGAAACTGCACGGCCTCTTCCTGCATGAGGGTGCGGTCGAGAGCGGCACCATCAAAGTCGGCGAGACCGTCATGCTTGAAGTGGATCACAGCCGCCGCACCACCACACGCGCGCATCACTCGGCCACCCATCTTTTGCACGAGGCGCTACGCCAGGTGCTGGGCACGCATGTGGCGCAGAAAGGCTCTCTGGTCGAGCCGGGACGCCTGCGTTTCGATTTCTCGCATCCGAAGCCCATGACGCATGAGGAGATCCGCGCGGTCGAGGATTTGACCAACGCCATGATCCTGCAGAATTCGCCGGTGGAGACGCATCTGATGACACCGGAGGCGGCCATCGAGCAGGGAGCGCTGGCGCTGTTCGGCGAGAAATACGGCGACGAGGTCCGCGTGGTCAGCATGGGGGTGAGCGATACCAGCGACAAAGCGGGCCACGCTTATTCCATCGAGCTTTGCGGTGGCACGCATGTGCGGCGCACCGGCGATATCGGCCTCCTCAAAATCGTGGGCGAAAGCGCGGTGGCGGCGGGCGTCCGCCGCATCGAGGCGCTGACCGCGGAAGCGGCGCTTGCTTACCTCACTGCCCAGGACGAGAAGATCCGCGAAGCGGCCGAGCTGTTGAAGGTCTCTCCCGACGAGGTGATCCCCCGTCTCGCCGCGGTCATCGACGAGCGCCGCAAGCTCGAACGCCAGCTCGCCGAGGCCAAGCGCGATCTCGCCCTTGGTCCGGGCGCTGGCGGTGACGGCGGCGCGTCAGCCGTGCGCGAGCTTGGGCAAGTCAAGCTGATGGCACGAACCGTTCACGGCGTGGCGCCGAAGGATTTGCGCAGCCTCGTCGATGACGCGAAGCGGCAACTAGGCTCGGGGATCATCGCCATTGTCGGCGTGAGCGAGGACGGCAAGGCCGGGCTCGTGGTCGGCGTCACCCAAGACCTCACGGCGACTTACGATGCCGTGGAGCTTGCCCGGGTCGGCGCCGAGGCGCTTGGCGGCAAGGGCGGCGGCGGCCGTCCCGACCTCGCGCAAGCCGGAGGTCCAGACGGCGCGAAGGCTGACCAAGCGCTCGAAGCCATTGCCGCCCGCATCGCGGCTGGAGGCACGGACACCAGACCCCAGGCGAAGCGCGCCTAGGCGGCCACCCGGTCAGCCATCGCTTTACGCAGATTGTCGCCGATCTTGTCGATGAAGGCGCTGGTCGTGAGCCAGCTCTGCTCGGCGCCGACCAGCAGGGCCAGGTCCTTGGTCATGCTCCCCGCCTCGATGGTGCCGACCACCACCTCTTCCAGCGTCTCGGCGAAACCAAGCAACTCGTCATTGCCGTCGAGCTTGGCGCGGTGCTTCAGCGCGCCCGACCAGGCGAAGATCGAGGCGGTGGAATTGGTCGAAGTGGCGCGCCCCTGCTGATGCTGGCGGAAATGGCGGGTCACCGTGCCGTGCGCGGCTTCGGCCAGCACCGTCTTGCCATCGGGCGTCATAAGCACGCTGGTCATGAGCCCGAGCGAGCCGAAGCCCTGCGCCACGATGTCCGACTGCACGTCGCCGTCGTAATTCTTGCACGCCCACACATAGCCACCGGACCATTTCAGAACGGCGGCGACCATGTCGTCGATCAGGCGATGCTCGTAAGTGAGCCCGCGCTCGGCGAATGTGGATTTGAACTCCTGGTCGAATATCTCGGCAAACAGATCCTTGAAGCGCCCGTCATAGGCCTTGAGGATGGTATTCTTGGTCGAGAGATAGACCGGCATGTTGCGGTGAAGCGCGTAGTTGAACGTGGCGCGGGCGAAGTCGCGGATCGAGTCGTCGAGATTGAACATGGCGAGCGCCACGCCCGAGCCTTGGAAATCGTGCACCTCATGTTGGATCAGCGTGCCGTCCTCGCCTGCGAAGGCGATGGTGAGCTTGCCCTTGCCAGGCACGCGGAAATCGGTGGCGCGGTAGACGTCGCCATAAGCATGTCGCCCGATGACGATCGGCTTGGTCCAACCGGGCACCAGACGCGGCACGTTGTTGCAGAGGATCGGCTCGCGGAAAATCACCCCGCCCAGAATGTTGCGGATGGTGCCGTTCGGCGACTTCCACATCTGCTTGAGACCGAACTCCTTCACCCGCACTTCGTCCGGCGTGATGGTAGCGCATTTCACGCCAACGCCGCAGGCCTGGATGGCGCGCGCGGCGTCGGTGGTGACCTGGTCGTCGGTCGCGTCACGGCGATCGATGCTGAGATCGAAATAAAGCAGGGGCAGGTCGAGAAAGGGGAGAATCAGCTTCTCCTTGATCAGATGCCAGATGACGCGAGTCATCTCGTCCCCGTCGAGGTCGGCGACCGGGTTTTTCACCTTGATCTTGTCCACGCGCAAATCTCCGGTGCGGGAAGATAGACGGGAGCGGGGCGCCCGACGGCGCCCATTGCAGCCAACGGTTCCCTATAGCATCGTGCCGCCATGAAAGTAAAAGGCGAGGGCAGTGCTCGTAAACGCGCCAAAAGCGCGCCTGTGGCCGCAGCAATGGTGCAGCCGGCGATCGTCCTGGTCAGGCCGCAGCTCGGCGAGAATATCGGTTTCGCCGCCCGCGCCATGGCCAATTTCGGGCTAACCGATTTGCGGCTGGTGGCGCCGCGGGACGGCTGGCCGAACGACAAGGCGCACGCGGCCGCGGCCGGCGCCGCCTTCCTCATCGACCAGGCCAAGATTTATGCAAGCGTCGAGGACGCTATCGGCGAGCTCAATTTCGTGCTGGCCGCAACGGCGCGACCGCGCGAGATGGTGAAGACGGTTTTGGGCCCCGAGAGCGCCGCGCGTGAGCTGAGACGAAGAGGCCGCGACTCCGAGCGCAACGGCATCCTGTACGGCCCCGAACGCAGCGGCCTCGACAACGACGACATCGCGCTTGCCGACGCCATTCTCACCGCGCCGGTCAATCCGGAATTCGCTTCGCTCAGTCTGCCCCAGGCGGTGCTGCTGTTCGGCTATGAATGGCTCAAGGCCGAGCAGGCGCCGTCGCTCGGCCGCGTCACAACCTTCGACGGTCCGGCCAAAGAGGGCATCGCCTTCCCGGATACGCGCCCGGCGACCCGGGCGGAGCTGTTCGCACTCTTCGAACATCTCGAAGCCGAGCTGGACCGGTCGGGTTTCTTGCGTCCGCCTGAGAAGCGCCCCTCCATGACGCGCAGCATTCGCAACATGTTCCACCGCATGGGAGCGACCGATCAGGATGTGCGCACCTGGCGCGGGATCGTGGCCGCTCTCGCCCGCACCCCTAAAAAGCGAGGCGATAAAGTGTCATAGTTCCGCCCCGTTTCTCCTATTGCGATGGGGTCTGAGAATGCTAGCTTCCGCCACGGGAAGGGAGGGGGGCTGTCGATGCAGATTGCGTGGATTTACCGGAGTGGGATTGCCGTCGCGGCGGTCGCCGCCCTGCTTGTGGGGACATCGCTCCAGGCAGCCGAGAGCGCCGGCGCTTCGGCAGAGCTCGACAAGCGCACCAAACCCACCGCTGCCCCCGACAGTCAATCTGGAGGCTTAAGCGACAGCGCCGTGCGCGTACTGATGACTTATGCGTTCTCGCTCATTCCCGGGGAAGTCAGAACGCCGGTCGGGCAGCACATAAAGGTCGACAAATCCAATCCGAACAAGTTTCTCATTCCCATTGACGATGCACGCCGGGTGATCCGCGTCGCCACGCGCTCGGCCTATGCCGAGATCTGTCAGCTGCCCGAACTCAAGCAGTCGAACTATCAGACATTGATGCGCGGCGAAGAGGCGAGGAAGGTGTGGACCGGGGATCAGATATTGATGATCGAAGCCTTGCACACGTTCTCGGCGTCTTATTTCGCCGGTGGGTTGAAGCTGACCGTGACGGAGGTCGATGAAGACCCGGCCGGTCCGGCGAGCCGCGCCACCGCGGTTTCCAAGAGCGATGTACCGGCAGAAACGCCCGAGCCAAGCGGCGCCGAGACGGAGATCATTGCCGCACCCACCCCGAAATGTCCGCCCGAGCAGAAGCAGAAGGTGACGGAGGCGATCAACGCCTATGTCCAGGCGGCTCAGGCGGCGCAAGCACCAGCGCCCAAGCCCGCCGAGTAGGCCGTAAGCGCACGCTGGCCCCGATTGACACTTTCCGCCATTCGCGTGTAACAGAACGGGCGAAGCCTAAGCCTTTGGGCTTCGGGGCATGCTGGAGAAGACCCCGGCATCCTAGTCTGCCATCACATCTCAAAGGTTTCGCGAAAGGCGCGGGGAAGACCGCCCGCGAGCTTGATTTGACTTTGGAGTCCGGAGCATGACGAAACGCATTCACGCCAAGCACAAGATCGACCGGAGGCTTGGCGAGAACATCTGGGGCCGCCCCAAGAGCCCCTATAACAAGCGGGAATACGGCCCGGGCGAGCATGGGCAGCGGCGGCGCGGCAAGCTTTCCGATTACGGCCAGCAGCTCCGCGCCAAGCAGAAGCTCAAAGGCTATTACGGCAACATCACCGAGAAGCAGTTCAAGGCGATCTATCGCGAGGCCGCCAGACTGCGCGGCGACACCTCCGAGAAGCTGATCGGCCTGCTCGAGCGGCGCCTCGACGCCATCGTCTATCGCGCCAAGTTCGTGCCTACCGTATTCGCCGCGCGTCAATTCGTGAGCCACGGCCATGTGAAGGTCAATGGTCGACGCGTCACCGTGCCGAGCTATCGCTGCCGCGAAGGCGACGTGATCGAGGTGCGGGACAAGATCAAGGACGCGGGTCTGGTGCTCGAAGCGGTGCAGAGCCCCGAGAGGGATGTGCCCGATTATATCGAGGCCGACCACAACAAGATGACGGCGAAACTCACGCGGATCCCCACTCTCACCGACGTGCCTTACCCGGTGATGATGGAGCCGAACCTCGTCATCGAGTTCTACTCGCGCTAAGCGGTCTGTGTCTGCGCGTTATGGGCGACGCCCTTGGCGGTGAGCAGCTCCTGTAGCTCGCCCGCCTGGAACATCTCGCGCACGATATCGCAACCGCCGATGAACTCGCCCTTGACGTAAAGCTGCGGAATGGTCGGCCAGTTCGAATAGGCCTTGATGCCGTCGCGCACGCTCATATCCTCGAGAACGTTGATATCCTTGAAGTCGACGCCGAGCTGGCTGAGGATCTGCGCGATTTGCATGGAGAAGCCGCATTGCGGCATTCCCTTGGTGCCTTTCATGAACAGCACCACGTCGTTGCCGGCGATCTGCTTGCCGATCCAGTCCTGAATATCTTGCTCGCTCATCGTCGATCCTTATCTTGCCGCAACGCGTAGCTATGGCGCCGAGGTCCTCAATGCAAGGGCGTGCAGCGTGCCGCCCATATGGCCCTTGAGCGCCTCGTAGACCATCTGGTGCTGCTGCACGCGGGTCTTGCCGCGGAACGCCTCCGACACGATGCTCGCGGCATAATGGTCGCCGTCGCCGGCGAGGTCCTCGATGCGGACTTCCGCGTCGGGGAAACTCTCCTTGATCAGCCGCGCGATTTCGTCTGCCGCCATGGCCATAGGGCTTGGTCCTGATTTGGCGCGATCTTAGCCGTGCGCCATGAAGCGCGGCAACCAATCCTCATGGACGGTGCGCAATATGCCGAGCGGCAAGGGGGCTTCGCCTTGCAGCGCAATCGCCTCGCCGCCGACCCGGCCGAGCAGCCTGATCGGCACTTCGGCCAAAGCTGCTGCCTTATGGATGGCGTCGGCCTTGTCCGGCGACGCCGTGATCACGTAGCGTGCCTGGTCTTCGCCGAACCACAGAGCATGCGCCGGCAGATGATCGGGCGCGGCTTCCAGCGTCACGCCCTTGCCGCCGGCAAGCGCCATCTCGGCGATGGCCACCAGAAGGCCGCCGTCTGAGACGTCATGCACCGCCGATACGGCGCCCTCTCTGATCAGAGCCCTGACCAGGTCGCCGGTGCGCCGTTCGGCATCGAGATCGACGGCAGGAGGTGCGCCGTCGCTACGGTCGAGCACGATCTGCTGATAAAGCGTTTGGCCGAGATGACCATGCTCGGCACCGAGCAGCAGGAGAAAATCGCCCTCGCGCTTGAGCGCGATGGTCCCCATCTGCGCGATGTCGGGTATGAGACCCACCCCGCCGATCGCGGGCGTGGGCGGAATGGCAACGCCGTTGGTCTCGTTATAGAGCGACACATTGCCAGACACGACGGGGAAGGCGAGCGCCGTGCAGGCTTCCGCCATGCCTTCCACCGCGCCCACGAACTCGCCCATGATCTCGGGCCGCTCGGGATTGCCGAAATTCATGCAGTCGGTGATGGCGAGCGGATCGGCGCCCACGGCGGTCAGATTGCGCCAGCACTCCGCCACCGCCTGCTTGGCGCCCTCGCGCGGATCGGCGGCACAATAGCGGGGCGTCACATCGCAGGAGATGGCGAGGCCTTTTTGCGTGCCGTGTACGCGGACTACGGCCGCATCGCCGCCCGGGCGTTGCACCGTGTCGGTCATGACCATGTGGTCGTATTGCTCGAAGATCCAGCGGCGCGAAGACAAATGAGGGGAGCCCAGCATGGTCTCCAGCGCGCCGAGAATGGAGTTGGGCGCCGGCACATCATGAGGGTCGATGGGGGCTGGCGGCTTCTTCCGGGTGAAGGGCCGCTCATAAACCGGCGCGGCCTGCGCCAGTGCCGCTAGCGGAATGTCGGCCTCGACCGCGCCGGCATGGCGCACCACGAGGCGGCCGGTGTCGGTGGTGTAGCCGATCACCGCGAAATCGAGCCCCCATTTCTTGAACACGCGCTCGGCGACCAGTTCGACGCCCGGCTTCAACACCATGAGCATGCGCTCCTGGCTCTCCGACAGCATCATCTCGTAAGCCGTCATGCTCTCTTCGCGGGTCGGCACGCGGGCAAGCTCGAGCTCTATGCCGACGCCGCCTTTGTCGGCCATCTCTACCGAAGAGGAGGTGAGGCCTGCGGCGCCCATGTCCTGGATGGCGACGATGGTGTCGCCCGCCATCAATTCGAGGCAGGCTTCGAGCAGCAGCTTCTCGGTGAAGGGATCGCCCACCTGCACCGTGGGCCGCTTCTCCTCGGACGCCTCGTCGAACTCGGCCGACGCCATGGTGGCGCCGTGGATACCGTCGCGGCCGGTCTTGGAGCCGACATAGACCACGGGCAGGCCGATCCCTTTGGCGGCGGACTTGAAGATGCGCTTGGCGTCGACCAGCCCGACGGTCATGGCGTTGACAAGAATGTTGTCGTTGAAGCCGGGATCGAAATTGGTCTCGCCGCCCACGGTCGGCACGCCCATGCAATTGCCGTAGTCGCCAATCCCCGAGACCACGCCGGCGACGAGATGCTTCGTCTTGGGATGGTCCGGCGCGCCGAAGCGCAGTGCATTCATGTTGGCGATGGGGCGCGCGCCCATGGTGAACACGTCGCGCATGATGCCGCCGACGCCGGTGGCCGCGCCCTGATAAGGCTCGATGTAGGACGGATGATTATGGCTCTCCATCTTGAACACGGCGGCCTGTCCGTCGCCGAGATCGACCACGCCGGCATTCTCGCCGGGGCCCTGGATGACCTGAGGGCCGGTGGTGGGAAGCTTCTTGAGCCACACACGCGAGGATTTGTAGGAACAATGCTCGGACCACATCACCGAGAAGATGCCGAGCTCGGTGAGCGAAGGCTCGCGGCCCAGCGCATCGACCAGCCGGCGGTATTCCTCGGGCGACAGCCCATGCTCGGCAACGATATCCCGCGTCGGCCTCTTCAATGCCTTGACCGCTCTTGTCACGATGTTCAAGGAAGCGACTCCACCAGAGAGGCGAACATCTTGGCGCCGTCGGTACCGGACAACGCCAGGTCGGCGAGGCGCTCGGGATGCGGCATCAGTCCCAGCACCGTGCCGGTCTCGTTATAGATGCCGGCAATGTTGCGGGACGAGCCGTTGGGATTGGCGTCGGCTGTAACAACGCCGGTTTCGTCGCAATAGCGGAAGGCGATACGGCCTTCGCCTTCCAGCCGGTCGAGCGTGTCCTCGTCGGCGAAATAGCTGCCGTCCTTATGCGCAATTGGGAAACGCACCACCTCGCCTTGCGCATAACGGTGGGTGAAGATGCTGTCGCGGCGCTCGACCTTCAGGTGTACGTCCTTGCAGATAAATTTTAGCGTGGCATTGCGCATGAGCACGCCGGGCAGGAGCCGCGCCTCGGTCAGAACCTGGAAGCCGTTGCAGATGCCGAGCACCGGCGTCCCGCCTTTGGCGCGCTTCACCACCTCGCGCATCACCGGCGAATGCGCGGCCATGGCGCCGGAACGGAGATAGTCGCCATAGGAAAAGCCGCCAGGCAGCACGATGAGATCGCTGTTGGGAAGCTCGTCGTCGCCATGCCAGACCATGGCGGGCGTCCGCCCGGTCGCCGCCTCAAGGGCCACGGCCGCGTCGCGATCGCAGTTCGATCCAGGAAAGACGATGACGCTCGCTTTCATTCCGCCATTAAGGCCCAGTCTTAAGCCGCCTCGAGCTCATAGGCGTAGTTCTCGATGATGGTGTTGGCGAGAAGCTGCTCGCACATGCGCTCCACCGCTTCGCGCGCCTTGGCCGGATCGCTCTCGGCCACCTCGACCTCGATATATTTACCCTGGCGCACATTGCCAACCGTGCCGAAGCCGAGCGCGTGCAGCGCGCCCTGGATGGCCTTGCCTTGCGGGTCGAGCACGCCTTGCTTTAGCGTGATGGTGATCCGCGCCTTCATCCCCCGTCTATGCCTCGATTCTATTTCGAGCGCACCAGCACCGGCCCGCTACGCACCCGCGTCGGATTGTCCACATGGAGCCCGAGCCGCCGCGCCACCTCCTGATAGGCTTCGACCAGGCCGCCCAAGTCGCGGCGGAAGCGGTCCTTGTCGAGCTTGTTCTTGGTCTCGGTGTCCCACAGCCGGCAGCAATCCGGCGAGATCTCGTCGGCCAGCACGATGCGCATCGTGTCGTTTTCCCACAGCCTCCCGAACTCGCACTTGAAGTCCACGAGCTTGATGCCGACGCCGAGGAACAGCCCCGACATGAAGTCGTTGATGCGGAGCGCCAGCGACATGACGTCGTCGATCTCCTGCGGGTTGGACCAGCCGAAGGCGGTGATATGCTCCTCGGTGACCATCGGGTCGCCGAGTTGATCGCTCTTGTAATAGAACTCCACGATCGAGCGCGGCAGTGGCGTGCCTTCCTCGATGCCGAGCCTGGTCGCCAGCGAGCCGGCGGCGACGTTGCGCACCACCACCTCCAGCGGGATGATCTCGACTTCGCGGATCAGCTGCTCGCGCATATTAAGCCGCTTGATGAAGTGCGTGGGTACGCCGACCTCTCCGAGCTTCTGGAACAGATATTCGGAGATGCGGTTGTTGAGCACGCCCTTGCCTTCGATCTTGTCGTGCTTCTTGTTGTT
The DNA here is from genome assembly GCA_040901485.1 of Methyloceanibacter sp. GTDB lineage: Bacteria > Pseudomonadota > Alphaproteobacteria > Rhizobiales > Methyloligellaceae > Methyloceanibacter. The sequence goes on from JBBDYM010000030.1 coordinate 65,635, forward strand.
GAAGGCGGTGGCGTCGTCCTTGAAATGCTGGACGAGCGTACCGGGCTCAGGGCCTTCATAGAGGATCTTGGCCTTGCCTTCGTAGATGCGCCGCCGCCTGTTCATGCTTGGTTCCTTACGCAAGTGACTCTGACGGCTGACAGACGCCAAACGCGCGGGGATGGGTCGCAAGGCCCGCGCGCAACGTCAAAAATCGCCATCGCCGGAATCGATTCAAGGGGTCTTGGGCGACCTTAGCTTAAGGGGAGGGGGCGTACAACGTCCGCCGGGCCGCAGGCGATTTCTCCCCGGGATTTGTTGATTTCCAGGGCTTTGCGGGCTATTCCTCACCCTAAGAGAAGCGGGATTTCTCCACAATTTGCTCGGGGTTCGCCCTTCGAATCGGAGGAGGGCGCGAAGGAGGTGCCGGGTTCATGAACACATTCGAAGATCGCCAGAAGGGGTTCGAGCGGAAATTCGCCCTCGACGAGGAGTTGCGCTTCAAATCGACGGCGCGGCGCAACAAGCTGCTCGGGCTTTGGGCGGCCGAGAAGATGGGGCTCTCGGGCGACGAGGCGCAGGCCTATGCCCGCGAGGTGGTCAAGGCGGACCTTGAAGAGCCGGGCGAAGAGGACGTATTCCGCAAGATCAGGCGTGATTTCGACGCCAAGGGCGTGGATCAGTCGGACCACCAGATCCGTAGCCGGATGGCCGATCTCTTGGTCGAGGCGGTCACCCAGATCGAAACCGAGAGCAAGGGGTGAGCGCCGGCGCCATGCGCGAGGATCGCTTCCGCCACGCCGCGCGCGAGCGCCGCACGCTGTTCAACGCGTGGCTCACGCTCAATTCGCCGTTTCTGATCGAGCTGATCGGTGAGGCGGGCTGGGACTGCATCACCATGGACCAGCAGCACGGGCTTGGCGGCAACGAGGCGCAGCTCGCCTGTCTCACCGCGGCGCGTGCCTGCGGGCTCCCGGCCATCGTGCGCGTGGCGAACAACGATCCCGGCCTGATCGGCCGAGCGCTCGACGCGGGCGCGCAAGGCATCATGTGTCCCCTGATCGAGAGCGTTGAGGACGCGGACGCTTTCATCAGGGCAGTGAAGTTCCCGCCGCGGGGCTTGCGCAGCTGGGGCCCGTACCGGGCGCGTCTCGATCACGAGGGCGACTATTTCACTACCGCCAACGCCTGGACCATCGGCTGCCCGCAGATCGAGACGAAGGGCGCGCTCGATCAGCTCGACGACATATTGGCGCTCGACGGCGTGGACATGGTTTGTTTCGGGCCGAACGATCTGTCGATCGCGTTGACCGGGCGGCTAGACATCTGGGCGCCGGAGGTCAAGGAAGCGCGGGAGCTCGTCTTGCGCAAATGCCGCGAGCGGGCAGTCATGGCGCTGATCTACGCCAACGACGTGGACTATGCCAAACCGCTGGTCGCAGACGGCTGGGACATCGTTGCCGTCGGCACCGACGCGACCTGGTTCTCCAAGGCAGCCGCCGAGGCGCGCCTTGCCGCCGGTGACGGGACAGCCCGATAACACCAGGAAACTATAGCTGACGATAGGCTCGGCCTATGTCAGACTCCGAATCAGTCGGGGAGGGGGTCTTCCATGCGACTGTGGCTTCAAGGCTTGATTGCCGTTCTCGCCCTGGCGATCTCCGCCGACGCGGCATTGGCGCGCGAGGCGAAGACCATCTCAGAGGTCCGGCTCCGCACCGGCCCCAATGCGAAATACCAGCTGATCACAACCATCCCGCCCGAGACCATCGTCTATGTCGTGTCGTGCGGGCGCGCCTATTGCCGGATCGATTGGGAAGGCCATTCGGGCTATGGGCGGGCGAGCGCGCTGCAACGCACGGAGTGGGGACCGGTCACCGCCAACGACGCGCGCATCGTCACCGAACGGGAGATCATCCCCATTTACCCGCCCTATCCATATCGCGCCGGACACTACCCGAAAGCCGACTGGTATCACGACCTGCCGCCCTATACGGCGATCAGCCCGAAATTCTACCGCAAGCGGTTTTTCATGATGGCGCAGGAGCGCAACCGTTATCGCTACATGCCGCACATCTTCACCGGCCACACCTATGACGATGACGGCGGCGCCATCGAGGCAATAGACACACGGGGAATCAGCGACGCCCTTAAGGAAACCTACGGTGAATAAGCCTTGGTCGCATGACGTATAGACTCTTAGCCTTTGGCGTCGGCGTGACACTGCTCGCTGCTGCTGCTGCCACCCCTGTCGCCGCTGGCGATTTCGTGGATACCAGCCCCGGAATGCAATGGGGCGGCTTCTATGTCGGCGGCCAGCTCGGCGGCGCGTGGAGCGAGACCGATTGGCATAATGAGAACCACAACTGGTTCAATACGCTCGGGCCCACTCAGGTCATCAGCAATTTCGATATCGACGGTAGTGGCATCATGGGCGGAGGCCAGCTGGGCTTCAACTATCAGACCGGTGCTTGGGTGTTCGGCATCGAGGGATCGGTGGCGGGGACGGAGCTCGACGGCAGCATCAGAAGCCCCTTCTTCCCGGCGAGCGACCGCTACTCCATGGATGTGAGTTGGCTCACCACGGTGACAGGCCGCGTCGGCTATGCGTGGGACCGGTGGCTCGCTTACGCCAAAGGCGGTTGGGCCGGCGCCGATATCGAACTTGACCTGTTCGACCGCGGTACCCCGGTCCACGCCAAATCCAGCACCTGGGCCGACGGCTACACGCTTGGTGGCGGCGCGGAATATGCCTTCGGCCACGGTTTCTCGCTTGGCGTCGAATATGCCTATGTCGATCTCGGCACCGATCGCTTCACGGTGCGTTGCTCGACCTGCCCGCCCGGCGTTGGCGGTGGCGTGCCTATCGTCGATGGCGACATCGAGATCCAATCGGTGACCGGCCGGGTCAACTATCGCTTCGGCCAGTAAAGCAGGCCGAGCCGGTCCCAAATAAGCCGCATCCCGAACGTGAGATAAGACGATGACCCACGCGGTCAAAATCACGGCTTTGGCGGGGAGCCCTGCTCGCTCTGTCGAGTGGTGCTGTTCTGGCGGCGAACGCGGTCGTGACCGTACCCACCAACGTCCATGCCGCCCGCAGCGCCAACTCCGCGGTGATCGGCACGATCCAGCCGGCGGCGGCGGTCAACGCTACGAATTGCCGAAAAGGCTGGTGCGCCGCTTCCGGCGGATATATGCGGAGCCGCGGCGCGTCGGGGCTGATCGAGACGGTCCCGCGGTCCCGCCTCCGCTAAAGCGCAACGCGGCCGCGCTTACGCGCCGAACACGCGGGCGAAGATCGTATCGACGTGCTTCAGATGATAGCCGAGGTCGAACTGCGCGCGCAGTTCCTTGGGCGAAAGCGACTTGGTGACCTCCTTGTCGGCGAGCAGCGCTTCGAGAAAGTCGCCGCCGGTCTCCCACACCTTCATGGCGTTCCGCTGCACGAGGCGGTAGGCATCCTCGCGGGGCACGCCGGCGGCGGTCAGCGCCAGCAGAACGCGCTGCGAATGGATCAGCCCACCGAGCTTGTCGAGATTGGCGCGCATGCGCTCGGGATAAATCACCAGGCCCTTGATGATCTCGGTGAGCCGCGCAAGCGCGAAATCGAGCGCGATGGTGGCATCGGGCCCGATCACCCGCTCGACCGAAGAGTGGGAAATGTCGCGCTCGTGCCAGAGCGCCACATCCTCGAGTGCCGGCATGACGTAGGCGCGCACCACGCGCGCGAGCCCGGTCAAATTCTCCGACAGCACCGGGTTGCGCTTATGCGGCATGGCCGAGGAGCCTTTCTGGCCGGGTGTGAAATATTCCTCCGCCTCCAGCACCTCGGTCCGCTGCAAATGCCTGATCTCGGTGGCGAGGCGCTCGATCGAGCTTGCCACCACGGCGAGTGTGGCAAAATAGAACGCATGCCGGTCGCGCGGCACGACTTGCGTTGAAACCGGCTCAGGCGTGAGCCCGAGCCTCTTCGCCACATAGGCTTCGACCCGCGGGTCGACATGGGCGAAGGTGCCGACCGCGCCGGAGATGGTGCAGGTGGCGACCTCCTCGCGTGCGCGGACCATCCGCTCGCGCGCCCTCGCGAATTCGGCATAGGCGCCGGCAAGCTTGAGCCCGAACGTGGTCGGCTCGGCGTGGACGCCGTGACTCCTGCCAACGGTCACCGTGTCCTTATGCTCGAAGGCGCGCGCCTTGAGCGCCGCCAGCAGCGCGTCGATGTCGGCGATCAGCAAATCCGCCGCCTCGACCAGCTGCACGTTGAAGCAGGTGTCGAGCACGTCGGAGGAGGTGAGCCCAGAATGCAGGAAGCGCGCTTCCGGCCCGACATGCTCGGCGACGGAGGTGAGAAAGGCGATGACGTCGTGCTTCACTTCGCGCTCGATCTGATCGATGCGGGCGACGTCGAAGCCGCCGCGCTTCTTGACCGCGTCGGCGGCGTGCTTGGGGATCAGCCCAAGCTCGGCCATGGCCTCCGCGGCATAGGTCTCGATCTTGAGCCAGATGCGGAACTTAGTCTCCGGCTCCCAGAGACGGGCCATTTCGGGGCGGCTATAGCGTGGGATCATGCGATTCGAGGAGGCCTTTCCTCGAAAGGTCTAGCAGAGCACGCGGCCGCGCTCAAACCGGCATGAGCCTCGCCAGACCTAGGCCGTCTTCGGTACCCTCGGCCCGAATACCGCGATATAGGCGGCCGTGGCCAGGATGAGGGCGGCATAGGCCGGGCGCGGCGGCACCAGCATGAAGATCACGAACGAGACCAGGTCGCTTTGCGAGGCCCAATAGAGGCCGGACAACGACCAGTCCTGCTGGCTCGGATAGGTGACGTAGCTGTAGATCACCCGGAGCATGCCGCCGATACTGGAGAAGGCCACCACGAAAATGAACAGGGCGAACAGGAAGCGCACCACCGGCCCGCGATGGCCGGCAAAGCCTTGCACCCACCAGGTGGCCAGCGCCGCGAGCGCGCCGGCAAAGCCCACGATGCGCAGGCTCCGCTGCGCCTGCTCGTTCATGACGCCGTGCATGTAGTCGCCGACCAGGAGCGCCCACATGGAGACGCCGATCACCAGTGCAAACAGGGCGGCAAGGATGAAGCCGACCGCCTTGTCGAATGTCACCTGTTCCATTGCCGCACCCCCTGTCGCCCAATTCGATTCCCCCAACTATGCAAGGGAAACGGACCGGCCGCAATCCATGAGCCGCGGCTCACTTGCCGCCCGGGTCGGTTTGTGGTCCGATCCGCGGGCCAGAACAAGGAGACGGTACGCCATGGCGTTTGAAGATTTGAAGGCGGAAATCGCGCTTCTCCTCACCCAGATGGAGAACCAGCCCGAAGACCGGCACGAGCTTTACCTCCAGGTCCGCGAGAAGCTGAACGAGATGCTCGCCTTCGGCATGCCGCTCCCCGACGATCTGGTCCGGCTCGAGAAGGAGCTCGAAGCGGAGTTCAGGGCCGAGGAGCGAGCTGCCAAGAAGACCTAGCCCGCGGGGGCAGGGGTCTCGTCCCCGATCTCCTCATAAGTTCCGTTCGACCAGCGATAGACGGCGTAAGGCGGCAGGTTGGGGTCGCCCTTTTCGTCGAACTTAAACTTGCCGATCACCGTGTCGAACTCGTTCTCGTTGAGCGCCTTGACCACGTCGGCGGTCGCGGTGCTGCCAGCCTTCTCCACCGCCTGCTTCCAGGCCTGGATGGCGGCGTAGGTGTAGAGCACATAGCCCTCGGGCTCGATGCCCTTGTCCTTGAAGCGCTGCACCACCTCTGCGGCGGCCGGGTTCTTGCGCGGGTCGGGCGAGAAGGTCATCAGCGTGCCCTCGCCTGCCGGGCCGGTGATCGACCAATATTCCTGGGTGATGAGCGCGTCACCGCCCATGAGGATGGTGTTCATGCCCTGGTCGCGCATCTGGCGGACGATCAACCCCGCCTCGGTGTGGTAGCCGCCGAGGAACACAACATCGACCGCGGCCTGCTTGAGCTTGGAGACGAGCGCCGAATAGTCCTTCTCGCCGGCGCTGATGGCCTCGTACATGACTTCTTCCTTGCCGGTCTCGTTGAGGGCCTTCTTCACCTCGTCGGCGAAGCCTTTGCCGTAAGCCGTCTTGTCATGAATGATGGCGATGTTCTTGTCGCCGTAATGGGTGGCGAGATATTGGCCAGCCACGCCGCCCTGCTGGTCGTCGCGGCCGCAGACGCGATAGATGTTGGAGGCGGAGCGTTTGTCGGTGAAATCAGGGTTGGTAGAGGCCGGCGAGATCTGAACCATGTCGCTTTCGCCATAGACCTGCGAGGCGGGGATCGACGAGCCGGAGCAATAATGACCGGCGACCAGCGCCACGCCCTTGCCGGTGAGCTGATTGGCGACGGCGACCGCCTGCTTCGGATCGCAAGCATCGTCGCCCATGGTGAAGTCGAGCTTCTTGCCGAGCACGCCGCCCGCTTCATTGATGTCATCGACGGCCATCTCACCGCCATTCTTCATCTGCTGCCCGAAGGAAGCGTATTGACCCGTGACTGGACCGACGACGGCAATCGGAATCTCGTTGCTGTCTTCGGCGCCCCCGCAACCTGCAAGAAAACCCGTTGCGGCGAGGGCCGCGATCAGTCCGACAATACGCTTCATCGTCATCTCCTCTTTGTAACCGACTAACCTCACTCTACATCATTTGGCGGGGTGAAAAGGCGCGGTATTGGTTTATCGATGGCGCCAAGTGAGCGGGCTCGTCCGCACATAGAGCCAGCGATATTGCGAGACCATTTGCGAGGTACGCATCCAGCGAAAGCCAAGGGCACAAGCCGCCACCAGGATCGCATAGGTCACGAGATAATAGTAAGGCGACAAGAGATCGCCGTGAAACAGTGCCTGATGGAAGAAGCGCACCGCGCCGGCGAGCAACGCCATATAAAAAAAGACGCGCCAGAAGGGCTTCCAGGATTTGGCCAGGCCGCGGCCGGCGAGAAACGCGGCGGCGCCGCCGATGATCACCGTGAGGATGAAGAACACCCAGAATCCGTCGTCGGAGAGCCAAGTCACGGTGAGGCTCCCTCCCCGAGCGCACTCTGCCCGCCACCTTCGAGATAGGCGGCCTGCACGTCCTTGCGCTCGAGCAGCTCCTTGCCGGACCCCGACAAAGTGATGCGGCCGTTGACCATGACATAGCCGCGATCGGCGAGTTTCAGGGTGTGATAGGCATTCTGTTCGACGATGAACACGGTAAGACCGTGGCGGCTATTCAGTTCTTTGATCGCCCCGAAGATCTGCTTGACGATGAGGGGAGCAAGCCCGAGCGACGGTTCGTCCAGCAGCAGCAGCTTGGGCCGCCCCATCAGCGCGCGGGCGATGGCGAGCATCTGCTGCTCGCCGCCTGACAATGTTCCGCCGCGCTGGTCGTGCCGGTTCTTCAAGACAGGGAATAAAGTGCATACCTTTTCGAGGTCTTCATCGAAGATCGCGGGGTCGTTGGCGACGATGGCGCCCATCTGTAGATTTTCCATTACCGTCATGCGCGGGAAGATGCGCCGTCCTTCCGGCGATTGGACGATGCCTAAAAGCGCGATCTCGTGCGTCGGGAGGTGAGTGATGTCATGGCCGTCGAAGACAACGTGTCCGCTCGTCGCGCGCGGGCGTCCGAAAATGGTCATCATGGTCGTGGTCTTGCCCGCACCGTTGGCGCCGATGAGAGCCACGATCTCGCCGAGGTGGACGTCGATGCTGACATCGTGCAGCACCGAGATGCGGCCATATCCGGCGGTGACATCTTTGATCTCGAGCAGCGGTTTGTTCATAAGCGGACCTCGGCGAGCTCTTCGTCGGGAACGCCGAGATAGGCGGCGATGACGGCCGGGTCGTTGCGAATCTCCTGTGGCGTCCCGTCGGCGATCTTCTTGCCGTAGTCGAGAACCACGATGTGATCGGAAATGCGCATCACCACGCTCATATCGTGCTCGATGAGCAGAATAGAGATGCCGTCCTTCGCCCGGATGGAATAGAGCAACTCATTGAGTCCGTCGCTCTCGCGTGCGTTCAGCCCGGCAGCGGGCTCATCGAGGCAGAGAAGCAAAGGTCGCGTGCACATGGCGCGGGCGATCTCGAGCTTTCGCTGGTCGCCATAGGGGAGATCTCCCGCAGCCTCGTCGGCGCGTGCGATCAGGCCGACGCGCTCGAGCCAGTGGCAGGCGAACTCGACCGCCTCTTTCTCCGCCTTCTCGAATCCGCCGATGCCGAGAATGGCGCCGATGGTAAAGCCGGACGCGCGCCACAGCACATTGTGCTGCGCCACCATCAGATTCTCCAGCACGGTCATGCCCGGGAACAGCCGGATGTTCTGGAAGGTGCGGGCGACGCGGCCGATGCTGTTGATGTCGTGATCGTCGAGCCGTTCCAGGCGGAAATCGCGGGGACCCGGTTGCCTGAGCTCGATCGTGCCTTCGGTCGGCTTGTAGAAGCCGGTGATGCAGTTGAACACCGTGGTCTTGCCGGCGCCGTTCGGGCCGATCAGCGCGGTGATGTCCTTCCGGGCGACCTGGAAGGTGACGTCGTCGACGGCGGTAAGTCCACCGAAACGCATGGTCAGGTGGCCGACTTTGAGCAGAGGATCGTACTGCCAGGGTCTCATGCGCGGCCCTCTTTGACGAGGTCGGAGGGTATTTGTCGCGCTTCACCGAGCGCGATCGATGGATCGCGCGTGGCGACAAGCCCCCGCGGGCGCCAAACCATGATCGCCACCATGGCGATGCCGAACAGGAGCATGCGGTAGAGTGACGGGTCGAACTCCTTGCCGAAAATCTCCTCGAGCCACTGGGTGTGACGCAGCATCTCGAAGCCACCGACCATGACGATGGCGGCGATGGCGACACCGAGCTGGCTGCCCATGCCGCCGAGGACCACGATGGCGAGGATAATGGCGGATTCGATGAAGGTGAAGCTCTCGGGGCTGATGAAGCCCTGGCGCGTGGCGAAGAAGCTGCCGGCCAAGCCGCCGAACAGGGCTCCCGTGGCAAAGGCGGTGAGCTTGGTGATGGTGGTGTTGATGCCGAGAGAGCGGCAGGCGATCTCGTCCTCGCGCATGGCTTCCCAGGCGCGGCCCACAGGAAGCCGCCGCAGCCTAAGGGTCACGACGTTGGTGAAGAGGGCAAGCGCCAGGATCACGTAATAAAGGAAGATGATGCCCTGGAGCGGATCGTATTTCAGGTTGAAGAAGGACGCGAAGGTTTCGCCGCCGCCGGCAGTGGTGGGGGTGAAGGGCAGGCCGAAAAACGTGGGCTTGGGAATGCCGGAAACGCCGTTAGGCCCGTTGGTCACCTCGGTCCAGTTGAGCAGCACGATACGGATGATCTCGCCGAAGGCGAGCGTCACGATGGCGAGATAATCGCCGCGCAGCCGAAGCACGGGGAAGCCGAGAACAATGCCCCAAAGGGCTGCGACCGCGCCCGCGACGGGCAAGCAAATCCAGAAGCCCAGGCCGAAATTCGTGGCGAGCAGGGCGAAGGTATAGGCGCCCACCGCATAGAACGCGACGTAACCGAGATCGAGCAAGCCGGCGAGCCCGACCACGATATTGAGACCCCAGCCGAGCATGATGTAGGTGAGCACGAGGATGGAGAGGTCGAACCAGTAGCGAAGCGGCAGGCCGAGATGGAAAGTCTTCTCCAAAAAGTAGCTGGAGAGGGGGAAGAAGATCGCGAAGAGAAGACCGACGGTGACGAAGATTTGGGCGTAAGGAAGGTCCGGAAAGTAATAGACGATCAGCCGGCGCAGCAGGCCAAGGGCCAGGAAGAGCGCTATGCACGCGGCGATGAGCCGATAGGCCGGTTCGCCAAGGAAGAAAATCAAGAGGCAACCCAGGGCCACGGCGCCAAGCACGATGACGTCGGTTCGGTCGAACGGCTCCCGCGTGAACAGTTTGGCGAAGGGCGTGGTGATCGGATACTCGGCCTGCCACACGAACAGACTGAGCAGCAGGCGACCGAAGAACACGATCGCCACCACGATAAACAGCAGCATCGGACGGGGCTCGAGTGTGAGCCCAGTCACCTTGTCTACTGTCCGCAACCCGAGCAGCAGCGAGAACAAGGCAAAGGCGACAAGGCCCGCGAGGAAGGAATCGACGAGCGCTGACTGGAGCCGCTGGCCGAGAGGTTTGCCGGGCTCGGCCAAGGTGTTCAAACCTTCTCCACCGCGGGACGGCCGAGCAGGCCGGTCGGGAAAAAGATCAGCACGATGGCGAGCATCGAGAACGCCGCCACGTCCTTGTATTCAATGCTGAAATAAGCCGACCAGAAGGTCTCGATCAGGCCGATGATGAGGCCGCCGAGCATGGCGCCCGGGAGCGAGCCGATGCCGCCGAACACCGCCGCGGTGAAGGCTTTGATGCCGGCGATGAAGCCGATGTAGAAATCGATCACCCCGTAATAGAGGAGATAAAGGAGCCCGGCGACGGCGGCGAGCATGGCGCCAAGAACGAAGGTGAGCGAGATGGTGCGATCGACATTGACGCCGGAGAGCGACGCCATCAGCCGGTCCTGCTCACAGGCACGCTGCGCCCGGCCGAGCGCGGTGCGGGTGATGACCAGCCAGAACAAAGTCATGAGGATGAGGGTGGTCACCACGATAAGGATCTGAATGTTGGAGAGGATGACGGTGAAACCTTGTTCCTTGAACAGCTCGTAGCCGCCGGTGACCACTGGCTGGAGCGGCTTCACCCGGGCGCCTTGCGCCACCTGGATGAAATTCTGGAGCACGATCGACATGCCGATGGCGGTGATCAGCGGCGCAAGCCGGAACGACTCGCGCAGCGGCCGATAGGCGATGCGCTCCACGGTCCAGCCCCAGACCGCGGTGAGACACATGGCGACGAGGAGGACGATGAGCAGCGCCAAGGGGATCATGGTGACGCCGAGGCTCAGCAGGATAAGAAAGAGAATGAGTGCGATGAAGGAGCCCACCATGAAGATGTCGCCGTGGGCGAAATTGATCATGCCGATGATGCCATAGACCATGGTGTAGCCGATGGCGATCAGCCCGTAGATCGAGCCAAGCGCAAGCCCGTTGATCAGCTGCTGAGAAAAATAAGCCATAAGCGCCGCCTGCCTCGCCTTTCCCAAATTAAGGGATTCCCCCGGAACGGGGCGTTGCAAACCAAGGTGCTACAGGCGACCCCCGCCGCCTGTCCTTTCTTAGCAAGAAGGGGTTGCCGCGTACAACGCTGCGCGTAAGGGGTGCGACCCCAAATCAGAGCAGCATATGGGAGCCGTCGCAATAAGGCGGGTCGCCGGTATCCTTGCATCCGCAAAGGAGCGCAAGCTCGGTGCGTTCGGCCGTGAACATCAACGGCTCGATCCCGGTGCCGGTATGCGAGCCGTCGCAAAAAGGCTGTTTTTGGCTGCGCCCGCAGCGGCACCAGGCATAGCGTTTGCCGGCCTCAAGCTCGATCTGATAGGGGCTGAGCTGCGGCCGCTCAGGCTCGGTCATGACGCCTCCCAGCAAGGCTCTAAAGGCCCGAAATTGCCTCCTGCTTAGCCAATTCGCTTCAGTGGCACAAGAAAGCCCGGTCGCAGGTCTTTCCCCCGTTAAGCGAGCGGGTAACATCTGCGCCTAGGATGAGCGCGTTCCAAACGATTCGACGCCGCCTTGGCAAAGGCGTGAGACCGCGCAAAACACACGAAAAGAAGCTTGAGTCGATGGCCCATCGGGACCATAGAGGGCAAAAAGCCGAACCGATGCTGGCCGCGTCGGTGAAGAGTGGCGGCCCGAATGGGCTCCTGGATCGGGGACGCATCGGGGCGAAGGCGCGTTTGGAGGCCGCCAATGGCTGAATTAATTTTCGCGCTCGCGACGATTCTCACGCTGTTCGCTTTGGCCATGAACCGCGCCTCGCTCGGTGTGTGGGCTGGTGCGGTCGCCATCATCACCTTATGCGCGCAAATGGGACTTGCGGGCGGCGCGCTGCATTGGCCGGTCTTTCCGCTTTGGGCATTGTTCGGCTGGCTGATCGCCGGGCTCCTGTTCGTGGCGAGCTTTCCCGAGATCAAGCGCAAATATATCGTGCTGCCGTCCTATCGCGCGCTGAAAAGCGCGATGCCCGCGATCTCCGAGACCGAGCGCGAGGCGCTTGAAGCCGGCACGGTCGGCTGGGATGCCGAGTTGTTCTCGGGCACGCCCAATTGGGCGAAGCTGCAACGCGTCGCGCCCATCACGCTCACGGTGGAGGAGCGCGCCTTCCTCGACGGGCCGACCGTGGAACTCTGCAAGCGCCTCAAGGACTGGCAAATCCGCCACGAGCTGCGCGACATCCCCGACGACATCTGGCGCTTCGTGAGCGAGAAGGGCTTTCTCGGCATGCTCATCTCCAAGGAGCATGGCGGCTTGGGCTTCTCGGCCCAAGCGCAATCGCTGGTGCTCGGCAAGATTTCCTCGCGCAGCCCCGACGGCGTCACCATCGTCATGGTGCCGAACTCGCTCGGCCCCGGCGAGTTGATCGAGAAATACGGCACGAGCGCGCAGAAGGCGCATTACCTGCCACGGCTCGCGCGCGGCGAGGAGATTCCCTGCTTCGCACTGACCGGGCCGTTTTCCGGCTCTGACGCGGCCTCCATGCGCGACGTGGGTGTGGTCGTGCGCGGGCGGCACGAGGGCAAGGAGACGCTCGGCATCAAGCTCACCTGGGACAAGCGCTACATCACGCTCGCGCCTAAAGCCACGCTGCTCGGGCTCGCCTTCCGCTTGCTCGACCCCGAGAACCATCTCGGGCGCGGCGAGGATATCGGCATTACGCTGGCGCTGATCCCGACCGATCATCAAGGGGTGGAGATCGGCAGGCGGCATCTTCCTGGGGGCGCGGCCTTCCCCAACGGCCCGACGCGCGGGCGCGACGTATTCGTTCCGCTCGACTGGATCATCGGCGGAGCCGAGCGCGCCGGGCAGGGCTGGCGCATGCTGATGAGCTGCCTCGCCGCGGGACGTTCCATCTCACTGCCCGCGACCAGCGCCGCCGCCGCCAAGGCGATGCTCAGGACGAGCACGGCCTATGCCCGCATCCGCAAGCAGTTCAATCTGCCTATCGGCTTCATGGAGGGCGTCGAGGAGCCGTTGGCGCGGCTCGCCGAGAATGCCTATACGCTGGAAGCAGCGCGCGCCGTCACGGCATCGATGGTGTCGGCCGGGGAGAAGCCCGCGGTCATATCGGCACTGCTCAAATATGTTTCGACCGAGCGCATGCGCGCCAGCGTCAACGACGCACTCGACATTCACGGCGGCAGGGGCATTTGCGACGGGCCGTCCAACTACATCCAGGGTGCCTATCAGATGGTGCCGGTCGGCATCACCGTGGAAGGCGCCAATATCCTGACGCGCACGCTCATTACTTTCGCGCAAGGGGCGCTGCGCAGTCACCCCTATCTGCTCACCGAGATCGAGGCGTTGCAGAACGAGGATCGCGCACGCGGGGTGGAAGCCTTCGAGCGGACCTTCGACAAACATGTGGCCTTTACCGTCTCCAATGCGGCGGGGAGCCTGTTCCACAATTTCACTTTCGGCCTATTCGCCTCGGCGCCGCCCAGCGCCGGGCCGACCGCGCGCTGGTGGCGGCAGCTGGCCCGTGCCTCGCGCTCCTTTGCGCTGGTCGCCGACGTCACCGTGGCGCTGCTCGGCGGCAGCCTCAAGGTGAAGCAGAAGATCTCCGGCCGCATGGCCGACGCGCTTGCCGAGCTTTACCTCCTGTCGGTTGTGCTCAAGCGCTACGAGGACGACGGCAGTCCGAAATCAGACCTCAAGCTGGTGGAGTATTGCGCGCAAAATTGCCTCTACCGCTTCGACCAGGCTCTGCGCGGCGTTCTCGACAATTTTCCGAATGCCTGGGCTGCGTGGGCGATGCGCCCGCTGGTCTTTCCCTTGGGCGCTTGGCGTCGGCCGGCGAGCGATCAGGCGGGCAAGGAAATCGTGCGCGCAACACTTCAACCGGGGGATTTCCGCGACCGTCTCACCAGGGAGATTTACGTCTCCGACGACCCCAACGACCGCGTTGGCCTGCTCGAATACACGCTGCTGAGGGTGGTCGCCAACGAGGAGGCCGACAAGAAGCTCGAGCGCGCCATCCGCAAGGGCGAAGTGAGGCGCTTCCACGACCATGATTGGATCGCCGAAGCCAAGCGGAAAGGCGTGCTCACTGAGGAGGAGGCTGCCGCGCTCACCGAGCAGCGCGCGCTTGTCGAGCGCGTCATCGCCGTCGACGATTTCGCCGCCGACGCCGTCTCGCCGCGGAAGGCCGAAACCCCGGCGCCAGCGGCGCTTCACAGCCGGTCAGGCCATATGGCGGCTGAGTAAAGGCGGAGCATGGCGACCACGCTTCCCGATTTGCAGGACTGGCGCTTCACGGTCGATTTCGAGGACATCGCCTGGGCGGTAATCGACCGCGAAGGCGAGAGCATGAATTCGCTCGGCCGCCGCGCCACCGAGGAATTCAGCGAGATCGTCCAGGCGGTCGAGGAGGGCGCCAGCCGTGGCGAGATCAAGGGCCTCGTGATCATGAGCGGCAAGGAGTCGAGCTTCATCGCCGGCGCCGACATCCGCGAGTTCGAAAGTTTCGACACCGTGGACAAGATCAAGGACGTGGTGAAGCAGACGCTCGGGCTGCTCGACCGCATCGACCGTCTGACCGTGCCGGTGGTCGCAGCCATCCACGGCTATTGCCTGGGTGGCGGGCTCGAGCTCGCGCTTGCGTGCGACTGGCGCATCGCCGACCGCGAGGAGGGGACACGCCTCGGCTTTCCCGAAGTGAAACTCGGCATCTTTCCGGGGCTGAACGGCACGGTGCGCGCGATTCAGGCCGCCGGCCCCGTTGACGCCATGACGGCCATGTTGACGGGCCGCCTGTTGCGCCCCACCGCGGCCAAGGCCATAGGCCTGGTCGATCAGCTCGTACCCACGCGCCACAGCCTCCGTTGGGCGGCGCGCAAGGCAGTGCTGCAGAACCGCCGCTCAAAGGGCGCGCCGTGGTGGAAGAGGCTCATGCTCAAGCAGCCGGTGCGCGGCCTGCTCGCCAAGCAGATGCGCGCCAGGACGGCGGCCAAGGTGCGCGAGGAGCATTATCCCGCGCCGTTCCGCCTCATCGATTTGTTCGAGCGCTACGGCGACGATCCGGCCGCCATGCGCGTGGCCGAGACGGTGATGTTCGCACCGCTGATGGCGAGTGAGACCTCACGCAATCTACGCCGCGTGTTCAAGCTGTCGGAGATGCTCAAGGCCGAAGCGCCCAAGGACGGCTTCAAGCCGCTCAAGGTCCATGTCGTCGGCGCCGGCACCATGGGCGGCGACATCGCTGCCTGGTGCGTGGTGCGTGGGCTGCAAGCGAGCCTCCAGGACCTCGACGAAGCTCAGATCAAGAAGGCGCTCGACCGCGCCAAAGGCCTGTTCAAGAAGCGGCTGCGCGGCAAGCCGGCGATAGATGCGGCGATCGCCCGCCTGATCGCCGATCCTCAGGGCAAGCACATCAAGCATGCCGACGTGATCATCGAGGCGGTGGTCGAGAAGCTCGACGTGAAGCAGAAACTGTTCGCGCAACTCGAAAAGGAGGCGAAGCCGGGTGCGGTGCTCGCCACCAATACCTCATCTCTGAAGCTCGAGGACATCGCCAAGAAGCTCGCCGATCCTGGCCGCCTAGTCGGTCTGCATTTCTTCAATCCCGTGGCGCAGCTTCCTCTGGTCGAGGTGGTGCGCGGCGCGGAAACGCGCGAGGAAGAGGTACGAAAGGCCTGCGCCTTCGTCACGACAATCGACAAGCTGCCGCTGATCGTCAAGAGCTGCCCCGGCTTCCTCGTCAACCGCGTGCTCGCCCCCTACATGATGGAGGCCGTGCGCCGCTATCAGGAAGGCGAGCCGCGCGAAAAGATCGATCAGGCGGCGCTCAAATTCGGCATGCCCATGGGTCCGCTCGAACTGATGGACATGGTCGGCCTCGACATCGCGGCCAAAGTCGGCGAGGAGCTGAAACTCGCGCCATCGGGCGACAGCGTGCTGACCACGCTGGTGAAGCAGGGCAAGCTCGGCAAGAAGACGGGCGAAGGCTTCTATAAGTGGGCCGAGGGCAAGCCGAAGCGCCAAGGTGCGGCTTACGACCAAACCGAACTCGAACGCTTGGGGCGCACGCTGGTCAAGCCGTTGCTCGACGAGGCCGAGCGCGCGCTTGCCGATCGGGTGGTGGCGAGCGCGGATCACGTCGATGCCGGCGTGATCTTCGGCACGGGCTTCGCGCCGTTCCGCGGCGGCCCGCTGCATTACCGGCGCACGCTAGCGCACACGGACGCGTCGGCTGAAGCGGCATGAGCAAGCGGGAGCTTTAAGTCAGCATGGCGGAAGAAAAGATGCGGCGCGTGGCGGTGCTTGGCGGGGTCAGGATCCCATTCTGCCGCTCGCACACGGCTTACGCCGAGCTCACCAATCTCGACATGCTGAGCGCGGCGCTTGGCGGCCTGGTCGACTGCTTCGCACTGCATGGCACCCATATCGACGAGGTGGTGGGCGGCGCCGTGGTGACTCACGCCAAGGACTGGAATCTCGCCCGCGAGGCGGTGATCGGCAGCCAACTCGCGCCGACCACGCCGGCCATCACCATGATGCAGGCTTGCGGCACCAGCCTACAGGGCGCGCTTGGCCTCGGCGCTAAGATCGCCACCGGTCAGATCGAATGCGGCATCGCGCTTGGCTCGGACACCACCAGCGACGCGCCGGTGGTGTTCCAGCGGCGATTTGCTCAACGCCTCATTCAGGCGTCGCGGGCGCGCGGCTTCGGCGAGAAGCTTTCCGCCTTCAAGGGCTTCATGCCAGGCGAGCTTGCGCCCCAGCCGCCTTCGACCTCGGAACCGCGCACGGGCTTAAGCATGGGCGAGCATTGCGAACTGATGGCCAAGGAATGGGGCATCACCCGCGAGGCCCAAGACCTGCTCGCCTATGAGAGTCACAAAAAGGCTGCGGCTGCGTATGACGAGGGCTTCATGGACGGCCTCGTCGTGCCATGCGCCGGGGTGTTCCGCGACAATAATATCCGCGAGGACATTTCGCTGGAGAAAATGGCCGAGCTGAAGCCGGTTTTCGACCGGACAGGCGGCACCATAACCGCCGCCAATTCCACCCCTTTGACCGACGGCGCCGCCACGGTCCTACTCGCCTCAGAGGACTGGGCGGCCAAGAAAGGCCTTCCGGTCCAAGCCTTTCTGACGATAGGCCGCACTTCCGCCGTGGATTTCGTGCACGGTGAGGGCCTTCTGATGGCGCCGACCGTTGCCGTGAGCGATCTTCTCAGGCAGACTGGCTTGGCGCTGCAGGACTTTGATTATTATGAGATTCATGAAGCCTTTGCGGCGCAGGTGCTGGCCACTTTGAAGGCATGGGAATCCGAAGACTATTGCCGCCGCCGTCTGGGCCGAAGCGAGCCGCTCGGCTCGATCGACCGGGCCAGGCTGAACGTCAAGGGTTCCTCAATTGCTTTCGGGCATCCTTTTGCCGCCACGGGTGCGCGAATCGTGGCGGTTTTGGCCAAATTGCTGCAAAGTAAGAGTAGGGGACGGGGATTGATTTCGGTGTGCACGGCCGGTGGCATGGGGGTCGCGGCGATCCTGGAAGGGCCGAAATGACGCCCTTCCGGCCGACAAAAAAGGGCCTAAAACTGGGTCCATCAGGGGCAGGGGATAGAGAGTTGATTTGCCGGGGTGTCGCAGACGCCAACGGCGCGAGCCACGAGGAGGGTGCTCTATGAAGCATCGTATGTTCGCTGCGGCGGTGAGCCTCCTGACTGCTGCTGTCCTCGTCCTCGGCGGACAGGCCCAGGCGTCCTCGGCCGATCCCACTGGCTATTGGGTGAAGCCGGACTCGGAACGCAACGCCAAGATCCAGATCACCAGATGCGGCAAAGGCAACGCGTTGCTTTGCAGCAAGATCATCTGGCTTGAAAATCCGAATGACAACCGGGGTCGCCTCCTGCACGACATCCGTAACGAGAATCCTTCGATGCGCGACCGGCCGATCCTGGGCCTGCCGCTGTTCACCGGCATGACGCGCACCGGTCCCGCGACCTGGACCGGCAAGATCTATAATCCGGAAGACGGCAATACTTACGCGGCCACACTGACCATGGTCTCGCACAAGCAGATCACGCTCAAAGGCTGCAAGGCATGGCTGCTCTGCGGCGAGAGGATGTGGTTGAGAACCTCACCGCCGCCGCAGCCAAAGCCGGTCGAGGAGCCGCAGATCGAAGCCTCGGCCGAGCCTGACGCTTCGCAACCCGCGCAAGCCACAGCCGCGGCAATTCCGTCGGCGGCCATTTCCGCAGCTTCGCCTCAGCCCGCGCCCACGACGAACGATTTGGTGGAAGCCACGGCCGAGGCTCAAACCGCCGAACCGCAAATCGCCGCCGCACCCGCGGTCGAGCTGGTGAAGCCGGCGCCGCCGCCGGACGAGCACGGTATGCGCCCAGGCTACGGCTTCCTGAGCGTCTCCACGGGTGAGACGACGGCCGAGAAGCTCTCCGGTGAGAACGTGCCGAGCATGTTCGTCATGGCGGACCCGATCGAAGCGGACGAAATGACCCCGCCCGCCGCCGCAGCACCGGCCAAGGCGGCTGCTCCGTTGCCCGCGCCGAAGCCGAAGGTGGCGCCTGCTCCAACGCACGCGACTGTCGCGGCGACACCCAATGCGCAACCAGTGCCCACGCAGCCGGCCTCGGACGAGGTCACTGCGGCACCGATGGACGTCGATCAGCAAGCCGCTCTCGCCACTGACCCCGAAACAGCCGAACCGGGTGAAGAGGTGCAGCCACCGCTGACGCGGCGGCAGAGGCGGGCTTTGCGCAAACAAGAGCGGTCCCTGCTTCCCTGGTTGCGCTAGACTAGCCGAGCCTCAGGATTTCGCTTCGGCGCGCAGCTCCTTCTTGGAGAGCTTGCCGATCATGGTCTTCGGCAGCGTGTCGCGGAACTCGATCTCCGCCGGAAGCTCGATCTTCGAAAGCTTCTCGGTCAGGAACGCGAGCAGTTCCTCAGCCGTCGCCCGCTGTCCTTCCTTCAGCTTGACGAAGGCCTTTGGCGCTTCGCCCCGGTAATCGTCGGGAATGCCGATCACGGTCACCTCGGCCACCGCCGCGTGCTCGTAGAAGGCGTCCTCGATACGCCGCGGATAGATCTTGAAGCCCGAGGCGTTGATCATGTCCTTGATGCGATCGACGATGAAGATATACCCATCTTCGTCCATGTAGCCGACGTCGCCAGTGCGGAAGAAGCGCCCCACGAAGGCGGACTCTGTCTCCTCCGGCTTGTTCCAATAGCCGGTCATCACTTGCGGCCCGGCGATGCAGATCTCGCCGGGCTCGCCCTGCGGCATCTCTTGCGCCGGATCGTCGAGCGAGCGGATGGCGATCTCGGTGGCGGGGAGGGGGAGGCCGATCGAGCCGTCCTTCGGCGAATTGATCGGGTTGCAGGCGACGACGGGAGAGGTCTCGCTCAACCCATAGCCTTCCACCACGCTGCAGCCGCAAAGCGCCTCGAAGCCGCGCTTGACCTCGACCGGAAGCGCGGCGCCGCCAGAGATGCAATATTCCAGCGAGGAGAGATCGAAACGGGCGATGCGAGGATGACGCAGCATGGCGTTGTAAAGCGTCGGTACGCCGGGCAACAGGGTGGGGCGCAGTTTGCCGATCATCTTCAGCGTGTCGTCCAGCTCGAATTTCGGCACGAGGATGATCTCGCTGCCGTTGCTCATGGCGAAATTCATCACCGCGGTCATGGCGAAGACGTGGAACAGAGGCAGGATGCAGAGGATGCGGTCTTCCTTCGATCTGCGATTCTGCCAGGCCTTCACCTGAGCGGCATTGATCGCGATATTGGCGTGGGTGAGCATCGCGCCCTTGGGGGTCCCGGTGGTGCCCCCGGTATATTGCAGTACCGCGATCGACTCGGGCGTGATGGCCGGCCTCTCATAGCTTCCATCATTGGCGAGTAAATCTTGCTCGCGCACGATGCGGTCCTTGACCGGAGAGCCGCCGATGCGGGCAAGCTTCCCGCGCTTGAGCAGCCTGAACGCGATCGACTTCAAAGGCGGCAGGAGCGACGCGAAGTTTGCCACCACGGCCTTGTCCAAGACGCCGAGTTCCATCATGGCCTCGACCTTGTCGAAGAGAAACGCGAGGTCGAGCGTCACCATGATTTTGGTGCCGCTGTCCCGGATCTGAAACGCGATCTCGTCCAGGCTGTAGAGCGGATTGAAATTGACCACGGTGCCGCCGGCCTTGAGCACACCGTAATAAAACACCAGGAAGGTCGGCGTGTTGGGCAGGAACAGACCGACCCTCACGCCTTCGCCCACGCCGAGCGCGCGCAAGCCTTTGGCCGCCCGTTCTGAGAGGTCCCCGATCTCGGCGAAACTCAGGCGCTTGCCCAGGAAGTAAGTGCAAGGACGTGTGCCGTAATTCTGAACCGCTTGGTCGAGCAGGCTGCCGACCAGGGCCGGGCTGAAGCTCACGTCCCACGCGACATCCTGGGGGTAAGCATGGAGCCACGGCGGCTCAAATCCCGGTGATTCGCCGCGCTCTGTCCCGGCAGACACGGTATTGGGCTTCCTCGCCATTAACTTATGTACGATTTGCTTGGCTTTCCCGCCGCTTAACAGGTGGGGAAAGGCTCATCGGGAGGCAATTGGCCGCACGCTTTTTCACGTTTATTATTATAACACGGGGCCGGGCCATGGAGCGGCCTCGCGAGGGAGCCCTCGACGCGCTCCAAGAGTATGCTGAAAACGTGGCGCGGCCTGGCGCAAAAACGCCAATTTTCTTGGCGATTAGAGCGTCACACAGGTGTTATTCACCTGGCCGGCGCGGCTAGACGCGCTTGGTTTTTAAGTCTATTCCAAGGCCTGGCTTGCCCTCGGATTAGCTATGATTTAGCAGGGACATTAGACACGGACCCCTAAAGGGGGCAGGGAGAGCGATATGGACGAGGTGGCAACCAAGATCATCGAGATTCTGCGTAAGAACATGAAGGACCCATCGAAGCCTGTCGCGCTCGACACCCCGCTCAGCGAGCTTGAGATTGAATCTCTCGACCTCGCGGTGATCGTTTTCGATATTGAGGATACTTTCGGCATCGAAATCCCGTATAATGCGAATGAAGAGGTGGAGGCATTCGCGACGGTAGGTTCCGTCGTGGATCGCGTTAAGGGGATCATCGCAGAGACGAAGGCTTCCGGAGCAGCAGCTTGAACCAGCCATTCCGCTCGGGGGGCCTTCCCGGGACGTCGATCAGGCTTGGAGTTACGGCTTAACACTACATGACACACACTAACGGGCGCAGGCGCGTCGTGGTCACCGGCCAGGGCGTCGTCACTCCTTTAGGCACGGGCGTAGAGAAATTTTGGGCTGCTCTCAAAAAAGGTGAGTGCGGCATACGCCAGGTGCAGAGCTTCCCCACCGAGGATCTCTACATCACCATCGCCGGGGAAGTGCCGGATTTCGACCCGAGAGAGCGGCTGCAGAGCAAGCCTCTGCTGCTCGCAGACAAATTCTCCCAATATGCGGGCTGCGCGGCGCAGGAAGCCGTGGCCATGTCCAAGCTCGAAATGCCGCTCAAGGACCGGGATGGCTATCGCGCCGCCTGCATCATCGGCTCGGGCGTCGGCGGGCTCACCACGCTCGAATTCTCCTACAAGATGCTGTTCAAGGAGAATAAGCGGGCGACGCACCCGCTCACGCTCTTGAAGGCGATCGGAAGCTCGGCTTCAGCGCATGTCAGCATCGAATACGGCATCAAGGGGCCGACCTTCGGTGTGGTCAGCGCCTGCTCGACCGCCACGCACGCCATCGGCCTCACCTACCGCATGATCCGCGAAGGCCTGGTCGATATGGGCCTCGCCGGCGCCGCCGAGGCGTCGCTCAATTGGGGCGCGACCCGGGCCTGGCAGGCCATGCGTGTGTTGAGCCCCGACGGCTTGTGGCCCTTCGCCAAGAACCGGAACGGCACCGTCCTTGCTGAAGGCGCCGGCATTTTGATGCTCGAAGAGTATGAGCATGCCAAGGCGCGCGGCGCGCCGATCCTGGCCGAGCTGATGGGCTACGGCATGACGGCGGACGCCGCCGACATGGTCAACCCATCGATCGACGGCGCCTCAACCGCCATGCAGATGGCGCTGGACGACAGCGGGCTCGCCGCCTCGGACATCGACTATGTGAACGCCCACGGCACCGCGACCGCGGTCAACGACATCAACGAGACCCGCGCCATCAAGCGCGTGTTCGGCAATGCCGCCAACAAGGTTTCCATCTCCTCCACCAAGTCGATGCACGGCCATTGTCTTGGCGCCGGCGGCGGCATCGAGGCCGTGGCCGCGCTCAAGGCGATGGAGGATAAGTTCGTGCCGCCGACCATTGGGCTCAACGAGCCCGATCCCGAATGCGACCTCGATTACACGGCCAATGTGGGCAAGAAGCGCGAGGTCACTTACGCGATGTCGAACTCTTTCGCCTTCGGCGGCCTCAACGCCGTCCTGGTGTTCGGCCCGCCCCCGGCCTAGGGCCGGGCCCTATCTTCCCTTAAATTAAGCCGAGCCCGCGGAAGCTCGCGTGGCCCTGCTTGCCGACGATGATGTGGTCGTGAATCAACACGCCTAGAGGCTTGGCGGCCGCCACGATCTGCTTGGTCATCTCGATATCGGCGCGTGAAGGCGTCGGGTCGCCCGAGGGGTGGTTGTGCACCAGCACGATGGCCGTGGCTGACAGCTCCAGCGCCCGCTTGACCACCTCGCGCACATAGACCGGGGTATGATCGACGGTGCCCTTCTGTTGCACCTCATCGGCGATGATCTGGTTGCGCTTGTCGAGGAACAGGATGCGGAACTGCTCCTTGGCCTCGAACCCCATGGAGGCCCGGCAATAGTCGAGCACCTGCGCCCAGGACGATAGCACGGGACGCTCGAGCACCTCGCCGCGCATCAGCCGAAGCGCCGCGGCGCGCACGAGCTTCAGCTCGGTGATGGCCGCGTCGCCGATGCCCGGGACCTCGCGCAACAGCTCCTCGGGCGCATTGACGGCTTCGGCGAAGGTGCCGAAGCGGGCAAGCAGCGCCTTGGCGAGCGGCTTGGTGTCCCTGCGCGGCATGGCACGGAACAGGATCAGCTCGATCAGCTCGTAGTCGGGAAGGGCGTCGGGGCCGGCGTCGCGGAAGCGTGTTCTCAGGCGCTCGCGATGACCGAGATAATGGGGCTTGGCGGCATCTTTGAAGCCCATCGAGCCTTCGCGCTATTGGCGCCCATAGGGCGGCCGGTCGAGGCCTTGCGGCGAGACCGTGAATACCTCGCAGCCCGTCTCGGTGACGCCCACGCTATGCTCGAACTGGGCAGACAGCGAGCGGTCGCGAGTGACCGCGGTCCAGCCGTCCGACAGGATCTTCACATGCGGCTTGCCGAGATTGATCATCGGCTCGATGGTGAACAGCATGCCGGGTTTGAGCGGCAAGCCTTCGCCCGCCTCCCCATAATGCAGGATGTTCGGCCGGTCGTGGAACACGCGGCCCAAGCCATGGCCGCAGAAATCGCGCACCACGCTACAGCGCTCGCCCTCGGCATAGGCCTGGATGGCGGCGCCGATATCTCCCGTGGTGGCGCCCGGCCTCACGGCGTCCACGCCGCGCATCAGAGCGTAGTAGGTGACCTCGAGCAGGCGCTCCGCGGCGCGGGCGATGTTGCCCACGGCATACATGCGGCTCGAATCGCCGTGCCAACCGTCGACGATGAGCGTCACGTCGATATTGAGGATGTCGCCTTCCTTGAGCACCCGGTTGCCGGGGATGCCGTGGCACACGACATGGTTCAGCGAGGTGCAGATCGATTTGGGAAAGCCACGATAGTTGAGCGGGGCCGGCACGGCGCCATGCGCCATGGCGAAGTCGAAAACGAAGGTGTCGAGCGCCTCGGTGGTCACGCCGGGCTTTACCCGTTCGGTCAGGAGATCGAGTGCCTCGGCCACGAGGCGGCCGGCCTTGGCCATGCCGGCAAAAGCCTCCGGCCCGTGGAGCCTGATCTTGGTGTCGCGCCCCTGGGCGCGGGCAAATTCGAGATTGGACATGAGTGATGCTTATAGACCCTTAGGTGTCACTTAGGGGGAAATAGCCCGATGTGCAACGGTGAGACGCGTGGACAACCGGGACAAGGCAGCCATGACGGTCAATAATGCCGAAACCATGACGCACGCGGATGCCAAGCCGGACACCGTCACCGCCGCCCTTGTGGTCATCGGCGAGGAGATCCTGTCGGGGCGCACCAGCGACGAAAACATCGCTTATATCGGCGCCTATCTCGCCCGCTCCGGCATCTCCTTGCGTGAGGTAAGGGTGGTGGCGGACCAGGAGGCCGAGATCGCCGCAGCGGTGAACGAGTTGCGCCCCCGCTTCGCTTATGTCTTCACCACCGGCGGCATCGGCCCCACCCATGACGATGTGACCACCGACGCCATCGCCAAGGCTTTCGGGGTCGACGTCAGGATGGACGAAGACGCCGTCCAGGCGCTGCGCAAACATTTCAATGAGGCGGAGCTGACGCCGGCGCGGCTCCGCATGGCCCGCATCCCCGAAGGGGCGGAGCTGATCGACAACGCCATCTCGAGGGCGCCGGGCTACCGAATCGGCAATGTGATCGTCATGGCTGGCGTGCCGCGCATCATGCAGGTCATGCTCGACGCCGTGATGCCGGGGCTAGACAAGGGGCGCCCCATGCTCACGCGCTCCGTCCGCATCGACGCGCCCGAGGGCGACGTCGCGTCCCCCCTCGCGGCGCTGCAGGCGACGTACCCGCAAGTGCAGATCGGCAGCTATCCGTTCTTCGAGCAGAAGCGCCTCGGCACCTATGTGGTGCTGCGCGCGACCGGCGAGAAAGACCTCGAAGCGGCCTATGAGGCCCTCTGGACAGTAATTGTGGAAAACGGCTTCGAGGCGGTCCGAGCCGAGACGCGTTAACCAATTTCTAGCCAAAAAACGAATCACCTGCGGTCGGGCGGCTTCGGCCCTGTGCCGTCGATCGGACGGCGGAATCGGTTCGGACGGATGCGATGGTGCACGCAACCGCTCGCATCGCATCGCCAACATCCGGCTTGGAGACATGCGCGCGGAGCACGCATGATCGCGTCGGCAACGATGCATCGTCGCGCGATGCGACGTGCGTGAGCAAAATTGAATTTGCGGATGAGACTATGTTCGGTGGCGAAAGAGGCGCGCCGGATGCCGTAACGCACACACCAGCGAGTGTGCCGGAGAGTTGTATAACTATTTGATTTTTAAGGGAAATAAAGAAGGCGCGGGGACGAGCCCCGCGCCTTTGCAAATTTATCTCTTCTTCTTTGCGGTTTTGCGACGGGCGGTTGACTTCTTCGCCGTCGACTTCTTCGCCGTCGACTTCTTCGCCGGCTTCCGCTTTGCAGGCTTCTTCTTCGCTGCTGCCATAGTTCATCCCTCCTTCAGGGCTGGCTGGCTATAAAACCACTCTAGCTACATCCACTCGTCGCCCCGCACGTATCGCATTTGAGACACGTACCGTTGCGGACGAGAGTAAAGTTTCCGCATTCTCCACATGCTTCCCCTTCATAACCCTTAACGCGCGCTTCTGCGAGTAGATGAATCGCATCGCGTTCGGCAAGGGTTTCGACGGCGCGCGTAACATGGTCAGCCGTCTGCGCTGTATGGGGTGCGGTAGACGCGGTGGCAAGGCTTGTGGCGCCGGACACTGCATCGTCAGCCGGTCTTGGCTGCAATGCATGCGCCTGTGCACCAGTGCCTTGCGCTTTGCTCGGCGCAATAAGCTTCCTCTCACCAACGCGACCACGAGTGAAGCCTGGCGAGACGAGAGCTTCGGTGGAACGCTTGCCTTCGCCCGCGTCACCGGAGCCGAGAGTTGTGCTGCCGATCTCATTTGGATCAACATGAGCAAGCTCGTAACGCCCAAGATAAGAAACTGCAAGCTCTCTGAACAAATAATCGAGGATCGAGGTCGCGTTCTTGATCGCCTCATTCCCGCGCACCGGACCTGCCGGCTCGAAGCGCGTGAAGGTAAAGGCATCGACGAACTCTTCCAGCGGAACGCCATACTGCAAAGCGACTGATACCGCGATCGCGAAATTGTTCATGAGCGAGCGGAAGGCGGCGCCCTCCTTGTGCATGTCGATGAAGATCTCGCCCAACCGCCCGTCGGCATACTCGCCAGTTCTTAAATAGACCTTATGACCGCCGACGACCGCCTTCTGGGTGTAACCCTTGCGGCGGTCGGGCAGACGCTCGCGATCGGCGCGCGCCCGCGCCCGCTCGATGATGCGCTCCACCACGCGCTCGGCGACGACTTGGGCGCGCTGCACCTGCGGCTGGTCAGAGGCGATTGCCGCCAGCACCTCATCCTGCTCCTCCTCCTCGTCGGCGAGGAGCTGGGCGTTGAGCGGCTGCGACAGCTTGGAGCCGTCGCGGTAGAGCGCGTTGGCCTTAAGAGCGAGGCGCCAGGAGAGCAGATAAGCCTCCTTGCAGTCCTCGACGGAAGCATCGTTCGGCATGTTGATGGTCTTGGAGATCGCGCCTGAGACGAAAGGCTGCGCCGCCGCCATCATGCGGATATGGCTTTCGACCGACAGGAAGCGCTTGCCCTTGCGGCCGCAGGGCGAGGCGCAGTCGAACACCGGCAGATGCTCGGGATTGAGTCCGGGCGCGCCTTCGAGCGTCATCGCCCCGCAGGCATATTCGTTGGCCGCCTCGATCTCGCGCTTGCCGAAGCCGATCTCGGCCAGGAGATCGAAATCCGGCTGGTCGATGCGCTCGGGCGACAGGCCCAGCACGCCGGTCAGGAAGTCCTCGCCGAGCGTCCACTTGTTGAACACGAATTTGATGTCGAAGGCAGCGGCGACCGCCTTCTCTACCGCGGCGATCTTCTCCGGCGTGAAGCCCTTGGCGGCCAGCGTCTCGTGATTGACGCCAGGCGCGCCGGTCAGCGTGCCGTGGCCCACGGCGTATTCGACGATGCGCTTGATGGCGTCGGAGCCATAGCCGAGCACGCGCAGGGCCTCGGGCACCATGCGGTTGATGATCTTGAAATAGCCGCCGCCGGCGAGCTTCTTGAACTTGACCAGGGCGAAATCGGGCTCGATCCCGGTGGTGTCGCAATCCATGACCAGGCCGATCGTGCCGGTCGGCGCGATCACCGTGGCCTGGGCATTGCGGTAGCCGTAAGCCTGGCCAAGCTCGATCGCCCGGTCCCAGGCCTGCGCGGCATGGGCAACGAGCTGCTGATCGGGGCAGGAGGCATGGTCGAGAGGCACGGGCGCCGTAGCGAGGCCCTCATAGCCGTCTTTCTCGCCACAGGCCGCACGCGCATGATTTCGCATCACGCGGAGCATCGGTTCGCGGTTCGCCTCGTAGCCGGGGAAGGGGCCAAGCTCCCGCGCCATCTCGGCGCTCGTGGCATAGGAGACGCCGGTCATGATGGCGGTCAGTGCCCCGCACAGCGCGCGCCCCTCGCCTGAATCGTAGGGGATGCCCGACGCCATCAGCAGGCCGCCGATATTGGCGTAGCCGAGGCCGAGTGTCCGGTATTCATAAGAGAGCTGGGCGATGCGGCGCGAGGGGAACTGGGCCATGGTCACCGCGATCTCGAGCACGACGGTCCAGAGCTTGATGGCGTGCTCATAGGCTTCGATGTCGAAGCTGCCGTCTTCCTTGCGGAAGGCCATCAGGTTGAGCGAGGCGAGATTGCAGGCGGTGTCGTCGAGGAACATGTATTCGGAGCAGGGGTTCGAGGCCTTGATGTCCCCCGCCGCCGGGCAGGTATGCCAATCGTTGATGGTGGTGTGAAACTGGATGCCGGGATCGGCGCAGGCCCAGGCGGCGTGCCCGATCTGCTCCCACAGCGCGCCCGCCTTCACCGTCTTGGCCACGGCGCCGTTCTTGCGGAAGGTCAGGTCCCAGTCGCCATCGGCCTCGACCGCGCGCAGGAAGTCGTCGGTGACGCGCACCGAATTGTTGGAATTCTGGCCCGAGACGGTCCGGTAGGCCTCCGAATCCCAGTCCGTGTCGTAGGTCGGGAACTGGATCGAGGTGTAGCCCTGGCGGGCGAACTGGATCACCCGGCGGATCAGGTTGTCGGGCACCTTCGCCCGCCGGCCCGCCCTGACCTCGCGCTTAAGGGCCGGGTTGCGCTTAGGATCGAAACAGTCGTCGCCGTCCCCCTCGCAATTGACGCAGGCCTTGAGGATGGCGTTCAGCCGCTCGCCTAGGATCTTGGAGCCGGTGACAAGCGCCGCCACCTTCTGCTCCTCGGTGACCTTCCAGTTGATGTAGTCCTCGACGTCGGGGTGGTCGATGTCCACCACCACCATCTTGGCCGCGCGGCGCGTGGTGCCGCCCGATTTGATGGCGCCCGCCGCACGGTCGCCGATCTTGAGGAAGCTCATCAGGCCGGAGGATTTGCCCCCGCCGGAAAGCGGCTCGTTCTCGCCGCGGAGCCTGGAGAAATTGGTGCCGGTGCCCGAGCCATATTTAAAGAGGCGTGCCTCGCGCACCCACAGGTCCATGATGCCGTTCTCGTTGACGAGATCGTCGGCGATGGACTGGATGAAGCAGGCATGCGGCTGGGGGTGCTCGTAGGCCGAGGCCGAGGCCTGCACCTCGCCGGTGCGGAAATCGACATAATAATGACCCTGGCTCGGGCCATCGATGCCATAGGCCCAGTGCAGCCCGGTATTGAACCATTGCGGGCTGTTGGGCGCGCCCATCTGCATGGTGAGCATGTAGCGGAGCTCGTCGTAGAAGGCGGAGGCGTCGTCTTCGGTCGAAAAATAACCGGCCTTCCAGCCCCAATAGGTCCAGGTGCCGGCGAGCCGGTCGAAGACCTGGCGCGCGTCGGTCTCGCTGCCGAAGCGGGCGCTCTCGGGAAGCTTGGCGAGCGCAGCTTTGTCGGGGACCGACCGCCACAGCCATGAGGGGACGGAATTCTCCTCGATGCGCTTTAGCTTGGCGGGTACCCCGGCTTTGCGGAAATATTTCTGGGCGAGGATGTCGGCGGCGACCTGGCTCCACAGGGCAGGGACATGGAAGCGCTCGAGCGCGAACACCACCGAGCCGTCAGGGTTGCGGATCTCGCTCGCGCTCTCCCGGAAAGGAATGGCGTCATAGGGCGATTTGCCCGGCTCGGTAAAACGTCTCTCGATCCGCATTTTCTGTGCCCCCGCCTTGCGTAACAGCCCAACTGCCAAAAGTGGTCCGATTCGTTGGAGGCATCAACATCTATGGCAGAAAGGTTATATAACCACTAAACCCTGTGGGGAACACCATAAATTGGTGGTGTAGACTCAGGGGATAGTATGGGGAAATTGGGGGGACAAACGCCCGTTCACAACCCCCAAGCTCTCGCGCTTTTACGCGAACCCGGCCGATTTAGACGCGCCCCTTCACCCTCTGTTTACGAAACTCTCAGTATTTTTGCGGATGTAAAATGAGGGCCAGTTGAGTCCATGTTGCATCATTCCGCCTATGGCCGCGGTCTCGAGACGTTAACCGTCGTCGTCGTAGACGATCGCCGGCCGATGCTGGCGATGATGCGGGCCATGCTCGCCGCCATCGGCGTCGGCCGCATCGAGACCTACGACTGCCCGGCCGAAGCCATCGAGGCCATGACGGCCGTGCCGCCGGACCTCGTGATCGCCGCCGCCGCCATGCAGCCTATGACCGGTCCGGCGCTGGTCAGGACCATGCGGGATGCGGACGCCGGGCCGCTCTGCTTCATCCCAGCCATGATCACGAGCGCCCACGCCAAGCCGCATCTGGTCGAAGAGTCGTTCAGGGCAGGGGCCCATCAGGTGCTGGTGCTGCCGATCGCCGCAAGCACTCTCTACCGACGGCTCGATTGGCTGACCGACGACGATCGTCCCTACGAGTTGCATGGCGATCACTATGTCGTCGCGGGGCTGGAGGAACGTCTCGCACTCAACTTCCCGCGTCCGGCCTACACGCCAGTGCCGGTTCCCGCGCGCCCGCCGTTGGCGGTGGCCGCGCCAGACGATGGTTTCGCGCAAGCCTTGCCCTTCGCGCTAAAAGTACGCGTGGCAAGCTAGCGCCTCGTCCTCTGGACACGAGACGCGCCTTCAGCCCATAGTCCGGCGCTAGAAGGCCAAATCATCCATGGGACTTTTCACTGAGATCTTTGCCTGGTGGACAGGCAACACCATCGGCACGCGTCTCTTCACGTGGCGCAAAGGTGTGCGCGTGGGCGAAGACGGCCTCGGCAATATTTATTATCGGGAGCGCAACGGCCCAAAGCGTTGGGTGATCTACCGCACGCTCTCCGAGCCTTCGCAGGTGCCCCCCGAATGGCATGCCTGGCTGCATCACACTGTCGACGTGCCGCCCTCCGAGGAGAGCTACCGGCCGCGCCCGTGGGAGGAAGCCCATCGCCCCAATCTGACCGGGACCTATGAGGCCTACCGCCCGCCCGGCTCGACGCTCCGCCCCAAAGTGAGCAAGCCGCCTCTGGATTACGAACCGTGGCAGCCGCAATGATAGCCGAACCCATGCATGAAACTGTACTGCCGAAGGCTGTCCAGCGCTGGTCGGCGTCCGACTATGCGCGCAACGGCCGCTTCGTGCAGGAGATGGCCGGTCCCGTCTTCGCCATGCTGGCGCCAAGGCCGGGCGAGCGCATCCTCGATCTCGGCTGCGGCGACGGCACGCTGACCGCCGAGATCAAGGCGGCCGGCGCCGACGTGCTCGGCATCGATCTGAGCGAGGAACTGCTCGCGGTCGCCAAGATGAAGGGGCTCACTGTCCGTAAAGTTGACGGTCATGCGCTCGACTTCGTCTCCGAGTTCGACGCGGTGTTCTCCAACGCGGCGTTGCACTGGATGCGCGCGCCGGACTTGGTGATCGCCGGCGTGGCGCGTGCGCTGAAACCGCGCGGCCGTTTCGTGGGCGAGCTCGGCGGACATGGCAATGTCGCGGCCATCGCCACGGCCATGCGCGCCGTAGGTGCAACCAGAGGCGGCGATCCGGCTCTGGTCGCGCCCTGGTTCTTCCCCACGCCCGCGGAATATGGCCGCCTGCTCGAACATGGGGGCTTCACCGTGCGAGAGGTCGCGCTGGTGCCGCGCCCAACCCCGCTCAAGACCGGCATGGAGGGCTGGCTCAGGACCTTCGGCCGGTCCTTCTTCGACCAGTTTCAGGAGCCCGAGGGGGATGAAGTGCTGAAGGAAGTCATGGACCTGTTGCGGCCGTCGCTATGCGATGCCGGCGGGGCTTGGACCGCCGACCATGTCAGGCTCCGTTTCTTTGCCGAGCGCGACGCCTGATAAGCACCCGCCACACCCATGCCCCAATCATGGACGACGCGTTTTGATTGCTAAGGAGCGCACCGGAGGGATAGTTTGGGGCCCGTTCAACAGGTGTGCGGCGTGATGCAGCAAGTGAAAATGCCCACGGGCCAGGCGGCCGGTTCCCGGATTGCCCTGCTGTTACTGGCGTCGATCGTGGCTTCCGGGCTGCCGTCGGGGCCTGCGCAGGCCGAGAAGATCAAGAACGAGACGGCGGTGTTCGCCGCCCTCGACAAGGTCACGGGGCGCATCTCGCATCTCGAAATCCCCATCAACCAGACCGTCGAGTTCGGCGCGCTCAAGGTGACGCCGCGCGTGTGCAACACGCGTCCGCCGACCGAGGCGCCCGACACCGCCTCCTTCGTCGAAGTTGATGAGATCAAGCTGACCGGCGAGGAGCAGCGCATCTTCACCGGCTGGATGTTTGCCGAGAGTCCCGGCCTTCACGCGGTCGAGCATCCGGTGTTCGACGTCTGGCTCACCAGCTGCAAGACGGCTTCCGCGCCTGCGCCTTCCGATAGCAGCGCAAACGCGCCTTCGCCCGAAGCGACCGAGGCAAGTGAAGCGCCTGCCGCCGAAGCCCCGCCTGCCGCCGCCGAGGCGCCTCCTGTGCTCGAGCCGGCGGCGCCGGCCGGGCCCGAGGAGGAAATACTTCCGTGGGCCACGCCCCCTGGCAACGCCGCCTCAAGGGCCCGCTGAAATTCCGGCCGGCTCACCTCGATCGCGCCGAAGCGAGCAAGATGTCCGGTGACGAACTGGGTGTCGAGCAGGGTGAAGCCGCCATATTTGAGCCTGGCCACCAGATAGATCAGCGCGATCTTGCTCGCGTCTCGCGAACGGCTGAACATGCTCTCGCCGAAAAAGGCGCGTCCGAGATGCACGCCGTATAATCCGCCGTTCAGCTCGCCCTCTTGCCAGACCTCCACGGTGTGGCAATGGCCGAGCGCGAACAGCTCGCGATAAAGGCTCCTGATACGACCGTTGATCCAGGTGCTCCGCCTCCCTGAGCGCGGCGCGGCGCAGCCTTCGATCACGCCCTCGAAATCGTTATCGATCTTCACCTCGAAGCCGCCACCGCGAATGGTTCGGGCGAGGCGCTTCGGCACATGCACCCGGTCGAGCGGCAACACGCCCCTGCGCTCCGGCTCGATCCAGTAGAGCGCGTTGTCCTCCGCGCTCTCGGCCATGGGGAAGATGCCGCAAGCATAGGCTTTGAGCAGCACCTGCGGCGTGATCTCGATCATGACATCGTCGATGGAGGTCATGGCGCTTGCTACCCCAGGCGAGTCGGGTTCGGCGAAAGATGGTCTTCGAGCCAATGAATATCATAATTGCCGTCGACGATGTCCGGCTCGGAGATGAGCGAGGTGAACAGCGGGATGGTGGTCTCGATGCCGTCGAGCACGAATTCTCCCAGCGCCCGCTTCAACCGCATCAGGCATTCGTTGCGGGTGCGCGCGTGCACGATGAGCTTGCCGATCAGGCTGTCGTAATAAGGCGGGATGGTGTAGCCGGCATAGGCGCCGGAATCGACCCTGACGCCGAGCCCGCCGGGGGGGTGGAAATGGGTTATGGTCCCCGGCGACGGGCGGAAGGTATGCGGGTTCTCGGCGTTGATGCGGCACTCGATGGCATGGCCGTTGAAGGTGATGTCCTCCTGGCGCAGCGACAGAGGCGCGCCGGCGGCGATCCTGATCTGCTCGATGACGAGGTCGAGGCCGGTGATCATTTCGGTGATGGTGTGCTCGACCTGAAGGCGCGTGTTCATCTCGATGAAATAGAACGCGCCGGCCTCGTAAAGGAACTCGACGGTGCCGAGCCCGCGATAGCGAAGCTTGCGCATGGCTGCCGCCACCGTCTCGCCGATTTGCACGCGCTCGTTCTCGTTCAGCGCGGGCGAGGGGGCTTCCTCCCAGAGCTTCTGGTGGCGCCGCTGTAGCGAGCAGTCGCGCTCGCCGAGATGGATGGCGTTGCCGAGCCCATCGGCCAGCACCTGCACCTCGATATGGCGGGGCTTGGCGAGATATTTCTCCAGATACACGGTGTCGTCGCCAAAGGCGGCCTGAGCCTCGTGACGCGCGGCGCTGAGCGCCGCTTCGAGCTCGTCCTCGAACAAAGCGAGCTTCATACCGCGGCCGCCGCCACCTGCCGCCGCCTTGACCAGCACCGGATAGCCGATATCGCGCGCCGCGCGCCGCGCTTTGGCGAGGTCGGAGACCGGACCGGAGCCAGGCACCACCGGGATGCCGAGCTTGCGCGCGGTTTCCTTGCCCTGGATCTTGTCTCCCATCAGCGCGACATGCTCGGCGGTGGGGCCGATAAAGGCGATGTCGTGCTCCTCGAGAATTTCGGCGAAGCGGGCGTTCTCGGCGAGAAAGCCGTAGCCCGGATGCACCGCGTCGGCCCCAGTAATCTCGCAGGCGGCGACGATCGCGGGAATGTTCAGGTAGCTGTCTCTGGCGGGCGGCGCGCCGATGCATACGCTCTCGTCGGCCAGCCGCACATGCATGGCGTCGGCGTCGGCGGTGGAATGGACCGCGACCGTGGCGATGCCGAGTTCCTTGCAGGCCCGTTCGATGCGAAGCGCGATCTCTCCCCGGTTGGCGATCAGGATCTTGTCGAACACTAGCGTTGCTCGATCACCGCCAGCGGCTCGCCATATTCGACCGGCTGGCCGTCCTCGACGAGAATGGCGATGACCGTGCCGGCTTTGGGGGAGGGGATCTGGTTCATGGTCTTCATGGCTTCGATGATGAGCAGCGTCTGTCCCGCCGTCACCTGCGTGCCGATCTCGACGAAGGGCGGAGTGCCGGGCTCGGGCGAGCGGTAGGCGGTCCCCACCATGGGCGATGTGACGGTGCCGGGATGGATCACTATCTCTTCTGTACGGCTTCCACGCGACTTCTCTCTGGTATGCGGCTGGGGCGGTGACGCTTCACCCGCGCCGGTGGTGAGCGTGGTGGTGAGATTGACGCCGCGGGCGACCCTCAGACGCTTGCCCTCATGCTCGACCTCGATCTCGGTGAGGCCGGTCTCCTCGAGCAGCGCCGCAAGCTCGCGGATGAGGTCCTTGTCGAAACTCCCCCCGCTGCTCGTCATCTCCGGCGTTTCCTTCTTGGCCATCAGGCTGACCTGCCGGTGGAGATCGCGCTGGCGAGCGCTTCGAGGGCGAACTCGTAGCCCTGTGGGCCGAAGCCGCAGATCACCCCCTTCGCCGCGCGCGAGATGTAGGAATGATGGCGGAATGGCTCGCGGGTGAAGATATTGGAGAGGTGCACCTCGACGGTGGGAATGGGGCAGGCGAGCAGCGCGTCAAGCATGGCGATCGACGTATGGGTAAGCGCGCCGGCATTGACGATCAGACCTGCCGCGTCCGTCCTCGCCTCCTGGATCCAGGCCACCAGCTCGCCCTCGTGGTTGCTTTGGCGGAAATCTACCGAAAGTCCGAGAGCGGCGGCCTTTTTCTCGCAGCGCACGCGCAAATCCTCCAGGGTCTCCTTGCCATAGACCTCCGGCTCCCGGGACCCCAATAGGTTGAGATTGGGGCCGTTCAACACGTAGATCGGTTTGGCCATGGCTGACGCTGGACGCCTGAGAATGCCGGGAAGACCGGGCAGAACACCCGATTGCGACGGACGGGACGCGCCCCTTTATCAGCTTTTCCGCCATTCGGCAAAACGCGGGCCCCGGACTGCTTAAGGCAACATTCTCTCTGCGGGCGGGGCTAGCAGATCTTGCAGCCTTCCTCCCGGACTTCCCCGACCTTTTCGGTCAACCGGTCGTAGAGGTCCTCGGGCGCGCCGGGGATGGTCTGGTCGCCAATGAGATAGAACGGGGTGCCTTGCAAGCCGAGCTTCTGCCCGAGCTCCCGCGCCTCTTCGAGCGCCTTCTCGATTTCCTCGCCCTCCATGTCCTTCTTGAGCTGCTCCAGGTCGAGCCCAAGCTCGCCCGCGATGCGCAGGACCTTCTCCTTGTCGGCCTTGCCGGAGTCGCTGAACAGCTTCTGATGCATCTCGAAATATTTGCCCTGCTTCATCGCCGCGAGAGCGCCTTTGGCTGCGTCGTCGGAATCGCCGCCGAAGATCGGCATCTCCTTGAGCACGACGCGTACCTTGTCGTCGTTGTCGATGAGCTTGACCAGATCGGGCATCGCGCGTTTGCAATAGCCGCAATTGTAATCGAAGAACTCGACGACGGTGACGTCGCCGTCGGGATTGCCGCCGACAAAGGCGTGGGGTGAGCGGAAAATGGCCTTGGCATTCTCGCCGATGGCTTTTTGCTGGACCGTCGCCTGCTCGTCGCGCTGGCGAGTGTCGAGTTCGGTCGTCATCTCCACCAGGATTTCTGGGTGCTGGGTGAGATAGTTGCGGATGATATCGACGACCTGCTTCTCCTGAAGCCCGGCTCCCGGTGCGTCGACCACGCCGGCCGCGCGCCAGATAGCGGTGATGGTGGCGGCGCTCACAATGGCGGCCACCACGGCAGCCACCAGGGCGGCGGCCAGACCAGTCTTAAGGGTCATGCTTGATCTCCGGGAGCTTCGTGAAAGTCAGTTGGTCTTCGGCACTTCGAAAGCGAGGATGTCGTCGGCCTTGATCGAGTTCGGCGTGCCCTCGAGGAACCCGGCTTTGGCGCGCTTGGCCTGCTGCTTGGCTTCCTTCAGGCGACCTTCATAGAAATAGGCCTCGGCCGATGCAAGCGCGGCCTGGGCCATGTATTGCTGCTTCGCCTGCCCGGCTTTCGCCGCCTCGGCCTTCCGCGCATAGGCCGCGGCGATCTGGCGGTAGCCCCGCGCCGAGGTATCCTCGCGCGCGAGCGCCGTGCGCAGATTGGTGATGGCCTCGTCCACATATTTCGGGTTGTTGGCGCCGAGCAGCGCCTGCGCCAGCATGATGCGGATAAGCGGTTCCTCGGGGTTGAGCCGGACCGCTTCGCGCAAGGGCGGAATCGCCGCCTCCACACTGCCGCTCTCGAACAGGAACTGTCCCTTGACCTCGTGGAAATAAGGCCAATTCGGCTGGGCGGCGATCAGCGCATCGAATTGGGGCATGGCTGCCTTCATTCCGGACTGCCGAAAGGTTGCGATCGCCCTGGCATAGGCGGCGGGCAGCGAATGGTCGGTCTTCGCATAGCGGTTCAACGCGGTCTCCGGCGTGTCGAGGAAGCCGTAGAACTTCGCTTTGACCAGATCGTGCCGGAGTTGGAGCTCGGGCGGGTCAGTGACTTCATAGTAGGGGCTAGACGTCACCAGCTCCTTCAGCTGCGTGATGCGCTGTTGCGGCAAAGGGTGGCTCATCAGATAGGGGTTGATGCCCTGGATCCCTTTGAGCTTGTCAGCCATCAGCTCAAAGGTCTCGAGCATGCCGCGGCCCGACTGCTTGGTGGCGTTCAGGTAAGCTATGGCGGCCTGGTCGGCGGAGGATTCCTCGGTCTGCTGATAGGCGAGCACGCTGCGCATGGCCGCGTCGGTGCCGCCGAAGGCCGCCCCCATGCCGACCTGTCCGAGCCCGGGTGCGCCGGCCAGCGCGCCGCCGGCCATGGCCGCAAGGCCGAGTATCTGCAGCATCAACGCCGCCGATTTCGCCTTCGACACCTGCGTGCGCAATCGGGCGAGATGGCCGCCGCTGATATGGCCGCTTTCATGCGCGATGACCCCGATCACCTGGTTCGGGGTCTTGGCGTTCATCAGCGTGCCGGCATGGAAGAACATATTGCGCCCATCGACCACGAAGGCGTTGAAGTTGCGGTCGTTGACGATGTGGATGCGGATGTTTTGAGAGCCGAGGCCCGCGGCGCTGAAGATGGGCTTGGCGTAGGCGCGCAACAGCGCTTCGGTCTCGGCGTCGCGGATGAGCCCCTGGGCCTCCGCCGTGGTCGAGGTGGCGAGCGCAGCGACCAGTCCCGTCACCAGCCCCGCGCGAAACCGCCACGTCGCAGACTGGGTTCGGGGTGGGGCCAGAGGAGGCATGGTTCCGCTTGGTCGTATATGCGAAGATCGAGCAAAGACGCCGGTTTTCCGCCCCATCCGACGCCTGCCTTGCTTGGCTTTTGAATGCGGCGACAACGTGACAGCACAATCGCCTGAAACATCAACAAAACGCGAGGCCATGAACGATATTACCGCGTCCGCGCCGCGTTCCAAGGGATTGCCGCGCCAGCTTGCCAGGCGGAGCGCCATAGACCCGTTCATCGTCATGGACGTGATGGGCGAGGCCAATCTGCGCCAGGCCGGCGGCGAGGACATTATTCATATGGAGGTGGGCCAGCCCGCTACGCCCGCGCCACGGGCGGCGCGCGAGCGCGCGCAGAAGGCTCTGGCGGGCGAGCGGCTGGGCTATACCGAGGCGCTCGGTATGCCCGCGCTTCGAGAGCGCATCGCCCGCTACACAACCGAGCGTTACGGCGTGTCCGTGTCGCCCGAACGGGCGGTGGTGACGGCGGGTTCGTCGGCCGGATTCGTGCTCGCCTTTCTCGCCATTCTGGATGCAGGCGATGCGTTTGGCCTGCCGTCCCCGGGCTATCCTTGCTATCGCCAAATCCTGAAGGCGCTCGGCGTCCGCCCGCGTCTGGTCGAGACCTCGGGGCAGGGGCGCTGGATGCCGACTGTGCAAGACGTGGAGCGGCTTGCCGCCGATGGCGTGGCGGGCCTGTTGCTCGCCAGCCCGAACAATCCCACCGGCACCATGGCCTTGCCGCCACGGCTCGCCGAGATCGCCGAGGCTTGCCGGCGTAATAGGCTGTGGCTCATCTCCGACGAGATCTATCACGGGCTCGAATACGAGGCGCCGGCAGAGACCGCGCTCGCGCATTCCGATGAGGCCATCGTCGTCAACAGCTTCTCCAAATATTTCAGCATGACCGGCTGGCGGATCGGCTGGCTGGTGGTGCCCGAGGCGCTGGTGCGACCGCTCGAGCGGCTTGCGCAAAATCTCTACATCTCGCCGCCCGCCATCTCGCAGGCCGCCGCGCTCGGCGCCTTCGATGGGATCGATGAGCTTGAAGAAATTAGATGCACCTATGCGCGGAACCGCGCCATGCTCTTGGAGGAACTGCCGCGCGCGGGGCTGACCGCCATCCTTCCCGCCGACGGGGCGTTCTATCTTTACGCCGATGTGAGCCGTTTCACCGCGGACAGCGCCGCCTTCGCCAAATCCATGCTCAAGGAGACCGGTGTGGCGGCGACCCCAGGCATCGATTTCGACGCCGAACGGGGCGCAAGCTATATGCGGTTCTGCTATGCCGGGCCCGAGCCCGAGATGCGCGAAGCCGCGCGCCGCATCGCCGCCTGGCTTGGACGGAAGTAAGGGCCCGGCGCATGCGAAAAGGCCCCGGCGAAAAGTATCGCGGGGCCTTTTGAGTAATGTCGGCGGGGACCCTGCTAGGTCTAGTTCGTAATGTCGGTGGGGATCGTCTTACGCATACATGCGATCCAGAGACATAACCCGCATCATATCGATTGAGTTCCCACTAACTGCCGCGGGACCACCAGCCCCTACGGCGGGGCGCTGACGGCTCTCCTTCGCCCTCGGCGCGCGCCGCCGGAGCCTCGGCGGTCTCTTCCCGCACTGAAACGATGTCGCCGAAGATTGACTGGGCTTTCGGGGCGCCCCGGCCAGCAGCCTCGCCGACCAGTTCCTCCTCGTGGTGAGGCTTGCTCTCACGGCTCTTGCCGTTCTGGCGCTCCTCATGCTCGGGCGAAAGCGTCTCGCTATCCGTCTCCTTTTTCCGCGAAGGTTCTTTGGCCTCAGCGGCACGCGGCGCTTCCGCTTCGCCCTCCGCGTGCTCCAGCCGCTGTCCGGACCGGCCGCGTCTCCCGCCTCTGCGCCCTCGGCGGCGCGACGGCTTGCGTTGCTGCGCGGCAGTCTCGGCGCTGGTTTCGACGCCCTCCTTGGCCGCGCTCTCGGCGATCGGCGCCTCGTCCTCGAACTCCGAGGTTTCCGCCTCCATCGCGGACGGGCGCCGGTCTTCGGCACCGCTCTCGCCATGACGCTTGCGTCGCCTGCGTCGAGAGCGGCGGCGGCCCTGCTCGCCTTCCGGCTCGCCGGCAGCACGCGACTCCTCGCGCTGCGACTCGTCGCGATGCGGCTCATCGCGATGCATGTCCTCGCGATGCGTGTCCTCGCGATGATGCGCCCAGTCCATGTGCACCACGGCGCTCTCGCCGTCAATGACCGCGCCCTCCGCCCCGCGCTCGATCACGTATTGCGAGATATGCATGTCCTCATCGGCCGTCACGGTAATGGGGACGCGGTAGCGCTGCTGGATGTCGTTCAGATGCAAGCGCTTCTGGTTGAGGATGTAGAGCGCGACGTCGACTGCGGTAGTGGCGACGAGCGGCACCACGCCGTCGGTGATAAGCCGGTCCTCGATGGAGCGCAGGATGTCGAGCGCGACCGATTCGATCGAGCGCACCATGCCCGTGCCCTGGCACATCGGGCAGGATGTGGTCGAGCCTTCGAGCATGCCGGTACGCAGCCGCTGGCGCGACATTTCGAGCAGGCCGAAATGGCTGATGCGCCCCACCTGGATGCGGGCGCGGTCGTTGCGCAGCGATTCCTTCAAGCGCCGCTCGACCAGCCGATTGTTGCGGCGCTCGTCCATGTCGATGAAGTCGATGACGATGAGGCCTGCGAGGTCGCGCAGCCTGAGTTGCCTCGCGATCTCCTCCGCCGCCTCGAGATTGGTCTTGAGGGCGGTGTCCTCGATATTGTGCTCGCGCGTGGCCTTGCCGGAGTTGACGTCGACAGAGACCAGCGCCTCGGTCTGGTTGATGACGATATAGCCGCCCGACTTCAGCACCACCTGCGGCGAGAACATCGCCGCGAGCTGCCGCTCCACCTGGTAGCGGATGAAGATCGGCTCGGGCTCCTTGTAGGGCTTCACGTTCTTGGCATGGCTCGGCATGAGCATGCGCATGAAGTCCTTGGCTTCCTTGTAGGCCTCGTCGCCGGCGACCAGAACTTCGTCGATGTCCTTGTTGTAGAGGTCGCGGATCGAGCGCTTGATCAGGCTGCCTTCCTCGTAGACGAGGGCAGGGGCCGTCGATTTCAGCGTGAGGTCGCGCACCGTCTCCCATAGGCGCAGGAGATAGTCGTAGTCGCGCTTGATCTCGGTCTTGGTGCGCTGCGCGCCGGCGGTGCGGATGATGAGCCCCATGCCTTCCGGCACTTCCAGCTCGTCGGCGATCTCGCGCAGGCGCTTGCG
Organism: Methyloceanibacter sp.; assembly: GCA_040901485.1. Lineage (GTDB taxonomy): Bacteria > Pseudomonadota > Alphaproteobacteria > Rhizobiales > Methyloligellaceae > Methyloceanibacter. The sequence continues at coordinate 106,174 of JBBDYM010000030.1, forward strand.
GTCGGTGGGCTGAGTGATCTTGCGCGAGATGCCGCCACCGCGCGCCGTATTCGGCATGAGCACGGTGTAGCGGCCGGCGAGCGACAGATACGTGGTGAGGGCCGCGCCTTTGGTGCCGCGCTCCTCCTTGACCACTTGCACGAGGATGATCTGGCGGCGCCTTATCACCTCCTGGATCTTGTAGGGGCGGCCGCGCCGGCGCCGCGCCCGCTCCGGCACTTCTTCCAGCGCATCCTCCGAGCCGACCGACTCGACGCGCTCGGGGGCAGCGTCGCCATTGCCTTCCTTGACGGCGACCGGCTGGCCGATGGTTTCGACGTGCTCATCGTCCTCGTCGTCCTCGTGTACCGAGCGGTCAGCATCGAGCTTGTCTATCTCGGCTTCGGTCGTTTCAGCCGGCTCGGAAACCTCGTGGATCAGATCGGCCGGTTCGAGCGCGACGCTCGGGCCGTCGTCCTCGCGCGGCGTGGTGTCGATCTCGTCATCTTCGCCGATCTCGAACCGCGCCAGCCCCACGGGTCCGGCCACCGGCTCAAGCTCAACCGGAGTAGGCGGACGCTCCTGCGGCTTCTGTCCCCGCGTGTCGTGGCGGCCGCGGCCGCGGCGTCCGCGACGCCTGCGGCGGCCTGCGGCCTCGTCCTCGGCGGCTTCCTCGGCCGAGGCGCGGCTTTGCTCGGCTGCCTCCTCCTCGAGCAGGGCCTGCCGGTCGGCGACCGGGATCTGGTAATAGTCGGGATGAATTTCGGTAAAAGCCAGGAAACCGTGGCGATTGCCGCCGTAATCGACGAATGCCGCTTGCAGCGACGGCTCTACGCGCGTGACCTTGGCGAGATAGATATTGCCGCGAAGCTGCTTCTTATTCGCTGATTCGTAATCAAATTCCTCGACGCGTGTGCCTTTTACCGCGACCACCCGGGTTTCTTCCGGATGCGCCGCATCGATTAGCATTTTGCTTGGCATGTTGTGTGTTCTCCGCCGCGCGGGCCGGGAATAGCGGTAAAAACCGCCGTGCCGGGCGTGAGCCTGAGGCCTGCGCGCGCCAATGACCAATAGACCATGATTCGTCGCGATGCCCCACGACCATCGACGGCCGCCACGGGATCAGAATCCCGGACAAAGCCTCGTAATTCCCGAGGCTTAGCCTGATGGTCCGATCCTGCATCGCAATCCTCACCAGCCGCGCGTCACGCGCGGCTTATTTTGCAACCGACGGCCGTTCGTTACGAAAACCGTCGCTTTTTCTGCGTCTTAGCCGTTGCGAAGCGGCTGGACGCGCGAAACTTCCGCCGGGACGCTTTGGCGTCCGAGGGCTCGGGCTCCTAAGAGCCTGACCCTTATTACGGGGCTGGCGGGCGATTTGGCAAGCCTCATGGCATGCGCAAAGGGTCACAACGGTCGCTTAACCAGGCTTGGTTAATATTTGGGGAGATTCCGGCCTATTTCGGCGCAAATACGGCGACGAATTAAACAGCAAGTACGACGGGATTGCGTAAATTTGTCTCCAAACTTCGACGGGCGAACGGGCAGAGGCCGATGCGACATCCGCGTGTCATAAAAACGATCATGCCCGCCTGGGTGGCAGCCCTCGTGCTCGCGGCCGGACCTGCCTTCATACTGGCGCCCACGGCCGCTGCCGAATCCAAGCCGGCGGTCGCCAAGGACGCGCGGCTCGCCGGCGACAGGGAGCGCACCCGCTTCATCGCCGACCTGTCCAAGAAGGTCGATGTGCACGCCTTCGCGCTCGGCAATCCCTACCGGGTGATCATCGACGCGCCCGACGTGAGCTTCCAGATGCCGGCCGGGCTCGGCAAGGAGACGCGCGGTCTGGTCACCGCCTATCGCTACGGCCTGTTCGCGCCGGGCAAATCGCGCATCGTCATCGACGTGAGCGGTCCCTTCCTCATCGACAAGGCTTTTGTGCTCGAACCGCGCGACGACCAGCCGGCGCGTCTCGTGGTCGATCTCGTGCCCACCGACGAGAAGACCTTCCTCGCCCTCCAGGAGTCCAAGCCGCAAGACACAAGCGCTGGATCGGCGCCGCCTCTACCATCGCCGTCGCCATCCCCTGACGCGAAGCCCGTGGTGGTGCTCGACCCCGGTCATGGCGGCATCGATCCCGGCACCAAAAGCGCGAGCGGCACCACCGAGAAAGACGTGGTGCTCGCCTTCGCCAAGATCCTGAAGACCAAGCTCGAAGCGGGCGGCCGCTACGAGATCCACATGACCCGCGAAGACGACACGTTCCTGCCCTTGCGCGAGCGGGTGGCGTTTGCCCAGAAGCGGGGGGCCGGGCTGTTTCTGTCGATCCACGCCGACTACTTCCCGGACAAGCCGGAAATCGCGCGGGGCGCGACCGTCTACACGCTGTCGGAAGAGGCCTCCGACCAGGAAGCGAAGGATCTCGCCGCCAAGGAAAATTTCTCCGACGTGATCGCCGGCGTCGAGCTGCCGAGCGATTCCGACGAGGTGCTCGCCAACATCCTCATCGATCTCGCCCAGCGCGAGACGCAGAACCGCTCGGTGGTGTTCGCGCGCTCCATCGTCGGCGAGCTTGCCGGCAAAGGGAGCCTGCACACGCGGCGGCTCAGGTCGGCGGGGTTCCGCGTGCTGAAAGCGCCCGACGTGCCCTCGGTGCTGCTCGAGCTCGGCTTTCTGAGCAACCCCGAGGACGAGAAGCGCCTCGTCTCCGACCCGTGGCGGGAGCGCATGGCGGGTTCCGTGGTCAAGGCCATCGACGGCTATTTCGCCAAGCGCCTCGCCCGCAACCCGCTTTGATGGTTCGAGTCGGCTAGGACTACACCTCTCCCCTGTGGGGAGAGGTCGGC
>JBBDYM010000030.1:109008-129170 GCA_040901485.1 Methyloceanibacter sp.
CGCTTGCGCGCCGGGGGAGGGGGGTTTGCGCCGGTGGGGTTGTTCCCCCTCACCCTTTCCGCCATGCGACTTGCGCAGAGCTACGCTCGCGCAAGATCGCGGCGTAAAGCCCTCTCCCCACAGGGGAGAGGGGATGCTGATTTCTGATTTCTGATTTCTGACTTCTGTCCCCTGACTCAGAACAGCCAGGTAAGGCGGCCCTTGACGGCGTTGTCGGTGACGTCGTCGGCGAACCCCCATTTTACCGGTTGAGCTTAACCCAGGATTCGCGCGAGCCGCGCGGGTATGGGGCGCCCGATTTCAATTATGCCTGGGTCCTGTGGCCTTCTTGCCACAACCGCGCCCTGCGAATTTTCCTTGTCGCCGCCCGGGCTAGACCCGGTGATCCTAGGGTGCGGACGCACACGGATAGCGTTTTGTTGCCATAATTTTCGCTAGGGTTGTTTTGGGCGCCCCGCGTGACTAAAACCGGGGGCAAGACGGGTGAATCATGGACATTACGGCTCCAGCCAAACCGCCGAAGCAAAAGCGGCGCCGTCGCCGCGGCTTCTTCCTGCGCTTCATCGGCTTCATGTTCGCCGCGGCGATGATCGTGTTCATCGCGGTCGCCGGCGCCGCCGCCTTCGTGTTGTGGAAAGTGTCGAGCGAATTGCCGGACTACGAGGTGCTCGCCAAGTACGAGCCCCCGGTGATGACCCGCATCCACGCCAATGACGGCAGGCTGATCGCCGAGTTCGCGCGCGAGCGGCGCATCTACGTGCCCATCACCGCCGTCCCCAGACATTTGATCGACGCCTTCATCTCGGCCGAGGACAAGAACTTCTATCAGCATGGCGGGCTAGATATTCAGGGCATCGTGCGCGCCGCAACCACCAATCTCAGCAGCCTGCAATCGGGACGGCGCATGGTCGGCGCCTCGACCATCACCCAGCAGGTGGCCAAGAACTTCCTGCTGTCGAGCGACGTCAACTACGAGCGCAAGCTGAAAGAGGCCATCCTCGCCATCCGCATCGAGCGCGCCTTCACCAAGGAGCAGATCCTCGAGCTTTACATGAACGAGATCTATCTCGGCGCCGGCGCTTACGGCGTTGCCGCCGCGGCCCAGACCTATTGGGGCAAGGCCCTCAACGAGCTCACGCTGGCCGACGCCGCCTATCTCGCCACGCTGCCCAAGGCGCCAAGCAATTACGATCCGTTCAAGTTCGCCGAGCGCGCCACTGCCCGGCGCAACTGGGTCATCGACCGCATCGTCGAGAACGGCTTCGTCACCCATGCGGAAGGGGAGGAAGCCAAGGCCCAGCCGCTCGGCGCGCGCGTGCGGTCCTATGGTCCCAAGATCGAGGCTTCGGAATATTTCGCCGAGGAAGTGCGCCGCGAGATTCTCGACCGCTTCGGCGAGGACAAGCTCTATGGCGGCGGGTTGTCGGTGCGCACCACGCTCGATCCGCGCCTCCAGATCATCGCGCGCAAGGCGCTGGTCGACGGCCTGGTTTCCTACGACCGCCGGCGCGGCGGCTGGCGCGGGGTGGAGGACAACATCGACATCGCCGGCGATTGGGGCAAGACGCTCGCCGCCAGGCCGATGTTTGGCGATATCGCTCCGTGGCGGATCGCCGTCGTGCTCGAAGCGACCAAGGACCAGGCCAAGATCGGCCTCCGGCCCGGCCGCACCTCGACCGGCAAGCTGGTGGACGAGCGCGAGACCGGCATCATCCCCTTCGAGGAAGTGAAATGGGCGCGGCCCAAGCTCGAGCGCGGTCTTGGCGGCGCGCCGGGATCGGTGACCGCGGTGCTGAAGGCCGGCGACGTCATCTATGTCGAGCCGCGCCGGCCCAAGGTCGGCGAGGACGGCAAGCCCACGGTCACGGAAGAAAGCTTGAAGGGGCAATGGTCGTTGCAGCAGCCGCCCGCCATCGGCGGCGCGCTGGTCGCCATGGATCCGCATACCGGCCGCGTGCTCGCCATCGCCGGCGGCTTCAGCTTCGCCCAGAGCCAGTTCGATCGCGCCACGCAAGCGCGGCGTCAGCCCGGCTCCTCCTTCAAGCCGCTGATCTACACCGTGGCGCTCGACAACGGCTACACGCCGTCGAGCGTCATCGTCGACGGCCCGATCTGCATCAGCCAGGGGAAGGGCATGCCGCAATGGTGTCCCAAGAACTATGACGCAGGCTCCGCCGCCGGCCCCTCGACCTTGCGCTTCGGCATCGAGAAGTCGCGCAACCTGATGACGGTGCGGCTCGCCCGCGACATGGGTATGCCGATCATCGCCGAATATTCGAAGCGCTTCGGGATCTACGACAATCTGATGCCGGCGCTCTCCATGGCGCTCGGCGCGGGCGAGACCACGCTCATGCGCATGGTGACCGGCTATTCCGTGATCGCCAATGGCGGCAAGCAGGTCAAAGCGACCTTCATCGACCGCATCCAGGACCGCTATGGCCGCACCGTTTGGCGCCACGACGGGCGCGATTGCAGCCAATGCGCCGCGCGGGAATGGACCGGTCAGGCGGAACCCACTCTCGTCGATGTCCGCGAGCAGGTGATCGATCCGATCTCCGCCTATCAGATGACCATGATCATGGACGGCGTGGTTCAGCGCGGCACGGCGACGCGGCTCAAAGTGCTGAACCGGCCGATCGCCGGCAAGACCGGCACCACCAACGACTACAAGGATGCCTGGTTCGTCGGCTACACACCCGACATGTCCGTCGGCGTCTATATCGGCTTCGACCAGCCGAAGCCGATGGGTCATGGCGAGACGGGCGGCAGCCTCGCCGCGCCCGTGGTGCGCGATTTCCTGAAGGAGGCGCTCGAAGGGGTGCCTGCGGTGCCCTTCCGCGCGCCGTCAGGCGTCAAGCTCGTGCGCATCAACCACAAGTCCGGCCTACCCGCGGGCTCCGGCGGCGGCGCGGGCACCATCGTGGAAGCGTTCAAGCCGGGTCTCGAGCCAGGCGGTGCGGTCGGGGTCGAGCCGGAAGGTTTCGGCGACGAGATTGCTGGAGAACCGGAAATGCCGGAAGGCGCGGCACCGCCTCCCGGTTACCGGCAGCCGCCTCCTGGTTACCGACCGCCACCGCCTCCGGGCTACCGGCCGCCACCGCCGCCAGGCTTCCCGCCGGGTCGGGGAGCGCAAACCGTGCCTCCAGGGAACGACCGCGCTTTGACATCGGGTACCGGCGGGCTTTACTAGACCCCATATCAGTTGCGTGGCTTGGCGGACGCTTCGCGCTGTTGACGCTTTGCGTCATAGGCGCGTCTTGTCCGCCAGTCGTTTCATTTTGCATAGCCGAGGATACGATGCGCGCCGAAACCGAGACGGTCGTCAACGACATCAAAGAGTCCTTGTCCCTGCTCAGGAGGCATCTTTGACCCCGACCAGGCCAGGGCGCGAATAGCCACGCTTGATCGCGAAGCGGAAGCTCCGGACTTCTGGAACGACAGCCGCCGCGCGCAAACTCTCATGCGCGAGAGGCAGCAGCTCGACACCGCACTCACCGCCTACGATCGGATCGTCCGCGAGCTCGACGACAATCTGGCGCTCATCGCGCTTGGCGAGGAGGAGGGCGACGAGAGCGTCGTCGCCGAGGCGGAGGCGGTGCTGAGCAAGCTCAGGCAGGAGGCGCACACCAGCGAGGTGGAGGCGCTGCTTTCCGGCGAGGCCGACATCAATGACGCCTATGTGGAGATTCACGCCGGCGCCGGCGGCACCGAAAGCCAGGACTGGGCGCAGATGCTCGAGCGCATGTACATCCGCTGGGGGGAGGGGCGCGACTACAAGGTCGAGATCATTGGCGAGACTTACGGCGAGGAAGCGGGCATCAAGTCTGCGATTCTCCTCATCAAGGGAGCCAACGCCTATGGCTGGCTCAAGACCGAGTCGGGTGTGCACCGGCTGGTCCGCATCTCGCCTTTCGACTCGAACGCGCGCAGGCACACGAGCTTTGCCTCGGTGTGGGTGTACCCGGCAATCGACGACACCATCGCCATCGACATCGACGAGAAGGACGTGCGCATCGACACCTACCGCTCCTCAGGGGCGGGCGGCCAGCACGTCAACACCACCGACAGCGCGGTGCGCATCACGCACATCCCCACCAACATCGTCGTGCAGTGCCAGAACCAGCGGTCGCAGCACAAGAACCGCGCCACAGCCTGGGCGATGCTGCGCGCGCGGCTCTACGAGGCCGAGCTGAAGCGAAGGGAAGAAGAGGCTCAGGCGGCAGCCGCGGCCAAGACCGATATCGGTTTCGGCCATCAGATCCGATCCTACGTGCTGCAGCCCTATCAACTGGTGAAGGATCTGCGCACCGGAGTGGAGAGCACCAACCCCGCGGCCGTGCTCGACGGCGACATCGATCGCTTCATCGAGGCGGCGCTGGCCGAGCGAATACAAGCGGACACTCGCGCGCCATCATCAATACGACTCTAGACAACTGCCGTTTTTTTATTCGGCGGCTGAGGTCAGCGGGCGGTCGTTGTCATCCGACCGAGACTCGAACGGCCGGTCCGAGTTGGAATAGCTCGCGCTTCTTTCCCTTTCGGCCTTGAGGTCAGCCATCGGGTCGTCGGAACGGCGCGATTTCCCTTCGAAATACGCACCCTGCTCGATGGCGAGGCTCTGATGAAAAATATCGCCCTCGACATGAGCTTGCGACTGTAGCGTGACCCGGAGGCCCCTGATCGAGCCAACCACGCGGCCGCGCACCACGATGTCCTCGGCCATCAGCCCGCCAATGACCTGCGATTTGTCGCCGAGCAGGAGCGAGCCGCAATGCACATCGCCCTGAATCTCGCCATCGACCTGGAGCTCGCCCTTCGAAGTCACATTGCCGGTGATCGACAGGTCCTCACCGATGATGGAAGGAACCATTTTGCTCGAGTTCGAACTCCTGGCGTAGGTCGCTGGACGCTCGGTGAAGGGCGACTCGGCGTCGCTTTTCTCGCCCAACTTGGTGATGCCGTCGCCCGGCTCCAACTTCTTCGTGAACATAGTCAACCCCCTCGCTACTATGACGCGCGCCCTGGAATTTTTAACTTCAGGCCCACATTAAACATAGAACTGCCTCCAAGGATTGTCGAGGCGATTCCCCGTGAGCTTGAGCGCATCACATGCCCGTCATGACATTATCGCCACACCAACAGCTTGTCATGGGGGGTGCCCTCTCCATGAGAGGAAGCATCGCGCAGGGGATTGAAGCATCTTGGTTTTTCGCGCCGGACCCGCCTTCCTTTAGCCGATTTTAGCACCTCCTATGCGACAAGCGCTTAGCCTCGCATGGCGGGCCGTGTTAGGGAGGCCCACCGAGGGGCATTGGAGGCTGCCTTGGGGGGAATGCCGGCAAAAAGCCATGAGCAGACCGAGGCATCGCTTCATATCCCCTAGCGAAGCCGCTGTTGCGTCCGGGCGCCCGCTTTGGTCGGTGGGCCGAGGCGGTATTGAGCGCGTGGGAGGATCTTCTCGGGGGCCGGCGACGGAATGAACAAGCCGATCACGGGTGCCTTGGTCAAATGGACCGCGGAGGGGAGCAAGGTTCTCCTCACCTTGCCGGCAAAGGGCAGGGCGCTGGTGAACCGCGTGCCCCCGCCGGTGCAAGACGAAATCGCCAAATTGTCGTCGGGCGGCGCCCATGTCTGCCGCGAGATCTTCGCCGGCATCGTGGTGGTGGGGCTGATAGCCATCGTCATGGGCTATGGGCGGCTCGCGCAGGGCCCGATCTCTCTGCCGACGCTCGTGCCCACCATCGAGACGGCCATCAACGAGCAGCTTTCCGGCCTCAGGGTTAAGATCGACGACGCCATCCTGCAGCGCGCCTCCGACGGACCCGGCGTCCTGTTCCGCCTGCGCAATATCCGGCTCATCGACCATGACGGCTCGATCGTGGCGCAAGCGCCCCTTGCCGCCATCGGCATGAGCGGCAGCGCCCTGCTCACGGGACGCCTCGCGCTGGGAAGCGTCGACTTCATCGGCCCCCGGCTTCTGCTCTTCTATAATGCCGACCAGGGTCTCACTTTGAGCTTCTCACGGCCACCCGGCAGCGAGGGTGCGCCGCCAGGCCAGCCGGCGGGAGCCGCTTCGCCAGAGACGGTGATCTCCAAGCGGCCGGAGATACCCGTCGGGGCCGGCGGCCGGAAGCTCGACCTGACCAGCACCGTGACCGAGGTGTTCGACCGGGCGCGGCGCGGCGACAGCTCCTATCTGACCCGGTTCGGCTTCAAGGATGCCCTGGTCGTCCTCGATCAGAGCGGCACGAAGACCTCGTGGCAGGTGCCGGACTTCTCCATCGACCTCGACCATCGCGATCAGCGCAGCCTCATCGTCGGCCAAGCGAATGTCGCCTCGACCAAAGGCGATTGGCAACTCGAGCTCCGCACCGAGCAGCGGCCCAGACGGCAAAGCTTCGGCATCACCGCGCTAATCCAGAACCTGGTTCCCTCCGGCATCGCCGGCAACTTCCCGTCGATCGGTGTGCTTAAGGCCCTCGACATGGCGGTCGACGGCGAAGGCACGGTCGAACTTTCCGATACGGGCGAGTTCTTGTCGGGCGAGGCGGCGCTCAGATTGGCGCCGGGCCAGATCACGCCGCCTTGGGACCGCGACACCGCCATGCGCATCGATCATGGCAATCTCAAGCTCAGCTATCTGAAAGAAAAGGACGTGGTCGAGATCGCCCCCTCGACGCTTGCCTGGGGCAAGAGCAAGACCACGATTAGCGGCACGTTCCGCCCGACGCGCGGCGTGGATGGCTCGCCAGTCTCCTGGGAGTTCGCTCTGAAGGCGGACGATACGGTGCTCGCGCTCGAGGAATTCAAGATTGCCCCGATGAAGGTCGATGAATGGTCGGCGACGGGGAGCATCGTGCCCGAGGAAGGGCGCGTGACCATCTCCCGCTTCGTCATTCGTTCAGGGACCGCCTCCATCGCGCTTGCCGGCTACGCCGTCGACGCGCCGACTTCGCCGGAAGTCCGCTTGACTGGCGAGGTGAGCCCCATGACGGTCGACACGTTCAAACTGCTGTGGCCGAAATTCCTGGCCGGCAAGGCGCGGCAATGGGTGCTGGAGCGGATCAAAGGCGGGGAGGTGCTTGGCGGCAAGTTCAATATATCCTTGGCCGCCGGCCAGCTCGCGGAAATCGAACAGGGCGGGGAAATTCCCCCCGACGCCATCACGGCCGAGCTCGACCTTGCCGGCATGAGCGTCGCCTATATCCCGGAACTGCCGCCGGTGATCACTGGCGAGGCGAAGCTCATCGTTTCCGGCAGCGAATTTTCCGTCGACATTCCCCACGGCAAGATCGTGCTGCCGTCGAGACAGGAGATCGCACTCACCGAAGGCCGCTTCTACATCCCCGATTTGCGCGAGGATCCGCAACAAGGCGTGATCGCGTTCAAGGCGGACGGCGCCACGCCGACGGTGCTTGAGCTTCTCGACCACAAGCCGCTCGGCTACATCCAAAGCGTCGGCATGAAGCCCGACTTTCTCGGTGGCACGGCCGCGGGTGGCTTTACCCTGTCCATGCCGCTTTTGGCCGACCTTGAGTTCAAGGACATCAAGCTGAACGGGCTGGCGCGGCTCGAGGACGCAATCGTGCCGAAGCTCGTCGGCGACATGGCGGTCGAAGGGGGCGGCGTCGACCTGACCGCCACCGAGACGGGCGTCGAGGCGAGGGGCGATCTTCGCGTCCAGGGCGTGCCGGCGGAGATTTTCTGGCAGCGCGTGTTCTACGCGCCTGACGATCGCCAGCCGCCGATCCGCGTGACGGCCACGCTCGACGAAGCCACGCGCGAGCAACTCGGGCTCAAGCTCAACCACCTGATCAAGGGACCGACGCCGGTCACATTGTCGATCGCGAGTCTGGGGCAGGCCGACCAGACGATAAATCTACAGGCCGACCTCACCGAGGCGCGGCTGCTGTTCGACAATGTCGGCTGGACCAAGCCGGCAGGCCGCATGGCAAGCGTTCAATTCGACGTGGAGCAGAAGGAGGACGGCTCGGTCGATTTGCAGAACTTCACGATCCTCGGCGACGACATCGCCGTCAACGGCTTGATCTCGCTCGATCCCGAGCAGCGTCTCAAGAGCTTCTATTTCCCGCACTTCTCGGTCAGCGCGCTGACGCATGTGGAAATCACAGGCGCCATTGGCGACGACAAGGTGCTCGACATCAAGGTCGAAGGCCAGAGCTTCGATGGAAGGCAATTCTTCCAGTCCCTATTCTCGGCCGATCAACTTGCGGCTTCGGGGTCCGCTGACGCGGGCGATTGGTCCGGCATCGATTTTACCGCCGAGATCGGCACGGTGGTCGGCTCCTACGACACGACCGTCAAGGATTTGCACGCCACGATGCAGAAGCGCGATGGCCGCCTCGTCGCGCTCGACGCAAAAGGGAATCTGAACGCCAAGAGCCCGGCGGCGGTAAAGCTCGAACATGCGGGTGGCGCGCGGCTGATCAAGGCTGAAGCGCTCGATGCCGGCTCGGCCTTCCGTCTCGTCGGTTTCTATCCGAGTGTCGAAGGCGGCGAGGCGACGCTCCAGGTCAATCTCGATGCGGGCACGGCCGGCGCGATGAGTGGCACGCTCTGGGTGCGCGACTTCACCGTAGTGGGCGATTCCGTGGTGGACGACGTTCTCACCGATCCGCACTCAACCGCCGTGCTTGGTGATGGCAAGAAGAAGCAACAGCAGCAGATGTCACGAATCGGCTTCACACAACTGCGCGCGCCTTTCAGTGTCGGCGGCGGCAAGTTCCGGCTGCATGACGCCTATATGAACGGGCCGTCACTCGGCGCCACCATGCGTGGCACGGCCGACTTCAAGGCGCGGACCGTCGATCTCGGCGGCACCTATGTTCCGCTTTACGGCCTCAATTCAGCCTTCCGGGCCATCCCCATCCTCGGTCCCATTATCGGCGGGCGGCAAGGGGAGGGACTGGTCGGCATCACCTTCGCCATCAAAGGCAAGCTCGACGACCCCGCCGTGCTGGTCAATCCGATGTCGGTGATGACGCCCGGCATCTTCCGCCAGATCTTCGAGTTCGGCGATGGGAGTCCTTCGGATGCGGCAGCTGCCGCCTCTTCCTCTTCGAGCAGCGGCGGCTTCGGCCCGGCGGGGCAATAGGCTCGTTTATTCCGGCCTGATCAGAACGTGCCGCTTCTTGCCGAGCGATAATTTGATCACGCCTTCCGGCGTGAGGTCGGCGAGGGTGAGGGTCCGTTTCTCGTCGGCGACGGACTGGTCGTTCACCTTCAGCCCGCCGCCCTTGATCTGACGCCGTGCCTCCCCGGTGGACTGAACAAAGCCGGCGAGAAGGCTCGCGTTCAGCACACCGAGGCCTTTATCGAGATCGGCGCGCGGCACCTTCACGGTGGGCAGGCTCGCGGCGATCTCGCCTTGCTCGAACGTGGTGCGCGCCGTCTCGGCCGCGCGGTCGGCGGCATCGCGTCCATGCACCAGCGCCGCCGCCTCGGTGGCGAGGATCTTCTTCGCCTCGTTCAGCTCCGCGCCTTTCAGCTTGGTGAGCTTGGCGATCTCTGGAAGTGGAAGCTCGGTGAACAGCTTGAGGAAGCGCTCGACATCGGCGTCCTCGCTGTTCCGCCAAAATTGCCAATAGTCGTAAGGGGAGAGCATGTCGGGATTGAGCCACACCGCGCCCGCGGCGGTCTTGCCCATTTTGGCGCCCGATGAAGTGGTGAGCAGGGGTGAGGTGAGCCCGAACAGCTCGATCCCATCGCTTCTGCGTCCGAGCTCGATGCCGCTTACGATATTGCCCCACTGGTCCGAGCCGCCCATCTGCAAGCGGCAGCCGAAGCGGCGATAAAGCTCCACGAAATCGTAGGCTTGCAGCACCATGTAATTGAACTCGATGAAGCTTAGGGGCTGCTCGCGCTCGAGCCTGAGCTTGACCGAATCGTAGGTCAGCATGCGGTTGACGCTGAAATGGCGTCCGTAGTCGCGCAGGAAATCGATGTAATTCAGCGTGTCGAGCCAATCGGCGTTATTGACCATCAGCGCGCCGCCATTCCCGAAGCTCAGGAATTTGCCGAACACCGACTCGATGCCGGCGATGTTGGCGGCGATCTCGGTATCGCTCAGCAGCTTGCGCGCTTCGTCCTTGCCGGATGGGTCGCCGACCTTGGTGGTGCCGCCGCCGATCAGCACGATCGGGCGGTGCCCGGTCTGCTGCAATTTGCGCAACAGCATGATGCTAAGCAGATTGCCGACATGGAGGCTCGGCGCCGTGCAGTCGAAGCCGATATAGCCGGTGACGGTCTCGGCCCGAGCGAGCTTGTCCAGCGTGGCCTCGTCGGTCGCCTGGTGGATATAGCCGCGCTCGGTCAACTCGCGCAGGAAGTCGGATTTGACTGTGCTCATGGTCGTGGCGGCGCGCCCCGAGTCGCTCTTTCCTTGGCAGAGCCTCTATCAGGTTTGCGCCGCGAATGCACGGCACTGGCGCTTAAGCGGCGGAGTCTTTGCGCTTCTTCTTTTGCTTGCCCAGGCGCTTGTCGAGATAGGCGTCGACCACCTCCATCAGCCCGTCCATGCGGCCTTCGAAGAAATGGTTGGCGTCCGGCACGGTGGCATGGTCGATGACGATGCCTTTCTGCGTCTTGAGACGGTCTACGAGCCCGCGCACCGATTCCGTTGGCACGACTCGATCTTTCGCCCCGTTCACCATCAACCCCGAGGATGGGCAGGGGGCGAGGAAGGTAAAGTCGTAGAGATTGGCGGGTGGAGCCACCGAGATGAAACCTTCGAGCTCCGGGCGCCGCATCAGGAGCTGCATGGCGATCCACGAGCCGAAGGACACGCCCGCAATCCAGCAGGTCGAGGCATCGACGTTATAGGCCTGCAGCCAATCGAGCGCGGTGGCCGCGTCCGCCAATTCGCCGGGGCCATTGTCGAACAGGCCCTCGCTCCGGCCCACGCCGCGGAAGTTGAAACGCAACACCGAGAAGCCACGCCGCTGGAACGCGTAATACAGGTGATACACCACCTGATTATTCATCGTTCCGCCGAATTGCGGATGGGGATGGAGGATGAGCGCCACGGGCGTATTGGGCCCGCGCTCGTGATGGTAGCGGGCCTCGATCCGGCCGCTCGGACCGCTGATGTTGACTTCAGGCATGAACCACTGGCCTAGACAGCACGTTACGTCGGTGGGGCAAACAAGCAGACAAGGGCATGCGACGGAACATGGGAAGCGCCGGCCGCCGCCGCAAACCTTGACTCTGCCGCCCCAGAATCTTATACACGTAAGATTAGAATTGTTCCAAACAAGGCCGCTCCAGAACTGCTGGGCGCTCGGGGCGGCTCCGTATTTCAGGCCGCGCTTCATAGCACGCGCAACGGGGGCTCGTGCAAGCGTTTAACCGGCGGCGAACGGCCGCAAGCTTCGGCAGAGCATGAACCAGCGCTCCTATCTCGATTACAACGCCACTGCGCCGCTCCGCGACGAGGTGCGCGCGGCGGTCATCGATGCGCTGTCGCTGACCGGCAATCCCTCCTCCGTGCATGAGGAGGGCAGGGCGGCGCGCGCGGCGATCGAGGCCGCGCGGTCGAAGGTGGCGAAGCTCGTGGGCGCGCGCCCCGAGGACGTGATCTTCGTAAGCGGCGGCACCGAAGCCAACGCGCTGGCGCTGGCGCCCCAAAGAGGCGAGGCCTGGCACTGTTACGTCTCGGCGGTAGAGCATCCTTCGGTGCTCGCCGGTGGACGCTTCCACCCCGAGACCATGACGCAAATTCCCGTCACGCCGGACGGGGTCATCGACCTCGAAATCCTTGCGAGAGAGCTGGCAAAGCACCATTTAGAAGGCTGGAGGCCGTTGGTTTCCCTGATGGCCGCCAACAACGAAACCGGCGCCATTCAGCCGGTGGCGGAAGCTTCAAAGATCGTCAAAGAGGCTGGCGGGCTCTTCCATACCGACGCGGTTCAGGCGGCAGGACGGATGAGGCTCGATATGCCTGAACTCGGTGCCGACATGCTGAGCCTCTCGGCCCATAAGATCGGCGGCCCCAAGGGTGTTGGCGCGCTGGTGTTGCGTGAGGGTGTTTCGGTCGAGCCGCTGCTCAAAGGCGGTGGACAGGAGCGCCGCAGGCGAGCCGGTACCGAGAATGTTCCCGGCATTGTCGGCTTCGGCGTTGCTGCGGAGTTGGCGAGCGCCGATCTCGCCAGGGTGGATGAGATTGTGGCGCTTAGGGACGAGTTGGAGGCGAAGGTTGTGAGCCTCGCCCCTGATGCGGTAGTGCTTTCGGCGCGCGTGAAGCGGCTGCCTAACACTTCGTGTATCGCCGTGCCGGGCGCCAAGGCCGAGACGCTGGTGATCGGGCTCGATCTCGCAGGCGTGGCGGTGAGTTCGGGCAGCGCCTGCTCGTCGGGCAAGGTCGAGGCCTCGCATGTGCTGGCGGCCATGGGCGTGGCGCCGGAGCTCACGCAAGGCGCGATCAGAATAAGCCTTGGTTTTGCGACCAGGCGTGACGATATCGAAATCTTCCTTCAGGCCTTCGGCGCGCTTATCAAGCGGTTGAAGCAGGGAAGGAAGGCGGCGGCATAACCGCCGTAAACTAAAGAGATTTTTGGAGAAGCAGCATGCCTGCAGTGCAAGAGACCGTCGCCCGCGTCCGCGAGATCGACGTCGATAAATATAAATACGGCTTCTCGACCGATATCGAGTCGGTCAAGGCCCCCAAGGGCCTGAGCGAGGAGATCGTCCGCTTCATCTCGGCCAAGAAGGGCGAGCCCGAGTGGCTGCTCGAATGGCGGCTCGAGGCTTATCGGCGCTGGCTGACCATGCACGAGCCGACTTGGGCCAACGTCCATTATCCAAAGATTGACTTCCAGGACCTCTATTACTATTCCGCGCCCAAGAGCACCGAGGGGCCTAAGAGTCTCGCCGAGGTCGATCCCGAGCTGCTCGCGTATTACGCTAAGCTCGGCATCCCGCTCAAAGAGCAGAAGCTGCTCGCCGGCGTTAAAGAGTCGCGCGTGGCGGTCGACGCCGTGTTCGACTCCGTTTCCGTGGTCACCACCTTCAAGGAAGAGCTGGCCAAGGCCGGCGTGATCTTCTCCTCGGTGTCCGAGGCGGTGAAGACCCATCCCGAGCTGGTGCGGAAGTATCTCGGCTCGGTGGTGCCGATCACCGACAATTTCTACGCCACGCTCAACTCGGCGGTGTTCTCCGACGGCTCGTTCGTTTATGTGCCGCCCGGCGTCCGCTGCCCGATGGAGCTTTCCACCTATTTCCGCATCAATGCGGAGCAGACCGGCCAGTTCGAGCGGACGCTGATCATCGCCGACAAGGGCTCTTATGTCAGCTACCTCGAAGGCTGCACCGCGCCGATGCGCGACGAGAACCAGCTGCACGCCGCCGTGGTCGAGCTGGTGGCGCTCGACGACGCCGAGATCAAGTACTCGACGGTGCAGAATTGGTACCCGGGCGACAAGGCCGGCAGAGGCGGCGTCTACAATTTCGTCACCAAACGCGGTGATTGCCGGGGCGCGCGCTCCAAGATCTCCTGGACGCAGGTGGAGACCGGCTCGGCCATCACCTGGAAATACCCGAGCTGCATCCTGCGTGGCGACGGCAGCCGCGGCGAGTTCTACTCGATCGCCATCTCCAACGGCTATCAGCAGATCGACTCCGGCACCAAGATGATCCATCTCGGGCGTGACA
Source organism: Methyloceanibacter sp. (assembly GCA_040901485.1). GTDB lineage: Bacteria > Pseudomonadota > Alphaproteobacteria > Rhizobiales > Methyloligellaceae > Methyloceanibacter. Next base: position 122,677 of record JBBDYM010000030.1, read on the forward strand.
CATCGAGCCGCATCATCTCCAAGGGCATCGCCGCCGGGCACTCCAACAACACCTATCGCGGTCTGGTCTCGGCGCATCGCCGCGCGGCCAATGCGCGGAACTTCACCTGCTGCGATTCGCTGCTGATTGGTGACAAATGCGGCGCGCATACCGTGCCCTATATCGAGGCCAAGAACGCGTCCGCGACCTTCGAGCACGAGGCCACCACCTCGAAGATCTCCGACGACCAGCTGTTCTATTGCCTCTCGCGTGGGCTCTCGGCGGAGGAGGCCGTGGCGCTGATCGTCAACGGCTTCGTGCGCGACGTGCTCCAGCATTTGCCCATGGAGTTCATGGCCGAGACGCAGAAGCTGATCAGCATCAGCCTGGAGGGCAGTGTTGGGTAGCACGGCACGCCTTGACGACGATCTGCGTCCAATGTCCCGCGACCAGCTCGTCGAGGAGGTCAAACGGCTGCGCGCAGCCATTCGGGAGCATCGTGATTCGAGCGGCCACGACCTGTGCTGGCATCACCCCCAGCTTTGGGGGCTCCTGCCGGATAAGACCGACCCGTTGCCGGTGGTACCGCCATGGCCCGAATTCCTCGCCGGCTGCTTGAGATACCGCAAATCCCTGGACGAGGCCTTCCCGGACCGGGTCCGCCCGGTTGGAGACTATGAAAGTGAAGGCGCACAAGAGTTGCAGCGCCGGAAACAGAGCCGGCATCAGACGGTTGGAAAGAAGTTGTAATGCTTGAGATCAAGAATTTGCACGTCAATGTCGATGGCCGCGAGATCCTGAAAGGTCTCGACCTGACCTTGCCCGCGGGCGAGGTGCATGCCGTCATGGGGCCGAACGGCTCCGGCAAGTCGACGCTCGCTTATGTGCTTGCCGGCAAGCAAGACTACGAGGTCACTGCCGGCACAGTTACCTGGAACGGCGAGGATTTGCTCGCAATGGACCCTGCCGAGCGCGCCGTAGCCGGCGTGTTCCTGGCGTTCCAGTACCCTGTGGAGATTCCCGGCGTCGCCACCATGACTTTCCTGCGCACGGCGGTGAACGCGGTGCGCAAGGCGCGCGGTGAGGAAGAACTCTCCACGCCGGACTTCCTGCGCTTCGTGCGCAAGAAGGCCAAGGCGCTCAAGATCGACCCCGAGATGCTGAAGCGCCCACTCAATGTGGGCTTCTCCGGCGGCGAGAAAAAGCGTAATGAAATCCTACAGATGGCCCTGCTTGAGCCGTCGCTCTGCGTGCTCGACGAGACCGATTCCGGCCTCGACATCGATGCCGTGCGCATCGTCGCGGAAGGCGTGAATGCGCTGCGCTCGCCTGAGCGCTCCATGCTGGTCATCACCCACTATCAGCGGCTGCTCGATTACATCGTGCCCGACCGCGTGTATGTGCTGTCCGACGGGCGCGTGACGCGCTCTGGCGGGCCTGAGCTCGCGCTCGAACTCGAAGAATCCGGTTACGCCGAATTTGGCGGTCAGGCCGCGTAAGGGGAAGCGCCGATCATGGACCTGCCAGTCCAGCAATTCAGGACCAAAGCCGAGCAGGAGCTTCTCGACCTCTTCACGAGCGCCGAGAAGGCGCTTCCTGGCGCGCGCAATGCGTGGGTGTCGGAACTGCGCCGCAAGGCCATCGAGGCCTATGGCCGTCTCGGCCTGCCGCACCGCCGCATCGAGGTGTGGAAATATACCGACCTCCGCGCACGTCTGACCGAGGCTTATCCGCTGCTGCGCGTGACCGGGCTACCGATCGAGGCCACGGATATAAAGACGGCGCTGGGTGCGAGGGTGGCGATGCTTCCCGCCTACCGGCTGGTCATGGCCGAGGGCGAGCTTCGGGCCGACCTGTCCGACATCGCTGGACTGAAGGCTGCCGGCGTCGAGGTGGTGTCTTTGGCGCAAGCTTTGGAGAAGCCACCTGCATGGCTCAAGCAGGCCTTGGGCGAGGTCAATCCGCGCGACGACGACCCGGTGCTCGCGCTCAACACCGCGCTGATGAGCGGCGGCGTCGCCTTACGTCTCGGCAAGGACGTTACGCTCGATAAGCCAATTCATGTCATCCAACTCGACGGCAAGGGCGAGCCTGCTTCGACCTTCACCCGCAATGTCGTAGTCGCCGAACAGGGCAGCGCGGCCATGGTGCTGGAAAGCTACGGCAGCCTCGGACTGAAAGGCTTGCAGCGAAACGCCGTGACCGAAATCCTGGTGGGCGACAAGGCGGCCATCGACCACGTCAAGCTCCAGCGTGAAGGGGATGACGCGCTGCATCTCTCAACCTGGCTGGTAAAGATCGGGACTGACGCCCGCTATAACGCCTTTCAGGTCTCGACCGGCGGGGCTTTGGCGCGCAATCAGATCTATGCCCGTTTCGCCGGCGAAGGCTCGGCCCTCGATGTCTCCGGCGCGTTCCTCTTGCGCGGACGGCAGCATTGCGACACCACCCTCCTGGTCGAGCACGCCGTGCCGCGCTGCACCAGCCGCGAGCTGTTCAAGGTGGTGCTCGACGACGAGGCGCGCGGCGTGTTCCAGGGCAAGATTGTCGTCGCGCCCGGCGCGCAGAAGACCGACGGCAAGCAGATGGCGAACGCGCTGCTCCTGTCGGAGACGGCCGAGTTCGATTCAAAGCCAGAGCTTGAGATCTTCGCCGACGACGTGGTCTGCGGCCACGGCGCCACCTCCGGCCAGATCGACGAGGATTTGCTGTTCTATCTCGAAGCCCGCGGCATTCCGGAGTCGGAGGCCCGCGCGCTGCTGATCCAGGCCTTTGTCGGCGAGGCTTTCGAACAGGTCGACAACGAGGCTCTGCGCGATGCCTTTGCCGCTTCTTCCGCCGAGTGGCTCGGCGTCCGCTTCGACTGAGAGCGGGTGATGACCGTCCTGACACCCCCGGCCAAGGACCTCAAAGCGGTGCAGTCGTCCTTCGACGTTGAGGCCATCCGCGCCGACTTTCCGATCCTGTCTCAGAAGATCCACGGCAAGCCGCTCGTCTATCTCGACAACGGCGCCTCGGCGCAGAAACCGCGGGGGGTGCTCGACACCATCCAGCGCGCTTATGCCGAGGAATACGCCAACGTCCATCGCGGCCTGCATTATCTGAGCAATCTCTCGACCGCCAATTTCGAGAAGGCGCGCGAGACGGTGCGTGGCTTCATCAATGCGCGGTCGGACGAGGAGATCATCTTCACCCGTAACGCCACCGAGGCGATCAACCTGGTGGCCTCATCCTTCGGCCGGCCCCGCATCGGCGCCGGCGACGAAATCCTGCTTACCATCATGGAGCACCACTCCAACATCGTGCCCTGGCATTTCATCCGCGAGCGGCAGGGCGCGGTGCTGAAATGGGCGCCGGTGTCCGAGGAGGGCGAGTTTTCGCTCGACGATTTCGAGCGCCTGATCACCCCGCGTACCAAGATGATCGCCATCACCCACATGTCGAACGTGCTCGGCACCGTCGTACCGGTGAAAGAGGTGGCGCGCATCGCGCATGCGCGCGGCATTCCAGTGCTGATCGACGGCGCGCAAGGGGCCGTGCATCTCCCCGTCGATGTGCAGGACCTCGATGTCGATTTCTACGCGTTTACCGGGCACAAGCTGTACGGCCCGACCGGCATCGGCGTGCTCTACGGCAAGAAGGAGCATCTGGAAGAGATGCCGCCTTACCAGGGCGGCGGCGAGATGATCGGTTATGTGACGCGCGACGAGATCACCTACGCCAAGCCGCCGCATAGATTCGAGGCGGGCACGCCGGCCATCGTGCAGGCCATCGGGCTTGGTGCTGCCATCGATTATGTCGAGAGCGTCGGCCGCACACGCATCAAGGCGCATGAGGATAGGCTGCTCGCCTATGCCAACGAGCGCCTGTCCGAGTTGAACTGGCTGCGCATTTTCGGCCAAGCCAAGGGCAAAGGCAGCATCATCTCTTTTAATGTCGAGGGCACCCATCCCCATGACGTGAGCACCATTCTCGACCGCTGCGGGGTGGCGGTCAGGGCAGGAACCCATTGCGCCGAGCCGCTTTTGGCGCGTTACGGGGTGACCTCGACATGCCGGGCTTCCTTCGCCATGTATAATACGCTGGAAGAGGTCGACCGGCTGGTCGAGGCGCTCAAGAAAGCGCGTGAGATGTTCGCATGAGCATGATCCGGAAAAGTGGGAACCGGTTTTCCGATAGGATCATGTGGAAGATGAAGAGCAATGACAAAAACGACTGAAAAGACTCCTGAAAAGAACGAGGCCGTGCAGGGCGCCGCTACGCCTGCCAGCGAGCCCGACGAGATCAAGGCTTGTGTCGGCGCGACCGGCGGCGAGGACGGATCGGCGGCTTCGGCCATTCCGCCTGAGGAGCTCGAGCGCCTGCACGCCGACCTGGTCGCCGCGCTCAAGACCGTTTACGACCCCGAGATCCCCGTCGACATCTACGAGCTCGGCCTGATCTACCGGCTAGAGGTGGACGACAACCGCAATATCGAGGTGGACATGACCTTGACCGCGCCCGGCTGTCCGGTCGCCGGCGACATGCCCGGCTGGGTTGAGAACGCCGTTTCCTCGGTGCCGGGCGTGGGCCAGGTGAAGGTCAAGCTCACCTTCGATCCGCCCTGGGACATGAGCCGCATGAGCGACGAAGCCAAGCTCGAACTAAATATGTTCTAAAGTGCGGCCCTTGAATGCCCGCGTAATTTGCCCCACCTTCAGGCCATGACGATCCAAACCCGTCCGCAAATGCTGACCCTGACCGATGCCGCCGCCGAGCGCCTGCGCGCGCTTGCCGCCGCGTCCGGCAAGGGCATTGAAGGCGTACGCATCGGCGTGAAGAACGGCGGCTGCGCCGGCATGGAATACACCATGACTTACGCGCAAGCGCGCGGCCCGCATGACGAGGTGATCGAGGACAAGGGGGTCAAGCTCCTGATCGACCCGACCGCAGTCATGTTCCTGCTCGGCACCGAGATGGATTACAAGAGCGACCGGATGCGCTCGGGCTTCGTGTTCAACAACCCGAACCAGACATCCGCCTGCGGCTGCGGCGAGTCCGTCTCGCTCAAGCCCGCCGCTACCGAAGAGTAACCTCTTAAATACCTCCCCCTCGTGGGGAGGTCGGCTTGCGAAGCAAGCCGGGTGGGGGGCTCGTCGTAGGCGGTCACCTCACCCGGCACGCCAAAGGCGACTTGTCTATGCCAAGTCGCGGCGTGCCGCCCTCCCCATCAAGGGGAGGGATGGAGTTTGCTGCAAGTCTGGATAGGAAACGGGAGAGACGAAGTCTCTAAGTGATGCGCACCGGGCGCATCATGAAGGCGGGGACGTGATCCCCCATGCCTTGCTGCCCCTTCGAGGATGCCGGCTGAGCTGCCGGTCTTGCGGGCCGTTCGACCGGAGCCGGAGCGGAATGGGCGGCGGGGCGTTGCGCCTCTTTGCGCTCGCCGTGATGCTTGTGCTGGCTGTGCCGCGCATCGTGGCGATGATCCTCCCGCTTCGTGGCGTCATTGCCGTTGCCGGCGTTTCGGTGGGGATGCGTGACCTGGTTGCTTTTGCCGGGAGGCCCTTTATGGCGCCTTGAACGTCCGCCGCGGCGATTCCGGCCATTGCCATTGCCGTTCGCCCGGCCCTCGGAGGCTTCACTCGTCTCAGCCGGGGCCGTCGCCCCGTCGATCCACGGGATCTCCTGCTTGAGCATCTTCTCGATGGCCTTGAGCGCCTTGAAGTCTTTGGGTGTCACCAGCATGGCGGCGAAGCCCTCGCGGCCCGCGCGTCCCGTGCGGCCGATGCGGTGGATGTAATCCTCAGGGTGGATCGGCACGTCGTAATTGAAGATGTGGCTGACGTCGGGGATGTCGAGCCCGCGCGCCGCCACGTCGCTGGCGGCAAGAAAGGCGATGGTGCCGTTGCGGAAGGCGTCGAGCGTCGCCGTGCGCTGATGCTGGTCCAAATCCCCGTGCAGGGCGCCGACACTGAAACCGTGGCGCTGGAGCGAGCGGTAGACGATACCGACGTCCTTCTTGCGGTTGCAGAAGATGATGGCGTTCTTGACGTCGATCTCGCGCATCAGCGACCGAAGCGCCTCGCGCTTGCCGGCGGCATCGTCGGGCGCCTTCTTCAGCCGTTGCACGATGGTGGCGGCGGCGGTGGCCTGGGGGGCGACCTCGACACGCTCAGGGCTATGCAGGAATTTGTCGGCGAGGCGTTTGATTTCGGGTGGCATGGTCGCCGAGAAGAACAAGGTTTGCCGCGTGAAGGGCAGGAGTTTGCAGATACGCTCGATGTCGGGGATGAAGCCCATGTCGAGCATGCGGTCGGCTTCGTCGACCACCAGGATTTCGATGCCGTTGAGCAGCAGCTTGCCGCGCTCGATATGATCGAGCAGCCGTCCCGGGGTGGCGATCACCACGTCGGCGCCGCGATCGAGCTTGCGGTTCTGGTCGTCATAGGACACGCCGCCGATCAGGAGCGCCACGGTGAGCTTATGGTTCTTGCCGAGGATTTCGAAATGCTCGGCGACCTGAGCGGCAAGCT
>JBBDYM010000031.1:0-23420 GCA_040901485.1 Methyloceanibacter sp.
ATCGGCGCGCCGAGAGGCGCCGCATCCTGCCGAAGGATGCGTACCATTTACGGATTGCGTCTTTCGGCGCGCCGTCCCCCCTTCATGTCCGGAGGGGGAGAGAGCAAACCCCGGATGCGGAAACCGCATCGCGGCAACGATCAGGCTTGCCTACCCTTGGGCGTCATGCCCGGACTTGTTCCGGGCACCCAATAGGGCAGTGCGGCGGCTTCCGGCAGAGTCACGATTGGATGGCCGGGACAGGGCCCGGCCATGACGAAGAAAAATGGCGATTGCAGCCGGGCGATGACAATTAAGGGGCGGGGCCCTATACGAAACGTCACGACGAGTCGCTTAGACAGGAAAGCCCGTGCTCGACATCAAATGGATACGCGACAACCAGGAGGCCTTCGTCAAAGGGCTGGAGGATCGCGGCTTCGACAATCCCACGGGGACATTGACTCAAATCCTGAGCCTCGACGAGCAACGCCGCGAAACGATTCAGAAATTGCAGGAGGCGCAGGCCCGCCGCAACGCTGTCTCCAAGGAGATCGGCAAGGCCAAGACCGGCGGCAATGACGATTGGGCCGAAACCCTCAAAGAGGAGGTGGCCCAGCTCAAGACCGCGATCCAGGAAGGCGAGGACAAAGAGCGCGAGGTCGAAGCCGAGTTCCACAAGAAGCTTTCTGAGATTCCCAACATTCCCGCCGCCGACGTTCCGGTCGGACCTGATGCCGAGTCCAATGTCGTGCTGCGCGAAATCGGCAAGAGGCCGAAATTCAAGTTCGAGCCCAAGCAGCATTTCGAGCTCGGCGAAGCGCTCGGACTGATGGATTTCGAGATAGCGGCGAAACTCTCAGGCGCGCGCTTCGTGGTGCTCAAAGGCGCGCTGGCGCGGCTCGAACGCGCTCTCGCCCAGTTCATGCTCGATCTGCATACAAGTGAGCACGGCTACACCGAGATCAACCCACCGCTGCTTGTGCGCGACGACACCATGTTCGGCACCGCCCAACTACCTAAATTCGCCGACGATCAATTTCGGACAGGGCGATCGGGGATCGTCGAGGATTTACTCCTCCAACTTAAGCCCGTGATTGAAGATGTCTTTGCCGAGCAACCCCCATTGATTGCTGGAAAAACGATCAAGGGAATTGACGCGCGGAAGATGCGTGATCTCCTGGTTGAAAGATTGGGGCCTTGGACAAAACATCTTACGGATGAAGAGGGCGTGCCACGGGACGACTATTTTAAGGAGCTCGCCGTCGAGGCGGCGAAACGTTATCTGGACCTTTGGCTTATCCCCACAGCCGAGGTGCCGCTGACCAATCTCGTGCGCGAGGACATCACCGACGAAGTTAAGCTTCCCATCCGCGTCACCGCGTGGACGCCATGCTTCCGCGCCGAGGCCGGCGCGGCGGGAAAAGACACGCGCGGCATGATCCGCCAGCATCAGTTCTCCAAGGTGGAGCTGGTGTCCATCGTCACGCCGGAGCAGTCGGCCAAAGAGCATGAGCGCATGACCGCCGCCGCCGAAGAGGTCTTGAAAAGACTCGAAATTCCCTATCGCGTGGTGACGCTCTCGACCGGCGACATGGGCTTTGCCGCCAACAAGACCTACGACATCGAGGTGTGGCTGCCGGGGCAGGGGGAATATCGCGAGATCTCGTCCTGCTCCAATTGCGGCGACTTCCAGGCCCGGCGCATGAACGCCCGCTACCGGCCCAAGGACGCCAAGCAGCCGCGCTTCGTGCATACCCTGAACGGCTCGGGCGTGGCGGTGGGGCGCGCGTTGATCGCGGTCCTGGAGAACTACCAGGAGGAAGACGGCTCGATCCGCATTCCTGCCGCGCTGGTCCCTTACATGGGCGGTCTCGCCAAGATCGATGCGCCGCGGTGAGCCTTGGCTTCGCCCTATCGCCAGTCTTCTCGTCATTGCCGGGCTTGTCCCGGCAATCCAATTGGGCGGTGGCCGATGCCCTATTGGATGCCCGGGACTTCGCCCGGGCATGACGATAAGTGAAAGACGAAGAGAATCGGCGGATACTGACCACCGTTTCCGAGGGCGGGCTCCTCATGGCCAGCGCGCAAGACCAGATCGGTCTCATCATGCAGCTCAGGCGGCGCGGCATCCGCGACAACCGGGTGCTGCGCGCCATCGAGCGCGTGCCGCGCGAGCTGTTCGTGGACGAGGCCTTCTCCGAGCATGCCTATCAGGACATCGCGCTGCCCATCGAATGCGGGCAGACCATCTCGCAGCCTTACGTCGTCGCCTTGATGACCGAGAAGCTGGAGCTGGACGACCGCCACAAGGTGCTGGAGATCGGCACCGGCTCCGGCTACCAGGCGGCGGTGCTGTCGCATCTCTGCCGCCGGGTCTACACGGTGGAGCGCTGGCGGGAATTGCAGAAGACGGCGGAGCGGCGCTTCGCCAAGCTCGGCATCACCAACATCACCACCATTATCGGCGACGGCTGGCTCGGCTGGCCGCCGCAGGCGCCGTTCGATCGCATCATCGTCACGGCGGCGGCGGCCGAGCCTCCCCAGGCCCTGATCGATCAGCTCAAGATCGGCGGTCGCATGATCGTCCCGCTCGGGGAGTCGCGCGATTCCCAGCAGCTCGTGCTGATCGACAAGACGGAGGAGGGGCTCGCCGAAACGCCCTTGCTGCCGGTGCGCTTCGTGCCGCTGGTGCATGGCCGGGTGAAGCGCGATTAGCCGCCATCCCAGGCCTTCCGCCCCGCGCACCGGGGCTAAGACCTTGTTAACGGCTGGCGCGCTTTACTGGCCTTTCGAGTTTCGAGGGGCGTACGAGTATGCGACTGGCCGCGTTTTCGCAGTATGGCCGAGGCGCTTGGGGGGTTCTCGTAGCGGTGGGCTTTGCCTTTGCCGTGGCGGGCTGCTCGAACTCGTCGCGCTTCGATTACCCGGCGCTTGGCCTCGCCGGCAGCAGCAATAGCAGCAACGCCGACTTGACCACGACCGCGGCGCTGCCGGTGCCTTCCGAGACGGTCTACAGCTCGGACCGCTATCACCAGTACGGGGCGAACAACCCAGCGCCGGGCGGGCAGGTCGCGCGCAGCACTCTGCCGCCGCCGTCGGCCTATACCCCGCGCGTGACACCTGCCGCCTACACCCCGCCTCAGGCCGTGCCGTCAAAGCCGCAAGCCTATGGCGAGGCGAGGGCGCCACTCCCGGAGCCCACCGCGATGCGCGCGCCAAAACCGCAAGGGGCCGGCTTCCGCGTCACCGTCGGCCAGGGCGATACGCTCGCCACCCTGTCGCAGCGTTACGCCGTGCCGGTCGAGGCGATCGTCAGCGCCAACGATCTACCCGATCAGCGCCTCGATGCCGGCCAGGAGCTGTTCATTCCCACCGGGGCCGCGAAGCCTGCGCCGCAGGCCGCGCCGTCAACGCCCGTGGCTGTTGCCCCAGGAGAGAACACCTACAAGGTCGAGCCGGGTGACACGCTGAATTCCATTTCCCAGAAGCTCGGCGTCAGTCCCAAGGCCCTGGCCGACCGCAACAATGTCAGGCCGCATCAGCTCCAGATCGGGCAGATGCTGGTGGTCCCGTCCACGGACGGAGCCGCGGGGCAGTCCGCGTCGGCAGAGTCGCCTTCAGTGCGCACGGTCAAGACCACGACCATCCAAGCGCCGGGCGCTTCACCCTCAGCCGAAACAGCCAACGCCTCGCCAGAGGTTACCGGTGAGCAAAGCCAGCTCGCCCGTGTCGATCAATTGCCGTCGCCCGATCCCATGTCGGGCAACAGCTTCCGCTGGCCGGTCAAGGGCCGCATCATCTCGGGCTTTGGCACCAGGCCGGACGGCAGCCACAACGACGGCATCAATGTCTCCGTGCCGCAAGGCACCTCGGTGATGGCGGCGGAGAACGGCGTGGTCGCCTATTCCGGCAACGAGCTGAAGGGCTACGGCAATCTCGTGCTGATCCGCCACGCCAATAATTGGGTGTCGGCCTACGCGCATAACGAGGAGTTGCTGGTCAAGCGGGGCGACAAGGTGCGCCGTGGCCAGGTGATCGCCAAGGCGGGCGCATCCGGCTCGGTCAGCCAGCCGCAGGTGCATTTCGAGCTGCGCAAAGGCTCGCGTCCCGTCGATCCGACGAAATATATGAGCAGCGCGACCGCCGCGAGCGACTAGCTAAAGCGGTTTGCCGAGGCGGCCGGCGAGATCCTGAATGTATTGCCAGGCGACGCGGCCAGAGCGGCTGCCCCGCCCACGCGCCCATTCCAGCGCCTCTCTACCAAGCTGATCCTCCGACGCATCGAGCCGGTAATGCTCGGCGTAGCTACGCACGGGCTGAAAGCTCTCGCTGTCTGCATGCCAGACAAAGGCGTCGCCCGAATCGAAATCCGGGGTGTCGATAGGACGCGGGCCGAGACGCTCGAGAGCCCTGGCAATTCGCTCGATAATGCCTGAAATCGGCTCGTAAAAGTTCATATCTGGCCCGGTTGCAAAGGCCACGGGGGCGGCTATAGTCGCGGCGCCTTCGCGCATAACTGCCCGGGCCGGCAGACAATTAGGGCCTCATGGGCCGAGGGTGGCCATCCTTAAGCCAAGCAAAGGACAGGAGCAATGACCGGATTCGCCTATGCTCAGGCCGCCCCAGGCGCCCTCGACATGTTCAGCAGCCTGCTCGTCCCGACCATACTCATCATCGGCATCATGTACTTCCTGATGATCCGCCCGCAGCAAAGGCGGCTGAAGGACCACCGGGACATGGTCGCCTCCGTCCGCCGCGGCGATACCGTGGTGACCGCCGGCGGCATCGTCGGCAAGGTAGCCAAGGTCGACGACCACGAGCTTCAGGTCGAGATTGCCGACAATGTAAAGATCAAGGTCCTTCGCTCAACCATCTCCGAGGTGCGAGGCAAGGGGGAGGGCACCCCGGCCGGCAAGGCCAAGGCGGCTTCCTGATGAGTTCATTACCGTCTATTTTCCACCGTCCATTGGCCTGATCCGGAGTCGTAAGAAGCGGCAATGCTGCATTTCCAAAGATGGAAGCTGATCTTGGTGTCCGCCGTGGTCATCCTCGGACTCCTTTATGCGCTTCCCAACCTCTTCCCCACCGCGGCCATGGAGCGCATGCCGAGTTGGCTGCCCCATAAGCAGGTCAATCTCGGCCTCGACCTGCAAGGCGGCGCCCATCTTCTCTATCAGCTCGACGAGAAGGAGTTGATCGAGGATTGGCTAAACACTATTCGCGGCGACGTGCGCGAGGCGCTCCGCCGCAGCCGCATCGGCTACACCGACCTCGTGCAGAATGTCGCCACGCGCAGCGTGTCGGTGAAAATTCGCGAAGGGGGCGACATTGACAAGGCCTTTGAGGAGCTGAAGAAGCTCGCGGTTCCCGTGGGCGCCGACGTGTTCGGGGGCTTCGCCGGCAACGATCTCGAAGTCGAGCGCCAGGGCAGCGACGGGGTCAAGCTCACCGTCACCGATCCCGGCCTGATCCACCGCATGACTTCGGCCATCCAGGCTTCGATCGAGACGATCAGGCGGCGCGTCGATGCCATGGGCACCACGGAGCCCAGCATCCAGCGCGAAGGGCGCAGCCGCGTCCTCGTACAGGTCCCCGGCGTATCGGACGTCGAACGCTTGAAGAATCTCATCGGCGAGACCGGCAAGCTCGAATTCAAGATGGTCGATCCCTCTGCCGATGCTCTGCAAGTGGCGGAGACCAAGCAGGTGCCACCCGGCGACGAGCTGATCTACTCATCCGACGACCCGCCCGTTCCCTACGTGCTCAAGGAGCAGGTACTGGTAAGCGGGCAAAATCTGGTCGATGCTCAACCGGGCTTCGACGGGCAGACCGGCGAGCCGGTAGTCACCTTCCGCTTCGACGCCGCCGGCGCCAAGCGCTTCGGTAGGGTGACCCAGGAGAATGTCGGGCTGCCCTTCGCCATCATCCTCGACAACAAGGTCATCTCCGCGCCGGTCATTCGCGAGCCGATCCTGGGCGGCACCGGCCAGATCAGCGGCAATTTCAGCGTGCAGGAGGCCAACGACCTTTCCGTGCTGCTCCGCTCTGGCGCACTGCCGGCAAAGCTTACCGTCATCGAGGAGCGTACGGTTGGCGCGAGCCTCGGCGCCGACTCGATCGAATCCGGCAAGATGGCTGCCTATTGGGGGTTAGGGCTGGTAGTGATCTTCATGTTTGTGGCATACGGCCTGTTCGGCCTGTTCGCCAATCTTGCTTTGATCATCAACGTTGCGCTCATCTTCGCCGTCCTCTCTCTCATGGGTGCGACGCTCACGCTTCCCGGCATCGCCGGTATTGTGCTCGTCATTGGCATTGCCGTCGACGCCAACGTGCTGATCAACGAGCGTATCCGCGAGGAGGTCAGATCTGGCAAGTCGCCATTCGCTGCGGTCGAAGCGGGCTATACACGAGCTCTCACGACCATCATCGATTCCAATGTGACGACACTGATCGCAGTGCTCGTCCTGTTCTGGATGGGCTCGGGTCCGGTGCGCGGGTTTGCCATCACGCTCACCATCGGCATCATCGCCTCGATGTTCACCGCCGTGATCGTCACGCGCCTGATGATCGCCTATTGGCTGCGCTGGGTGCGTCCCCAGGCCCTACCGATTTAAGGATAGCCGCATGTTTCATGGCATTCAGTTTATCCCGCCAGACACCAAGATCGATTTTGTCGGCTACCGGACCATCACTTGGATCGTGTCCGCCTTGCTAACCGTGGGTCCGCTCCTGCTCATCTGGACCGTGGGCCTCAACATGGGCATCGACTTCCAGGGCGGCACTCTGATCGAGATCCAGACCAAGCAGAGTCCGGCCGACCTTGCCGGGATCCGTGGCAAGATTGGCCGTCTCGGCATCGGCGAGGTGCAGATCCAGGAATTCGGTGCACCGAACGCGGTACTCATTCGCATCGCCTCCCAGCCGACCGAGCAGGAGCAGCAGCAATCCATCGCCAAAGTGAAGGAAGCGCTCGGCGAGGAGGTGGAGTACCGCCGTGTGGAAATTGTCGGGCCGACCATCTCCGGTGAATTGATCGCCAGCGGCATACTTGCAGTGGTCGTGGCCATGATGGGAATCCTGATCTATGTGTGGTTCCGCTTCGAGTGGCAGTTCGGTGTGGCGGCTATCGCCTCGCTGGTGCACGATATTACGGCCACGATCGGCCTCTATGCCATCCTACAACTCGAGTTCAATGTGTCGAGCATCGCCGCCATCCTCACCATCATCGGCTATTCGTTGAACGACAAGGTGGTGATCTTCGATCGCGTGCGTGAGAATTTGCGTAAGTACAAACGCATGCCGCTGGTCGAGCTCCTCGATCTGTCCATCAATGAGACGCTGTCGCGGTCGGTGCTGACCCACGTCACGACTTTTCTTGCCATGCTGCCTTTCTTGTTTTTTGGGGGCGAGGCCATTTACGGCTTTGCGCTCGCCATGATCTTCGGCATCGTCATCACCACCTATTCCTCGATCTTCGTGGCGTCGCCGATGCAGCTGATCCTTGGCGTGAAGCGCGATGCTTTCAGCATGGCGCCGGCGCCGGCCAAGGGCAGGGGAGAGGCTGCGGCGCGCGCCTGAGCGGAAAGGCCAAGGCCTTGCATGAGGCCGAGCGACGGAGTTCCGTACGGAAGATTGCCCGCGCCGGCGATCCCGACCGCAGCCTTGCCGCTCTGTTCGCGCTACCTGACGCGCGCGCCGACCTCTTCGCTCTCTATGCCTTCAATGTCGAGCTGGCCCGCATCGCCGAGCAGGTGAGCGAACCCGGCCTCGGCCTCATAAGGCTGCAATGGTGGCGCGAGGCGATTGAAGATTATACCAAGGGGCATCCCGTCGCCGACGCCTTCGGCGAAACGCTGCGCCGCCGCGCGCTCTCGCCCACACGCGTGGAGACGCTCATCGGGGCGCGTCATTTCGATATCGCCGAACGGATCATGCCCGATTGGCTGGCGCTCGAAGCCTATCTCCGCGACACCGCCGGAACCATGTTCGCCTTGACGGGAGAGATCGTCGGCACGCGGGGGCCGGCCCTTGAGCCGGCCTGTGAGGCCGCGGGACAGGCTTACGGCCTTACCGGATTGATGCGGGCATTGCCGGTGCATGCCGCCAAGGGCCGTGTCTATCTTCCCGCCGACATGCTTCGCCGCCACGGCACGTCGCCCGAGCGCATCCTTGCCGGCGAGACGAGCGAAGGTCTCGAGCAAGTGCTTGGAGAGCTGCGCCAGAAGGCGCAAGCCGCCTTGGATGAGGCCATGCGGCATCTGGCGGAGTTCGACGCGCCAACACGCACGGCCTTCCGGCCTCTTAGCCTGGTCGAGCCCTATCTTGCGGCGCTGGCCAAAAGCGGACGCGATCCACTGCATCAAATCGCCGAGATCAATCCGCTCACCCGCCTGTGGCGCATGGCGCGCTGGCCGTAGCGCGGCCCTATTCGGCCGCCATCGAGACCGGGCCGGTCAGCCAGCGGTCGAGATCGGCGAGCGCGCGGGCGCTGAGCGCGCGTTTACGCTCGAAGGACTTGCCGCTTCGTGCGCCTTTGCGCGGCTTGGCCGACGGCGTGGCGATAGGGGGGAACAGGCCGAAATTGATGTTCATGGGCTGGAAGCTGCGCGCCCCGCCTTCGCCGTCGACATGCAAATGCCCGCCGGTGATGTGATGCAGCAAGGCGCCCAATGCGGTGGTGCGTGGCGGCGGCGACAGCGCGAGCCCGAGCCGTTCAGCCGCGGCGAAGCCTCCGGCGATAAGCCCGATCGCCGCCGACTCGACATAGCCTTCCACGCCGGTGATCTGTCCGGCGAAGCGCAGACGCGGCGCGGCCTTGAGGCGAAGATGCGCGTCGAGAAGCTTCGGGCTGTTCAAGAATGTGTTGCGGTGAAGGCCGCCGAGCCGCGCGAAGTCGGCCTGCTCGAGACCGGGGATGGTGCGGAAGACGCGCACCTGCTCGGCGTGCTTGAGCTTGGTCTGGAAGCCGACCATGTTCCACAACGTGCCGAGCGCGTTGTCCTGGCGAAGCTGCACTACCGCGTAGGGCTTCTCGCCGGGGCGATGCGGATTGGTAAGGCCGACAGGCTTCATCGGGCCGAAGCGAAGCGTCTCGCGCCCGCGCTCGGCCATCACCTCGATGGGGAGGCACCCCTCGAAATAGGGCGTGTCTGCCTCGAAGTGTTTGAATGCGGTCTTTTCTGCTGCGAGGAGCGTATCGATGAACGTTTCGTATTGCTCCTTGTCGAGCGGGCAGTTGATGTAATCGGCGCCATCGCCGCTGGGCCCGGCTTTGTCGTAGCGCGACTGGCACCAGCAGACATTCATGTCCAGCGAGTCCAGATAAACGATCGGCGCTATGGCGTCGAAGAAGGCGAGCTCCGCTTCGCCGGTGAGGTTTTGAATCGCGAGCGCGAGCGCGGGCGAGGTGAGCGGACCCGTCGCCACGATGACGTTGTCCCAGTAAGGGGGCGGCAGGCCGCTCACCTCATCGCGGACGATCGTGATCAAGCGATGGTTCTCGAGACGCTGCGTGACTTCGACGGCGAATTTGTCGCGGTCGACGGCCAAGGCGCCGCCGGCAGGCAGGCTATGCCGGTCGGCGGCTTGCATGATCAGCGAGCCGGCCCGGCGCATCTCCTCATGCAGGAGGCCGACCGCATTGGTCTCCCATTCGTCCGAGCGGAAGGAATTGGAGCAGACGAGCTCGGCGAAAGCCCCGGTCTGATGGGCCTCGGTCTGGCGTTTCGGGCGCATTTCATGGAGCACGACAGAAACGCCGGCTTGGGCGATCTGCCATGCCGCCTCGCTCCCGGCGAGGCCACCCCCGATCACATGAACGTTCGCCACCATGACGGTTACTAGGCCCGCAATAAACTGGTGTTTCAAGCTGGTAGCAGAAACTTTGAACCGGCGCGTTACCAGAGAATACCTGGCTATAGATTGGGCAAAACCCTGAATCTCTGTTCAGGTTTTGGGCATTATCAACTATGCTCCGTGACCGGAAGCCGAATCGTTCTTGCGAAAGGATAGGCTTCTGCTCATCGAGCCGGTGGACCGCCGGCACTAACGGCGCATCCGCCCGCTCTCGCAATAAGGGGGGTGAGATGTCCTTGAATACCGCACTTGCAATCAGTGTTGGCGTGCTCGGCGCCATCGCCACATGGCTCTTTCTCGGGCCGCTCGGCGGGACGCTAGCTATTTGGGCTGCCTTCATCGCCTGGGGATGCTTCTTCCATTCGGGCGGCAAGGAGGGAGGCCTGCAATCGACGATTCTCGGCACGGCCGCCGGCGCCGTCATCGCGGCGATTACGCTTTGGTTCGCGCTAAAAAGCGGTCTTGGCGACAGGCTCGGGGTGCCGGTCTGGGCCGCGATCTGCGTGGGCATTGGCGTGGCGGCGATGGTGCTGCTCGCCAATGTTTCGGTCTTCAGCAATATCCCGGCGCAGGTTTATGGCTTCGCCGCCACCGTGGCGCTGACCTTGCTCACCAACGGCGCCGATAAATTGACCGAGGCTTCCTTGGCCAATCCGGAGATCGCCATCATCCTGTCGATGATCATCGGCGCGGTGTTCGGCTATGTGTCGGAGAAGGTCGCCGGTCTGCTGGCCGGAGAAAACCGCGCGCACGCCAAGGCCTGAGCCGCAACGCCACTGATTGTTGCCCGCGGGGCGATCGGCCCCGCGGCCCTGCTTGGTCAAGTAACGGCATGACCGCCGGATGACGGTGCTCGCCCTCTTGCCGGCGTTTGCCTAAGCAGACGCGGGCTTATTTCGCCGGCTCACGGCCGAAGAGCTTGCGCAGCTCGTCCTTGGCCTGTTCCAGCCGGTCGCGGTCGGTTCCGGACAGGCTCTTGCCGGCACGGTTGATGTAGAAGGTCAGCATCGACATCGCCGAGCGGTAGGGATCCGATTTGCGCTTCGTGCTCGCTTCCGCCGAGCGCTTGAGCGATGCCGCGATTTTCGTCGGATCGTCAAGCGTGAACACCCCCTTCTCGAGGCGGAGCGCGGTGGAATGCTCGGTCACGTCTTTCGACCACTTTCCAGGTTTTCCCGCTTTTGCCGCCATCAAAGCATCCTTTGTCGCACGGAGCATCTATCATGCCGCGCCGGAGCGCCGCCCGTGGTAAAAGCTACTGGAATTTGGGTTGGCGGCAACCAGTAGAAGGAGCGGCATATGAGTTCGACATCGCTTGGCAAGATTTCGGTCGTTGCATCAGACAAGCTCAAGCGCACCGAGGTTTGGGGTGAAACCGATCCGGCCGTGCATTGGGCAGGGGCCTTCGCCGTCTATGGCGGGAGCGGGGCCACGGCGTCCTCGACCATCGTCTATGAGATTGAGCCCGGCCAGCGGCTCGGTTGGCACACCGACGCCACCGAGGAGACGCAATATATCATCGCCGGGACCGGCAAACTTTACCTGGAGGACGGCTCGACGCATGAGGTGGGACCGGGGAGCGTGTTCGTTTTGCCGACGCCCATGCGCCACGATCTGGAGAACACCGGCAAGGAGACGCTCCGCGCGGTGGCCTTCTTCGCCGCGGCGATGTTCACGCAGGATTTCGACCAGGTGATGTTGCCGCCGAAGAGCCACATCCTCGGCACGCCGAACCGCGAAGGCTGAACCTTGCCGCATGAGCATCACGTTGATGCCACACCAGCGGCCTAGGCGAGGGACCCTGACGCGAACGGGAGGTGCATCATGGTTAGCCTGACCCTTTATCACGCCGCTCCGTCGCGCTCGTCGATCGTCCGCTGGATGCTCGAGGAAGTCGGCGAGCCCTATGACCTCCGTGTGCTCAACCTGATGAACGGCGAGCAGAAGGCGCCCGATTACCTCGCGGTCAACCCGATGGGCAAAGTGCCCGCGCTCAAGCATGGCGATACAGTCATCACCGAAGCGGCGGCGATTTGCACCTACCTCGCCGATGCGTTCCCCAAAGCCGGTCTCAGCGTGCCGATCGGCGACCCAAGCCGTGGGGTCTATCTGAAATGGCTGTTCTATGCTCCGAGCTGCATCGAGCCAGCCGTCACCGACCGCGCCTTCCCGCGCAAGGAAGAACCGCGGCGCGGCATGCTCGGCTATGGCGATTTCGACACGGTGATGGATGTGGTGGCCAAAGGTGTCGAGCCTGGGCCTTATCTCATGGGCGAGCAATTCACCGCCGCCGACGTGATCGTCGGCTCACAGCTGCGTTGGGGGATGATGTTCGACCTGTTGCCGAAGCGGCCGGAATTCGTGGCCTATGTCGGGCGGCTGGAACAGCGGCCCGCGCTGCAACGTGCCGTCGCCAAGGACCAGGAGCTCGCGGCGGCAGCCGCGAGCTGATCCACACTATCGCCTTTTTGCGGACGTGGATGTTGCACAAAAAATTGCGCACGACCCTAAGGACCGTGCGCAATGCGTAAGTCCATCCGCAGACAAAACGTCGGCTACGGGCAGATCATCTTCCAGCGGCCGAGGAAGCCTTGCTTCCAGAAGCAGCTCGGCCGGACCGGTGGGCCCCAGGCCACGGCGTAATCCGGCTCGTTGACATCGTAGTTGACCCAGACGCATTGGTTCGCGCTGCACAGCCACTCGGCTTTGGCCGGCTGGCCGGTAAAGAGAAGCGCGGCCGCCATGAGCAGCGAGCCCGCCAAAATCGTTCTGATCACGCTTGAACCCTCCCACATAAACGTTGGCAAGGCGCGATTTAGCCCGGCGGCGGGCTCAAAGTCCAGTGGCTGTACCGGCGCGTTAAGGTCGCAATGGCGGGCCGAAAAGCGGGGAAACGGGGATAAGCCCCTTCCTCTGGGAGAAGCCCGTTGCTGACTCGTGCTATAGGAGCGGTGGTCATTCAGCTCAAAGGGGGGAAACCATGCTGGAAGCTATACTCATCGCATTGATCGTCGGAGGCATCGCGGGCTGGCTAGCCGGCGTCGTCGTGCAGGGGACAGGCTTCGGCCTGGTCGGAGACATAGTCGTCGGCATCCTGGGGGCGCTGATCGCGGCCTTCCTGTTTCCCGCCCTTGGCATTGCGCTTACGCTCGGTGGCGGCCTGATTGGGGCCATTCTTCTCGCTTTCCTCGGGGCGGTCATCCTGCTTCTCGTCGTGAAGGTGTTCAAGCAGATCACCGCCTAGCCGCCTCGCTAAGGATAGAGCAGCATCAGGTTCTTTTCCCGCTCCCGGAGGAGAGCGGGGGGCTACCCTCTTGAAAGTGGGTTTGGCCGCCATATCTCTATGGGCGCTTCGGTAAACCCGAAACAGAGGGAGAGCAGCCGTGAAGTGGTTCCTGTTCGCATTGCTGCCGGTCGCGCTCGCGGGCTGCGCCGTGCCCGTAGGACAGCTCAACCTGCCCATGACTCTCGGCCCGAGCGACAACAAGGCCGCCTGCCTCACCTATGAAGGCGCGCCTGCTTACGGTGACTGTAAGGGCGCGAACGCCGTCTCCATCTCCCCAGATAACAACTAGCCGCCGATCAGCGTGGAGCAGCGGGGCCAATGCGACGGTTTGGTCTCCAGACGGCCCTGATCCTCGCATCGTGTCTCGGCGCGGCGAACGCTCAGTCGCCAAACGGCGTTAAGTCACTCGAACCCCTAGGCTCTATTCAGTCGAAAGGCACCTGGAGCCTTGGCGTCAGGGCCGGGGACTTCATCTTTGTCACCGGACTGCAAGGCGTCGATCCGGCGACCCACACAGTGGTGGAAGACCCGCAAGCCCGTATCCGCCAGGTTTTCCAGAATATCAAACAGATCGCCGCAGCGGAGGGCGCGAGCCTCCAGGATTGCGTGCGTCTCACCGTCTATCTCAGCGACCTGCCGCGCTACGCGCCGATGGTAGAGAAAGCGCAAGCCGAATTGTGGGGCGGACCGCCCTATCCGCCGCGCACCATGATCGAGGTAAAGCGCCTGTTCGACGACGATATCGTCGAGATTGAGAGCACGTTCTATGCGCCCGTGAAGAGATAGGCCCACGGACCCCGGCATGACTCTCTGATGGCTTACTGGTTCGGGTGGCTCTTCTATGCGGTGAGCCTGGTGTTGGCCGTAGGCTATGCGGCGTTTTTCATTCTGGTCAGCATCGTCGTCGTCGGCGCCGACCCTTTCGCTAATTTGGGTACCCTAGCGGCACTCCTTGTCCAGGCGCTCGTCGTGAGCGGGATCGGCCGGGACGTCCTCTATCTGCTCGCCCGAAAGTAACCGCTCACCATCATGGTGGGCCGGCCGTCCTGCTCCCGCGGGAGAGCGGTCTTGAAAGCGAGTTTGGCAGGCTTATCTCTATGGGCGGTTTGGTAAGCCCGAAATAGAGGGAGAATAGCCTTGAAGTGGCTCCTGTTTGCATTGCTGCCGGTCGCGCTCGCAGGCTGCACCGTGGGGCATATAAATCTTCCGATGACGCTCGGTCCGAGCGACGCCGCCAAGACCGCATGCCTGACCTATGACGGCGCGCCCGCGTATGACGATTGCCAGGCGCCGTCGGCCGTTTCCATCCCGCCAAACACGAACTAGCCGATAAGCAGCGGTCGGAGGACCTCCGAGCATGCGGCGGCTAGCTCTTCTGACGGCCTTGATCTTCGCCGCGTGTCTCGGCGCGGCGACGCGGGCGGAGTCGCCGAACGGCGTCAGGACGCTCGACCCGGAAGGCGCCATTCATGCGGAAGGGACCTGGAGCCTTGGGGCGAGGGCCGGGGACTTCGTCTTTGTCGCCGGCATGCAGGGCGTCGATCCGGCGACCAACACATTGGTCGAAGATCCGCAAGCCCGCATCCGCCAAGCCTTCGAGAATATCAAGCTGATCGCCGCCTCGGAGGGCGCGAGCCTCCAGGATTGCGTGCGGCTCACCGTCTATCTCAGCGACCTGCCGCGCTACGCGCCGATGGTGGAGGCGGCACAGAAGGAGCTATGGGGCGGGCCACCATACCCACCGCGCACCATGGTCGAGGTGAAGCGCCTGTACGACGACGACATCGTCGAGATCGACAGCGTGTTCTACGCGCCGGTGAAGAAGTAGGCGCGCCCCAGCCGCCGCCGCGGGGCGGAGAATAATTTACGCCACTTGGCTTGCGTCAGACCGCGTCTTTGGCCGCCTTCACGGGACGAGCCTTGAGAATCTTGCGGGCCGGCTTTGCCTGGAAGGTGGTCGGCTCCTTGGTGAAGGGATTGATGCCCTTGCGCTCCGGAGTAGCCGGCTTCTTGACCACGACGAACTTTGCGAAGCCCGGCAGCACGAACGCGCCGGCCTTCCTCAGCTCCTTGTGGCCGACTTCCATCAGCTTCTCGAGGACGGACTTCACGTCCTTCTTCGCCAGCGAGGTCTCGTCGGCGATCTTCTGAATAAGCTCGGATTTCGATATCATGCGTTCATCCCCTCTGAGAAAGAGAGCCCTCGGCCGCCTAGCGGGCCTTGGCTGCATCTCCACCGGCCATCACGCATGCCCGATTCGGCCGGAATTGTCTGCAAATAAGCCTATTCCGGCAATTGATATCTCGGGCGCCCGGCAGGCCGCCGGGGCGGGATCAGGCCGTTTTCGCGCCCCCCTAGGCGCTCAAGTAGCGAAGCGGTAGCGCATCAAAAAAGGTCAAGTAGCGGAGCGGTAGCGCATCAAAAAAGGCCGCTAATCCTTGCCGAGAAGCGCCGCGCGCTGCTTGAGCAGGGCTTCGAGCCTCGCCTCCTGATCGGCGATGCGGGCGGCGTTGCGCTCCTCGTCGGCCGCGCCGGAGAAGGCCGCGGCCTGCTCCTGAAGCTGGCGGAGATTGTCCTCGACGATCTGGATGGTCCGTTCGATTTCCATAAGTACCGCCTGGTCGGTCATGGAGCTACTCCCCTTCGTGTGAGCTCGGCACGGAACGCGGTGGCATAACCGGCCTCGATATAGACGACCTCGAGCGTATCGGGCGCGACGAGAGCAAGCACGCTTTTCATCTTCATCTCCTTCACGACGATGCGACAATCGCGGGGATAGGCGGGATCATGTGGGGATAGTAGTGTAACCGCGGGGACGAGTTTTGTCCGTGCGCTTTGACCGCTATGTTCCGAATCGGGACGAGTGGCTTCACCGCCCAGGACAGCTCGAAGTGACAAGCAGGACAACGCAACGATGAGGACTCCCATGATTGGCTATCGGATGTGCGCCTTGGCTCTGACCGCGTTCGCAATCCTTTGTTCCACTCCGCCCGCAATTGCGGCCTCGTTCGACGGAAGCTGGAACATGTTCCTGGTAACGACCAACGGCCATTGCGGGACCATCAAGGTCGGCCTCGCCATCAGCGGCGGCAAGATCGCCTCGACGAGCGGAAAATTCGTGATGCGCCCGATCCACATTGCCGGCCTCGTGTCCGGCTCCGGCCAAGCCCGGATGAATGGCATGGCCGGCCCGCGCAAGGCCGAAGGGATCGGCCGGTTCACGCGGGCGAAGGGCAGCGGGAAGTGGAACGGGACCGGGCCCTCCGGTGTCTGCTCGGGCATCTGGAGCGCCGTCCGCGCCTGAGGACACGTTTTCTCTACGAAATACTTGTCATCGCCCGGCTCGACCGCGATCCAGTAATCACCGCACTCCGTTACGACAGGCCGATCGAGAGCGGAAAGATGCCCTCCCTTGCTCACACCGGCGTATACTTCATGCGTTGAGACGAGAAGGAGAGGGCTATGACACTGAAACTGCATGAAGGCGCGCTGGCGGCGCTATTCGCGCTGGCGGTGCTCATGCCTGCCGGACCCGCGCTGGCGATGGGCGACTGGCCCGGTACGGAAACTGACAATTGCGCTAACGAAGACGGGGCGCTCAACGACGCCGCCTTCGTGATGACCACAAGTCCGAGCGTGGGCGATCGCGTGACGAGCGGGTTTGCGGTCAAGGGATGCTCCCGCACCTTCGAGAGCACAGTGAACTGGAAGCTTGTCGGCCGCAACGGCACCGAGCTTGCGAGCGGCCATACCCAAGGTGGCGGCGTCGACGGGCAGGGCCCGTTCTCGTTCACCGTGGACTATAGCGTGCCGGCGCAGGAGATCGGGCATCTCGAAGTGTTCGAGGAGGACGCCTCCGACGGCGAGGGTAACCCGCCCGGCCGCAACGTCCTGTCGCTCGTGCTGAAGCCTTAGCTATTTCTGCCGCATCAGCCGCACGCGGTAGACGTTGGCGGAGCCGGCCTCGAGATAGATGAGCTCGAGCGTGTCGGGCGCCACGAGACTGCCGCGATAGAGGCCGTTGTGGTCCTGCTCGCTGCGCCTTGAAGGGGCCAGTCAAGGTGCCTTTGAGGTCGGGAACGGACGCATCCTCGGCGAGAACCAGGCTCTGGCCGAGCTACCTCAGGATGACGGCCGACCCTCGAACGATGACCGCGACGTCGGTGTTATCACTCCGGTGCGGCGATGAGAATCTTGAGTGCGGCTCGCGTCTCATCCGTCAGGGCCTGCCCGCCCTTGCATGACTCATCGAGCAGCGCGCGCGCGAAAGGCTGGGCATAGCCATCTCGCAAACGCTCGGCTTCGATCTCTCTGGCGCGCGTAGCCATGCGGTTGGCGATCGTGCCCTCGCTATCGTTACAAGCCAGAGCGGCATGAAAGCGGGCGAGCTCGACGGCGGACGGTTCTTCGGCCGTGCCGGCGAAGACCGTCCAGTCATTCGCGCCGTCCCAGTGTGGCGGCTCATCGCGCAGGATGCCATCGAGGCGGGACAGCACGACCGCCAGCAAGGCGGGATCGGTGATGCCGGCGTTGAGGTCCTGCTTCAATTGCGCCTTGGCCTCCGGCGTCAGAGGCGACATGCCGAGATCGGCAAGGCCTGAGGGCGCGGGCGATTGACCGGCAAGGTCGGGCGGGAATTTGGCGAGCCAAATCTCCGCCGATGCCAGGTTCGCGCCCTGTAGCTTGGCCCCTGTGAGATTGGCGCCCTGAAGCTGCGCCCCGCTCAGATCGGCACCCTGAAGGTTGGCGCCGGTCAGATCGGCGCCCTGAAGCTTCGCCCCTCGGAGGTCGGCGCCGCGCAGATTGGCGAAATTCAATTCGGCGCCCTGAAGACTAGCGCCGCTCAGATCGGTGCCTTGCAGCTTGGCCGCCTGCAATTGCGCGCCCTGCAGCTGGGCCTCTTTCAGAAAAGCGCCCTGAAGCTGGGCATCCTTGAGCTTGCCCTTGGCGAGCGACTTCCACATTTGCGTGGCGCGGAGATCGGCCCAGGTCAGATCGGCGCGGTGAAGATCGGAGCGGTTGAGCAGGGCAAAGCGAAAATTGCGTTCGCGCAGCACCGCGCCCGCCTCGCCGCCCGTGCTGAGATCGGTGTCCTCCACGATGAGCACGCGATACGACAACAGCCAGCGCCGCCACCACGTCCTGTTGTCGCCGTTCGTGACGTTGTCGTAGATGAGACGGCGCACCAGCGGGTTCAACAACTTCGCCTCTTCCTGGGCGCCGACGCCGACGCTGGCCGGGGCGACAAACCCCAGACGCCGGTCGATCCATTCGTTCGGCACCGTGGCGATCAGCCAGCTGAACACGAGAACGAGCGGGAGGAGGATCAGCACCAGGATCACCTGCGTGCCTGAGGCCTCCCAGGCTTCCGCCTGCGGCCCGTATTTGATGTTCCAGCGGCGCGGCACCGCGCGCTTGTTCTGCATCAGCGGCGTGAGCAGGATCAGCATGACGAAGCCGAGGATCACGGCGATCCGATGCCAATAGGTGATCGTGACGTCGTGATAGGGCAGGAACTTAGTCTGAAAATAGAGCAGCGTGACGATCGGCAGAATGCTGAACGTCACGTACACGATCAGCTGCATCATGAACTTGGTGATGAGATTTGCTCTCGGGCCGGCCGTGATCTGCGAGAACACGTAGGAATGCACCCGCTCGCGGGCCGGGTGCTCGCTGCCCGTTTCCAGTTCATAAGGGGCGATGGCCTCGGTGAACTTGCGGTATTTCCGCGCCAGGACGACGTGCTGGATGAGGAGCGACAGATAGACCAGCAGCAACAGCAGAGGCGCGTATTGGAAGAAGCCGACGATCGGGATGTCGGCATTGATGATCGGCAGCTTGACCGGGCTGTTGAGCAGGAGCGCCGTGGGGCTCACGCTGGCGAGCGTCACGATCACGTAGGTCAGAAGCAGGAGAAAGGCGAGCCAGCTGCTCCACGCCGCATCGCTGGCCCCGTTGGCCACCTCCAGGAGGTCCCGAGGACTCTCGGTCGGTTCAGGGGGAGGTGGCATGGTCATTCTGGCGGGCTCTCGCAGGTTTGACTCGGGCCTCTATGTACCGAGCAAAAGGGCCGAGGGCTACCGCTCCGGCCACGATCTCCCCGGGCACGATTCATCGCCTCGCCGCGGCAATGCGCGAGGGGCTATCAAAGAGCTTTCCCCCCGGAAGGGGGTGGCGCGCCAAGAAGCGCAAACCTATGGTTCCGCGCTTCCTTTTAGGAAGCACGGCGGGCGCCTCTCGGCGCGCCATCGCGGTGACTTGTCGGTGGCCGGGCCGCGCTTTCGCCGTAAGTGACCCGCTTCCCGGTTTTTTCCTTCACACGGAGAGGTAGACCGGGGGCGTTTGGTATGGACCTTACGGTCGTCAGCCAGCTCCTGGCGGGGCCTCATAGTGGACCCGGGCGGAGCCCCGGCGCCGCCCGAGCGTCAAGCTTGCGAAGCCTGACCCGCGGGACACCGCACCCCGTCCCGCCTCTCGTTCGCCTCGCGAAGCGCCCTTCAGTTGGACGAGGTGAGGTGAGTGTAATAGCGGTTTGGAGGGCGGGGATAAGTTTCGAACAAAATTCCTTCGTCACCCCCGGGCTTGCCCCGGGGGCCCAATAGGGCGCTGCCGCAAACGCAAGCCAAAGCGCTTTGTCGCGGGGCCCAATTGGATGGCCGGGACAAGCCCGGCCATGACGACTTGGGTGGGCATGCCGAAAGGGAGGCGAGCCCGAAGCGTGACGCGGCCGCGCCTGCTGTGCCAGAGTCCCGTTCGCCGGACCAAGACGAACCGGCAAGGAGAGAAGCCATGACCAAGGTGCATGACGAAGTCCTGGCGGCGAATGAGACCTATGCGGCCAAATTCGGCGACAAGGCCAAGCTCGCCATGCCGCCGGCCCGCCGCTTCGCCATCCTCACCTGCATGGACGCGCGGCTCGATCCCGCCAAGTTCGCCGGCCTCGCCGAAGGCGACGCGCATGTCATCCGCAACGCCGGCGGACGCGCCAGCGACGACGCCATCCGCTCGCTGGTCATCTCGCACAAGCTGCTCGGCACCAAGGAGTGGTTCGTGATCCACCACACCGATTGCGGCATGGAGACCTTCACCGACGAGGTGATGCGCGGGCTGCTCAGGCAGAGCCTCGACACCGCGAAGATCGGGCCCGGCGGCTGGAAGGACGTCGGCAAGGGGCCGGGCTCGGCGGAAGGCGATTTTATCGACTGGCTGACCATCAAGGACCAGGCCGAGAGCGTCACCGCCGACGTGAAGCGCATCAGGTCCCATAAGCTGGTGCCCGGTGACGTGCCAATCTACGGCTATATCTACGATGTGAAATCGGGCCGCCTGATCGAGGTGCCGGCGGCGACGGAAGCGGGGAGGGTGTGAGGGGGCGGGGTTGGGGCTAGAGCAGCTCATCTCCAACAGCATCTTCGGCTTGGGCCGCCACGCGGCGACGGCGGCGGTCTATCTCGGCCTCGCCTATGCGGCGAAGCTCGCCTTCGGCGTGTCGCTCACCTTCAACGCCATCCGCTGAGCTTGCGTCTGCCCCCATGCTATGACCGAGCAGGATTCACACCATGGCGCTCTCAAGGATGGAAGGGCGGAGCTTTGCTCGGGGGGCCGCACTTGCGCGAGGCGTAACGGGGTGCCTATAACCTCATCGTCCATTCTTCCAGAGAAGTTTTTGGCGAACTCAATATGGATGAACCTGTTCCGCCATCTGCGGCCGCGCTGGCTGAGGCGCTTGCTCTCTCAGGGACGATTCTGCAGAACCTGGAGCTTAGCGAACTTCCCCTCGCTGCTATCGCGCTAAAGGCGAGCCGGCTGGCAAGGCTTCTCAATGACTTCGACCACCAAAGGATTTTCGAATACGAAGCTGGCGGCTATCCTTCGACCCCAGATGGCGTTCCCCCGGATGTTTGGGCGCTAGCCAAACTCGCGGGGCGCATCCATGTCGACGTTGACTCCAAGACGAAGGAGAAGACGGAACGGATGCCAGTTCAGTCAATCGCCGAGTTTGAGGCAGTCATTCAAGACAGTGCGGCGCAGTTGGCTGCCGCACGGGACCCCGACATCTCCTTGTCATCGGCAAACCCCAATCAATACGTCATGGGTGGAGTCGGAAATCGTTTCGAGCGCGATAAAATCCGTACTCATATTGCGAACGCCACTAAGAATCTGGCTCAGAGGCGAGCCTTTATTTTCAAATATGTGTCGAGCCGTCATTACGAACTCAAATTTTCGGCAATCGCGCAGGATATCTTTGCTCGCCTGCGTGAACATGTCGACGCGTCCATTGGGGCGGCAGCACCAGATGCCATTAAGACGCTCACTGCAATTCATGACAATTTGGCTTCTGAGAATCCGGAAGACTGGTCGAATGCCGTTCACGGTTGTCGCCGACTTCTCAAAGCCATGGCCGATACCCTTTATCCACCCCGCGAGGACAGGATCATCACAATAGGGGGCGAGACAAGAACGATTAAGCTCGGAGATCCCGCATACGTTAATCGCCTGATGGCCTTCATTGAAGAGAAGTCGGAATCCGGCAGCTTCACCAACATCGTTGGTTCGCACCTGAGCTTCATCGGCGAGAGGTTGGACTCCATCGTAGGTGCAGCGCAGAAAGGCACGCACGACGACATTACCACTCGCGTCGAGGCAGAGCGCTATGTCATTTATACGTACATGCTTGCAGCTGACATCTCGTCCTTGCTTCCAAGCAAGTCGGTTGGTGAGGCATCCCAAGTAATGGAAGCTGTGGAAGACGAAATCATGGAGGCACCGCGCGAGAAGGCTGTAAAGGCCAAGGGAATCAAGAAAAAGGGCCGCTGACACCGGCCCCGCTTGCGGGAAGCCTTGCAGCACTCGCCTGAAGCTCTAACGCGCTGACTCCGCGGCTTGCGGCTCGCGCCGCGCTTTGCTGCTCGGCCTCCGCTCCAGCACCTGGCGGAGATATTGCCCCGTATAGCTCGCTTGGTTGGCGGCGAGTTCCTCGGGCGTGCCGATGGCGACCACATGGCCGCCGGCGTCGCCGCCTTCGGGGCCTAAATCGACGATCCAGTCGGCGGTCTTGATCACTTCCAGATCGTGCGCGCTAATCTTCAACTTGAAAAGATACAGGGCGACGGTCGCGACCGGAGAGTAGCGATCTCGGCCAGGGCCAAGGAAGCACTGACCCGAATAGGTAGTGAATCTCCGCTAAACAAAGCGCTGGTTGCCAAATGGGGCGTGCAAGTTGAGTAAGATACCTCAATCGATTCCAGATTGGTGGCCCGGTGTCTGCCGTGCAGGGAGCGGCCGTTCAGAGTCCTTGGCGAAGCTCGACTAGCTCCGCCCGCACGCCTAGGACTTCGAATCGCGCTTTGAATGCCTCTTGGAGAATTTCGAGCGCGCAAATCCCGGCTTGCGCGGTAGTTCTGAGCCCGTAGTCCAACGCAGGCCCATCGCCGTGCAGATATACCTGTTCGATTATCCTCCGACTAGCCTGCTCTTTAACAACGACATTGATCGACACGCCTTGTTCATTCGGATGAGCACCAAAATCGATAGTCCGCTGATAGAGCGTGTCATAGACAAGAGCTAAGCGCTCGCTTGCATCGTGAATCGACTCCCGCACCCTGCGTATAGCAAAGGCGTCTTTGTTCGCTCTCGTGCATGCGTCGTCGTCGTGTCTTCTCAACCAAACCTCAGCAAGTGGGGGATTGGCATGAATGTGTAAGGCATAGCCCGCGTACTCCAGCGAAGAGCGTAGCATTGGGAATACCTCTGCGACCTGTCCCGCAAGCGCATGTTCGCAGGCTACGCGGTATGCCGCATGAGAGCGGAGAAACAACAGCGGAGTGATTAGATGCGGTGGATCGAGCCACTCCATCGTAACCCTCACGAAGCAAGCATCAATCTTGCTGAGTCGCTTATAGGCGCTCTTCTTGTTGTGAAACGATGCGAAACGGTTCTCACAAGCTGCTTGGATAAACTCGGACAATCCGTCATTCCCCCATTCAGGGGGGGACTTCGGAAAATTCCTTCCATGAGGGTTCTGATTCACTGCGCTATTCACTCCGCGGCTTGAGCTGGACGTTTGGCGCCGGCACTGCGGCGTTTCAGGACCTGCCGAAGATACTGTCCTGTGTAGCTCGCTTGGTTGGCGGCAAGCTCCTCCGGCGTGCCGATGGCGACCACTTGGCCGTCGGCATCGCCGCCTTCCGGGCCGAGATCCACGATCCAGTCGGCGGTCTTGATCACTTCCAGATTGTGCTCGATCACCACCACACTGTTGCCCTGGTCCACCAGCTCGTGCAGCACGTCGAGCAGCTT
>JBBDYM010000032.1:0-22811 GCA_040901485.1 Methyloceanibacter sp.
CGTCGCCCATGACGATGCGGCGCGCCAAGCCTTCGGCGATGGCCGTCTTGCCGACGCCCGGATCGCCCACGAAGAGCGGATTGTTCTTCTGCCGCCGGCACAGCACCTGGATGGTGCGCTGGATTTCGGGACCGCGCCCGATCAGCGGATCGATGCGCCCGGCGCGCGCTTTCTGGTTGAGGTTGATGCAATAGACCTCGAGCGCGTCGGCGCCGCGCTTCTTCTCGTCGCCGCCATCGACCGTGGCCGCATC
Source organism: Methyloceanibacter sp. (assembly GCA_040901485.1). Classification (GTDB taxonomy): domain Bacteria; phylum Pseudomonadota; class Alphaproteobacteria; order Rhizobiales; family Methyloligellaceae; genus Methyloceanibacter. The sequence goes on from JBBDYM010000032.1 coordinate 254, forward strand.
CTCTTCGACGCCACGCACGGCGCGCGGCTCGGACATGCCGGCGCGCTTGACGATGCCATGGCTAATATAGTTGACCGCGTCGAAGCGGGTCATGTGCTGCTCTTGCAGAAAGAAGGCGGCATGGCTCTCGCGCTCGGCGAAGATGGCGACCAGCACGTTGGCGCCCGTCACCTCCTCGCGGCCTGAAGACTGTACATGCGCCACGGCGCGATGGATGACGCGCTGGAAGCCGGCGGTCGGTTGCGCGTCGCCATGGGTGTCGAGCACGAGCCCCGCGAGATCGTTGTCGATATAGCCGGTGACCTTGTCGCGCAGGAGATCGAGGTCCACGTCGCAGGCGCGCATCACCGCCGCCGCGTCGCGATCATCAATCAACGACAGCAGCAGATGCTCCAACGTCGCATATTCGTGGCTGCGCTCATTGGCATATTGCAGAGCGCGCCTTAAAGCCTGCTCGAGACTGGTCGAAAACGAAGCCACTTAAACCCTCACTCTTTCTCCATCGTGCATTGCAGCGGGTGCTCATGCTGGCGGGCGAAACTCGTCACCTGCGCTACTTTAGTCTCTGCCACCTCGTAAGTGTAGACCCCACAAATGCCCACACCCTTCTGGTGGACGTGCAGCATGATGCGGGTCGCCTCCTCCGGAGGCTTGTTGAAGAAGCGCTCGAGAATGTACACGACGAAATCCATCGGCGTGTAGTCGTCGTTCAGGAGCAACACCTTATAGAGGCTCGGCCGCTTGGTCTTCGGCCGCGTCTTGGTGATGATGTGTGTGCCGGTGTCGTCGCCCCGGCGAGGATCGCCGTTTCGCGCCATCGTCAACCTCTATATGGTGTCTCGTTGCTCATCTTCGAAGTGAAGGCCGCACGACCGGCGGCCATCCCGGTCCATTCTAGAGTCATTGCGCCAGCCGTCGCAAACGGGTGCGACTCCATGGCATTTTCATAGCATAGAGAAAAAAAAGACCCGGGGCCAACCCCGGGTCTTTTTACATGGGAAGATGTGGAGTATGCGGCGCCGTTATACAACCTTCTTGGTGAAAACGGTCTCGACCGGCTTATAGGCGTCCTTGGCCAGGCCGACATACATTTCACCGAGCTTGGACATCTCGGCAACGTAGGTGTCGTAGGCCTTTTTGGCATATTGAGACTGGATCTCGATAGCCTGCTCGATCGACTTGGCGCCGATCAGCTGCTCGAAGGCACGGGTGCCGTCCTCGAACGCCTTCTTGGAATAGCCGGTGACTTCGGCGGCAATCGCCTGAAAGCCCTTATTCACCTCTCCGAACGAACGGACAGCCGCATCGAAGCCGTCCTTACCTACCTTCTGAAAATCTTCGAAACCTTTGAGCATCTGAGCCCTCTCTCAAGACCTGGTTATGCGGTGATTGCTGCGAACGCGAACCGATATATATGCAATGCACAAAAAAAATCAACAGAAATTTTTGCATTGCACAATAGCCTTCACCATTCCCCTTAACGCTTTGGCAATAGCCAGATTTTAGCCTCATCCCTTTCCTCTCCGGCCTGGGCGGACGGTGCCATCGGCGCCTGCCGGGTTGGAGGAAGGCGCGAGGGGAATCGCGCCAAGGGGACGGTTGTCAACAGGGGGAAGGCCAAGCCTTCAGATCCGTGCGCATCCTCAAGCATAATCCTTGGGCGCTCTTGCGAGGCTTCTTCTGCCTCATATTTGCGCTGTCGCTCGCAATTGCGGCGGCGCCGATGAGCGAGGCCTTCGCCAAGAGCCGGAAATCGTCGCGCGTGCCGCCGGTCGCGGCCTCCATCGTCGTCGACATGAACACCGGCCATATTCTCTATTCGCAGGACCCCGACACGCCGCGCTCGCCCGCTTCGCTCACCAAGATCATGACACTCTATACCCTGTTCGGCTATTTGAAGGCCGGCAAGCTGACGCTCGACACCGAGCTCGCGGTCACGCCGCATGCCTCAAGCCAGGCGCCGACCAAGCTTGGCCTGAAGTCAGGGTCGACCATCCGCACCGCCGATGCGATCAAGGGCATAGTCACCAAATCCGCCAACGACGCCGCCACCACCATCGCTGAGAACATCGCCGGCACCGAGGATGACTTTGCCCGGCTGATGACGCAGACGGCGCGGACGCTCGGCATGAAGAACACCGTGTTCCGCAATGCTTCCGGCCTGCCGAACCCCGAGCAGGTCACCACGGCGCGAGACATGGCCATCCTTGCCTCGCATGTGATCCGCGACTACCCGGACTATTACGTGCATTTCGAGACGCGCTATTTCACCTATAAGGGCCAGAAGCACCGCAACCACAACCGCCTCCTGTTCGGCTATCAGGGCACCGACGGCATCAAGACGGGCTATACGCGGGCGAGCGGCTTCAATCTCACGGCCTCGGTCAAGCGCGGCGACAAGCATCTCGTGGCCGTGGTGCTCGGGGGCAAGACAGGCGCCCAGCGCGATACCGCCACACGGGCCCTGCTCGACAAATATTTCCCCGAAGCCTCGACCGGAAATCCAAGGCCTCTCGTCGCCACAGCACGACCACCTCTGCCCGAGCGGAAGAAGCCGGTCTTGGCCATGGCCGCGGCGGCGCCGAAAATTTCTCTCGCCTCGGCAGAGGAAGGCGACCGGAGCGACCCCACGGACACGTCAAGGAGCCGTCCCTCTTTGCTCGGATCCCCGGCCTCGAGCAATCCACGCGTCGCCGGCGCCTACCACGTCCAGGTGGGTGCCTTCACCTCCCAGGCCGAGGCCGAGAACCGGCTCGGCAAGGTGCAACAGCGCGCCATCAAGCTGCTGGAAGGGCACCTGCCCTTCACCGCTACATTCATAAAGGGCGACACGGAATGGTACCGGGCGCGCTTCGCCGGCTTCTCGCAGGACGATGCCCGCTCCACCTGCACCGCCCTGAAAAAGATGTCGCTCGATTGCGCGGTGATGACCGCCGAGTAGGCCGAGACAAACTCAGTCGCGGTGCAACCACTCGCGCATGCGCCCCTCGCGCTCATCACACGATTTTCCCACCGCCTCGCTATCCGGATGTTGTTCAGCGTCGCCCGCGGGTGCCGAATAGATGAGCCGTCCGTCGAGATACGTCGCCAGCACCTTCGTGTCCGCGATGGTGACCGGATCGACCGACAGGATGTCACGATCGAGCACGATAAGATCGGCGCGCTTACCGACTTCGAGGCTGCCGGTGATCGCGTCCTGCTTCATGGCGTAGGCGGCGTTGATGGTGTAGGCGTCGATCGCTGTCGCCAGCGGAATGCGCTCATCGATATTGAGCGGCGGCTGACCCTTTCCGCCCGCCCGGGTGACGCCAACCTGGAAGGCGACAAACGGATTGTATGTAGAAATGTCCCAGTCGCTGCCGCCGATGATGGTGGTGCCGGCCCGATAAAGGCTTCCGGCAGGATACAGATAGCGGTAGCGCTCAGGCCCGAGATAAGGCTCGATCGGCCCTTCGGTCGCCGGCTCGCGCCTGCCCCATTCGAGCTGGAAGTCTGCAAGCACACCGAGCTCCTTGAAGCGAGGGAAGTCTGCGGGGTCGACGAGCTGCAGATGGGCGATCTGGTGGCGGTTGTCCCTGTCCCCATTCGCGGCGCGGGCGGCGGCAAATGCATCGAGGCTCGCCCGTACCGCCCGGTCACCGATGGCGTGGATGTGCACGGTAAGACCAGCGGCGTCGAGCTTCTGCACCAGCCGAGCGAAGCGCTCTGGATCGAAATAGAGCGTCCCGGATTTCTTGGTGGGCTCCCCCTTTGCATCGAGATAAGGGGATAGAAGCGCCGCAGTCTGCGCCGGGTATTCAATTACGCCGTCGGCGAACACCTTGATCACGCCCGCGCGAAGAAAATCCGGATCGACGTCGCCATCCTTGCTGACCTTCACAAGACGCGCCACAGCCTCATCGCTGTCGTTGCTTGCCGGTCTGAGCAGGGCGTTGGGATCCGGTAGATAGATCGCCATCCTGACCCGCATGGGAAGTCTGCCGGTCTCGTATAACCGGCGCCAGACGTCCTGCTCTGCTTGAGTCACATAGGCATCCATAAGGGAGGTGATGCCGACGGCCGACATCTTATTGAGCTCGGCGGCAGTGAGGCGCGCCCTGTCCTCCAACGAGGGCGCGGAAATCTTTTTGTCGACAACGAGCGTGGCGCTATCTGCAAAGGTACCCGTCGGCGCGCCAGAAGCGTCCCGCCCGATCTTGCCGCCGGGAGGATCGGGCGTCTCCGCGGTGACGCCAGTAAGCTCGAGCCCGCGGCTATTGACCCATACCGTATGTCCGTCATTACCCCACAGCGCGAGCGGCCTCGTTGCCTCGATCTTGTCGACGTCCTTCGCCGTTGCCGAGAAGCCGTAATTGTCGAGCTGCACCGCCTCGAACCACTGGTCGTCCGCGCCCTGCTCCTTGTCGAGGCAGGCCCTGACCAAAGGCGTCAGCGCTTCGATGGTGGCCTTGACGCCGGCAAGGCTGCATTTGACGCCGTTCACCGCTCCTACGATCGGATGGATGTGCGTGTCTATCAAACCGGGCAGCACGAGCTTCCCGCCAAGATCTACCACCTTAGTCGTGGACCCGATCAATGGCGCGACATCGTCGTTGTCGCCAACGGCGACAATCGTGTTGCCGGTGAAGGCGATCGCCTGCCGGATGGAACGGGCGGGGTCTGCCGTGTAGACCTTGCCGCTGCGGAGAACGACGTCCGCCTTGCCCTCGTCGGCGGCATGCGCCGACAGAAGCCACGGGCATGAGACGAACCCGGCGAGGCAGATCCATGCTGCGCGCATAACGATCCGTCCACTCGATCTCATCCGCACTCTCCTGTTTCCTGTTCTAGCCCGCTTGGCTATTTGCCGCCGAGCAGAACATCCTTAGCCTCGTTGATGCGCGCCGCGAGATAGGTCGAGCCGCCCTGGTCGGGGTGCATCTTCATCATCAGCTTGTGATGCGCCTGCTTGATGTCGTCGGAGCTGGCTCCGGGGCCGACGCCGAGCACGGCGTAAGCCTCCTCGGCACTCATGCCCCTTCCCTTTGACCGCGCGCGTCCCGCCTGCGCCTTGGCTCTTTCGCCGGTATCGCGGTCGCGCCAGCCGGGAAGACGCCAATCGAGATAGGCCTCGATCAGCGCCGTCTCCTGCGCGCCGTCGGCGCGAAATTCCTGGAGGAGTTCCATCAGCTCGAAATCGGCGAACGACGACAGGGTCCGGCCGGCGAACCGTCCCGCAAGGCACTTGCCGTCCATGTCGCCGGTGTCGTGGTCGAGCTGCATTTCCAACCGCTCGGTGCGCACCTCTGACTTCTGTCCCGGTGTGCGGGACGCGCCCAAGGGCCCGCCGCTGCCCCTTCCAAGAAGCGAGAGGCCGAATACGGCGAGGGGAATGGCGAGGGGAAGCGCGCCGCGCAGGATGAGGAAGCCGGCGGCGGCAAGGGCCGCGACGCCGCCCGCCTTGCGCAGCGTGCCAGCGAGCCGGCGCGGGTCGGCCTTGACCAGCATGCGCGCGCCGAGAATAAGAAGCACGAGCAGCGCGCAACCGACGAGGAAATACGCCATGGGTGAAGCTAACCGAGCTGCTCAAGCAGAAGCTGCGCGGCGGTGCTCCTTGTTTCGTCGCTCAAATCTTGCAGCGCCTTGCGGCCGCCGGTGGCATAGACCGCGACGGCGGCGAGCAGCTCGCGGAGCTGCCGCGCCGAGCCCGCGTCGAAATGGCAATAGGCGCCGCGGCTGAGCCTGGCGATCTCCCTGAAGACGCGCTCGGCCCTCGGCTCTCGCCCCTCCTGGAAGACGAACACGGGCACGCCGATGAGCCCAAGCTCGCCGGCGAGCTGGCTGAGCTGATCGACGTCCTCCTCCATGCAGTCCCCGACATAGATCAGCGCGTTGACTTTGGTCTGCTCGTTCTCGCGGCGGGCGTGGTTCAGGACCTTGCGGATCTGCGTGTAGCCGCCCTGGCATGCGACCTGGCGCATCAGCCGCGCCAGCGCGTCGGGGTCGCCGACCCATTTCGACACCTGGCACTCGTCATAGCCGCGGAAATAGATGAGCTGCACGTCGAGGCCGCCCACTTGCTTGACCGCACGGAACATGTCGGCCTGAAGCTCAAGCGCCATGTCCCAGGAGGGCTGTCGGCTCATGGTGGCATCCATGGCGAAGATCAGCCGCCCGCGGCCCGACGTGGCAGGCGTCAGAGACTGCACGCGATCGAGAAAGGCGTCGAGCTCGGCGCGCGAGGATTTCGCGCGGGCGATCTCGCCGCTTGTCTCGGTCTTCGCCGGGGCTTTGGGTTCGGCCATTCAGTCGTAGCTCCTGATCGTCACAACTTACGAACTATAGATGGACCCTTGCGCCCCCACGTCAATGCCGGAGCGCCGAGTTCATGTATCATCGCCACCGGCGGCGAGCAGGGTCGCGTTGCCGCCCGAAGCTGTGAGATCCGTGGCGCGGACCCGCTCCACGGCGAAGGCTTCGAGATAAGAGGGGCCGCCGGCCTTGGGGCCGGTGCCGGAGAGGCCTTCACCGCCGAAGGGCTGCACGCCGACCACGGCGCCGATCTGGTTCCTGTTTACATACAGATTGCCGACTTTGACCCGCTCGGCCACGAAGTCCGCGGTCGCCTTGATGCGCGAGTGGAGGCCGATTGTGAGGCCATAGCCGGTGGCGTTGATGGCGTCGCACATCTCGCCCAGCCGGTCGCCAGCGAAGCGCACCACATGGAGGATGGGGCCGAACACTTCGCGTTCCAGCATGGCGATTGAGGGGATCTCATAGATCGCGGGCGCCACATAGGTGCCGCGCGCCAGATCCTTGCCCAAAGGCAGGTCGAGCAGCTCGCGCGCTTCCTGCCGCATGCGTGCCTTATGGGCTTCGAGCGCGGCGCGCGCCTCCTCGTCGATCACTGGACCGATATCGGTGGCGTAATCGAGAGGGTCTCCGATCTTAAGCTCGCGCGCCGCGCCAAGCAGCATGCGTAGCGTCTCGTCGGCCGTATCTTCTTGCAGGAACAGCACGCGGAGCGCCGAGCAGCGCTGGCCGGCGCTGTCGAAAGCCGAAGTCAGCGCGTCGTCGACCACCTGCTCTGGCAGCGCCGAGGAATCGACGATCATCGCGTTGAGCCCACCGGTCTCGGCGATCAGCTTCGGGATCGGACCGTCGCGCGCCGCGAGCGCGCGGTTAATGGCGATGCCGGTGTCGGTGCCGCCGGTGAAGACCACGCCGGAGACGCGCGGGTCTTGAACCAGCGCCGCCCCGACGGTCTCGCCGCGTCCGGGCAGGAGATGCAGCACATCTGGTGGGATGCCGGCCCGATGCATGAGCCGGACGGCGCGCGCCGCCACCAGCGGCGACTGCTCGGCCGGTTTCGCCACCACCGCGTTGCCGGCCGCGAGTGCGCCGGCGATCTGGCCGGTGAAAATGGCGAGCGGGAAGTTCCAGGGCGAGATCGCCGCGAACACGCCGCGCCCGTGCAGCGAGAGTTCGTTCCGCTCACCGGTTGGGCCGATTAATCGCCGCGGTTCGCCGAATTTCCGCCGCGCTTCCCCGGCGTAATAGCGCAGGAAGTCCGCCGCTTCGCGGAGATCGCTCTGGGCGTTGGCGAGCGTCTTGCCCGCCTCGCGCACCAAAAGCGCCATCAAACCCGCGCGATCCGCCTCAAACAGCTCGGCAGCGCGTTCCAGCAACATCGCCCGTTTTTCCCCACCCAGGCGATCCCAGTCGTCACACGCGTTTTTTGCCGCGGCTAGGGCTTTGTCGATGGTTTGGGCATCGGCAGCACGACAGCTGCCGACCACGACCCGGCGGTCATGCGGCGAGGTGATCCATTCGGCCTCAGCCTCCTCTATTTCTTCGCCCGAGACGATGGGATTGGCGGTGGCCGGGTTGGCCAGCACCGCCTCGATGGACCGCAACAACGGCTCGCGAACCGAAGCCTCGAACAGCGGGAGGCCGAGACTGTTTCTCCGCTCCGGCATGAACAGGTCGGGCGGAGTGGGAATTAGCGGATTGGCTTTCTCCGGCAACGCCGCCGCCTTCTCCACCGGATCGGCGACGATGGCGGAAATGGGCGCCTGATCGTCGGCCAGGCGATTGACGAAAGAGGTGTTGGCACCGTTCTCAAGCAGGCGGCGCACGAGATAGGCCAGCAGATCGCGGTGCCCACCCACTGGCGCATAGATGCGGCAGGGTTTCCCCAACGTCTCCGGCCGCACCACCTCGCGGTGCAACGCCTCGCCCATGCCGTAGAGACGCTGGAACTCGTAAGGCGTATCGCCCGCAAGCTCCACGATGGCGGCGATGGTCTGCGCGTTGTGGGTGGCGAATTGCGGATAGAAGCAGTCGGGCCGTGCCAGCAACGCCCGCGCGGCAGCCAGATAGGCAACGTCGGTGTTCACCTTGCGCGTGAACACCGGATAGCCGGCGAGCCCTGCTTCCTGCGCCCATTTGATCTCGCTGTCCCAATACGCGCCCTTGACGAGACGGATAGGGATGCGCCGTCCGGTCGCTTCCGCCACGCCGGCAAGCCAGTCGATCAGCGGCAGCGCACGCTTGCTGTAGGCCTGCACCGCAAGCCCGAGCCCGTTCCAGCCGGCAACCTTGGGATCGGTGAACAGCGGCTCTAGCAGCGCCAGCGAAAGTTCCAGCTTGTCGGCTTCCTCGGCGTCGATGGTAAGCGGCAGCCAAGCCTCGCGCATGGCGACCGCTAGTTCGGTCAGCCGCGGCACGAGCTCACCGTGCAGGCGTGCCTCCTGCGAGGGCTGATAGCGCGGGTGCAGCGCCGAGAGCTTCACCGAGAGACCGGGGCGGCGGTGCAATTCCTCCTCGCTCCTCGCCGCCGGAGGACCGGCCCATTTGGCGATGGAAGCGACGGCGTTATCGTATCGCAGCGTGTAGCGTTCGGCATCCTCCGCCGTGCGCGCCGCCTCGCCCAGCATGTCGAACGAGAAGCGGTAGCCCTGCGCCGCTTCGTCCGCGGCATTGGCGAACGCCGCCTCGATGGTCTCGCCCAGCACGAACTGATTGCCGAGGATGCGCATGGCCTGGCGCACCGCCTGACGGATTACCGGCTCGCCGCTTCGCGCGATCAGGCGCTGAGTAAGGCTCGCGAAATCCTTGCCCCTTCCCTCGCCCCAATCGACGATGCGCCCGGTGAGCATTAGGCCCCAGGTCGAGGCGTTGACCAGGAGCGAGTCGGACTGGCCGAGATGGCGCGCCCAGTCGCCCGAGCCGATGGTGCCGGCGATCAGCCGGTCGGCGGTCGCGGCATCGGGGATGCGCAGCAACGCCTCGGCGAGACAGAGCAGAAGCACCCCCTCCTCGCTCGACAGGCCGTATTCATGGAGGAAGGAATCGACGCCGCCGGTCTCGTGCCGCCCAGCGCGCGCCGCCTCGACCAGGATGGCTGCCAGGCGCTCGATGCGCTGCCGCTCCGCATCGCTGGTGCGCGCCTTGGCGACCAGGCTCTCGACCAGCGGGCCTTCCTCGGCGAGCAGAGCCTGGCCGATCGCCGCGCGGCTCGGCAAATGCACGACCGTACCGGTATCGATCTTGGGCTTTGCCATATATTGAGTTTAGTCCTTTGGGCCTCATGGTTCGAGACGCGCCCTTCACTCGTCATACCGGCGCAAGTAGCCCTGGATTCCGGCTTTCGCCGGAATAACGTAGAAGGGTATGGTCCGCCCGGGAGGACGCATGAGCCAGGCAATCGCCCCTGTCAGGACCGTCAAGGAGCTGCGCGAGCAGCGCGCCAAATGGCGCGCGGCGGGCGAAACCATCGCGCTCGTGCCCACCATGGGGGCCATGCATGACGGCCATCTGTCCCTGGTGGAGCTGGCCAAGAACAAGGCCGACCGTGTGGTGGTGTCCATCTTCGTCAACCCGGCACAATTCGGGCCGCGGGAGGATTTCGCCGGCTACCCGCGCGACGAAGCCGGCGATCTCATCAAGCTCGCCCAGGCCGGGGTCGATCTCGTGTTCACGCCCGATGTGGCGGAGATGTATCCGAAAGGCTTCAGCACCACGGTGATCATGAGCGACCTGACCGAGGGGCTGTGCGGCGCGTCGCGGCCCAATCATTTCGCCGGCGTCGCCACGGTGGTGACCAAGCTTCTATGGCAAGTCTCCCCGGATATGGCCCTGTTCGGCGAGAAGGACTATCAGCAGCTGCTGGTGGTCAGGCGTCTCGTGCGCGACCTCAACATTCCGGTCGAGATCGTTGCCGCGCCGATCATGCGCGAAGCGGACGGACTCGCCTTCTCCTCGCGCAATGCCTATCTCAACGAAGCCCAGCGGCAGCGCGCGCCGATGTTCTACCGGACGCTTCACGAACTCGCGCAAGACCTCGAACAAGGGCGTGGCTGCGACTCAGCGATCGTCAAAGCCCGGTACAAACTCGAAGGCGCGGGCTTCCGCGTGGACTATGTGACCGTCCGCGATCCCGACACGCTCAAGACTCTCGAGGGTCCGGTAAAGCGGGCGCGCGTGCTCGCCGCCGCCTATCTCGGCCAGACGCGGCTGATCGACAACGTGCCGGTGCCACTGATTACCAGTCAATAAGACGAAGCCACAATTTCCTTGTAGCACCAAGGGTTTAGTACAAGCCTCTCCTCCAAAGGTAACAGGGTAGGTAACGGTAAGCCCGCTAGTGCAACATGCTAGATATAAGTGCCTTGCTGGCGGCGGGTGGAAATTCAACTGCTGCTGATAACTACGCCAACGGGAGACGGGGCAATGAAGCGCGAGATTTTTATTGGGCTCTTGATGTTAGTCGTCGCAGGGGCGAACGCTCACGCAGAGGGTTATTTCGATGATGGCGACAGTCTTTATTACACCTGCCGAGAGAAAGCAGAAGATCCTTTCTCTCAAGGCGCTTGCTTGGGAACCGTTAGCGGCGCGTGGGATATGATGAGAGCCCTCGGGTACGTCTGTAAGGTAAAAGGCGTGACGCGAGCGCAGGCCAAAGACGTGGTGCTCAAGTATCTTGAGGACCATCCTGAAAAGAGGAACGGGCCAGCGGTGCTCAATATCATCCTAGCAATGGAAGCTGCATTCGATTGCCTAGCTCACCCTTCCCGTCGATGAATACGAAACCGTGAGCCTTGCTAAGGCATATCTCGACCAGGCGCAGGAGTGCTTGCGATGAGCGGAAAGGCAAGGCTATCAAGGGCTATAGGCTGTTCGGTGCATTAAACTGTTAGGACGTGAAAACCGGCCGTCTTTGACTACCAATCAATAAGGCGCAGCTCGCGCAAATCCTCGCGCATCCCACGCGGAATCTCTTCGTCCGCGTCGTCGAGGCCGCGCGTGTCGCGCGGCGCGTCGGCCGCGTCGAGATAGCGCCAGCCCTGGAAGGCGCGGCGCGGATGCGGCCGCGTGGTGACCAGAACGGGATCGAGCACGATGCCGCAACAGGCCGTGCCGTCGTCCTTCCGGTCGGGTCTGAGATCGAGCACGCGCTGTCGGACGAGCACGAAACCCTTGATCACCCAATATAGCGAGCCGCCGTCGAGCACCTCGTCGCGCCGTCGCGGCGCTTGCAAGGTGCGGTGGGACAGTTCCGGCGCCTTGCCTGCGCGCGCGAGACGACGCAGCCTCTCGTCCTGCCAGACCTTGAGTTCCTGGACATTATCGACGCCGACGCAGAGTTTGAGCAGATGCACCGTCATCGCAGTCAATGCGCCATGAACAGGGGGATGTTGGCTTCTTCCAGCATGGTCAGGGTCACGCCGCCAAGGATGAACTCCCGCCAGCGGGAATGATGGAAGGCGCCCATGACGATCATGTCGGCGCCGAGTTCCTTCGCCTTGGACAGCAGCAGCCTGCCTATATCGTCGTCCCGCGCCGGGATGCGCACCAATTCGACCTTCACGCCATGCCGCTCGAGATGCGTCACCATGTCGTTGGCGGGCACCTCAGACTTGTCTCCCGGTTCGCCTGTGCTGGCGATCAACAACACCACGCGCTTGGCAGGCTTGAGGAAGGTTAGCGCGTCGTTGAAGGCGCGCGCCGCTTCCGCGCTGCCGTCCCAGGCCACGACCAGGGTCTTCAGCGCTAGCTTGTCCGGCGCCGCCGGCACGATGATGACCGGGCGCCCTGACGCGAATAGGCAGCGTTCGGCCAGTGCATATTGGCCGAGCAGCGGGTCGCCGTCGCGCGGCTGGCCGATAATGGCGAGATCGACATGACGCGCGCAACAGGCGAAGTCGTGCGGAAACTCCTCGCTGATGCCCTGCATGAGACGTCCCTCGGCGCTTACGCTTGCGGCCTCGGCCCGCGTCCTGAAGATTTGGAGCGCAGCCTCGGCCTGCGACTTCACGCTTTGCAAGACCTCGGTCATGTCGGCGAAGCCAACGTCGGCGCCATAGAGCGGCAGAATGGCCGTGGGGGCAAAGGAGACGCCGATCAGGTGGGCGCCATGCTCCTTGGCGAGCGCCACGGCGAAGTCCACGCGGGCTTTGGCCGCCTCCGCGCCGTCCACATGGACGACTATGTCGTTCAGTCCCATCGCTCGTCGCCTTGCAACCGGAACAAAGCCTATAGCTCGCCTTGCCGCTCTACGCCACGCATTGGCTAGGACTCATGCACAGAAGCTGGCTGGGCGGCGGCTTATTTACGGGTTGGGACGGCATGGGCTCGCGCTATCAGGCTCGCCGGTCGAAGGAGCGGCCAGGTCGCAGCCGGCATTGCTCGAGGCCGGCGCCGGGAACAGCGCATCGGTCCTTCCCCTCAGCCAATATGCGAGGAGTCCGGTCCATTCGCGCGCGGCCACATCCACCCGGCGCAGGCCCTCCGAGACCTTGTCGAAGGGCCGTGTGAGGTCGTCGCGGCCGCGCGTCCGGTAATCCACGGGCCAGGCCTCCACTTCGAAGCCAGCCTGGCGGAAGGCGCCCATGGCGCGCGGCATGTGGTAGGCCGAGGTGATCAGCAGCCAGCGGCTGCCTGCGCCAAGGTCGCCGCGCTGGGCGAGCTCCTTCTTGAGCAACACCGCGTTCTCATACGTGTCGCGCGCCGCGGCTTCGAGGATCAGCCGGTCGCGCGCGACACCAAGCTCAGTGAAAAGCGCCGTTGCGCCTTCAGCCTCGCTGTCCGCGGCGTAAAGGACGCCGGCTTCTCCGCCGGAGAATGCGATTTTTGCATCGGGAAACCGATTGGCGAGCATCACCGTCTCGACCACGCGCTCGGCCGACTCGTTGAGCGCCGGCGCGTTGCGCGCGGCGCCGACCAGACGGTCCTCGGCCCCGCCGAGAACGATGAACCCTGCAGGCGGCGGAGGCCGGTCGAGATCGGCCCGTGGGAAGCGGTCCTCGAGCGGCAGGATCAAGGCATTGCCGAGTGGCGACAGGCCGGCAATCAGAAGCAGGATGGCGCCTGCGCTCACGAAGCGCCGGCCCCACCGCGCCCAGCCGGTCCAGATCAGGATCGAGCCATAGCCGATCAGGAGCGCGATCAGGGTTGAGGGCTGGAGCAGGAACCACAGGATTTTGGCGATATAGAAGAACATGCGAGCCTCTCTCTAGAGCCTAGATTAACCACAAGGTAGCCAGGCCAAGAAAGGCGAAGAAGCCCACGACATCGGTGACGGTGGTGACGAACACCCCGGACGCCACGGCCGGATCGATGTCGAGGTAATTGAGCGTGATCGGGATGAGAATCCCCGCCAGCGCCGCGACGAAGAAATTGACGATCATCGCCGCCGCGATCACCAGGCCAAGCTCGTCGTTGCCGAACCACAAATAGACGACCACCCCCAACAGAGTGGCGAACAGCAGACCGTTGAGAAGTCCGACCAGCGTCTCGCGGCCGATGACCCGATAGGCATTGGCCGGGCCGAGATCCTTGGTGGCCAGGGCACGCACCGTGACCGTCATGGTCTGGTTCGCCGCGTTGCCGCCCATCGACGCCACGATCGGCATCAACACGGCCAGCACCACCATCTGCTCGATGGTCGCCTCGAACTGGCTGATCACCCACACGGCGAGCAGGGCGGCGCCGAGATTGACCAGAAGCCAGACGAAGCGCTGGCGCTGCGTCTGCCACACCGTATCGGTGACGGCAGAGCCGGCCACGCCGCCCATGCTCAGAATGTCCTCTTCGGCCTCTTCCTGCACCACCTCGACCACGTCGTCGGCGGTGATCACGCCGACCAGCCTGCGGTCGGGGTCGACCACCGGCGCCGCGGTGAGATTATAGCGCTCGAACTGGCGGGCCACTTCTTCCTGATCGTCCTCGACCTGGATCGGGTGAATATCGTGCTCGGTGATGGACTCGATGGTCGTTGCCCGCTTGGAACGCAGCAGGCGATTGAGCGGCACCGCGCCGATCAGATGATAGGCCGGATCGACGACGAAAATTTCATAGAAGCGGTCGGGGAGGTCGTCGGCCAAGCGCAAGAAATCGATCGTCTGCCCCACCGACCAGTAGGGCGGCACGGCGATGAGGTCGGTCTGCATGAGGCGGCCGGCCGAATCCTCGGGATATTCGAGGCTCCGCTCGAGCGCGACGCGTTCGAAATAAGGAAGCTTGGCGAGAATGTCGGACTGCTCTTCCTTGTCGAGATTCTCGATCAGGTAGACCGCTTCGTCCGAATCGAGTTGTTGCAAGGCTTCGGCGACCTGCTCCGCGGGCATGGCCTCCAGCACCTGGTCGCGCACTGCCTCGTCGAGCTCGGTGAGCGCCGCCGCCTTGAAGTCTTCGCCAAGCGCGGCGATGAGAAGCTCGCGCTGCTCGGGCCTGAGCAACTCGATCAGATCGGCGAGATCGGCCTCGTGCAGCTTGAGGGTAAGCTCGCGGACCTTCGCCGCGTCGTTCTCGTCGAGCGCGGCCGAGACGGCGTGCAGGAAGTCGGGGCGAATGCCCCCCTCCTCGTCGCGCAGTTGAACTTCGCCTGCGGCGTCCTGCATCGCTGTCCGATCGCCGGTTGAAGCTTCAAACGGGAAGGGCCGCGGAGTCCGGCGAGCGGAATGGCGCTTGCAATAAGCGCGGATTGCCGCTTCCGGCCTGCACCGACAGGCGCGGCTCGGACGCCAATAGACGCCTGTTACAAAGGAAATTCCAGCCAAAAAAAGAGAGTGGTTTCTGCGGCCATAGCCATCCTCATGCCTATAGGAAGCCACGCGAGGCGCTGGAGCGGCTCCAGCCGCGACGGCTTACGCCGACGTGCGAGTGCCTGCGGGCCGGTAGCGCCGTCGCCGCTGGCGATTGGCGGGAGCCGGCCGTTCTGCTTGGCTTTTCCCGTTCTTGCGCGGAGCCGAGCCTTCCCTCGGGACCTCGCCAACCACGCTGATGGGCCGCTTGATCAGCCGCTCGATCGAGCGCAGATGCGTCCGCTCGCTCGCGTCGCAGAACGAGATCGCGATGCCTTCCGCCCCGGCGCGCGCGGTTCGCCCGATCCGGTGCACATAGCTTTCGGGCACGTTGGGCAGCTCGTAATTGATGACATGGGTCACGTCATCCACATCGATGCCGCGCGAGGCGATGTCGGTGGCGACGAGGACGCGCGCGCGCCCCTGGCGGAAGTTGTCCAGCGCGCGCTGACGGGCGCCCTGCGATTTGTTGCCGTGCAGGGCCTCGGCCATCACGCCGCCGCGCGCGAGATGCCTTACGACTTTGTCAGCGCCATGCTTGGTCCGCGTGAAAACGAGCACCCGGTCAAAGCCCGGCGTCGAGAGAAGCTCGCTCAGCATGGACGCCTTGCGGCTCGCGTCGAGGTGATGCACGCGCTGATCAATGGCCTCCACGGCCACGGTCCTGGCGGCAATTTCGATGCGCTCCGGCTCAAACAGGATCTCGCGGGCAAGCTTCTCCACTTCCCGCGGCATCGTGGCGGAGAACAACAGCGTCTGCCGCTCGTCGGGCAGCATCGCCACAATCTTCCGCACGTCATTGATGAAGCCCATGTCGAGCATGCGGTCGGCTTCGTCCAGAATCAGAAATTCCGTGTGGCGCAGATCGACATGGCGCTGATTGATGAGATCGAGGAGCCGGCCGGGCGTCGCAATGAGAATATCGACGCCCCGCTTGAGCGCCTCGACCTGCGGGCGCTGGCCGACGCCACCCATGATGACCGCCTGCTGCATGCGCATATGGCGGCCGTAGGTCTTGATGCTGTCGGAGATCTGGATCGCGAGCTCGCGCGTGGGCGCGAGGATCAAGGCGTGCGCCGAGCGGGGCCGTGCACGCTCGTCGTCCTCTGCTAGGATTTGCAGGAGCGGCAGCGTGAACGCGGCCGTCTTGCCGGTGCCGGTCTGGGCGATGCCGAGCAGATCGAAGCCGTCGAGAAGAAGGGGAATGGCCTTCGTCTGAATCGGCGTCGGCGTATCGTAGCCCGTGCCCTTGAGAGCGCGCAGAAGAGGCTCGGCGAGGCCGAGTTCGTCAAAAGAAGTCACAGTAGTCATAAGTCAATGTTCCTTACGCGGGCTAGCGCATGCACATAGGCGCACGACAGGCCCTTGGTGGGGTGTCGCCATCCCACGCGCACTTGGAACAGACGGATTGTTGTGAATGAAGTCTCGAGACAAGAACGTCCGAGAGTGGACGATCGCGCGATCGCGAGAAGTTATCGCCTACACATGGCGGTGCGGCCGATGAAAGTCAAGCGTCCTACCCTGTGGGCGGTCGCTGCATTTGGAGAGTGGTGCGGTCGAGAGGAATCGAACCTCCACGAGCTAAGCTCACAGCGACCTCAACGCTGCGCGTCTACCATTTCCGCCACGACCGCAGGAAAATACCGGGGCTTAGAGCCTCGGATATGGCTATCGGCTGGTCCCCCCGCAAGCGAAGTGGGGCTGCCTTAGCAAACCTGTCTTGGGGGTGCAAGGTTGGGCTTGCCACCCGCATCCCTGGCGGTCACAAAAGTCCTATGGCCGAGCCGGCACGCCAAACACCGACTATTCTCATGCCAAGACCCGAGATCGAGTGGCTGACCAGCCGCGACCCCGTGCCCTATGACGAGGCCGTGCGCATCATGGAGGCACGCGCCGGGGCAATCGCCGACGGTGAGGCGTGCGAATGCGTGTGGCTGCTCGAGCATCCGCCGATCTACACTGCGGGCACCAGCGCCGATCCTTCCGAGCTGCTCGACCCGCACCGCTTTCCGGTGTTTCGCACCGGGCGCGGCGGCCGCTACACCTATCATGGCCCGGGCCAGCGCGTGGCCTATGTCATGCTCGATCTCTCGGCGCGCGGGCGCGATGTCAGGGCCTACGTCACCGCGCTCGAAGACTGGCTGATCGCGGCGCTTGCGCGGCTCGGCGTCGAAGGCGAACGGCATAAGGACCAGATCGGCATTTACACCAGCGGGGCGAAGATCGCCTCGATCGGCGTGCGCGTGCGCCGCTGGGTGAGCTTCCATGGCGTAAGCCTCAACGTCGCGCCTGACCTGGAGCATTTCTCGGGCATCGTGCCGTGCGGCCTGTCTGTGCCGGTGACCAGCCTCGCCACGCTTGGCGCCGAAACGGATATGGCGCGCGTTGACACTACGCTTCGCACTGCTTTCGCGGACGTGCTCGGAATTCGGTTCAGTGCGTGGGGAGCACTTTGAAGCCTGACGGCGGCGCGCCGCCTTCGTCGGTAATAATCACGTTGGTGACTCCAGCATCGCGCGGGCCTTCGGCGCAACGGCGCAGCATCGCATCAACCTGGGCAGGAGGTCCGGAGAACACCGCCTCGACACTGCCGTCGCGGCGATTGCGCACCCAGCCGTCGAGCCCAAGCATGCGCGCTATATCCTCGGTCCAGGCGCGATAGAACACGCCTTGCACCCGCCCCTCGATCCGTACCGTCACCGTCCGCCGGTCTTCCGTCACGCGAATTCGAGGATTACTGCGTCGACGTTGAGGCTGTCACCGGGCTTGGCCAGGATCTTGGACACGGTGGCGTCGCGCTCGGCCTTGAGCACGTTCTCCATCTTCATCGCCTCGACCACGCAGAGCGGATCGCCCGCCGCAACCGCCTGTCCCTCGCAAACGGCGAGCGACACCACCAGTCCCGGCATCGGGCAGAGCAGGAACTTAGAGGTGTCGGGCTTCTCCTTGGCCAGCATCAGCGCTTCGAGCTCGGCCTCGTCCTCGGTGAACACGCGCGCCGGAACTTCCACACCCTGATAGGTCAGCATCACGCCGTTCAGGATCGGACGCACCTGCACCGCGGCCGGCTTGCCGTCGATGGTTCCTTCCCACACGGGATCGCCAAACCACCAGGGCGACTCGAGCGTGACCCGCCGTTTCGTCTCGCCGGTGCCCTTCCCGCCCATGGTCACGATCATCGGCCCGTCGGGACCGCCCTCGACGGTGACGCGGTTGAGCTCCTCGCCGAGCTCGACGATGCGGGTTACGGCGAAGCGCACGGGCTCGCCCTGCATCTGCTGGGTGATGGCGCGGCGACGCTGATTGGAGAGATGGTCGATGCTCGCCGCCACGGCGATCAGTGCGTCGCGCACTTCACCTAGCGGTGTAGGCGGTTGAAATCCTTCGGGAAATTCCTCGGCAATGAATTTAGTGGAGAGCCGCCCTTCCCGCCAGCGCGCGTTGCGCATCACCACGGCGAGGAACGGAATGTTGTGGCGGAAGCCGTCGATAGCGAAGGCATCGAGCGCGCGTCCCATCTCCTCGATGGCTTGCAATCGCTTCGGCGCATGGGTGATGAGCTTGGCGATCATCGGGTCGTAATAGACCGAGATCTCGCCGCCCTCCTCGACGCCTGAATCGAGCCGCGTGGTGACGCCCTTTTCGGTGCCGAGCTTCGGCGGGCGGTAGCGTACCAGCCGCCCGGTCGAGGGCAAGAAATTGCGCGTCGGGTCCTCGGCATAGATGCGGACCTCGATGGCCGAGCCCTTGAGCGTCACGTCCTTCTGCTTGATGGCGAGCTTCTCGCCCGCGGCGACCTTCAGCATCTGCTCGACGAGATCGAGTCCAGTGACCAGCTCGGTAACGGGATGCTCGACCTGGAGGCGCGTATTCATCTCCAGGAAATAGAATTTTCGGTTCTTGTCGACGATGAACTCGACGGTGCCGGCGGAGTCGTAGCCGACCGCCTTGGCGAGCGAGACGGCCTGCGCGCCCATCGCCTCGCGCGTCTTGGCATCGATGAACGGGCTCGGCGCCTCCTCGATGACCTTCTGATTGCGCCTCTGGATCGAGCATTCGCGCTCGCCAAGATGGATGACATGCCCATGCTTGTCGCCCAGCACCTGAATCTCGATATGCCGCGGCTCCTCGATATATTTCTCGATGAATACGCGGTCGTCGCCGAAGCTCGACTTGGCTTCCGACTGCGACGAGGCGAAGCCCTCGGTGATCTCCTTGGTGCTGTAGGCGATGCGCATGCCCTTGCCGCCGCCACCCGCCGAAGCCTTGATCATCACCGGGAAGCCGATCTCCTCGGCGATCTTGACCGCCTCCTTGGCGGAACCGATCACGCCGAGATGGCCGGGTACGGTCGAGACCTTCGCCTTGGCCGCGAGCTTCTTCGACTGGATCTTGTCGCCCATGGCCTCGATGGCCTTGGGATTCGGTCCGACAAAGACAATGCCTTCCTTCTCCAGCGCGCGGGCAAAGGCGGCATTCTCCGAAAGGAAGCCATAGCCCGGGTGGACCGCGTCAGCGCCCGTGGATTTGGCGGCGGCAACGATCTTGGCGATATCGAGATAGGACTGGGCGGCCGCGGCCGGGCCGATGGGCACCGCCTCGTCGGCCAGGTCCACATGCAGCGCGTCGCGGTCGGCCTCGGAATAGACCGCAACGGTCTTGATGCCGAGCCATTTGGCGGTGCGGATGATGCGGCAGGCGATCTCGCCCCGATTGGCGATGAGAAGCTTGGATATCATGAGGTCCCCGGCCCGGTGGCTCGTGGCTTTCTAGAGGCTTGATCGGGGCGAGTAAACCAGGCGAGACGGTTAAGGTGTATCGGCCTATTCAGCGGCGGTCGGGAGACCCCTGTCCTTGCCGGGCGCAGCCTCAGACGGGGCAGGCTCTGGCTCGGCCGGGAATAGCATGCCGCCCTTGGTGGCCTCTGCGTCCCTATCCTCCCGAGCCCTGGACCCCGGCTTCCTCGGCTTCCAGCGCCAGTTTGGCTGCCTGGTGGTCCCTGGCGATGTAGGTATAGACCACCGGCGTCACGAACAACGTGAAGAGTGTGCCGATGGTCATGCCGGCGAAGATCACCACGCCGATATCGAAACGTGCGGCGGCGCCCGCGCCGGTGGCGATCAGCAGCGGCACCATGGCCACCACCATGGCCGCCGTGGTCATGAGGATGGGCCGCAAGCGGATGGAAGCGGCATGCTCGATGGCCTCGCGGCGCCCGTAGCCCCGCTCCTGAAGCCTGTTGGCGAAGTCCACCATCAGGATACCGTGCTTCGAGATCAGCCCGATCAAGGTGACGAGCCCGATCTGCGTATAGATGTTGATGGTGGCGAGCCCGGCATTCATGGGAATGAGTGCGCCGAAGATTGCGGTGGGCAGCGCGACCAGAATAATCAGCGGATCGCGGAAGCTCTCATATTGCGCGGCGAGCACGAGGAAGATGATCACCAGCGCGAAGATGAAGGTGTAGACAAGGGTGTTGCCCTCTTGCACGAATTGGCGGCTCTCTCCCTGGAAGTCGTAGGAGAAGCCTTCCGGGAAGCTCTCGGCCGCCTTCTGCTTCAGGAAGTCGATGGCCTCGCCCACCGTGCGCCCGGGGAACGGCACAGCCGACAGCGTCGCCGAGTTGAGCTGCTGGAAGTTGGTGAGCGCGTTGGGCTCGACCGTCTTGGTCACCGTCGCGACATTGGAGAGCGGCACCAGCGTGCCATCGCGGGTGCGGACCTGATAGCGGGTAAGCCATTCCTCATCCAGCCTGAATTCGCGCGGCACCTGGGGAACGACCCGATAGCTCCTACCATAGAGGTCGAACAGATTGACGTAGTTGCCGCCGAGTAGCGTGGCCAGCGAGTTGCCGATATCGGCCATGGTGATGCCGAGCCGATTGGCCTTGTCGTGATCGATGTGAAACTCGATCTGCGGCGTCTCGAAGCGCAAATCCGAATCGGAGAAGATGAACAGCCCGCTTTCCTTCGCCGACTTCTCGACGTCGGCCAGCACGTCGGCCAGCTCGCGAAAATCGTGCGTGGTGGTGATGACGAATTGCACCGGTGGACCGCCCACCGAGCCCGGCAGCGCCGGCGGCGAGAAGGATATGGCTTGCGCCGTCGCCAAGCCCTCAATTCCCGGCGACAGATCCTGGAGCACTTGTTTCTGGTTGCGCTCCCGCTCGCCCCACGGCTTGAGCAGAAGCCCGGCAAAGCCTTGGTGCACATCGCCCATGCCGTTGATGGTGAACACATGCTCCTTCTCGGGCACGGCGTCATAAATGCGGTAGAGCTGCTGGGTGGCGTCCTCCAGATAATCGAGATTGGCGTATTGCGGGGTCTTGACCAGGGTGAACAGAATGCCCTGGTCCTCCTCCGGCGCGAGCTCTCGCTGCGTGGTCATGTACATGAGGCCAGTGCCTAGGATCACGCCGGCCAGAACCAATATCGTGACGGGCCGGTAATTGAGCGTGCCATGCAGGCGGCGCTGATAGCGTTGCTTGAGGCTCTCGAAACGCCGGTCGAGCCAGGCCGCCAGCCGCCCATCGCCACCCTCCTGCTTGGCCTTGAGCAGCTTCGAGCACATCATGGGCGAGAGCGTCAGCGCGATGACCCCAGACACGATCACGGCGCCGGCAAGGGTAAAAGCAAATTCTCGGAACAGCGCGCCGGTAAGTCCGGACACGAAGCCGATCGGCGTGAACACCGCGGCCAGCGTGATGGTCATGGCGATGACGGGATAGACGATCTCGCGCGCGCCGAGCAGCGCCGCCTGAAACGGCCGCACGCCATCCTCGATATGCCGGTAGATGTTCTCCACCACGACGATGGCGTCGTCGACCACGAGGCCGATGGCGAGCACCAGCGCGAGCAGGGTCATCAAATTGATGGAGTAGCCGAGCGCCATCAGCATGGCGAGCACCCCGATCAACGACAACGGAATGGTGACGATGGGAATCAGCGTCGATCTCATGCTGCCGAGGAACAGGAAGATCACCACAATGACGATGATCGCCGCTTCCCCCAGGGTCTGCACGACCTCCCACAGGGACGCCCGGATGAAATTGGTGGCGTCGTAGGCGATGGCCGCATCGAGCCCCGGCGGCAGCTCCTTTACAATCTGGGGAAACGCCTCGCGCACGTCGGTGATCACCGTAAGAGGATTAGCGGTGGGCGTGGCATAGACGCCGATGAACACCGCCTTCAGCCCGTCGAACACCGAGGAGGAGTCGGCGTTTTCTGGGCCCAACTCGATCTCGGCGATGTCGCCGAGCCGCACCAGCGAATCGCCACGGCCTATGACCACGAGACGGCCGAACGCCTCGGGACTGTGCAGCGACGTCTTGGCGTCGATATTGGTCTGCACGAAATCACCCTTCACCTGGCCGGGCGCCGAAGTGAAGTTGTTGTTGGCGAGCGCAGCGCGCACGTCGAGCGGCGTTACCCCCAACGCCGCCATGCGGTCGGGATCGAGCCAAATGCGCATGGCGAACACCTGGCCGCCGAGGA
>JBBDYM010000033.1:0-20146 GCA_040901485.1 Methyloceanibacter sp.
ATGGAGCGGGCCGAGAACACCGCGCGCATGCTGGACGTGAGCTTCCGCATGTCGTTGCTCCCTTCGACACTGGACAAGCAGGCGCTGCATTTCGAGCCGGTCCTCGCCATTGCCCCCGGATCGGGGAGCTTTAACGAGCTTTACGGTGAGCTTAGCCACGAGACCACCGTTCGCTATGTGGCGCTCGACCAGCAGAACGCCGGCTCGATCTGCTCGCTGATAAAGGACGCCCGTGAGAATGCCCGCGCCCAGCGCTCGGCAATTTCCAGCGAGGCGTGGGAAAGCATCAACTCGACCTGGCTGCAAGTGCAGAATCTCGATTATGAGGGGCTGAAGCGCTGGGGTTATCGCGATTTCTTCGACTGGGTGAAGGAACGCTCCCATCTCTTCCGCGGCGTGGTGTTCGGCACTATGCTGCATGACGACGCCTTCCGCTTCATCAGGCTCGGCACCTTCATCGAGCGCGCCGACAACACCGCGCGCATCCTCGACGTGAAATATCACGTCCTCCTGCCCGAGACCGAGCAGGTGGGCGGCTATGTCGATTATTACCAATGGGGCGCGCTGCTGCGCTCGGTCGGCGCCTTCCGCGCCTATCGCCGCGTTTATCACGACACGGTCTATCCCTGGCGTATCGCCGAACTGCTCATCCTGCGCGCCGACATGCCGCGCTCACTGCATCATTGCTACGAGGTGCTGATCGGCACACTCAATGAGCTCGCCGGCAAGAAGCAGCTCGAATGCCGCAGTCTCGCCGGCCAGACCTATGCCAGGCTGCGCTATGGCCGCATCGACAAGATTTTCGGCGGCGGCCTGCACGAGTTCCTGACCGATTTCATCGCCAGCAACAACGCGCTGGGCGCTCAGATCCAGGACGATTTCTTGATGATCCCGACACCCATGGCCGGAGCGGCGGCATAAGCACGATGCTGATCAGGGTCGAGCACACCACGTCCTACGCCTATACCGAGCCGCTACTCGCCAGCACGCAATATCTGCGCATGACGCCGCTCTCCGGTCGCACGCAAGCCGTGGAGAGCTGGTCGCTCTCCTGTCCCGGCGCTGTCACCACGCCCTGGCACGATCAGTACGGCAATTACTGCCACACCTTGACGGTAGCGAAGCCGGCCACCGAGCTCGAGATCAAGGTCTCAGGCCTCGTGCGCACCCGCGACACCAACGGCGTGGTGGGGATGGCGCCTGCGGAACTGCCGGCCGGCCTGTATCTTCGCGACACGCCCTATACCATCATGTCCCAGTCCATCCGCGACTTTGCCTCACGCTTCGAGATCAAGCTCGGACGCGATGCCATCGAGGCGTTGCATGAGATCATGCTCGCCGTCGCCGAGGAGGTGACGTACAGCCCCGGCGACACCCATGTTCACACCACCGGCGCCGAGGCGTTGGAGCAGGGGAGTGGCGTTTGCCAGGATCATGCGCACATCTTCTGCGCCGTCTGCCGCGCACTTGGCGTTCCTTCCCGCTATGTCAGTGGCTATCTTACCCATGGGTTCGGTCATGAGGCCCATGCCGCGAGCCATGCCTGGGCCGAGGCGTATATCGATTATCTCGGCTGGGTCGGCTTTGATCCCACCAATGGAACCAGCGCCACGGAAGCGTATATTCGCACCGCCATCGGCCTCGACTATGCCGAGGCGAGCCCGGTACGGGGCGTGCGCAGCGGCGGGGGGACCGAGACCATGACCGTGCGCGTGAGTTTCCCAAGCCAACTACAGCAGGCCCAATGAGGCCCAATGAAGAGATGAGGGGGAGGACACTTGACCTACTGCATCGGTATTCTGCTCGATGAGGGGGCGGTGCTTGCGTCGGATTCGCGCACCAATGCCGGCATCGACCGCGTCTCGACCTTCCGCAAGATGTTCACCTTCGAGAAGCCAGGCGAGCGCTTCTTCACCCTGCTCACCGCCGGAAACCTGTCGCTAACCCAAGGGGTCATCAGCCTCATCAGCGAGTGGTTGAACAGCGAGGGCCCGAGCGCGATCTGTTCGCCGTGACCTCGATGTTTGGCGCGGCCCGCGTGGTAGGCCTAGCGATCCGCGAAATCCACAAGATCGACGGCGGCTATCTGCAGCAGCACGAGGTGGATTTCAGCGCTTCGTTCATCCTGTGCGGCCAGCTCAAGGGCGGTCAGCTCAGGCTGTTCATGTTATACGACGCGGGCAATTTCATCGAAGCGCTGGGCGAGACCATCTATTTCCAGATCGGCGAGGTGAAATACGGCAAGCCCATCCTCGACCGCATCTTACGCCGCGATACGAGCCTTGCCGCCGCCGCCAAATGCGCGCTGATCTCCTTCGATTCGACCATGCGCTCGAACGTGTCGGTGGGGCCGCCCATCGACCTGATGATCTATCGGCGCGATACGCTGAAGCCGAGCTTCACAGTCAGACTCGAGGACGACGACCCCTATTTGCAGGCCATCCGCGAGCGATGGGGCGGGGCGCTTTACAAGGCGTTCCACGATATCGTCCACGATCCGGGCTGGAAATTCTGACGGGCCCTTCCCTAACGCCATTAGAACGGTATCATCGGGCCGAAAACGGGGAGGGCTCATGAACATTCATATCCATCAATTCGAGCCGGGCGGCGCGGTCGATGACGCGGCCGCGCTCGAGCAATTCCAGCAGCAATGGGCCACCTACCAGAAATTGGTGGATGCCGATTCGCTGTCCCATAAAGAGGTGGGGAGCATTCTCCACGGCGCGCTCACGGGCCTGAACAAGCCGTTTGCCTTTCTCGACATTGCCTGCGGCGACGCGGGGCAAATGCGTGCGGCGCTCGGCGGGACAAAGGTCAGGCATTATCACGGCATCGATCTCTCCGAGCCCGCGCTTGAGCTCGCGGCCAAGAATCTCGACGGCGTGTCCTTCGCGGTCGAGCTCGATCACCGCGATTTCGTCGAGGCTCTGTCCAAGCGCCCCGAGCCTGCCGACGCCTCGTGGTGCGGTCTTTCGATCCACCATTTGCAGACCGACGGAAAGGAGCGCCTGCTCAAGGCGATCCACGATTCGACCAGCGACTTTTTGATGATCTACGAGCCGACCCTGGCTGAAGGCGAGGACCGTGACGGCTATCTCGAGCGCTTCCGGCGCGTGAACCGTCCCGCCTGGACGTTCATGACCCAAGCGGAATGGGACCAGATCGATCATCACGTCACCACCTGCGATCTGCCAGAACATGCGGACACCTGGCTCGAGCTCGGCCGGAAGGCCGGCTTCACCAAGGCAAGCCAGGTCTTCCTCGACCCGACCGGCTTCTATGACCTGTACCGCTACGACCGCTGAGGCCGCGCCATGCAGCATTCAGGACCCGCACTGGAATCACCGGTTCAACTTTCCAAGCTCCTTCAGGTTGGGCTGAAGGATCGCCCGAACGAACCTGCCCTGATCTCCCTGGAAGACAGTTGGTCTTGGTCCGAGCTCGAACAGGCGTCGAACCGGCTTGCGGCCAATTATCTGGCGCTTGGCCTAAAGCCCGGCGACCGGGTGGCGTCGCTCATGCCCAACCGCTCGGCGCTCATGGTGCATTACCTTGCCTGCTTCAAGGCGGGGCTTGTCGCCACGCCGCTCAATTACCGCTACACGTCGATCGAGATCGATCACGCTCTGACGGTGAGCGAAGCGAAGATCATCCTCGCCCATGCCGAGCGCGCGACCGATCTCGCCGCGAGCAAAGCGAGCAGCCTACCGCTAGGCGTCATTACCTATGGCGACGGGAGCGCCAAGGGGACGCGCTTCGAAGACCTAATCAAGACCGAGGCGCCTGCGGCCGCTCTGCCCGAACCGAAACCGGATGCGCCCGCTGCGATCTTCTTCACCTCTGGCAGCACCGGCCCCGCCAAGGGTGTGACGCATACCGCGGAGTCGCTCGGCTGGATGTTCGCAAGCGCCGCCAAGGCCTTCGAGCTGACGCCGGCGGATGTGGTGCTCGCCGGCTCGTCCTGCTCCCATATTGGCGGCTTTACCGTGTCGCTCTCTGGATTGTCGGTCGGCGCGCCGATGGCCATGGCGCGGAGCTTCGACCACGCGGAACTTGGGCCGCTCATGCGCAAGGCGCGGCCGACCGTGATGTCGATGCTGCCGGCGACCCTGATGCACCTCATCCGCGAGCCCGATACCACGCCTGAGGATTTCGCCTCACTGAGGCTCGTCCGCTCGGCGGGCGACAAGGTTCCGGCCGAGCTCGAGAAGGAATTCGAAGAGCTGACCGGACACAAGATCCATGAAGGTTACGGCATGACCGAGATCGGGCTTGCCGCCAACAATCCGCCGTCGGGCACTGACAAGGTCGGCTCGGTCGGCGTGCCAAATCCAGGTTTTGTCTTTTCGATCCGCGACAGCAATGGCGAGGAGAGGCAGCATGGGGAGGAGGGGCGCGTCTGGATCAAGACGCGAAGCCAAGCTGCCGGCTATTGGAACGATCCCACGGCCAGCGCCGAGGTTATAGGCGACGGCTGGTTCGACACGGGCGACGTGATGAAGGCCGACGAGGACGGCTATCACTGGTTCAGTGGCCGTCAAAAGCAGATCATCGTGCATGACGGCTCCAACATCTCGCCGCAAGAGGTGGAAGATGCGCTCCTCCAGCATCCTGCCGTCGAGAGCGCCGGCGTCATCGGCGTGCACCACGAGCTGCATGGCGAGAATGTGCGCGCCTATGTGGAGCTGAAACGGGGCCAGTCCCAGGCCACGGCAGCCGAGTTGATCCAATTCGCCCGTGCCCGCGTCGGCTACAAGGCGCCGGAGGAGATCGCCTTCCTCGACGCCATGCCGCTCAATGCCACCGGCAAGGTCGATCGCGTCGCGCTGAAGAAGATGGCCGCCGGCGACCACGCCCGCCACGTCTAATCGATCTCGGCAAACGCCTTATGCGTCTCGGCCACGAAGCGCGCGGTGCGGTCGCGCCGCTTGCGCCCGTCATCTCCCTCGATCCCGGTATGCACATCGACACCGGCGGGGCGCACCGTGCATATCGCCTCGTGCACATTGTTTGGATTTAGACCGCCGGCCAGGATCACCGGCTTTGGCGAGGCTTCGACCAGCCTCCGGCTCACCCCCCAGTCATGAGTCTTGCCGGTGGCGCCGCGTGCGCCCGTTGCGGGATCGTATGTATCGGTGATAAAGGCATCGACCCACGGCGCGAAGCGCTCGATATCGCCAATCAATGCGCCGGTATTGTCGCCGGTCACCACCAGGCTCTTGACGATGCGCCAGCCGGGCTGTTCGGCGCGCAGCCGCTTCAACTCGCCAAGAGAAATGTCGCCATGCATCTGCACCATATCGACGTGCAATTTGCGGCAAAGGCTGACGATGTCAGCGGCCTGGTTGAGATAGGTGATCAGGAAGAAGGTGGCGCGGGACTCGAATTGCGAAACGATTTTCGCCGCTGCCTCGACGCTCAGGTCCTCTTTATGGTGATCGAGGACTAGCGGGAAGCCGAGATGGCTGACTCCACAATCGATCAGCATTCCCGCTTCTTCAGCGTCCTTAATTCCCGCCACATGAATCACTCCGTCCCGCATCCAGCCCCCCTCGCAATCGATACGTCCACGAGAAGAAACAGGGCGCGCGAGGCTCTGTCAAAGCCGCTAAGCTGATCAGGGATTAGGGGGGATGGTATGGCTCTAGAAGATATCGGTTCGCTGTTGATCCGCGTGGCTCTGGGCGTGCTCTTCTTGTCTTGCGTCTGGGGTTGCAGCAAGGACGCCACGGCGCGACAGAACGCGGTAGCCGCCACGGCGCTTGTCTTCAAATGGCGTCCTGAACTCTTTGCCACGGCGAGCGTCTTGCTGGCGGCAGCGGGCGCGTTGTCGGTTTTGCTTGGCGTCTTCCCCCGCCTGGGGGCGCTCGCAATGGTCATCTATCTGGTCCCGGCCGCTATGGTCCATTTCGCCATGCAGCGTGAGTCTCTCGTGCTGCAGGCGAAGATCCTGCGGGAGACGAACGGCAACATCGACGTCACCGCAACGAGCGACGTGAGCACGCTCGGTGCCACGGCAGCATTTGGCCACATGACTGCGGGCTTGAAGAATCTCTTTTTAATCGCCCCTGCCGCCTATCTGGTCCTCGCTGGCGGCAGGCTGCCGATGTTGATTGGCTTCGGTCCCGATTGGAAGCTGCAGGGCCTTCTCACCCAGTTCTAATCGACGATCAGCGCGGTGAGTGTCTCAAGCCGGTCGGCCTCCTCGGCCGGCTTGTCCCAGCGGATGCGGTGAATGCGGGGAAAGCGCATGGCCACACCGGATTTGTGGCGTGTGGAGCGGTGCACGGAATCGAAGGCCACCTCGAACACGAGCTTGGGTTCGACCTGACGCACGGGGCCGAAGCTCTCAACCGTGTGGTTGCGCACCCAACGGTCGAGCTCCTTCAGTTCCTCGTCGGTGAAGCCGAAATAGGACTTGCCCACCGGCACGAGTTCCGGCTTTCCGTCCTCGCCGTCGCGCCAGGCCCCGAAAGTGTAGTCAGAATAATAGGACGAGCGCGTGCCGCTGCCCCGCTGCGCATACATCAGCACGGCGTCGATCAGGAGCGGCGCGCGCTTCCATTTGTACCAATGACCCTTGGGACGCCCGGCGATATAGGGGCTGTCGCGCCGCTTCAGCATCAGCCCTTCGATGCCGGTCTCGCGCGCTCCCGCCCACAGCGCCTCGAGCTCAGCCACAGAGGCGAAGTCGATGATGCCCGAAATATCGGTGCGCAGCGGCGCATGGATCTTATGCCAAGCCTCAAGCCGCGCGCGCCTGGCGATGAAGGGGAGGGGACGCAAATCCTCATCGCCCACGAACAACATGTCGTAAAGGCGGATATGCGCGGGGTGCGATTTCAGCATGGCGGGCGTCACGCTCTTGCGGTTCAGCCGCTGTTGGAGGTCGTTGAAGGGCGCGACCTCGCGCCCGCGCATCACCAGCAGCTCGCCGTCGAGCACCACGCCTTCGGGAAGCGCCTCGACCACGTCGGGAAAGCTGCCGGAAATGTCGTCGCCGGTGCGCGAGAACAGGCGCTTTTCACCGGCTTGATGCGCGGCCTGCACCCGGATGCCGTCCCATTTCCATTCGGCCACGAAGTCGACAGGGTTGATCCCGGCAAGCTCGCGGTCCTCGATCTGGTGCGACAGCATCAGCGGCCTGAAGGCCGCCCGCCCCTCCATTTCGGGGCGCGGGCTCGTCCCGGACAGCCAGGCGAACAGCTCAAGATAAGGCGGGCGAAGGCCGTGCCACACCTCCTCGATGTCGGCGAGGGGCACACCGGACCACTCGGCCAGTGCCGTCTTGGCGAGCCGTGCCGACACGCCAACCCGAAGCGCGCCGGTCAGCAGCTTCAGCAACGCCCAGCGCTCGGTGGCATCGAGCTGGTCGAGCCATTTGGCGAGCAGCGACG
This sequence comes from Methyloceanibacter sp., assembly GCA_040901485.1. Classification (GTDB taxonomy): domain Bacteria; phylum Pseudomonadota; class Alphaproteobacteria; order Rhizobiales; family Methyloligellaceae; genus Methyloceanibacter. Next base: position 7,398 of record JBBDYM010000033.1, read on the forward strand.
GCACTTCCATGGGAAGCGCCGACTGCAAGGTCTCAACCATGGCGGCGAGCCGGGGCGGCTCCCGGCTTGTCTCGCTTGCCGGCCAGATCAGCGCGATGGTCTCGGCGGTGTCGCCCACATAGTCGCGTGACAGGCCGAATAACACAGGATCGACCCGCGCCTCGACCAACTCGCCAAGGATGCGGCGAAGCGGCAACCGGAAGAACAGGCCGTCGGTCAGCGCGGCCAGGGCAAAGCCGCGGTCCGGATCGGGCGTGGCGGCGAAGTAGTCCGCCAACAGTCTAAGCTTGTCGTTGCGCGACGGCGTATAGGCCAGCCGGTCGAGAAGCGCGGCGAAGGCCTTCACTGGTCCTCGTCCTCGCGGCCGATCAGCGCCAATGCCCGGCCGCGCCTTCCCGTCGATTTTATGTGGTGGAGCAGTGCGTCCTCGCGCCCATGCGTGACCCACACTTCCTCGGCACCGGTCTCGGCGATAGTTTGGATGAGTTCACCCCAATCGGCGTGATCAGAAATCACCAGTGGCAACTCGATGCCTTGCTGGCGCGCCCGCGCGCGCACGCGCATCCAGCCTGAGGCGAACGCCGTCACCGGGTCGGGCAACCGCCGCGACCAGCGGTCGGCGATCGCGCTTGGCGGCGCGAGCACGATCTGACCTTTCAATTCATCGCGCTTGGGACCGGTGGCGGGCTTAAGCACGCCGAGCTTCACGCCGAACGACTCGTAGAGTGCACAGCACGCCTCGAGCGCGCCATGCAGATAGATGGGCCGCTCATACCCGGCCGCGCGCAACAGCGCGATCAGGCGCTGGCATTTACCGAGCCCGTAGACGCCGACCATATGGGAGCGCTCGGGGAATTGCCCGACCGACTTCAGCAGCTTCGCGACTTCACCGCGGGCATCGCCGTGCTGAAACACCGGCAGCGCAAAGGTCGCCTCGGTGATGAAGAGATCGCAGGGCACCAGCTCATAGCTGGGGCAGGTCGGATCGGCTCTTCGCTTGTAGTCGCCGGAGACGACGGCGCGGGCGCCTTTCCATTCGATCAGGATCTGCGCGCTGCCAAGCACATGCCCGGCGGGCATCAGCGTCACCGTCACCTCGCCGAGCTTGAGCTTCTCGCCGTAAGCGACTTTCTGCGTGCCTCGCCGCGCAGCCGTGCCGAGCCGCGCCTGCATGACCGCGAGCGTTTCTTGTGTGGCGAGAACATGCTCGTGCCCCGGCCGCGCATGGTCGGAATGGCCGTGGCTGATCACCGCGCGCTCCACCGCGCCGTGGGGGTCGATGTAGAAGCCACCGGGCCGGCAAAGCAGCCCGCGCCGATCGACGGTCAGCCAGCTATCAAACTTGTCCGGTCGCATTCTTCAGTCGAGGTAAGTATCCCCACCACGGCATACGCCAAGGGGATATATGCGTCAGTCGATGTGTAGAACAAAGCACGGTTTCTGTGGCAAAAGACTACCTGTGATTGAAGTGTATCAAGTTGCGCATCATCTAGTTGCTCAACCTCGCGGAGAAGATGCAGCATAGTCAGGCCCGATGCGGCGGCGAGCGATCGCCATGGGGGGCACTTACGGCTGGGTCGAAGCGTGGCTCCGTGCAAGCGGAGCGCTGGGGATCGCTGTCGCCGGTTCATGGCTCCTCGCCGCAGCCGCCCGCGCCGAGCCCCAGATGCCTCACACCGAATTTTTCACCGGGTTTGAGGCGAGCGACAACTATGCAAGCGGCTATGTGGGAGGCGGCTATGCCTTCGGCAAGGGACTCTATGAGAGGGGCCTGCGGCTCCGCGCAGTTGGCAGCTTCGGCCGCTACCATTATGACGGCACGCTTCTGACCGATGGCGTCTATGTGCCGACGCGCTTCGAGGGCGAGGCTTCCTTCGCCGCCGCGCTGGTCGGCTACCAGTTCGTCCCCGGTGCGGTCATCGTCAAGCTGTTCGCAGGGATCGAAGCCGAGGACCAGCACATCATGCCGCGCGATCCCAATAATTCAGTTCAGGGGAGCGAGATCGGCCTCAGGCTGCTAGCGGAAACGTGGCTCGATATTTCTCCGAGGCTGTTCCTTTCGGTGGACGCGGCCTATGGCACGGCCTTCCAGGAATATGGCAGCCTGGCTCGGCTTGGCTATCGCGTTCGCCCGCGATTATCGCTCGGGATCGAGGGTGGCGCGCTCGGCAATGAGGAATACGATGCCGGGCGCGGCGGCAGCTTCGCGCGGGTGGATTTCCGCAATATCGAAGTCACGCTCTCCGGCGGCTTCACCGGCAATTATCTCGAGGACGAGCCGAGCGGCTATGTTTCGCTGGGCGTCTACCGGAACTTCTGAGAGGTGACTTGCTTGACGAAAGTGCACTGCCGGCCCCGCTCCGGCAGTGCTTGCCTCGTCAGAGTGGCTGCCTTCGACACTCCGCCATAGACCGGGCCGTCAAAGGATTCACCCTCGTTCAGCGTGCATTCTGTGCAGAAGGGATGTCCCCCTCCGCTGTCGAGCATGACATAAAGACGACAGGCAAGGCAAACGAGAGATTCTGTCTTACCCGCAATTTTTGTGGAGTGTGGCGCATCTGCACGGCGCGAAGGTCTGGAGCTATTGCGCCTCGCCAGGAGAGTCATTTGCCGGGCTGTCGCTTGAAGCGGGGTCTTGTTCACCGCTAGGAGCGGCGTCTTGCGGTGCTGCTTCGGCCGCCGCGGTCCCAGCCCGCCATGCCTCGAAGCGCTTTTTCAGCGCTTCGCCATGCTGGGTCCACCACGCATCATCGAAGCGGAGCGCCGTCTTGAAGTTGTCGGGCGCCGTGGGAAGGAAATCCTTCATGTCCACGTTGATCACGGGATGCCGGCCGACCAGATCGAGCGCCGATTTGCGCATCGGGCCATAAGCGATGAGCTGCGCCTGCGCCGCCAGCCGCTCAGGCTCCGTGGCGAAGGCGATGAAGCGCTTGGCGGCGTCCTTGTTCTTGGCGCTTTTGGGAATGGCCCAAAGATCGAGATCGTAAATCTGGCCGTCCCATATGACTCCGAGGCGCTGGCGTTGTCCGACCGCGGCGCGGAAGATGCGGCCGCTATAGCTCGCGGCCATGGCGGCTTTTTTCTCCATAAGCCATTCGATCGGCTGTTGCGCCTCGTCCCACCAGACGATGTCGCCCTTGATGCGGTCGAGCGCGGCGAAGGAGCGGTCCGCGCCTGCTTGAGTAGCGAGCTCGCTATAGACGTTCTCCGGCGGGACGCCGTCGGCCAGGAGCGCAAGCTCGAGCGTATAGCGTGGCCCGTTGGGCAAAGCCCGCTTGCCGGGGAAGGTCTTGGTGTCGAGAAGAGCGGCGATGCCAGCCGGCGCGTTTTTGGCGAAGGCACGCCGGTCGAAGGCAATTGCCGTGGACCAGGCCATGCTCGCCACCCCGCAGGTCGAAAGGGCGCCGGCGAGAAAATCCTCCGCAACACTCCCCCCGCCTGGCGCGGACCCGAGTGACGAGGTTTCGATCGTCTCCAGCAAGCCGTCGTCGCACAATGAGCCGAGCGTTGCCGACGACACGTCCACCACGTCGACCGGCGTGCCGCCGCCATCGATCATCTGCCTGATCTCGGAAAGGCTGCCGTCATAGATCTCCATGGCGATCTTGGTGCCGGTCTCCTTGGCAAACGGCTCGAAATAAGCGATTTCCTGCGATTGGCCGTAGGCGCCACCCCAGGTGGCGATGCTGAGCGTGCCGTTCTCCTCGGCCCCCCTAGCCAACGGGGCAAGCAGAACGGCGCCGGCGAGTGCGACGGCGAGCCCATGGCGCCGGCCAGGCATGCTTGCCGCATCGAGAATTCCACTCATTTGAACTTTACCTTGGCCGGACACCGCGATGCTCACAGTCGATCAGCGCGGCGAGACCGGCGCGTCGCTTGGGCTTGTCTGCGTCGATCCCTCGCCGAGGGTCGGGCGGTCTGCCCTCCGGATCATCGGTTGCGCCAACGGCCCCCGTATGGAGACCTGCGGAGACGTCTCCAATTGCGCCGCGTTCAGCGGAGCCATGAGACTTGCCACCGACAGGCTCCAATCGAGAGTCTGTCGCCCCATGTCGACGTCGCCGGCACCGGAAACCAAACCGCGCTGCGTTTGCATCTTAAACCTTTGGCACCAAATATGGCCGGCAGAGAGGCGGCAATCGGCATCGAGCGTCTCGAAGGGAGTGAGGTTCTTCTGGCTCCAGCCGTCGCCCTCCAGAGGCGTGCTCGCCGTCAACAGCTGAGCAAAATCAATCGGCACCGCGCCGTTTTGCGCCTTGATCTTGAGATCGCCTGAGAGAGAGCGGACGATCTCGTCGATTGTTTCGCCCTCGGTCGTGACATCTGTCTTGAGGGTACCGACCCCCTTTAGCGGGATGTCGAGCGCCAGCGGCTTGAGACAGGGATCGATGTCGACATCCGCAAGGCTGCCAACCAGGCTCGCCTTGATCCTGGTTTGCGAAAGGTCGAAACCGAGACGACCGAACGCCAAGCCGCCGCAGAGTTCGAGCTCGCCGATTTCGGCGGCCACCACGCCTTCCTTGGCGTTGACGGTGAAGCCGACGCGTCCAAGCTCCATGGCCGAGGTTGCGATCTGAGCCGCCGAGACTCTCAGATCGGCATCGAAATATTTGAGCAGCGCCCAATCGAGCAGCGCACCTTGAGGTGCGGGCGCGGTATCCGCCTGGCTTCCGCCAATATAAGGATCGAGCGCGAGCCGCTCGAAATCGAGCGTGCCTTCGACTCTCGGTCGCTCGCCCATGGTGACGGCAAGGAGACCGACGGCGGAATTGCCGTCGAGGGTGAAGGACCCACCATCGACGGTCAGCGTCGATCCGTTCCAATGCGCGGGCCCCGTGATCGATAACCCCCGCAGGCTTTGACTGTCGGGTACCGGTATCCCGGCCCATTTCAGGAACCGGCGACCTTCGCCGATCTCCGCCTGCATCGTACCGTCAAGTTGAAACGCGCCGGCGAACGAGGCGGTGCCGTTGAACTTGGCGGTGATCGGTCCGGAAATCCTGAGACGGAACGGTGCGCTCGGTCCCGTCTCCGTCTCCGTGAGCGCCCCGCTATCGAGCACGAAGCGCACCGTCTCGTCCCGAAGATCGAACGAGCCAAAGGCCGCTAGCGCGCCGCCGCCGTCGCTCGCATCGAAACTGGCATCGAGCTTCGTCGCCACTTCCTGGCCCGTGGCCGAATTTATGGTGGCGCCGCGCAGGCGCATGGCGCTGACTGTCGTGCCGGCCAGCAGATTGGCGATATCACCGGGGGAGACAGGGGCCGTGCCTCCCTTGAGGGTGATCACCGGCCGGTTCAGGCGCATCCCGTCGATGCTGAGCCGGCCAAGCAGCAAATGACCGACATTGAGCGAGATCTTGATGTCCTTGGCGATGATGGACTGGACCAGCGGCAGGTGGGTGGCGTCGTGCACCGCGAATCCACCCCTGATCGAGAGCGGCGGGAAGTAACGCACGCTCCACGGCTCGGTCAGCGTGACTTCGCCGCCGGTCCATTCCGACAAGGCGGCGGTCACGCGTTCGCGAAGCTGTTGCGAATCGCCCATCTGCCGAGGGACGATCGCGAGGCAAACAAGGAGAAAGGCAACGAGGCCGAGGAGAAGCCATTTCCAAGATAACTGGCGAGGCTTCATGCCGACCTATCCACGCGTTTCCGACGTGCCCTTATGCCGGGGATGGCGCCGTTTTCCGGCTGCCGCAAATCCCCGTTTGTTTTAGCCCGATTGGTCGGGGAGAGCGAGCCCAACCCCCGTATTTAGCTGGGTTATCAAGAGATCCGCAACGCCCATTCCGGACCCGTTTGCGGCGCTGTACCGCGGGCCGTCGAGGCGCCCGGACGGCTGCCGATAATGATCCCATGCAGCAGGAGAACCGGAGCGAGACTGACCGCGACGATTGTGAGCGCCGAGAGCCCCGCCTCCTCGTACCGATACAGCGAGACCAGGGTGAAGACCTGCGTGGCCAGCGTGTCGAAGTTGAAAGGCCGGAGCAGCAGCGTGGCCGGCAGTTCCTTCATCGAATCCACGAACACGAGCAGCGCCGCAGCGCCAAGCGCGGGGCGGAGCAAAGGGAGATGCACTCGGAACAGCGTTTCGTTGACCGTGGAACCGAGCGTGCGGGCCGCCGCATCGATATTGCGGGAGACTCTGCTGAAGCCCGCCTCCACCGCGCCGAGCGAGGCGGCAAGGAAGCGGATGGTGTAGGCGAGCACGATGGCAAAGGCGGTGCCCGAGAGCACGAGCCCGGTGGACACCCCGAACAGGGACCGCATCGCGTCGTCGATGCTGTTGTCGAGTCCGGCCAGGGGAATGAGGAGACCGATAGCGAGCACGGTACCGGGCACGGCGTAGCTGATGGCCGGAATGGTGCTGGCGGCCTGGACCAGTTTCGAGCGGGTCTGCCGACGGGCATAGGCGAGGACCAGGGCGAAGGCGACCGCAAGAGCTGCGGCGGTGCTGGCGAGCATGAGGCTGTTGAGCGCGGCTTGCCAGAATCGCGGGGAAAGACCCGCCGCCACATGGGCAAGCGCGTCGTGAACGAGCACCGACGCCGGTAGTACGAAGCCGAGCAGCACCGGCAGCGCGCAAACCGCAGAAGCTAGCATTCCCCTCCAGCCATCGAGCGAATCCTCCGTCAGGTCGCGATATTTGCCGGTGGTGTGATGATAGCGGCGGGCGGCCCGAAGCGCCCGCTCGAGCAGGAGCAGGGCGAGAACGAAGATCAACATGACGCAAGCGATTTGGGCGGCGCCGACCAGATCGTTGCGGTCGAGCCAGGTATCGTAGATCGCAACCGTCAAAGTCCTCACCCCGAAAAACTCGACGGCGCCGATATCGTTCAGCGCCTCCATCAGGGCGAGCGCCACGCCGGCAGCAAGGGCAGGCCGGGCGAGCGGCAGCGCAATGCGCCAGAACGTCTCCGCGGCGCTGCGCCCAAGCGTGCGACTTACTTCGAGCACGCAGACCGACTGGGCGACGAAACTCGCCCGCGCGGTGATGTAAACGTAAGGATAGAGCACCGCGCTCATAACGAAGATCGCGCCGCCAAGGCTTCGTATGTCGGGGAACCAATAGCTTTTGGCGTCGTGCCAGCCGAACAGACCGCGCAAGATGGTTTGCACCGAGCCGGAATAATCGAGCAGCTCCAGATAAGTGTAGGCGATGATGTAGGTGGGCATGGCGAGCGGCAGGAGCAGCAGCCACTGGAAATAGCGCCGCCCCGGAAAGCGGTACATGGTGACGAGCCAGGCCGTGCCGGTGCCGACCACGAGGGTGATAAAGCCCACACCGATCATGAGACCGATTGTGCGGCGCACCGCCCCCGGCAGCACGTTGGCGATGAGATGGGGCCAGGTATCGCCGCTCGGTCCGAGCGCGATCACGGCAATGGCGATGAGGGGCGCGAGCGCGATCAGCGACAGGACAAGCGCCGCCACGGACCAGCCGAAATTGCCGCCTTCTGTGTGCCGGGCCAAGCGGCGGCTGAGGGAAATGGGCTTACCTGCCTCGGTCAAATGCCCGGCGTCCCGCGGTCAACGCCGTTCCGTAAGACCGTCCGCGCCGCCCTTGCGCCGATCCGCCATCAGCGCGGCAACCGCCTCTGGCGACAGCCGCTGATCGGCTTCCTGAAGCGCATCGGCAAAGGAATTGGCGGCGTCGATGACCGGCTCGACCAGGTCGGAGCCGGTAAGGGCCAAGGCACAGGCGCGCATCGCCGGACAGCGATGATGCTGCGAGGCGGCGATCAGCGAGATCGCCATGCATTCGTCAGCGCAAAAACCCGGACAGCCGACGGGGTAATATTCGATCTTGCGCGAGGCCGAGGCGCGCACGGCCCTGACCCAGCAGGCAAGCTCCGTCACCGCCCGCTTCGCCCGCTCGGTACCGAGCGCGCTTGCATAGGCGTTCCAGCCATTCTCCCAGCAGGAGATGTCGCCGGTATCGTAGCCGGCGAGCCAGCATCTGAAGCCCGTGCCGACCAGCCATTCCGCACCGCTAAGCGGAGGAACGTAAATCTGCCGATCTTCTTTGCCCCAGACTTGCTTGTCGATCTTCTTGTAGAAGCTCATCTCAGTCCCCTCATGAGCTCGGCCCGTCGTCGAAGCCCACTTTGTCCACGAGTTCGCTCGCCGTCTTGCGCAAGCCCGCGATCTCTTCGAGCGAGATCGGGTCGGCCTTGAATGTGCCCCAGGACTGGACGAGCTCGGACGCCGGGACACCCTCCTTCACCGGATATTCGTAGTTCACCTCGGCATACATCTCCTGGCCTTTGTCCGACGCCAGGAATTCGACCAACTTGACCGCGTTGTCCTTGTGCGGGGCATGTTTCGCCAGCACCGCGCCCGAGACATTTATATGCGTGCCGCGATCGGCCGAATTGGGAAACAGGATGTTGACCGACTCGGCCCAAGCCTTCTGCTCGGGCTCGTTCTTGTCATTCAGCATGGCGCCCATGTAATAGGTGTTGCCGAGTGCGAGATCGCACTCGCCGGCATAGACGCCCTTGACCTGGAGCCGATCGTTGCCCGCAGGCTTGCGCGCGAGATTGGTCTTCACCCCCTTGAGCCACTCCTCGGTCCATTCTTCGCCGTGCGCGGCGATCATGGAAGCGATCAGCGCGACGTTATAGGGATGCTGGCCCGAACGTGTGCAGATCTTGCCGCGCCATTTCGGATCGGCGAGCTCCTCATAGGTAATCGTGTCCTGCTTCACCCGGTCCTTCGAGGCATAGATCACGCGGGCGCGGCGAGTGAGCCCGATCCATTCGTCGTCTTTCGCGCGATAGGCTTGCGGCACCGCCGCGTCGATCGCTTCCGACTGGACAGGCTGGGCGATGCCCGCCGTCTTGGCCTGGGTGAGATTGCCGATATCCACGGTCAGCAGCACGTCGGCGGGGCTGTTGCGCCCTTCCGCCTGGATGCGCTCGATCAGGCCCTTCTCGGCGAAGATCACATTGACCTTGATGCCGGTCTCGTCGGTGAACTCCTTGAGCAGGGGCTCGATGAGATAAGGCTGGCGATAGGAATAGACATTGACCTCGCCGGAATCGGCGGCCTGAGCGGGGGCGGCGAGGGCAGTGATAATGAGCGCAAGCGCCGAAGCGCGCGCGAGGCGAAATCGCATCGAATTCCTCCAATGGCCGAGGTTCAAGGCCCCGGTATCGGACCTAAGCAATGCGCCCAAGGCCAAGTGCCCAGGACGCATTTCCCCGCTTAAAGCCTGTGCTTCGGTGGTGTCAACAAGAATAAGTTAGTTTAGAAGCCTTCTAAGCTTTATTGGGGTAAAGAAACCAACCGTAATACTTGTAAACTCTCAGACTATCTCTGAGATTTTTCTAAATAACATTGGAAATATGTTAGGCAGGGACAGAGGCTTCGCGGTTGCGAAACGCACTGCGCCAGTATTCGCTAAAGATGAAGAGTAGAGTCGTATTTAGGCTGTGAACAGCCGCTCGGCCGGGAAGATCACGTCGGCCGAGGTGCCGATGCCCGGCTCGCTGGTCAATACGAGTCGCGCGCGATTGGCGTCGACCAGCGCCTTGGTGACGGGAAGGCCGAGTCCCGTTCCCGATTGCCGGCGCGGCGCCGTGTCGAGCTGATGGAAGGGCTGCATGGCGTAAGCGATTTCATCCTCGGTCATGCCGACGCCGTTGTCATGCACGCGCAAGCGAAGCTCGCCATCGACCATCGTGCCGGACACGATCACTTGCCCGCCTTCCTTGGTGAACTTGATGGCGTTGGTGAGGAGGTTGAGCAGGATCTGCTTCAGCCGCCGCGGATCGGCGACGACCAGCGGCAGATCGTGGCTAAGCGATGTACGCAGCACGATGCGCGCGCGCTTGGCGAGCGGCTGCAGGCTGTTGACGCAACTCTCGACGAGGTCGGACAGGTCCACAGCGGTAAAGTCGAGCTCGAACTTGCCCGCCTCGATCTTGGAGATGTCGAGGAGGTCGTTGAGCAGGCTCAGAGCGTAGAGGCCGCTCTGATGGATGTCCTCGACATAGCCTTTGTAGCGCGGATTACCGATGGGGCCGAGGCGCTCCTGGAGCATCAGCTCGGTAAAGCCGATGATCGAGTTGAGCGGTGTGCGCACTTCGTGGCTGACCTTGGCGAGAAAGTCGAGCCGACGCGTGGCGATCTTGGGATCGACCTCGGTCCTCTCGGCAGGCGCGGGTTCAGCCGGCGTGTCGGTCGCAGGCGAGGATGGGAATTCCGCATCGAGGCTCGCTTGGTCGATCAGGCGCAGAAGCTTGGCGCCGGTCCCCACGTCGAGAGGGCTCACCGCGAAGGCGACCTTAAGCTTCCGGCGCGAGTGTGTGTATGCGTCGATCCGGGGCGTGCGTTCGGGTCCTTCCACATGCTCGAACAACACGCCACCGCCGGGCAGGATGGCATCGAGGCCGCCTGCTTCGAGCAGCTCGGCAGGGGAGCTGTAGCCGAACGCATTGGCAAACGCGCTATTGGCGTGAATGAGTGCGCCTCTCGCCAGGATGCCGACGGCTACGGGCAGCGCTTCGAGCAATTGCTTCAAGCCTTGGGCGTCGAGCGCGGGGATCTCGCGGCCGCGATCCTCCTCGCTCCGTGCCACCGCACCGGGCCCGAGCAGCACGCGGCCCTCGAGCGCGCGGGCAATGTGCTCGAGCGCCTCGCGGTCGCCCTCAAGGTCTTCGATACGCCGTTGCGGTCTGAGGTCGGCCATGGACGGCCCCAATAGGGTACGAGAGAGAGCTCGTGTCGGCGCCTTCGCGCAAAGGGTGCGGGCTCTGGGCCTACAGCGCCCCTCTTGGGGCGCCTGCCCGACTCACCCCCTAAATTTAGGAGGATTCGGCTGTTTGCACACAAATTAATGCCGAACTTCGCGGGTTATGGCTAAAAAATGCTGGACAAGAACCTCAAACCCCTTGCTCTTTCGCAGCGCAGCATTTATATTGCACTGCAATAAAAAGAGTGGTGAGTCTCCCTTCTGGAAACTCCCGCATCGATCCGAAACGTAATGAGGAGAGCAACACGAGGTCCATCATGAGCAAAAACTTTTCCCCCCAAGCTGCCGTCGAGCAGGCCCGCGATACCTTCCAGAAAGCCGCCAAGGAATTCGAGGCGCTCAAGCTCGACACCACCGTGCCGGAAAGCGTCCGCGCACTCGCTGAGAAGACGGTGAACCAGACCCGCGAAGCCTATGAGCGCGGCAAGGAATCGCTGGAAGAGACGATCGACGCGCTGGAGCGTTCGTTCGACGCCGCGGGGCAGGGCGCCACCGCCTTCAACCGCAAGCTCATCGACATCGCGCAGCGCAATCTCAATTCTTGCTTCGACCTGGCCAAGAGCCTCGCCGGCGCCAAGAACCTCGCCGAGATCGTCGAGCTGCAGTCGAGCTTCCTGCGCCATCAGTTCGACGTGTTCGCCAATCAGGCCGGCGAAATCCGGGCGCTGACCACCAAGATCGCGGCCGACACGGCCGAGCCGATCAAGCATCAGGTCACGCGCTCCTTCGAGACCATGCGCAAAGTTTGACCCTTCTTCGCGTGGACGCCCAAAAGGCGTCCACTCGCGCGTGAGGGACGAGGGAAGGCCCGGGCTTCGGCCCGGGCCTTTTGATTCGTGCCCCTGAAACCCGCACGCTTGCAAGGGCTACAAGGTGCGCTTAGGTTCCCGGCAAAAGGCCTCGCCTCGAGGGGCCTCGCCTAGGCCGCTGTAGCTCAGCCCGGTTAGAGCGCTTGACTGTGGATCAAGAGGTCGGTGGTTCGAGTCCACCCAGCGGTACCAAGTATTCCAATTGACAAAGGGGCGCCGGCTGCGGCCGGTAGGGGGCATGTCCGGATTCGATCCAAATCGGCGCAACGCGCTCAAAGGCATGGCCCTGCTCGGCGCTGCCGCCCTGGTCCCCGCTATCCTGCCGGCCCGATCCGCGCGCGCCGCCGATCTTACGGCCGGCTTCGTCTATATCGGCCCGCGCGAAGATTGGGGCTGGAACCAGTCCTTCGCGACGGCCGCCGCGGCGCTGAGGGGCGTTCCGCACGTAAGGGTAGTCCAGGCGGATTACCTTCCCGAGAGCACCAACTACGGCAGCGGCAAGGACGACCCGGAGACCAGAGCTTACACCAAGGCGATGGAGGACTTGATCGCCAAGGATGGCGCCGGCCTGATCTTCTCGACGTCGTTCGACGACGATCCTTTCCTGCTGGCGATGGCGGAGAAATACCCGAATGTCGTGTTCCGCCAAGCCTCGGCGCTCGCTAACAGCGCCAACCCGCGAAACGTCGGCAGCCAAAACGCATTGATCAACCAGGGCCACTATGTAAACGGCGTTGCCGCCGGCCTTTGCACAACCACGAACAAGCTCGGCTTTGTGGCAGGCCTCCCGTTCGGCGCGGTGCTCCTCAATGTGAATTCCTTCCTTCTCGGCATCCGCCAGACCAATCCCGATGCGACCGTGCGGGTTATCTTCACCGGCGGTTGGGAGGACGCGGTGCACGATTCCGCGGCGGCGAATGAGCTCGTGGACGCGGGCTGCGATGTCATCACGTGTCACCTTGACGCCCCGAGGGTTGTCATCGAGACGGCCGAGGCTCGCGGCGTCAAGACATGCGGTCACGCCTTCGACCAGGGCCCGCTCGCCCCCAAGGGCTACATCACCGGCGCCGATTACAATTGGACCGAAATGTTCGAGACGTTCATTGAAACGCTGCAGAAGGGCGGAACCCTGCCGAACTTCGTCACCGGCGGATACGACAAGGATTATGTCCGGTCGAGCC
>JBBDYM010000034.1:0-19156 GCA_040901485.1 Methyloceanibacter sp.
CAGATGGTGGTCGAGCGCCAATTGATGGAGCGGCAGGAGCCGAACCGCCGCGCGCTCGGGCGTGACAAGTTCATCAAGCGCGTCTGGCAGTGGAAAGAAGAGTCCGGAAACACCATCGTCGGCCAGCTCAAGCGGCTTGGCTGTTCCTGCGATTGGTCGCGGCTCCGCTTCACCATGGATGACGGCCTGTCGCGCGCGGTGCGCAAGGTGTTCGTCGATCTCTTCCGCGAGGGGCTGATCTACAAGGACAAGCGCCTGGTCAACTGGGACCCCGAGCTGCTCACCGCCATCTCCGATCTCGAAGTCGAGCAGATCGAGACCAAGGGGCATCTCTGGCATCTGCGCTATCCGGTCGAGGGGACGAAGTTCGATCCGGACGATCCATCGACCTACATCGTCGTCGCCACCACGCGCCCCGAGACCATGCTCGGCGATACCGCCGTGGCCGTGCATCCGGACGACGAGCGTTACAAGCATCTGGTCGGCAAGAACGTGAGCCTGCCGCTAGTCGGCCGCCGCATCCCCATCGTCGCCGACGAATATTCCGACCCCGAAAAAGGCTCGGGCGCGGTGAAGATCACGCCCGCGCACGATTTCAACGATTTCGAGGTCGGCAAGCGCCACGGCCTGCCGATGATCAATGTGCTCGGCCCGGACGCGCGGCTCGTGCTCGACGCCAATCCCGGCTTCACCAAGGATGTTGAGCGAAGCACGGAACTGACTCAAACGATTCAAGAATTGCATGGCGTGTTCCGCTTCGCCGCGCGCAAGATGATCGTCGACCGGCTCGAGACGCTGGGGCTCATCGAGAAGATCGAGCCGCATGTCCACGTCGTGCCGCATGGCGACCGCTCCAATGCCGTGATCGAGCCGTTCCTCACCGACCAGTGGTATGTCGATGCCGCGACCGTGGCGAAGCCGGCCATCGACGCGGTGAAGCGCGGCCGTACCGTGTTCGTGCCGAAGAATTGGGAGACCACTTATTTCCACTGGATGGAAAACATCCAGCCCTGGTGCATCTCGCGCCAGCTGTGGTGGGGCCATCGGATCCCCGCCTGGTACGGGCCTGACGGCAAGGTGTTCGTCGCCGAGGACGAGAAGGCGGCGCGCGTGGCCGCCAAGGAGCATTACGGCAAGGAAGTTGCGCTCAAGCGCGACGAGGACGTGCTCGACACCTGGTTCTCCTCGGCGCTGTGGCCGTTCTCGACTCTCGGCTGGCCCGACAAGACGCCCGAGCTTGCCCGCTACTACCCGACCGACGTGCTGGTCACCGGCTTCGACATCATCTTCTTCTGGATCGCGCGCATGATGATGCTGGGCCTCCATTTCATGGAGGAGGTGCCGTTCCGCGGCGTCTATATCCACGCCCTGGTCCGCGACGAGAAGGGCCAGAAAATGTCGAAGTCGAAGGGGAATGTCATCGATCCCCTCGACCTGATCGGCAACTACGGCGCCGATGCGCTGCGCTTCACGCTCACCGCCATGGCGGCGCAAGGGCGCGACATCAAGCTCAGCACGTCGCGCGTCGAGGGCTATCGCAATTTCGCGACCAAGCTGTGGAACGCGGCGCGCTTCGCCGAGATCAACGATTGCGTGCCGGTCGAAGGCTTTGACCCGGCGACGGCGCGCCTGACCGTCAATCGCTGGATCGCAGGCGAAAGCGAGCGGACGCTTGCCGCCGTCACCGAGGCGCTGCAGACCTTCCGCTTCAACGAGGCGGCGTCCGCCATCTACCACTTCATCTGGCACGTCTACTGCGACTGGTATCTGGAGCTGATCAAGCCGATCCTGACCGGCGAGGACAAGGACGCGGCGGCCGAGACGCGGGCGACGGCGTCATTCGTGCTCGACCAGGCGCTCAAGATGCTGCACCCCTTCATGCCCTTTGTCACCGAGGAGCTATGGGCGAAGCGCGCGCCCCAAGGGAAGGGCCGCGAGAGCCTGCTAATGCTCACCGCCTGGCCCGAGCCCGTCAGGCTGCAGAACCCGCAAGCCGACGCCGAGATCGGCTGGCTGATCAGGCTCATCTCCGAGGTGCGTTCGGTGCGCGCCGAGATGAACGTACCGGCCGGCGCCAAGGTGCCGCTGGTCATCGCCTTCGCCAACGAGGAGACCAAGGCACGCGTCGCCCGCCACGAGCAAACCATCAAGGGGCTTGCCCGGCTCGACACGCTCGAATTCGGCCGGCCGCAAGCGGGCGCAGTGCAGATCGTGCTCGACGAGGCGACGCTGGCGCTGCCGCTTGCCGGCATCATCGATATCGACGCCGAGTCGAAGCGGCTCAAGCGCGAGATCGACAAGGTCGGCTCGGAGATCAAACAGCTCGACGCCAAGCTCACCAACGAGAAATTCGTGTCGCGTGCGCCCGAGCACGTGGTCGAGGAGCAGCGCGAGCGGAAGAGCGAGGCGGAAGCCACGGCCGCCAAGCTCGAACAGGCGCTAAAGCGCCTCGAAGCCGCGCTTTAACGCTTCTCCGTTTCGAGCTCGTTGATGCGGCGGGCGAACACAATCAGGTAGAACAACAGAAACAGATACATGAAAGTCTCGACGCTCTCGCTCGGACGTTGCACCAGGGTCACGCCGTATCCCTTGTTCCACTGGCTCACGCCACGGAAGAATAGCCAGCAGAGCGCCGTCGGCACCAGCGCCGCGGCTGGCAGGAACAACGACCAGCGATTGCGCCTTAGGGCTGGATAGAACCAGGCGGCCAGCGGCACCAGTAATCCGCCGATAAAAATCCCGACCTGTAACACCGCACGCGGCTGGTGGTTCAACCACTCATGCACGTTGTGCAGGTTGGTCTCCGCCTGGCGGTTGACCTCGGCCCAATAGCTCGGGGTGTTCCAATAGAAAAAGTGCTGTCCCCAACTGTGCTCCTCGCCCGCGATGTAAAAGCACGCCAATCCCGCGAGCAGCAGGAAGGCAAAGGTGAAGGGCCGCGCCCGCACGAACGGCTTGAACAGTTGCCGGAAAGCGATGAGCGCCGCCGCCAGCGGAATGAAGAAATGTCCGACCTCCAGAACGCCATAGCCTTCTGGCAGCACCCATTTTAGGTAGAAATCCGGTGCCAGCCAATAGGAGGCGAGGATGAAGATCGCCGTGGCCACGGGGATGCCGAGCCACCACCACGCCTCATCCCAGCCCGGATCCGAAGCGAAAGGCCGAAAGGGGCCTTGCGTCCGCTTGGGGTCGGGTAGGTGAGGAGCGCGCGATGCGCTGGCGCTGTCCGCTCTTGTCATCGTGTCGAGTCCTAGTTTCGCGAGCCGGCCTCGTCCGTCTCCATCTCGCTGATGCGGCGCTCGAACACAATCAGATAGGCAAGGATGAAAAAGTAAAGGTAGAACTCGACCGCCTCGCTTGGCCGGCCCGCCAATTGAACGGTCTGGGTCTTGGCCAGAAGCTCGACCAGCTTGAACAGGACCACGCCCAGCGCTGCGGGTACGAGGATCGCGCTCGGCAGGAACAGGGCGATGCGGCTTGCCCGCCAGCGCGGGGCGAGCGCGCACCAGATCGGGACCAGTAGGCCGCCCACGATCACGGCGAATTGCAGGATGGCCCGCGGCACCTTCTCGAAACTCTCATAGGCGTTGTGAATGCCGAACTCGCCGCTTTTGTTCACTTCGGTGATGTGCCCGATTTCCTCCAAGTAGAAGATATGCTGGCCCCAGCTCACTTCCTCGCCGCCGATATAGAGGCAGGTCATGGCGGCAAGGATGGTCATGAGCAGCACGAGCGGGCGCTGCCTGACGAAAGGATCGAGCAGAAGCTGCACGGCGATCGCCAGACCGATCACCATCATGATGAACTGGGCGAGCTCCAGGACGCCGATGCCTTCGCGAGTGACCCAGAAATTGTACCAGGCGGGATCGAGGCGATAGCTCACGAACACGAAGATGGCGGCGGCCACGGGGATGCCGAGCCACCACCAGGCATCGTTCCAGCCAGGGTCCGACGCGAAAGGTCGATAAGGGCCGGCCGATAGCTTCGGATCGGGCAGGGGAAGGCGATAACCGGCCTTCCGGCGCGCCGGCTTTCGTGCGGCACGGGGTTTCTTCGCTCGCGGTGATTTGGCCATGTGCCCTCGCAGCCGCCGGCCGGCGGCAATCGCACATGACAATTTTACGACAGAAGGGGCCGGGGGGCGCACTGCTGTTTTGCCGCGCGGGGCGTTTAAGATTTTGCGTTCAGGACGAAGAGCTTGGGGCGAGCGCGAAGTTCATCCAGAATCTTTGCACTTGTATCTAAAATGCAACAGGCTGAGGCATTTGCGCCTCGTTTGCGCCATAAAACTTTGGAACATCGGCCCTGTTTGAGGGTCGTCGGCCGGAAGACAACTCGCGTGAGTCAAGCGAGGGGGCGGGCCAGGGAGCGAACCGGCTGAGGCGATAAGCAACGGTGGCGAGATACCACCGGCGCCTAGCAAAGCCTAGCCGGACATTTTTGCCAATGGACGCTAAGACGTTCGATAAATCCCGCTTGCCCAGCCGGCATGTGACCGAGGGGCCGTCCCGCGCGCCCCATCGCTCGTATTATTACGCCATGGGGCTGTCGCGCGAGCAGATCCACCAGCCCTTTGTCGGCGTTGCCACCTGTTGGAACGAGGCTGCCCCCTGCAACATCGCGCTGATGCGCCAGGCGCAAGCGGTGAAGCAGGGCGTCGCTGCCGCAAACGGCACGCCCCGCGAATTCTGCACCATCACCGTCACCGACGGCCTCGCCATGGGGCATCAGGGCATGAAATCCTCGCTGCCCTCGCGCGAGGTCATCGCCGACTCGGTCGAACTCACCATGCGCGGCCATTGCTACGACGCGCTGATAGGCCTGGCCGGCTGCGACAAGTCGCTTCCCGGCATGATGATGGCCATGTGCCGGCTGAACGTGCCCTCGATCTTCATCTATGGCGGCTCGATCCTGCCGGGCTCGTTCAAAGGCCGTCCGGTGACGGTTCAGGACCTGTTCGAGGCGGTCGGCCAGCTCTCGGTCGGTAAGATGTCAACCGACGACCTCGACGAGCTCGAGCAGGTGGCTTGCCCGTCGGCAGGCGCGTGCGGCGCGCAGTTCACCGCCAACACCATGGCCTGTGTCTCCGAGGCTATCGGCCTCGCGCTGCCTTACTCGGCCGGCGCGCCCGCGCCATACGAGATCAGGGACCGTTTCTGCATGGCGGCCGGCGAGAAGGTCATGGATTTGCTCGCCTTGAACATACGCCCGCGCGACATCGTCACCCGCAAAGCGCTGGAGAATGCCGCGGCGATCGTCGCCGCCACCGGCGGCTCGACCAACGCGGCGCTGCATCTCCCGGCCATCGCCCATGAATGCGGCATCGAATTCGACCTGTTCGATGTGGCCGAGGTGATGAAACGCACGCCCTATATCGCCGATCTCAAACCGAGCGGACGTTACGTGGCGAAGGACCTTTTTGAGGCCGGCGGCGTTCCTCTCTTGCTAAGGACGCTGCTCGATCACGGTTATCTGCACGGGGACTGTCTCACCGTGACGGGGCGGACCATGAGGGACAATTTGGCCAAGGTGCAGTGGAACCCTGACCAGGACGTCGTGCGGCCTGCCGACAAGCCGCTGTCGCCTACGGGCGGCGTGGTTGGCTTGCGTGGCTCGCTCGCGCCCGACGGCGCCATCGTCAAGATTGCGGGGATGAAGAACCCCAAGTTCCGTGGGCCTGCCCGCTGCTTCGACTGCGAGGAGGATGCCTTCGCCGCAGTCAGCGCCAAGAACTACAAGGAAGGCGACGTGATCGTCATCCGCTACGAAGGCCCCAAAGGCGGCCCAGGCATGCGCGAGATGCTGTCCACCACGGCGGCGATCTACGGCCAGGGCATGGGCGACAAGGTGGCGCTCATCACCGACGGCCGCTTCTCGGGCGCGACGCGCGGATTCTGCGTCGGCCATGTCGGACCCGAGGCCGCGCTTGGCGGCCCGATCGGTCTCCTGCGCGACGGCGACATGATCGTGCTCGATGCAGAAAAAGGCATTTTAGATGTGGAGCTTAGCGAGGCGGAGTTAAAGTCGCGCGCGAAGTCTTGGCAGGCGCGCCCGACGCCGTTCAAAAGCGGGTATTTGTGGAAATATGCAAACGAGGTTGGGCCGGCCAGAACTGGCGCGGTGACCCATCCCGGGGCTGGCGTGGAAGTGGCGTGCTATGCAGATGTATAAGCGTACAGTGACTGGCGCCTTCGCGGCGCTCCTGATCTTTGCTCCGATCGCGGTGGGAGAGGACAATCCGCCGCCTTACGCGTCGGCCACGGAGGCCTATCGCCAGGGCACGAACGCGCTCAAGTCCGAGCGCGTGGACGCCGCGCTTCCGGCGCTGGACTATGCCGCCAAGCATGGCGTGCTGGGGGCTCAACTCAGGCTCGCGCGCCTCTATGCCGCCGGCCGCGACGTGCCCAAGAACGACGCCAAGGCCTTCTACTATTTCCGGCAGATCGCTAGCCAGCAGGCTGAGATCAATCCGTCGAGCCCGGTGGCGAAATATGTCGGCGAGGCCTTCGTGGCGCTCGGCCAGTATTATTTGGACGGCATTCAGACCATGCCGCTCGCGCCCGATCCGGCTTACGCCGCGAGCCTGTTCCGCCACGCCGCCAGCTATTTCGGCAACGCCGAAGCGCAATATCTGCTCGCCCGGCTCTACCTCGACGGCAAGGGCGTGGAGAAGAACCCGGGTCTCGCTGTCAATTGGCTGGCCATGTCCGTCAAGAAGCAGCACGCCGCATCGCAAGCGGTTCTCGGCGAATTGCTATGGCGTGGCGACGAGGTCCGTCTCAATCAGGCGAGGGGTCTCGCGCTGCTGATGCTGGCGCAGGAGAACGCCCAAGACGGCCGCGACCAGGCCTGGATCGGCGAGCTCTATCGGGAGGCTTTCGCCAACTCCAACAACGCCATTCGCGCCAAGGCCGAGGATCTGTTGCCGCGCCTGGGTGGTGATAAGAGGGCCGCTTCCATCATCGCCAAGGCCAAGCCGGAGGAGCCGATTACGGCGCCCGCCACGCGCGAAGCCGAAGCGCCTTCCGACTCCACCTCCGACGCGACGCCGGCTGAACAGATCCCGCTCGGCGCCGGCGGATCGCCATCGGCGGCGCCTGTCGGGCTGTCTATCGGCTTCGACGCCTCGTCGGCCGAGCGCTAGACGGCAAACTCGATCCAGATCGGCACGTGGTCCGAGGGCTTCTCCCAGCCCCGCGGGCCCGCGTCGATCTCGCAAGCCTGAAGCCGGTCGGCCGCTTGCGGCGACAGCAGCAGATGATCGATGCGCAGGCCCTGGTTCTTCTGCCAGGCGCCCGCCTGATAATCCCAGAAGGTGAAGCGGTGCGGCTCGTCGTGGCAGGCGCGGAAGGCGTCGGTCAGGCCGAGATTGACGAGCGCCTGGAAATGGGCGCGCGTCTCGGGCCGGAACAGCGCGTCCTCCATCCAGGCACTCGGATTGTAGACATCCTCCGGCGCGGGGATGACGTTGAAGTCGCCGGCGATGACCATGGGCTCTTCCAGGGCGAGCAGCGCCTTCACCCGCTCTCTGAGCCGCGTCATCCAAGCAAGCTTGTAGACGAATTTTTCGGTACCGAACGGATTGCCGTTCGGCAGATAGATATTGATCAGCCTGATTACGCCTGACGGCACCGAGATCACGGCCTCGAGATAGCGGGCCTGCACGTCGTCGGGATCGCCGGCGAGCCTTGGTGCCACCTCGTCGAAGGGGAGCTTGGAGAGGAGCGCCACGCCGTTGAAGCCCTTCTGGCCGTGGATGGCGACGTTGTAGCCGAGATCCTCGAACACATGGACCGGGAAGGTCTCGTCCGGGCATTTGGTCTCCTGCAAGCAGGCGATGTCGGGATTGGCCTGCTTGAGCCAGGTCGTGGCCGCATCGATGCGCGCCTTGATGCCGTTGATGTTCCAGGTGGCGATCTTCATGGGAGAGTTATGCAGGGCTAGCCCTTCCTTGTCATTGCCCGGCTTCGCCGGGCAATCCAGTAACCCACGCGGGTCGGTTACGAACGCCAGTGGTTACTGGATGCCCGCTTTCGCGGGCATGACAAGGCGAGGTGAAAGTAGGGCTAAACCGAGAAGCTGGTGCCGCAGCCGCAGGCCGCCGTGACGTTCGGGTTGTTGATCTTGAACTGCGCGCCGATCAGGTCGTCCACGAAGTCAATCTCGGCGCTTTGCAGGAAGCCGAGCGACACCGGATCCACCACCACGCGCGCGCCGTCGCGCTCGATGACCAGGTCGTCAGGCGCGCGCTCCTTCACCAGGTCGAAGCGGTACTGGAAGCCCGAGCAGCCGCCGCCCTCGACGCTGACGCGGAAGAGCGCTGGGGCCGCCTCGCTCTTGAGGAGCTCGGCGATGCGGTGCGCGGCGCGCAGGCTTATGGTGATGGACGGTTCGCTCATCTTGGGTGTAGCCATCTCTGATTGAACATAGGATGGCGCACGGCCTTGTCAATCGACCACAGGCGCAAGCCTGACCGTATTTTTCCCGCAGAAACAGGCGCTAGCGGCCCGCTTGCGCCCTATGCGGTCGATCCGCGTCAAAGCCGCGGCCGGCTCGTGGCCGAGCCGCCATGCCCCACGCGCTCGGTCTATCAGCGCGATCGAGACCGCATCCTGCATGCCGCGGCCTTTCGGCGGCTCAACTACAAGACCCAGGTGTTCATCTATCACGAGGGCGACCATTACCGGTCGCGCCTCACGCATAGCCTGGAAGTGGCGCAGATCGCCCGTGCCTTGGCGCGGACGCTTCGCGTCGATGAGGATTTGACCGAAGCCCTGGCGCTCGCCCACGATCTCGGCCACCCACCCTTCGGTCATGCCGGCGAGCGCGCTCTCGACGCCGCGATGCAAGGGGCAGGGGGCTTCGACCACAATGCGCAGTCGCTGCGCGTAGTCACTGAACTTGAAAAGAAATATGCGAACTTCGACGGCCTCAATCTCACCTGGGAGACGCTCGAAGGCCTGGTCAAGCACAACGGCCCGCTTCTCGGACCCAAGGCGGAAAAGCCGGTGCCGGACTCCATTCTAGCCTATTGCGCCAAGCAGGACTTGGAGCTTGCCACTTTCGCCTCGGTCGAGGCGCAGATTGCGGCGCTGGCCGACGACATCGCCTACAACAATCACGACATCGACGACGGCTATCGCGCCGGGCTTTTCACCTTCGACGATTTGGCGGAAGTGCCCCTCGCGGCCCGGGTGCTGGCCGAAGCGAGGACGGCTCATCCCGGCATCGACGGCGCGCGTTTGCTCAACGAGGCCATCCGCCGTCTGATCACGGCGATGATCGCCGATGTAGCTGCTGAAAGCATGCGACGGGTCAAGGCTCTGGCCCCGCAGTCCGCCAATGATGTGCGCCACGCCGACCGCGCCATGGTGGCCTTCTCCGACGCCATGCGTAAGGAGATCGATGCCCTGCGCACCTTCCTGTTCGCCCGCGTCTATCGCGAGCCCCGCATCATGCGCATCATGGGCGAGGCCGAAGGCGTGGTGGGTGACCTGTTCCGGCGCTACAACGCCGACCCTGGCGCCCTACCGCCCGAATGGCGGGAGCAGGCGCCGGAACCCGGCACCCCAGCCTATGCCCGCCATGTCGCCGACTTCATCGCCGGCATGACCGACCGTTACGCTCTCGTCGAGCATGCCCATCTGTTTGACGCCACGCCGGATTTGCGTTAGTCGCCCCGAAACCTTCCCCGGAGCCTCAATGGACGTCTTCGCAGGGTTCCACGGTCGAGTCCTTGCCGCGGTCCAGCAGCTCAAGCATGACGGCGTGGTGCCGCATGGAGCGAGCCTCGACGGGATCACGCTCGAGCCGCCGAAGGACGCGAGCCACGGCGATCTCGCCACCAATGCCGCCATGGTGCTGGCCAAGGCCGCAGGCCTGCCGCCGCGCAAGCTTGCCGAGCGCATCGCGCCGCTGTTGGCGTCGGACCCGCATGTCGAAAAAGTCGAGATCGCGGGACCGGGCTTCATCAATCTGTCACTTGCCCATGCCTTCTGGCCGAGCGTGCTGCGCATGGTGCTCGAGCTGGGCGACGCCTATGGCCGTAGCGCCATCGGGCAGGGCGAGGCGGTGAATGTCGAGTATGTGTCCGCCAATCCGACCGGGCCGATGCATGTCGGCCATTGCCGGGGCGCGGTGTTTGGCGATGCTCTCGCCAATCTGCTGGCTTTCGCCGGCTTTGCCGTGACGCGCGAATATTACGTCAACGACGCGGGCGCTCAGGTCGACGCGCTCGCGCGCTCTGCCTATCTGCGCTACCGCGAAGCGCTCGGCGAGGATATCGGCGCCATCCCCGAAGGTCTCTACCCCGGCGACTATCTCAAGCCTGTGGGCGAAGTGCTTGCCGCCCATCACGGGAAGGAGCTGCTCGCCATGCAAGAGAGCGAATGGCTGCCGATCGTGCGCAGCGCGGCGCTCAAGGCGATGCTCGCCATGATCGAGGACGATCTCGATAAGCTCGGCATCCATCACGACGTGTTCTTTTCCGAGCGTTCGCTGATGAACGGCGCCCATGACGAGGTGGCCGAGACCATCGCCGAGCTGAAGGCCAAGGGCCTGGTCTATGAGGGCCGCCTGCCGCCGCCCAAGGGCAAGATCGACGAGGAGTGGGAGGACCGCGAGCAGCTCCTGTTCCGCTCCACCGAATTCGGCGACGACCAGGACCGGCCGCTGGTCAAGTCGGACGGCGGCTACACCTATTTCGCCTCCGACATCGCCTATCACCGCGACAAGTTCCGGCGCGGCTTCCGCTCGATGATCGACGTGTGGGGCGCCGACCATAGCGGCCATATCAAGCGCATGCAGTCGGCGCTTGCCGCGCTCACCGACGGCGAAGCCCATCTCGACATCAAGATTTGCCAGCTGGTGCGCTTGTTTCGGGCCGGCGAGCCTGTCAAAATGTCCAAGCGTGCCGGAACGTTCGTCACGCTTCGAGATGTGGTGGATGAAGTGGGCGCAGGCCCTGTCCGCTTCATGATGCTGTACCGGAAGAACGACGCGCCGCTCGATTTCGACTTTGCCAAGGTCACCGAGCAGTCGCGCGACAACCCGGTGTTCTATGTTCAGTACGCCCATGCCAGGGCGAGTTCCGTTCTGCGTCAGCTAGGTGAAACGTTCCCGGATCTCGGGACGGAGGGGAATGATTTGGCGCAAGCCGACCTGAACCGCTTGACCGACCCCGCCGAGGTCGCCCTGATCCGCCGCCTGGCCCAATTCCCGCGCCTGGTGGAGGCGGCGGCCGAGGCGCATGAGCCGCACCGTATCGGCTTTTACCTCTATGACCTCGCAGGGGACTTCCACGGCCTCTGGAATCGAGGCAAAGACTTGCCACAATTACGATTTATTTACGAGGGTGACCGAAAGTTAACGCGTGCTCGTGTAGCGCTTGTGGTTGCCACAAAGCGTGTTTTGGCATTGGGTCTTGGGATCCTCGGCGTTCATGCCATGCACGAACTGCACTGACCTCATCCGGGGGCACGGGGTGGTCGAGGGAAAGTAACCATGTCTATGCACGATAGCGGATACGGCCGTAAGGTCGATCCGGACTCCGAGTTGCAGTCTGATTTCTCTGACGGTCCGAGTGACGGTCAGGGCGGACTATCCTGGAGCGCCAGCGCGCCTCATCGCACACAGACAAGCGAGGTACCTTACATGGTTCAAGGAGCGGGCAGGCCAGGCCAGCCGATCATTGGACAGCGCTCGATTTTCGGAGGAGGCGGTCCGGTCTTTGCGCAGATGCCCACCTATACGCCGGTAACCCGGGCTCCCGAACCGCTTCACCAGCCGCCACAGCCGCAGCCTTCCTACACATCGTTCGCACCGACACCCGCAGCCCCAGCGCCTCAACCCCATCAACCGAGTCCCCAGTCGGCACCGCCAAGCTACCTTCAGCCTAGCCCGACGCCGTCCTATCAGCCCGCGGATCTCCAGCCGCAAGCCTACCGGCCCGCGCCTCAGGCCTATCCGCCTTCCGGCTACCAAGGGTCCCTGGACCTTCCGAGCCAGAGCTATCAGCCCCAAGCCTATTCAGGTGCAGGCAGCGCCGGCACGGGCTTCCCCGACAGGATCTTCCCCGAAGTGACTCCTTCGAACGCGGGCATCGCCGATGCGAGCTTTCCCGAGCCGAGCTTCACTGATCCGGGTTTTGCCCCACAGAGCTATGTCGATGCGAGCTTCCCCGAGCAGTTTCCCGCCTCACCGTCTTTTGCGCCCGGCGAGACGTTGAACCGCGACCACCGCGGATACGACCAGGCTGCACAGCCGGGCTTCGAGCCTTATCCTGAACATGGCGTGCCGGATTACGGCAGGGCCTCGCACGATCAGGTTCCGCAAAGCGACCCGCGCCGGCAGCTCCAGGCTTTCGATGCGATTTACGATCAGCCGCCGCAGATCGCTCTCGGCTCGACCGAGATACCGCGCCGGCCCCCGCAAGATTTTTACGAGACAGAGCGGGCCGACGCCGATTTCATGGATGAGGGGCATATGGTGCCGCCGCCTGCGGCGCCCTCGAAATTCTCGAAATTGGCATTCATGAAGGGCCGGAGCGCCTTCATGGTGGGCAGCGCGCTGCTTGGCGCCATCGCTCTCGGCGGGGCGCTTGCCTTCGCCTACAAGCAGAGTGGCGGCAGCATGGGCGAGGCGCCCCCTGTGGTGCAAGCCGACAACCGCCCGGTCAAAGAGCTTCCTGCCGATGCGGGTGGAAAGGAATTTCCTCATAAGAACAAGCTGATCTACGATCGTCTTGCCAACGAGAACGAAGCCGAATCCGAGAACCTTGTGCCGCGCCAGGAAGACGTCGCGGTGCCGGCTCTGCCGCCATCGACCGATATGGGAGGCCTGCCGAACCCGGTGGCCACCACCGATATGATCACGCCGCAAACCACAGCAGCTGTCGCTGCGCCGGTTGAAGATGCGAGCGCCGATGGCGGCCCGCGCCGCGTGAAAACGCTCGTGGTTCGTCCCGACGGATCGGTAATGCCGTCGCCTGAAACCGAAGCTGCTTCTGCCGGTGGCGAGGCTCCTGCCGCACCGGTCGATGCAACCGCCGCCGCACTCGCACCTACACCCGAGGCCGTAGCCGCACCGGCTGAAGCCGCCGCCGCGGCCGCTCCGGCAATGCCCGAGGCGCCTGCCGCCGCGCCGCCACCCGCGCCACAACCGATTGCCGCCGCCGCTCCCGCTGCCGCGCCGGCTGCGGCCCCAGCAGCCGCGGCTCCGTCCAAATATGCCGTGCAGCTCGGCGCGCAGAAGAGCCAAACCGAAGCTCTGGCCGCCTTTGCCGATATCCAGCAGAAGAATCCGACCCTGCTTGCCAGTTACCGGCCCATGGTCAGCAAGGCCGATCTCGGCGCGAAGGGGACTTTGTACCGGTTGCGCATCGGCCCGATCGACGGCAAGACCGCCGCCGACAAGCTCTGCGGCCAGCTGAAGACGCAAGGCACCGACTGTTTCGTGGTGGCCCAATAGCCTGACGGATTGCACGGGACTTGACCGGAACGGTCTTGACCGGAAGCTACGGGCCAAGTTACCCCGCTTCGTGACCCTAAAAGCCTTCATCTCCGGCTGCGCCGGCGCGTCGTTGAGCGATGCCGAGCGCGCGTTCTTTGCCCAAGAGCGGCCCTGCGGCCTCATCCTGTTCGCGCGCAACTGCCACACCCCGGAGCAGATCTCGGACCTGGTCGCCTCGTTCAAGGACGCGGTCGGGAGCGACGAGGTCCTCGTCCTGATCGACCAGGAAGGGGGCCGCGTGCAGCGGATGCGGCCGCCCCATTGGCGAAACATGCCCCCGGCCGGCTGCTACGGCCGCTTGTATGACGTCGATCCCGAGATGGCGAAGGAGGCTGCCTTCGCCGGCGCGAGATTGACCGCAGAGGAACTTCGCGCGGTCGGCGTCAACGTGAATTGCACACCGTGTCTCGACATCCCGGAGAAGGGGGCGCACGAGGTCATTGGCGATCGCGCCTTCAGTACCGATCCCGACGTGGTGATCGCGCTCGGCCGCGCGGTTATGGACGGGACCTTGGCGGGGGGCGTATTGCCGGTGATCAAGCACGTGCCGGGCCATGGCCGGGCCAAGGCGGACAGCCATTTCTCCCTGCCGCAAATCGACGCCACGCGGGCAGAGCTTGAGGCGAGGGACTTCCGGCCCTTCCAGGCGCTCAACGATTCGCCGCTGGCCATGACCGCCCATGTGCTGCTGCCGGCCTTCGACGACCGGCGACCGGCAAGCATTTCGCCCGTTATAATGGGCGAGGTGATTCGTGATTTCATGGGACTGAACGGCCTGGTGATGAGCGACGATATCGGCATGCGCGCCCTTGGCGGATCGTTCGCGGAGCGAACCCGGGCGGTGATCGACGCGGGCTGCGACGTGGCGCTGCATTGCAGCGGCACATTGGACGAGATGAAAGAAGTGGGCCGCGCCGCGCTGCCGCTCGATGGCATTGCCGCCGAGCGTTTCGCGCGCGCCCGTGCCGCGCTCCACGACCCCCGACCCTTCGATGTGGCCGAGGCCATGGCCCTGGTCACGGAAGCCGCCGGCACGCGCGTGGCGAGTGTCGGCACCGACCCCACGGTGCGCGCATGAGCGGCATCGACACATCCGTCAACGAAGATCCGCCGGAGCGCGACGACCTCTCCGATTGGGGCGCGGACGAGCGCATCGAAGTTCAGGCAGGTGACACACTGAGAGTCGATGTGGAAGGCTTCGAGGGGCCGCTCGATCTCCTGCTCGCCTTGGCGCGCACGCAGAAGGTCGATCTCGCCAAGATCTCGGTGCTGGCGCTCGCCCAGCAATATCTCGACTTCATCACCGAGGCGCGGCGGCTCAGGCTCGAGATCGCCGCCGACTATCTGGTGATGGCGGCATGGCTTGCGTTCCTCAAGTCGAAGCTTCTGTTGCCGGCGGAGAAGGACGAAGAAGGAGAGCCGAGCGGCGAGGAGCTTGCCGCGCTACTCGCCTTCAGGCTCAAGCGTCTCCATGCCATGCGCGAAGCGTCGGCGCAGCTCATGACGCGCAAGCGGCTCGGCCGCGATATCTTCGCGCGCGGCATGCCCGAGCCCACGCGCATCACGCGCAAGAGTATATACGACGCCAATGTCTACGATCTGCTCAAGGCCTATTCCCAGCAGCGGGTGCGCACCGCGACACGCACCTGGCAGATCAAGCCGCGCACCGTATGGTCGCTAAAGGACGCGCGCGACGAGCTTGAGCGGCTACTCGGCATGAATATCGACTGGGCGCCGCTCGATACGCTGCTCGCCGAGTTCCTGGTCGAGCCGGAGCTTCGGCGCACGGCCTTGGCGTCGAGCTTCACCGCCACTTTGGAAATGACACGGGAGGGCGCGCTGGAAATGCGCCAGGCGAAGTCGTTTGCGCCGCTGCTGGTTCGCCGCCGCAACCGCGCGGCATAATGAACGCTTGCGCCTAAGGAGGAAGGGGCCGCAATGACAGCGAAACAAGTAAGCAGGGTAACGGTTATGACGGAAGACGAGACGGGGCGCGAGCGAAGTGGGCCGCGACTGTCCTTGCCGCTGCCCGCCAATGTGATCGCGCTTCAGGAGACCGACCGGCGCGAGAAGCTGCGCATCGTCGAGGCGCTGCTGTTCGCCGCTTCCGAGCCGCTCGACGAGGCGACGCTCGGCCGCCACTTCGTCGAGGGCGAGGACATGCGCGCGTTGCTCGAGGAGCTGCAAAGCCTCTATGCCGGGCGCGGCGTCAATCTGGTGCGCGTCGCCGGCAAATGGGCGTTCCGCACCTCCGACGATCTCTCCTTCCTGCTCGAGCGCGAGGCGGTCGCGCAACGCCGCCTGTCGCGCGCGGCGCTGGAGACGCTCGCCATCATCGCCTATCACCAGCCGGTCACCCGCGCCGAGATCGAGGAGATCAGGGGCGTGACCATGTCGCGCGGCACCATCGACGTGCTGCTGGAAACGGGCTGGATCAAACTGCGTGGCCGGCGCCGCGCGCCGGGCCGCCCGGTGACCTACGGCACCACCGAAGCCTTCCTCGAACATTTCGGCTTCGACTCCATCCAGGACCTGCCGGGACTGAACGAGCTGAAAGGCGCGGGGCTTTTGGATTCGAGCCTGCCACCCGGCTTCTCCATGCCCAATCCCGACGACGCGCCCGATCTCCGCGAGGATGAGGACCCGCTCGAAGACGAGCCCCTCGGCGAGGGCGACGACGACGAGGACGAGGAGCGAGACGAGATCACCTGATCTGTCTTGCTTGCGCCGGGGCTGCGCAAGCGCCTAAATGGGCGCCATGCTTGAGTTCCTCAAAGGGCGCAGGCGCGCCGCGAACGCCAATAACCGGCGCAACAAGGCTCCACGCGGCAAGGCCGCGGTCACGTTCGCCGCGCGGCTCACCTTCGACGACGTGTCCCGAACTTACGATCACACCGTCGCGCTCGACCATGTGAGCCTCGACATCGCGCCTGGAGAAATCCTCTGCCTGCTCGGCCCCTCGGGCTGCGGCAAGACCACGCTGCTCAGGATCGCCGCCGGCGTAGAGCGCCCGTCATCGGGGCGCGTGCTGCTTGACGACCAGGAGGTCGCCGGGCCCGACCGTTTCGTGCCCCCGGAGAAACGCGGCGTCGGTCTCATGTTCCAGGACTTCGCGTTGTTTCCCCACCTCACCATTCTCGACAACGTCGCCTTCGGCCTCCGATCGCTCACGCGCAGCGAGGCGAAAGCGGAGGCGCACGCCGCGCTCGAACGGGTGGGGCTCGCGCGTTACGCCAACGACTATCCGCATATCCTCTCCGGCGGCGAGCAGCAGCGGGTGGCGCTCGCCCGCGCCATCGCGCCGCGCCCCAGCGTGCTGCTCATGGACGAGCCCTTCTCCGGCCTCGACGCGCGGCTTCGGGAGAGCATGCGCGAGGAAACGCTCGCCATCCTGCACGAGACGCATGCCACCTCGATCGTGGTCACCCACGACGCCGAGGAGGCCATGCGCATGGGCGACCGCGTGATGCTGATGCATAAGGGCCGCGTGGTGCAGACCGGCAAGGCGCTCGATCTCTATCGCACACCCAAGGACATCCTCACCGCGCGCACCTTCTCGGACCTCAACGAGGTGCCGGCGCGCATCGAGCAGGGCGAAGCCGTCACCGCGCTCGGCCGGTTCCGCGCCAACGGTCTTTCCGACGGCGCCGAGGCCATTGTCTGTGTGCGCCAGCGTGGCGTGCGACTGCTCAAGGCGGGCGAGGGGGTGCCGGGACGCGTGCTCGACGCCCGCTTTCTCGGCGACGTGGCCCTGGTCGAAGTGGCGGTGCAGGGGCTCGACGCGCCGCTGCTCGCCAAGGTCCGGGAGAGCGACGTGCCGCCGCAGGGTACCGAAATCGGCGTTGCGGCCGATTCCGGCGCGGTCCTGGTCTTTCCGGCCGACAATGGCGGGGCGCCGGCTTAACAATGAAAGGAGCCCCGCTTGCGACGGAGCGGCCTTTGCTGCCATAGTGCCCGCGAAACCATGAACCTCGCGGCGCGTTTCCGCGAGTTGGAGGCGTAAATGGGACCGAGTTGGTGGCAAATCCTGGTCGTGCTGGTGCTGTTCGTGCTCCTGTTCGGGCGCGGCAAGATTTCCGACCTGATGGGCGACGTCGCCAAGGGCATCAAGAGCTTCAAAACGGGCATGGCCGATGACGGGCCGGACGAGCCGAAGGTCATCGAGCATGAGAAGCCGCATGGCGGCGCGAGCAAGCGCGCCAAGGCCCCGCGCAAGAAATCAGGCTGATCCGCAGCGGGCGGCAAACAAGGTACGCGCGCCCGCGGCGAGAGCGCGGCCCTGAGCCACGTCCATGTTCGACATCGGTTGGTCTGAGCTTCTGGTCATCGCCATCGTGGCCATCGTCGTGGTGGGGCCGAAGGAGCTGCCGAAACTCATGCGCACCTTCGGCCATTATGCCGGCAAGCTCCGGCGCGCGGCGTCCGACTTCCAGCGCCAGTTCGAGGCGGCGCTGGCCGAGAGCGAGGCCGACGAAGTGCGCAAGAACATCGAGAGCATCCGCACCGGTCTCGACACGTCGATTCTCGACAAGCCAGTGATGCTGCCGAAGCAAGAGAACACGAGTCCGCCGCAAGCGGTCGGACCGCCCGCGATGGCGCCGGTGCCGGTGGTGTCAAAGCCGCCTAAGCGCGCGCCTGCCAAGACCAAGGCGAAGCCCGCGAAGCGCCGCAAAGCCCCGGCAAAGTCATGAGCGACGAGGAAAACATCGAGGCCACCAAGGCGCCGCTGATGGAGCACCTGATCGAGCTTCGGCGGCGGCTGATGTGGGCGCTACTCGCGGTGTTCCTCGCCTTCATCGTCTGCTTCTGGTTCGCCAAGCCGATCTACAACCTGCTGCTATGGCCTTACCGGTTGGCGGCGGGGACGGACGCGCCGATCGAGCTGATCTACACCGCACCGCAGGAATTCTTCTTCACGCAGGTGAAGCTCGCGCTGTTCGGCGCCATCTTCATCGCCTTCCCGGTGATCGCCTCGCAGATTTACATGTTCGTGGCGCCGGGGCTTTACCGCAGCGAGCGCCAGGCTTTCCTCCCGTTCCTCGTCGCCACGCCGGTCCTGTTCCTGCTTGGCGCGGCGCTGGTCTATTTCGTGGCCATGCCGCTGGCCATGACCTTCTTCCTATCGATGCAGCAGACCGGCGACGCGCAGGTGCAGATCCACCTGACCGCGAAGGTCAGCGAATATCTGTCGCTGATCATGACGCTGATCATCGGCTTCGGCATCTGCTTCCAATTGCCGGTACTGCTGACGCTCTTGGGGCGCGCCGGGCTCGTCACCTCGGAGGGCCTGAAGAAGTACCGCCGCCACGCCATACTCGGGGTGTTCCTCGCCGCCGCCATCCTGACGCCGCCCGATCCCGTAAGCCAGATCGCGCTCGCGGTGCCCACATTGCTGCTCTATGAATTGTCCATCTACGCGGTACGGCTGGCCGAAAAGAAGCACGCCGCCTCGGCTGCTGCCACGGCGAAGCCTTCCGCCAAACCGGCCGGCAAACCGGCTTAGTACAGCCCCAAACCCTATCCCTATCGTCATGGCCGGGCTTGTCCCGGCTAGTGCGTCATGCCGGCGAAAGCCGGTATCCAGCACAACACAAATCCTCATGCTGAGGAGCGGCCGTCAGGCCGCGTCTCGAAGCATGGGCCACCC
>JBBDYM010000035.1:0-34297 GCA_040901485.1 Methyloceanibacter sp.
GACATCGCCGTGGCCGTGGCGCTCGAAGGCGGCGGCCTGCACACGCCGGTGATCCACGACGCCGAATTGAAGAGCCTCTCGGAGATCTCCAACGAGATGCGCGACCTCGCCGCCCGCGCCCGCTCCAAGCGGCTCGCGCCGCATGAATATCAGGGGGGCTCGACCACCATCTCCAATCTCGGCATGTACGGCATCGACCGCTTCGACGCGGTGATCAACCCGCCGCAAGCCTCGATCCTCGCGGTCGGCCGCGCCGAGAAGCGCCCGGTGATCAAGGACGACGCGGTGAAGATTGCCACCATGATGAGCGTGACCTTGTCGGTCGATCATCGCGTCATCGACGGCGCGCTCGGCGCCGAGCTGCTCGCCGCCTTCAAGGCCTATATCGAAGACCCCGTGACCATGTTGGTGTAGCGGGGGGAAGAAGCCGTGACGGCGAAACCGACATACAGGCCCGCGACTATCGCCGACGCCTCGGCACTCGCCGTGTTGGTCGACATCGCCGGCGAGGGCATGGCCTCCCATATGTGGCAGGCGCTGGCGGCACCCGGCCAATCGGCCATCGAGATCGGCCGCGAGCGGGCGCGGCGCGAGGAGGGCGGCTTCTCCTACCGCAACGCCACTATCGCCGAGATCGACGGCGAGATCGCCGCGGGCCTTGTCGGCTATCGCCTGGATGAGCCCTACGATCTCGGCGGTTTCGACGCGATGCCCGACATGGTGCAGCCGCTTCTGCGACTCGAAGCGCAAGCGCCGGGCTCGTGGTATGTCAATGTGCTTGCCTGCTTCCCGGAGTTTCGCGGGCGGGGGATCGGCGCCAGGCTTTTGGAGATCGCCGATGGCAAAGGCCGCGACGCAGGTGCGCCCGCCATGAGCGTCATCGTCGGCAGCTGGAACGAGAGTGCGGCGCGGCTTTACAGCCGGGCCGGCTACACGCCAAAGGCGCGCGAGGCCGCGATTTTGTCTCCCGCTCTTTTCCATAAGGGCGACTGGGTGCTCATGACCAAGAAGCTCCGGGATTAGCGTCAGTCACGCATGAGGTCGCCGCTGTCAGGCGTATCGTCGTCCAGGAAGTCGAGCGTCGGCGACAGGTTGATGCCGCGGGGCTGGGTGAGATCATCGGCGCGACAGACAATGTTGCCGCCGAAACGCTCGGCGAGTGTGTCGATCGCCACTTCCAGGCGACGGCGACGGGTGAAGTTTCCGAAGAGATCGGCTTCCCGCTGATCGCCCACGCCAACCAGATCGTAGGCGACCATGCCGACCAGACGGAACGGGCCGGGATGGCGGAACTTGCGGAGGAGCTCGGCGCCGACCGCATAAAGCTGCTCCGCAATGTCCGTCGGCTCGGCAAGCTTCTGCTGGCGAGTCAGGGTTTTGAAATCCGCCGTTTTGAGCTTCACGCCGACGCCCGAGGCGACATAGCTTTTCTTGCGAAGCCGCCGGCCGATCGTGTCTGCCGCGCGACGCAGATGGAGCTTGATTGTAGCCTCGTCGCGTATGTCCTGATCGAGCGTATGCTCAGAGCCGAGACTCTTGGACAACCGGCCACCTTCGACCCTGCGGGCATCTTGCGCATGGGCGAGCGTGTGGAAGTGAAGCCCGAGCTTGCCAAGTTTCGCGGACAGGAAGTTGGGATCGGCGGCCGCAACATCGCCGATGGTGCGCAGGCCGAGCGCGATAAGCCGCGCCTCGGTCTTCGGGCCGGCGCCCCAGAGGCGTGATACGGGAAGAGGCGCGAGCCAAGCCTTTGCGGCAGCGGGCGGGACAATCGTCAGGCCATCGGGCTTCCGGTAACCACTCGCCACCTTCGCCACATATTTGATCGAGGAAATTCCCACCGACACCGTCAAGCCGCCGGTCGCCTCGCGAACCGCAGCTTTCAGCCGTTGCCCCATCGCCTCGGGATCTCCAAACAGGCGCTCAGAGCCGGTCATGTCGAGGAATGCCTCATCGAGGCTCAAAGCTTCGACGGCGGGGCTGAAATCGCCGAACACCCGCATGATCGCCGCCGACACCTGCTGATATCGTTCGAAACGCGGCGGCACGATGAGTGCCTGCGGGCACAGAAGCCGCGCCTTCGCCATCGGCATCGCGCTGCCGACGCCGAACGGGCGCGCCTCATAGCTTGCCGTCAACACCACGCCGCGGACGCTCCGCGGTCCCACCAGCAGGGGACGACCGCGAAGCGACGGATCATCGAGCTGCTCGATCGCGGCATAGAACGCGTCCATGTCCGCGTGGGTGATGATCCGGGGCCAATCTTTCTCGGTGCGACTCATCCCGGCCCAGTCTAGACCAACGGATGCGGATTTTCTGGTCGAAGCCGCACGGGGCAGTACCCCAATTTCTCGCCGCCACCAGCACCGATGGGGTAGCTTCACGCCATGAGCGACACGCGCTTCGATCTTGCCGTGATCGGCGCGGGGCCGGGCGGTTATGTCGCGGCCATCCGCGCCGCCCAGCTCGGCATGAAGACGGCGATCATCGAGCGCGAGCATCTCGGCGGCATCTGCCTCAATTGGGGCTGCATTCCCACCAAGGCGCTGCTGCGCACCTCCGAGCTTTATCAGGCGATGTTGCACGCCTCCGCGTTCGGACTTGCCGCCGACAATGTGCGCTTCGACTTGGGCCGCGTGGTCGAACGCAGCCGCGACGTGGCGAAGCGCCTCACGAACGGTGTCGCGTATCTCATGAAGAAGAACAAGATCGCGGTGATCGACGGCACGGCGCGGCTCACGGGCGAGGAACGCATCGCCGTCACCAGCAAGGACGGGGAGCCGCTTCCCATCCTCGAAGCCAAGCACATCATCGTGGCTACCGGTGCGCGAGCGCGCGCGTTGCCCGGTATCGAGCCCGACGGAAGGCTGATCTGGACCTACAAGGAGGCGATGATCCCGGCGAGCTTTCCCAAATCTCTGCTCGTCGTGGGCGCGGGCGCCATCGGCATCGAGTTCGCGAGCTTCTATCGCAGCCTCGGCGCCGAGGTGACGGTGGTGGAGATTCTCGACCGCATCCTACCTAGCGAGGACGAAGAGATCTCGGCGCTGGCGCAGAAATCTTTCGCCAAGCAGGGCATCGCCATCCACACCGGCGCAAAAGTCGAGCGGCTTTCCAAAAATCTCGACAGCGTCACCGCCACGCTGAAGAAAGAGGACGGCACGCTGCATGTGCTGACGGTCGACCGCGTCATCCTCGCCGCCGGCATCACCGGCAATGTCGAGGGGCTCGGGCTCGAGGCGCAAGGAGTCATAATCGACAAGGGCCATATCGTGATCGACGAGTGGTGCCGCACCGGCACTCCGGGGCTCTACGCCATCGGCGATGTGGCCGGTCCCCCCTGGCTCGCGCATAAGGCAAGTCACGAGGGCGTGGTCTGCGTGGAGAAGCTCGCCGGCCTCGACGGTGTACATCCTGTGGATAACACCAACATCCCGGCCTGCACCTACAGCACCCCGCAGGTGGCGAGCGTGGGGCTGACCGAGGCGGCGGCGCGCGCCGCGGGTCATGACCTGAAGATCGGCCGTTTCCCCTATGCGGCCAACGGCAAAGCCTTGGCGCTCGGCGAAACCGAGGGCCTGGTGAAGACCATTTTCGATGCCGAGAGCGGAGCCCTGCTCGGCACACATCTGCTCGGGGCGGAGGCCACCGAGCTCATTCAGGGCTTCGTCATCGCCAAGACGCTGGAGACCACCGAGGCGGAATTGATCAAGAGTATCTTCCCCCATCCCACTTTGTCGGAGATGATGCACGAATCGGTGCTCGACGCTTATGGCCGCGCCCTCCACATCTAGTCCCGGGGTAGGGGGGCGTACGGGCCCGACTAACGAAGGGAGAGCAAGACTATGAGCCTTATCATCTTTCTGGTTGTGGGCCTGATCGCCGGCGCGCTCGCGTCCTATGTCATGGGCCGTCAGCAGGACCTTTTGATCAACCTCCTGATCGGCGTCATCGGCGCCGTGGTCGGCGGCTTCCTCGCGGGCCTATTGGGCATCGCCGCCTATGGGCTGATCGGCGAGATCATCGTCGCCACGCTCGGCGCCATCCTCTGCATCTGGGTTTGGCAGCGCATGCGGTGATAAACTGAGGTTCGTAAAGTCTTAGGAGGAGGACTCAATGGAAGACCAAGCGCATGGATTGCTTTCCATGCCGGGGGTCGGATTTTTCGGTATGCTGATCATCGGTATTCTCGCGGGCTATATCGCCGAGAAGGTGACCGCGAGCGATCACGGCCTGCTGACCAATCTGCTCGTCGGCATTGCCGGCTCCTTCGTCGGCGGCACGCTGGCCGGCCTCTTGAACATCCATTTCCAAGGGTGGCTCGGCAATCTGATCGTGGCGGCCATCGGCGCCGTTCTCTTGCTGTGGGTCTGGCGGAGCGTCAGGGGGCCTTCGCGCTGAAGCCGTAGGGTTCGATGGTTACGGTGATCGATGCGTTAGAGGTGAAGGAGCGGCCGCGCCATCCCGAGAAGGCGCGGCTGCCCGACACGCCTGTCCTGCCTAAGCCCCCCTGGATCAGGGTGAGGGCGCCCGGCGCGCATGCTTTCGACAAGACGCGGGCGATCCTGCGGGCGCACCGCCTCAACACGGTGTGCGAGGAAGCGGCGTGTCCCAATATCGGCGAGTGCTGGGGCAAGCGGCACGCCACCGTGATGATCATGGGCGACACCTGCACGCGGGCTTGCGCCTTCTGCAATGTGCGCACGGGCAAGCCGGGCGCGCTCAATGCGGGCGAGCCGGCGCGGG
Organism: Methyloceanibacter sp.; assembly: GCA_040901485.1. Classification (GTDB taxonomy): domain Bacteria; phylum Pseudomonadota; class Alphaproteobacteria; order Rhizobiales; family Methyloligellaceae; genus Methyloceanibacter. The sequence goes on from JBBDYM010000035.1 coordinate 4,747, forward strand.
TGGGGAGCGCGGTGGCCGCGCTCGATCTTGCCCATGTGGTGGTGACCTCGGTCGATCGCGACGACCTCGACGACGGCGGTGCGGCGCATTTCGCCGCGACCATTCAGGCTATCCGAGACGCGACGCCGGCGACCAGCATCGAGGTGCTCACGCCCGACTTCCTGCGCAAGGAGGGCGCGCTCGACATCGTGATCGCCGCCAAGCCCGACGTGTTCAACCACAATGTCGAGACGGTGCCGCAGCTTTACCGGCGCATCCGACCGGGCGCGCGTTACGACGCTTCGCTCGCGCTGCTCAAGCGCGCCAAGGCGCTGGACCCGCAGCTCTTCACCAAATCGGGCATCATGGTGGGGTTGGGCGAAAGCCGCGAGGACGTGCAGGGCGTGATGGACGATCTGCGCGCGGCGGACGTTGATTTCCTCACCATCGGCCAATACCTACAGCCGACGCGCAAGCATGCGGCCATTGACCGCTTTGTCACGCTTGAGGAGTTCGCCAACTATAAGCGCATGGCTTACGCAAAAGGCTTCCTGCTCGTGGCCTCGAGCCCCTTGACCAGATCCTCTTATCACGCCGCCGAAGACTTCGCCCGGCTCAAGGCCGCGCGCCTCTCCAACCGCTGATGCACACCTTCGAGATCAAGCACAACGTCGCCCATTCGGCCGACGACATGTTCGCGCTGGTGGCGCGCGTCGAGCACTACCCGAAATTCCTGCCTCTCTGCGAGGAGATGCGGATCAAGCACCGCGAGCAGATCGACGGCAAGGAAATTCTCATCGCCAGCATGGTGGTGGGTTACAAGCTCATCCGCGAAAGCATGACCACGAAGGTCACGCTCGATCGCGCGAACCACGCCATACTCGTGGAATATCTCGACGGGCCCTTTGCATTTCTCGAGAACCGCTGGCGCTTTCAGCCGCGCGGGACCGATGCGTGCGAGATCGACTTCTACATTTCCTATAGCTTCCGCTCGCGCCTGTTCGAGAATTTGGTGGGCGGTCTGTTCGCGCGCGCGGTGGAGAGATACACCGCCGCCTTCGAGACGCGCGCCGACGCCGTCTATGGCACTGACCTTAGCCTCAAACCACTGAGCGCAGCAGTTTAAGCGCCCGCTCCACGCTCAGCCGCCTGATCTCGTCGCGGCCAAGATCGCCGAACTCTATCCTCTCATCGCTTATCGGGCCGTCGCGCCTGCCGGCGGCGATATAGACAAGGCCGACCGGCTTCTCCGGCGTACCACCGTCGGGACCGGCAATCCCAGTGACGGAGACGGCGAGGCTCGCTTGCGAATGCGTGAGCGCGCCGCCGGCCATGGCGCGCGCCACGTCCTCGCTCACCGCGCCGTGGCGCTCGATCAGCCAGAAGGGCACACCGAGCATCTCGCTCTTGGCGGCGTTGGAATAGGTGACGAAGCCGCGCTCGAACACGTCGGACGCGCCGGGAATGGCGGTGAGAGTCGCCGCCACCAGGCCGGCGGTACAGGACTCGGCGGTGGCGATGAGGTCGCCCCGCTCGCGGGCGGCATCGAGCAGTTCCGCGGCAATCGCCAGCAGGTCGGGACCGATGTCGATCCGTCCGCTCATGGCAGGCTGACCGTGGCGGTCGCGAGTGCGGCGATGCCTTCGCCGCGCCCGATAAATCCCAGGCCTTCATTGGTGGTTGCCTTGACGCTCACCTGGCCTGCACCGATGCCGAGGATCTCGGCGATGCGGGCACACATCGCCTCGCGGTAGGGGCCGATGCGCGGCGTCTCGCAGAGCAGCGTAATATCGGCATGCACGATCTCACCGCCGCGCTCCCGCACCAAACCTGCGGCATGTTTGAGAAAGATCTCCGACGCCGCGCCGCGCCAACGCTCATCCGACGGCGGGAAATGCACGCCGATATCGCCTTCGGCGACAGCGCCGAGCAACGCGTCGGTGAGCGCGTGCAGAGCCACGTCGGCATCGCTATGGCCGACGAGCTTCTTGCTATGCGGGATGCTAACACCGCACAGCATCACCGCATCGCCGGGACCGAAAGCATGCACGTCATAGCCCGAGGCGACGCGGACCGTGCCGGCGCGGGCGCCTTCGTGCCGCATCAGTCTGTCGGCGATGCGCAAATCTTCCGCGCTGGTCAGCTTGCGATTGTGCTCGGAGCCCTCGACCAGGGCGATTTCGAGGCCGAACCACTCGGCCACGCCGGCGTCGTCGGTGAAATTGAGCGTGCTGTCTTGTGCCGCAGCGCGATGGGCGGCGAGGATCGCATCGAATCTGAATCCTTGCGGCGTCTGCGCGCGCCACAGCCCGTCGCGATCGAGCGTGCCGGTGATGAGGGCGCCGCTTGCGCGCTTCAACGTATCGCTGACTGGCAGGCAGGGCAGGGCGCCGGCGTGCGCGTCGAGACTTGAAATGACACGCGTGATGAGATCGGCGTCGACGAAGGGACGCGCGGCGTCGTGGATCAGCACGGAAGCAGGCGCTTCGATGCTCAGCGCTTCGAGACCGGCACGCACCGAGTCCTGCCGCCGCGCGCCGCCCGGCACGGGCGTTCGCAATCTCTCGGCAAAGGGCCGGCTCGCCGCGTCGTAAAGCGTGGCGTCGTCGGGATGGATGACCACCAGGATGTCGTTGACGCGCGGGTGGGCGGCGAAGGCGCCGATCGCGCGCGTGAGCATGGGCAGCCCGCCGACCGGGGCATATTGCTTCGGCTGGCTGCTTTCGCCTGCGGCTCTCGCGCCACGGCCGGCGGCCACGATCAACGCCGCAACGCTCACAACAGACGCTCCCAACCGGTTCTAAGGCCAAGGAAAAAGTTTTTGTTGCACTGCGGCAAAAGGTATGTTGCTCCGGGGCTGAATCCCTCGTATCCTGCACAATAATAGATCATAATGGTGTCCTGCATAAAATTTATGCACGCTGACCCAAGGCACCGAGGGCGATCGCCAGGATACACCGCTTTGCGCGTCACCACCAAAAAGCCAGGCCTCAGTCGAACCTCACAAGCGCCGATCCACGCCGAGGCGCTGCTTGGGGCTTTGCCGCATCCGCTTCTGGTCATTGGCGAGGGGCTGACCATCGAATACGCCAACACCGCGGCCGAAGACTTCTTCCAGATGAGCGCGGACGTGCTCTGCCGCCGCAGCCTGACCGAATTGGTGGCCTTCGGCAGCCCGCTCATCGCGCTGGTCGAGCAGGTGCAGCGGAACGATACCACGGTCAACGAATATGGCGTCGAGCTCGGCTCGTTCCGCTTTGAGGCGCCGAAGCTCGTCGATCTCTATGGCGGGCCCATCGTCGAGTCGCCGGGACGCGTGATGATCATGCTGCAACAGCGCAGCATGGCGCACATGATCGAGCGACAGCTCACCCATCGCGCCGCCGCACGCTCGGTGTCGGGCCTGGCCGCGGTGCTCGCGCACGAGATCAAGAATCCGCTCTCGGGCATCAGGGGCGCGGCGCAGCTCCTGGAGAGCGACCGCATCGAATCCGACCGAACGCTCACGCAGCTCATCTGCGCGGAGTCCGACCGCATCTGTAAGCTGGTCGACCGCATGGAGATTTTCGGCGACGAGCGGCCGATCCAACGCGAGCCGGTCAACATCCATGACGTGCTCGATCACGTGAAGCAGCTCGCCCGCACCGGCTTCGCCCGCCAGATCAAGATCGTGGAGAATTACGATCCGTCTTTGCCGGCGGTGCCGGGCAGCCGCGACAAGCTCATCCAAGTGTTCCTCAACCTGGTCAAGAACGCGGCGGAAGCAATCGGCGAGGAGCGGGCCGACGGCCAGATCACGCTCACCACCTCGTTCCGCCCGGGCGTGCGTCTCTCGGTGCCGGGGAGTCAGGCGCGGGTCAGCCTGCCGCTGGAAATTGCCGTTGAGGACAATGGTGCCGGCGTGCCCGCCGATCTCATGCCGCATTTGTTCGATCCCTTCATCACCACCAAGCCCTCCGGCACGGGTCTTGGGCTCGCGCTGGTGGCCAAGATCATCGGCGATCACGGCGGCATCATCGAATGCGACTCGCGCCCGCGCTTCACCGTGTTTCGCGCGTTGATGCCCATGGCCGATAGCGAAGCGGCGCCAGCGGAACAGGCATAACCCAATGGGCAAAGGCAATATTCTGATCGCCGACGACGACGCTGCCATCCGCACCGTCCTCAATCAGGCGCTGGCCCGCGCCGGCTACGCACCGCGCGCCACCGGCAATGCCGCGACCTTGTGGCGGTGGATCAGCCAAGGCGACGGCGATCTCGTCATCACCGACGTGCTGATGCCCGATGAGAACGCCTTCGATCTCATTCCCCGCGTCAAGAAACTCAGGCCCGATCTGCCGATCATCGTCATGAGCGCGCAGAACACCTTCATGACCGCCATCACCGCGACGGAGCGGGGGGCTTACGAATATCTCCCCAAGCCGTTCGACTTGAACGAGCTGATCGCCGTGGTGGGGCGGGCGCTCGCCGAGCCGCGGCGCAAGGTGCAAAGACTCTCCGCCGAGAACAACGAAGGCTTGCCGCTGATCGGCCGCTGCGCGGCGATGCAGGACATCTATCGGGTGCTGGCGCGCCTCACCCAGACTGACCTCACGGTGATGATCACCGGCGAGTCGGGCACCGGCAAGGAGCTGGTCGCCCGCGCGCTGCATGACTACGGCAAGCGGCGAAACGGGCCCTTCGTCGCCATCAACATGGCGGCGATCCCCCGCGAGCTGATCGAATCGGAATTGTTCGGGCATGAGAAGGGGGCCTTCACCGGCGCCCAGACCCGCCATATCGGCCGCTTCGAGCAGGCCGAAGGCGGCACGCTGTTTCTCGATGAGATCGGCGACATGCCGATGGAGGCGCAGACCCGGCTGTTACGCGTGTTGCAGGAGGGTGAGTACACTACGGTCGGCGGTCGCATCCCCATCAAGACCAATGTACGGATCATCGCCGCCACCAATCGCGACCTCCAGCAGCAGATCGACCAGGGCTTATTCCGCGAGGATCTGTTCTACCGGCTGAACGTGGTGCCGCTCAGGCTGCCGCCTCTGCGCGAACGGCTCGAGGACATTCCCGACCTGGTGCGCCACTTCCTCGGCATCGCCGAGAAGGAGGGCCTACCGCCCAAGGGCTTCGAGCCCCAGGCCATCGAGCGGCTCAAGCGCTTTCACTGGCCGGGCAATGTGCGCGAGCTGGAAAATTTGGTGCGGCGGCTGTCGGCGATCTACGCCCAAGACATCGTCACCGTCGACATGGTGGAGAACGAGCTGGCGAGCGCGGCGCGTGCGCCGTTTCACGATACGGCCGAGCCGTCCGGCGATCTCTCGGAGTCGGTCGAGCGGTTCCTCTCCGATTATTTCGTGAGCTTCGGCCAGGACCTGCCGCCGTCCGGCCTCTATACCCGCGTGCTGCGCAAGGTGGAGCTTCCGCTCATCACCGCGGCGCTCGCGGCTACACGCGGCAACCAGATCCGCGCCGCCGATCTGCTCGGCGTGAACCGCAATACGCTGCGCAAGAAGATCCGCGACCTCGGCATCAAGGTGATCCGCACCCCCGGGACCTGACCCGGCCGGCTCGCAGCCAAATTCCGTTGCCAACTGTAGCATTATTCACACAATGTCGCCAAAGCGCCACATTGTGACCTTACTGCATCAGCTCCGAGACAAACGCCCTAAATGGCGGGGAAATCAGGGGAAGCGGGTGCGTGGCGTCTTCCAAACCTTGCGCGAAGCCACCAAATGTCCGGCCTTCTAGCGGCCATTTGGCGCCATGACCACTCACTCGGGCGACAGCGAAAACACCGAATCTGAAGCGGCCCCGCCGACCGGCGGCCTGCGCGAAACCGTGCGTTCCAGCGGGCGGCTTCCCTTCACGCTCGGCCTCTTCGTCATGGTGCTGTCGCTCTGCTCGGGGCTCGCCACCTATCTCATCCTGACCGGCCTCACCCCCATTTTGCCGACGCACCAGGTGGTGGTGGGCGTGCTGCTCATCAACAGCCTGCTCGTGCTCGCCATGGTGATGATCATCGCCTGGCAGGTGAGCGGGCTTTGGCTCGCGCGGCGGCGGCAGGTCGCCGGCGCCCAGCTCCATGTCCGCATCGTCAGCCTGTTCAGCGTCATCGCCGTGCTGCCGGCGATTCTGCTCGCGGTCTTTGCCAGCGTCTCGCTCAGCCGCGGCCTCGATCATTGGTTCTCCACGCGCACCAAGTCCATCATCCAGAACTCGATCGACGTGGCCACCGCCTATCTCCAGGAGCACGGCCAGGTGATCCGCGCCGATACGGTGGGCATGGCCAAGGACATCGACGAGGCGGTGCAGCTGGTCAAATCGAAGCCGCAAGGCTTCGGGACGTTCCTGTCGGCGCAGGCCTCCATCAGGGCGATCCCCGTCGCCTATCTGATCGACCAAACCGGCAAGATTCTCGCAACGGCCGCGACCGTGCCGGAATATGTCTATCGTCCGCCCCCCACGGAAGCGATGGAGCTCGCCAAGAAGGGGCAGGTGATCGTCATCGCGCCTGGCCAGACCAGCCTTGTCGGCGCCATCAAGAGCCTCGATAATTTCAACGACACCTATCTCTACGTGATCCGCCCGGTGAATGCGCGCGTGCTGCAACAGCTGCGCGCCACGCGCGCCAATGTCGCCGAGTACCAGCTTCTGGAGCAGCGACGCGCCGGCGTGCAGGTGGCGTTCGGCCTGATGTATGTGGCCATCGCGCTCACGCTGCTGCTCTCCGCCATCTGGATCGGCATGTGGTTCGCCAGCCGCCTGGTAGCGCCGATCCGCCAGCTGATGGGTGCGGCGCAGCAGATCTCACAAGGCAATCTCGGCGTCGAAGTTGGCGTCAATCCCGCCGACGGCGACCTTGCCGTGCTCGGCTCGACCTTCAACACCATGACCTCGGAGCTGAAGAGCCAGCGCGACGAGCTGGTCGGCGCCAACGACACGCTCGACGAGCGACGCAGATTCATGGAGGCGGTGTTGTCGGGCGTGACCGCCGGCGTCGTCGGAGTCGAAGCCGACGCCACCATCACGCTGGTCAACCGCTCGGCCGAGACTCTGATTGGGGTCAAGGAGGCCGAGCTTTCCGGCAAGAAGCTCGCCAAAGCGATCCCTGAGTTCGGGCCGCTGCTGAAGCGCGCGCAGAAGCAGGGGAGGCGACTCGTCACCGATCAGATCACGTTCCGGCGCAAAGGCGCCGAGCGCATTTTCGCCGTGCGGGTCACCAGCGAGGGCGCGGGCAAGGATGCCGAGGGCCACGTGGTCACTTTCGACGACATCACCGAACTGGTCAGCGCGCAACGCAGCACCGCCTGGGCCGATGTCGCGCGGCGCATCGCCCACGAGATCAAGAACCCGCTGACCCCGATCCAGCTTTCCGCCGAACGCATCCGCCGCAAATACGGCGACTCCATCACCAAGGACCGGGAGGTGTTCGACCAATGCACCGACACCATCATCCGGCAGGTGTCGGATATCGGGCGCATGGTCGACGAGTTCTCGGCATTCGCCCGCATGCCGAAGCCGGTGATGGAGCGGCACGACGTGCGCGAGATCGTGCGCGAGGCGGTGTTCCTGTTCCAGGTGAGCCGGCCGGAGATCAAGTTCGAGATCGATCTCCCCGCCGAGCCGGTGATGCTGCTCTCCGACCAGCGCCTGCTGACCCAGGCCGTCACCAATCTCGTCAAGAACGGCAGCGAAGCCATCGACAGCGCCGTCGAGGCCGATCCGGCCCGCGCCGGTAAGGGGCACATCGTCACCAAGGTCCGCATAAAGGGCGACCGGGTGCAAATCACCGTCATCGACAATGGCTGCGGCCTGCCGAAGGAGAACCGCCAGCGCCTGGTCGAGCCCTATATGACCACGCGCACCAAGGGCACCGGGCTTGGCTTGGCAATCGTGCAGCGCATTACCGAGCAGCATGGCGGGACGCTGAATCTCGCCGACGCGCCGAAACGCAACGGGAAAATAGAAGGGGCTTCAGTGCGCATGGATTTGCCGATCGGTGACCAGGACAGCGCGCGGGACGCTGATGCGACCGACGCGCCCGGCGCGTCGATCCATGCCGATGCGACCGAGCCCGCCGAGGAGGAAGAGGGAGTGACTCATGGCGTCTGACATCCTGATCGTCGATGACGAGGCCGATATCAGGGAGCTGATTTCAGGCATTCTCGAGGACGAGGGTCACGGGACCCGGATGGCCAAGGACAGCGACGAGACGCTAAAGGCGATCGAAGAGCGGCGCCCGTCTCTGGTCATTCTCGACATTTGGCTGCAAGGCTCGAAGCTCGATGGGCTCGAGCTGCTCGACCGCATCAAGAAAGTGCACCCCGATTTGCCCATCATCATCATCAGCGGGCACGGCAATATCGAGACCGCCGTGGCCGCGATCAAGCGCGGTGCCTACGACTATATCGAGAAGCCGTTCAAGGCCGACCGGCTGGTGCTAATCACCGCCCGCGCGCTCGAGGCCTCGCGGCTCCGGCGCGAGAATCGCGAGCTGCGCGAACGCAGCACCTATTCTTCCGACATGATCGGCCACTCGGTGGCCATCAATCAGTTGCGTCAGGCCATCGACAAGGTGGCCCCGACCAATAGCCGCGTGCTGATCACTGGGCCCTCGGGCTGCGGCAAGGAGCTTGCGGCGCGGGTGATGCACGGCAAGTCGTTGCGTGTCGACGGTCCATTCGTGGTGCTGAATGCCGCCGCCATGGTGCCCGACCGCGTCGAGCTCGAATTGTTCGGTACCGAGGAGGGGACTGGCTCGGCGCCGCGCAAGGTGGGCGCGCTTGAGGAGGCGCATAACGGCACGCTCTATATCGACGAGGTCGCCGACATGCCGCTCGAGACGCAAGCCAAGGTCTTGCGCGTGCTTGTCGAGCAGCGCTTCCAGCGGATTGGCGGGGGAACCCGCGTGCATGTCGATGTGCGCGTGGTGTCCTCGACCAGCCACGATCTCCAGAAGGAGATGTCGTCGGGGCGCCTGCGCGAGGATCTGTTCCATCGCCTGAATGTGGTGCCGATCAGGGTGCCGGGGCTCACCGAGCGACGCGAGGACGTGCCCGAGCTGATCCGCTTTTTCGTGCAGCAGATCGCCATGGCCTCGGGCTTGGCCCCGCGGCGCATCGGCGAGGACGCCATGGCCGTGCTCCAGTCCCACGATTGGCCGGGCAATGTGCGCCAGCTACGCAACAATATCGAGCGCCTGATGATCCTCGTCGGCGGCGATGCCGACAGCCTCATCACCGCCGACATGCTGCCCGACGAGATCATCTCGCCGATCCCGTTGACGCCCAACGGGGCAGGGGGAGAGCATATGATGTCGCTCCCCTTGCGCGACGCGCGCGAAATTTTCGAGCGGGAATATCTGCTCGCCCAGGTCACCCGCTTCGGCGGCAATATCTCGCGCACCGCCGAATTCATCGGCATGGAGCGCTCGGCGTTGCACCGGAAATTACGGGCGCTTGGGGTCAATACCAATGAAAGAGCCCCTGCCTTCCGCTAGCCTGGCAAGCGGTTAGGCGGATGCCGGGCCGTCTTTCCGCATCAGACCTCTTGCGGGACGGGCTTACAATCGCGTCTAATGCGCTATCGGCGCCGGAGCAGGGCGAGATTCGGCGACCTTCAACAAGAGTAAGCGTGGACCAAAGGGACGGGGAAGCCCATGGCAGCAGAACGCACGCAAAGCCTACAGGACACATTTCTCAATCATGTCCGTAAGAACAAGACGCCGCTCACAATATTCCTGGTGAACGGCGTGAAGCTGCAAGGCGTGGTGACGTGGTTCGACAATTTCTGCGTCCTCCTGCGCCGGGATGGACATTCGCAGCTGGTCTACAAGCACGCGATTTCCACGATCATGCCGGGTCAGCCCATCCAGCTTGCTGAGATCGGCGACGCGGAAGGTGCCGCTGAGTAATTGCGACCGACCGACCCGAAAGAGCTGAAGCGTAAGGAACGGGCGGGGCGCGAGGGTAGACGCACGAACCGCGACGGCCGCGTCAAGGCGGTGGTGTTCGCTCCCGTCATCGACAAACGGAAGCGCAAAGGCGGGGCCGGCGCGCCTCACCGCGACGCCTTCGAGCGATCGCCGCAGGCGCGCCTCGAAGAGGCCGCGGGCCTCGCGGCGGCGATCGATCTCGACGTCAGGGCGAGTGGGCTCGTGCCGTTGCCGGAGCCAAGGCCTGCGACCTTGTTCGGGTCGGGCAAGGTCGAGGAACTGGCCGGGATCATCCGCGCCGAGGACGCCGCGCTGGTGATCGTGGACCATCCGCTCACTCCGGTGCAGCAGCGCAATCTGGAAACCGCCTGGGACGCCAAGGTGCTCGACCGCACTGGGCTTATTCTCGAGATTTTCGGCGAGCGGGCGCGGACGCGGGAAGGGCGCCTGCAAGTCGAGCTCGCTCATCTCGTCTATCAGAAGAGCCGGCTGGTCAGGTCGTGGACCCATCTTGAGCGGCAGCGCGGCGGCTTCGGCTTTCTCGGCGGCCCCGGCGAGACGCAGATCGAGACCGACCGCCGATTGCTCGGCGAGCGCATCGACGTCATCCGCAAGGAGCTCGACCAGGTGCGGCGCACCCGCGCGCTACACCGGAAATCGCGCCAGCGCGTGCCCTATCCGGTGATCGCGCTGGTCGGCTATACCAATGCCGGCAAATCGACCCTGTTCAACGTACTGACCGGCGCCTCGGTGCTCGCCGAGGACATTCTGTTCGCCACGCTCGATCCCACCATTCGGGCGCTGCCGCTTCCCGGCGGCTCGAAGGCGGTGCTTTCCGACACCGTTGGCTTCATCTCCGACCTGCCGACCACGCTGATTGCCGCCTTCCGCGCTACCTTGGAGGAGGTGCTCCAGGCCGATCTGATCCTGCATGTCCGCGACATCGCCGACGCGGCGAGCGGCAGCCAGTGCGAAGATGTGAATGCGGTGCTTTCAGAGCTCGGCATCGACGCCGAGGCCGAGCCCGACCGCCTGCTCGAAGTCTGGAACAAGGCCGATCTGCTGGACGACGACGCTTTGCAGCGCGCCAGGAACGAAGCGCGCCGCGCTGGCGCCGTTCTGGTCTCGGCGGTGACCGGATTCGGGCTAGAAGCGTTGCGCGCCGAGATCGAACGGCGTCTCAACCGTCGCCGCCAGACGCTTGAAATCATTGTGAAACCAGAGGAGGGGGCGCTCTCCAACTGGATCTATGAGAATTGCGAGGTCATCGCGCGCACCGATCTCGGCGATGGGGTCGTCTCATTGCGCATCCGCGTGGAGCCCGAGAAGCGCGACAGGCTCATCCGCCTCGCCGGCCCCGCGCGCTTCCGCCTCGCCGCGGAGTAGCATCATATCACACTTGTAATTGTGTACCGTTGGGTGGTACACTAACCTACATTGGATCTGGTGGATGATCGTCAGCTTTCGGGACGAATGGCTGCGCATTTTCTTCGTGGATGACATCCGCTCCCGGAACATTCCATCCGACCTCGAAGATCGGCTGTTCCGCAAGCTGCAAATGCTCGACGACGCGACGAGCGACCAGGATTTACGCGTGCCGCCCAGCAATCACTTCGAGAAACTGCGCGGCAAGCTGAAGGGGTTTCATTCCATCCGCGTCAACAGACAATGGCGGCTTATTTTTCAATGGGATGGCCGAAGCGGCGAAGCAACGGGCGTCTATCTCGACGACCACAGTTACAGGTGAGACGAACCATGCTGATGACCAAGCGCAAGCCGGCGAGTGTCGGCGAAATCCTGGTGCAGGAATTCATGCAACCGATGGGCCTGACCCAGGGCGCCCTGGCCAAGGCCATGGGGGTGCAGCGCAAGCACGTCAACGAGCTGTGCAACGGCCGCAGGGCCGTGACAGCGCCGACCGCTCTCATCCTGGGGCGCGTCTTCGGTAACAGTCCGGAGTTCTGGCTGAACGTGCAGCGCCGCACCGATTTGTGGGAAGCAATGAACTCACCACGCGAGCGTCAGCGGATTAAGCGCGCTAAGCCGATCCGAGCCGCAGCCTAGTCCTTGGGTTCGGCGGCTTTGGCCTCGTCCCAAAGCTGGTCCATCTCCTCGAGCGTGGCGTCCTCGGGCTTGCGCCCGTCCTTAGCGAGCGCTGTCTCGATGCTGTGGAAGCGCCGCACGAACTTGGCGTTGGCCTCGCGCAATGCCGCTTCCGGATCGACACCGAGATGCCGCGCGATATTGGTCATGACGAACAGCAGATCGCCGAACTCCTCGGCCACGCGCTTCGCGGGTCCGTCTTTACCGGGCTTAAGGGCGTCGGCAATGGCCGCTTTCAGCTCGGCGATCTCTTCCTCGGCCTTGGCCAGAACCGGCGCGAGGCTCGGCCAATCGAAACCGACATCGGCCGCGCGTTTTTGGAGCTTGACGGCGCGGGTGAGGGCAGGCAGCGCCAGCGGCACGCCATCGAGGCTCGAGCCTTGGCGCTCGCCACCGCGCTCGGCCTTTTCCTCGTCCTTGATGCGCTGCCAGAGGTCTGAACTCACGAATTCGTCCCGCAAGCCATGATCCTTGAAGACGTGGGGGTGACGCCGGATCATCTTGCTGGTGATGGCGTCGGCGACATCTGCCAAGTCGAAGCGCGATTGCTCGGACGCGAGCTGCGCGTGATAGACCACCTGGAGCAGGAGATCGCCGAGCTCGTCCTTCAGCGCGTCCATGTCGTCGCGCGAGATGGCGTCGGCCACCTCATAGGCTTCCTCGATGGTGTAGGGCGCAATGGTAGCGAAGCTCTGCTCGAGGTCCCACGGGCACCCGGAGTCGGGATCGCGCAAGCGCTCTATCACCTTGAGCAGATCGTCAATCGTATGCCGTTTTGCGCTGTCGTCAGCCATGACGAGGTGGCGGGGCCGCGGTGACGACAACACCGAAAACAGCGCCAAATTCCCTGGGTAAATCAGAAAATTCGTGGATTTGCCGCCCTGTCCTGCCCATATCTCGGATTCGCATAAGGTATATTATGGAAAATCTATGGACGGGCGGTTTCGAGCCCGCTCAAGCCACTCGGAACGCCACTCAGCGCTTCTCGTAATGCTCGCCAATCAGCCGGTCGAGCAGCCGTACACCGAAGCCGGAACCCCAGCTCCGATTGATCTCGCTGTCGACGGACGACATCGCCGTGCCGGCAATGTCGAGATGCGCCCAGGCCGTGCCGTCCTTGATGAAGCGCTGAAGGAACTGCGCGGCGGAAATCGAGCCGCCCCACTTGCCGCCGGTGTTCTTCATGTCGGCGACCTTGGAGTCGATCATCTTGTCGTATTTTGGCCCGAGCGGCAGCCGCCATAATTTCTCGCCCGTGGCCAGGCCCGCGGTCATGACCCTCGCGGCAAGCTCTTCGTTGTTGCTGAAAATCCCGGCGTGCTCCTTGCCGAGCGCCACCATCACCGCGCCGGTCAGGGTGGCGAGATTGATCACCACCTTCGGCTTGAAACGGGTTTGCGCGTACCAGAGGCAATCCGCGAGCACCATGCGCCCCTCGGCGTCGGTGTTAAGCACCTCGATGGTCTGGCCCGACATGGCCTTGACCACGTCGCCCGGTCGCTGCGCGCGCCCGCTCGGCATATTCTCGGCCAAGCCGATAATGCCGACGACGTTAACCTTGGCCTTGCGCTGGGCGAGCGCCTGCATCAGTCCGACGACGCAGGCGGCGCCTGCCATGTCGCCTTTCATGTCCTCCATGCCGGCGGCGGGCTTGAGCGAGATGCCGCCGGTATCGAAGGTCACGCCCTTGCCGACGATGGCGATGGGATCGCCACCTTTCGCGCCGGCGCCCTTCCACTGCATGACCACGACATGGCTCGGCCGGTCGCTCCCCTGCCCGACGGCGAGCAGCGCGTTCATGCCGAGCTTCTTCAAGGCTGGCTCGCCGAGCACCTCGACCTGCACGCCGAGCTTGGTCAGCGCCTTGGCGCGCGCGGCGAACTCGGCGGGACCGAGCACATTGGCCGGCTCGTTGACGAGATCGCGGGCGAGCATGACGCCGGCGGCGATGGCCTGATCGGCGGCGAATGCGTGCGCGGCGGCTTTCGGGTCGGGGCAATGGATGACGATCTTCTTCAGCGTGCGATCGTTGACGTCCCCTGCCCCATCCTTCTTGGGCTTTTTGGTTTTGTACTTCTGGAATTTGTAGCCGCGCAGCACCGTGCCGAGCGCGAAGCGCGCCACGTCCGCGGGCGTGATTTTGCCGTCGGCGGTCTCGACGAAGATATGCGCCGCGGGCGACTCCTTGCCGGTCAGCATGCCACGCACGCTGCCACCGAGATTGAGCCAATCCTCGGCGCTGTAAGCGGATGTTTTGCCGGTCCCCGCCAGCACCAGGCGCGCGAACTTGAGTCCCTGGGGCGCGAGCAGGTCGACACTTGAGTCCCTCTTGCCCTTGAAGCCGGTGATGCCGGCCGCTCGCGCCAGCAACCCTTTGGCCTTCTTGTCGAGATCTTGCGCGGACGGCGTGAGCTTGGGTCCCTCTTCAGCCAGGACCACGACTACGCCCTCGGCTGGCGCGTTTTTGGCGGCAAAGGACAGGGCGGTCTGATCGCTCACGGGCAACTCCTGGATGTCTTTGCCGACCGGCCAAACAGCGGGTTCGGAAAGCACGCGGAGCGGATATCGCCGGCGCGCTCCCTGATGCAGTTCTGCAACAGCGGCAGGAAATAATTCGCCCTACCTAAATCCAGTCCTTCGGGAAAGCAAGACAATCCAAAAAGGCCGAAATTCCGCCATGTTGGACTGGTGAGAATCGCCTTTGGCGCCAGCCGGTTGACCTGTCCGATGTAACCCAGAAGTCACCGGCGAAGGGCCAGCCCGGGGGACCTTACGCATGCAGATGTCACTCTTCAGCCGATACATGTTTCGGCAGGTGGCCAATGCGTTCCTCATCATCCTGCTCACCCTGACCAGCGTCGTGTGGCTCGCCACGGCGCTGAAAGAACTCGACATGATCACCTCGCAAGGTCAGGGCATCATATTGTTTTTCCAGATGACTTTGCTCAGCCTGCCGAGCCTGATGGCGCTCATCGCGCCGAATGCCGTGCTCATGGCTGCGCTCTACACGCTCGACCGGATGAACGGCGACAGCGAGCTGATCGTGATGACCGCCTCCGGCGCGCCGGTTTGGCGCATCGGCTCGCCCCTGATCGCGCTCGCCGCCATCGTCAGCATCGCCATCCTGCTTGCCAATTTGTTCCTCACCCCCGCCAGCATGCGGGCGCTGCGCGGCTTCATCACCCAGGTGCGCGCCGACCTTATCTCGCAAGTCCTTCAGCCGGGCCGTTTTTCCAGCCCCGAAGGCGGGCTCACCTTCCACATCCGCGACCGCACCCTGAACGGCGAGCTGCAGGGCCTTCTCGTCCATGACGAGCGGGATACCAAGCAGGTGATGAGCTATCTCGCCGATCGGGGTCGCATCATCACCAACGACGAGGGCTCTTATCTCGTGATGTTCGAAGGTTATGTTCACCGTTATGACGGCGAGGACAAAGATAAAGCCGTGCAAATCGTGGCATTCGACCAGAATATGCTCGATCTTTCCGAGTTCGCCCCCAAGGACAACGATAACAAAGAACTAAGGCCGCGGGAACGTTATCTTGGCGAGCTCTTCAGCCCGGACCCCACGGATAAGATCGCTGTACGCTATGCCGGCCAGTTACGGTCGGAATTGCATGAGCGCCTGGCGACGCCGCTTTACCCCCTGGTGTTCGTCATGGTCGCCCTGGCCCTTCTTGGGCATGCGCGGACCACGCGGGAGGCCCGCTGGGGGCAGATTCTCGCGGTCTGCGCCATCGCCGTGGGGTTGCGGGTTGCAGGGCTCGCCGCCGGCAATCTGGTGGCCCTCAGTGCCTGGGGCGTAGTGCTTGTGTATGCTATCCCAATAGGGGCGATTCTCGTTGCGGCCTGGGCGGCGCACGTTAGAATGTCACCAGAACTGCGGTCCAAGCTGAGTTTCGAGCTTAAGCTCCCAAAAACCATAATGTTTTGGGCCGACCGAGGGATGCAAACGAAGTGAGAACGCAGATGCAGGGCATCAGTGCGAGAGGGACTCTTGCGCGCTATTTCTCGCTGCGCTTCTTCCTCGCCATGATGGCGATGTTCGTGCTGTGCTGCGTGCTGATCTTCTTCGTCGATTTCATCGAGATGCTGCGCCGCGCGGGCAACTACACGGACGAAGTGCCGGGCATCGTGCTCGCCTGGATCACTATTCTCCGCTTGCCGTCATTCTCCGAGCTTACCCTGCCCTTCGCCGTGTTGATCGGAACCATCGTCGTGTTCCTGATGTTGAGCCGATCCTCTGAACTTGTCGTGCTGCGCGCCGCGGGAGTCTCGGTGTGGCAGTTCATGCTGCCGGCGATGATCGTCGCCTTCCTGCTCGGGATTGTTTTCGTGCTGCTTTACAATCCGATCGCGGCGATGGCGCGTGGCGAGGCCGAGCGTGTCTATGCGCTCGCCTTCGGCCGCGAAGACTCTCTGCTCAAGACCAAAACCGCGGGTGCATGGTTGCGCGAGGACGGTAGCGACGGTCCCTCCGTCGTCCATGCCTTGCAGGTGCTCAATCAGGGTCTCGAGCTGAACGGCGTCACCGTGTTCCAATACGACCGAGATCAGGGCTTGACCGAGCGCATCGAGGCGCGCAAGGCCGTGCTCAAGGACGGCCGCTGGGAACTCCAGGATGCCTGGGTCAGCGCCGTGGGCCAGGAACCGACCCTCTTCAAGAGCTATTTGGTCAGCACCTATCTCACCCCGACGCAGGTGCGCGACAGCCTGGGCACGGTGTTCTCGATCTCGTTCTGGGATTTGCCGAACTTCATCCAGATCGCCGAGAAAGCGGGCCTGCCCGCCACGCAATACCGCGTGCAGTACCATCTGCTGCTGTCGCGGCCGTTCCTGCTCGTGACCATGGTGCTGATCGCCGCCACCTGCTCGCTCAGGGGCTTCCGCTTCGGCAACGTTCAGATCAACGCCCTGATCGGGCTCGCGGCGGGCTTCTCGTTCTTCGTGTTTTCCGAGATATCGCGCAACTTCGCCATGGCGGGACTGACCTCCGCCGCGGCGGCAGCCTGGGTCCCGGTGATCATCGCGGCGTCGCTCGCGCTCACCGTGCTCTTGTACAAAGAGGACGGGTGAATGATCGGACGGGGGACATCATCGCTTAGGAGGCGCCGGGCACTGCCCGGCCGAGCTGCGTCTAAGGACACGCGGCTTTTCAGCCTGCGCCAAGCCCTTTTGGCCTGCGCTATCGCTTTGCTTGCCGTCACCGTCGCGCCTTGGCAGGAGGCTTACGGCCAGAAACAGACCGAGCTCGAGCAGATCATCAAGTCCCCGCAGGTGGACACGGCGGAGCCGATGCTGCTCCAGGCCGACGAGATGATCTACGACAACGAGAACGCCAAGATCACCGCCAAGGGCAATGTCGAGATCTATTACGGCAACTACACGCTGCTCGCCGATCGGGTGGTGTATTCACGCGGCACCAACACGCTGCGTGCCGAAGGGAACGTGCGCATCAAGGATCCTGATGGCGCGGTGATCACCTCCGAGCAAATCACGCTGACCGACGATTTCCGCGATGGGTTCGTCGACGCGCTGAAGCTCGTCACCCAGGACGACACACGCATCGTGGCCCAATCGGCGTCGCGCGAGGCGGCAAACGTCACGGTGTTCCGCAAGGGCTGGTTCACGCCTTGCAAACTCTGCGAGGACAGGCCGACCAAGCCGCCCACCTGGCGCATCCGCGCGGCCAAGATCACGCATAAGCGCGACCAGGCCACCATGACCTTCCAGAACGCGGCCCTTGATATGTTCGGCGTGCCCGTGTTGTGGACGCCCTGGTTCCAGATGGCTGACCCCACGGTGAAGCGGAAGTCAGGCTTCCTCATGCCGACCTACAGCCATTCCGACGAGCTCGGCAGCACGGTCCAGGTCCCCTACTACTTCGCCCTGTCGGACCACTACGATTTCACCTTCGCTCCGATGTGGACCGAGAAGGCCGGTACGCTGCTGCAAGGCAATTGGCGGCATCGCCTCGCGACCGGCGCCTACAACATCGACCTTGCCGGCGTATGGGACAATGGCAGCGAGAGCACCGACTTCGACGATGGCAACAAGAACGACGAATTCAACGGCGAGTTCCGCGGCAGCGTCAAGAGCAAGGGCAGGTTCGCGCTGAACCCCTATTGGGCCTACGGTTGGGACGTTCTCTTCGAAACGGACGACACCTTCCGCCGCTATTACAATCTCGACAGCCGGCTCAAGACCGACCGCGTCTCGCAGATCTATTTCGAGGGCCTGCACGACCGGAACTATCTCTCCACGCGATTCTATAACACGCAGAGTCTGGTCCCAGGCCGATTCTTCGAAACGGGCCTATCCGAGAGCGATGATCTGACGTTTGCCACCGAAGATCCGCAGGAGACGGTCTATCCGATCATCGATTACGATTACATCGTCAACAAGCCGATCATCGGCGGCGAGCTTAGCTTCACCTCGAACGCAATGGTCCTGGCCAGCGACGCCAAGTACTCTGACCGCTTTCTCGTCACGGGGACCCCGGTTCCCAGGGGTATCAGCGAATTCACCACGGATTCCAACCGTCTCATCACCGAGGTCAATTGGCGCCGCCAGATGATCGACGGCATCGGCCAGGTGTTCACGCCGTTTGGGCGGCTGCGCGGCGACGTCTACGACGTGAGCAACGATCTCAGCGGTGTGGCCGCCAGCTCTGTCGATAATACCGTTTTCCTCGAGAATAACCCGCTCGATGACGGCACGTTCTGGCGCGGCAACGCCGTCGCCGGCATGGAATACCGCTATCCGTTCATCGCCTACACCCGCAATATTTCGCACGTGTTGGAGCCGATCGGCCAGATCATCGCCAGGCCCGACTCGATCGGCAACCAGCAGGAGATCCCGAACGAGGACGCTTTGAGCCTCATCTATGACGACACCATATTGTTCGACATCGACAAGTTCTCGGGCTTCGATCGGGTCGAGACCGGCACGCGCGCCAATGTCGGCGTCCGCTATACCGCCCAGTTCGCCAACGGCGCGTATGCCCGCGCCGTATTCGGCCAAAGCTACCAGCTTGCCGGCCAAAACGAGTTCGACACCGACTTCTTCCGGACGAGCGGCCTCGCTGACTACGACTCGGACTATGTGAGCGGCTTCTACGTCCAGGCCTTGTCCAATCTATCCTTCTCCGCGCAATCGCGCTTCGACAACGAGACGTTCGACATCGAACGCACCGATCTCGGCTCCTGGGCCAGGTACGGGCCGGCACAATTCAGGGTTAACTACGCCGACGTGACCCAAGACACGCCGGGCCTGGGGATTGGCGAAGCGCGCGAAGAAATCGTGACCGCCGGCGTCCTGGCCTTGACCAACGATTGGTCGTTGCTCGGCAATATACGCTACGACCTCGAGACCGATCAGAGGATCACCGACGGCTTGGGGCTGCGCTATCAAGACGATTGCTTCATGCTCGACGTGACCTATCAGCGGTCGTTCATCCGCGATCAGGACATCGAGCCCGACCAGCGCTTCCTGGTGAACTTCATGCTGAAATATCTCGGCACCTATCAGTTTGCCAGCGACACCGGCGATGTCTTCGGAGAGGAAGGGTCAGACAGCAATTGACCAGGCCCATGGCACCCATGCCCGTTTGCGCTGCCGCATTCGTCGCCGCGCTGGCGCTGGCAGCTTTCCTCATCGGCGGCCCTCACCCGGCTACGGCGCAGGAGCTGTCGATCGTGGTGCTGGTCAATGACGACCCGATCTCGGACTATGACATCGAGCAGCGCGAGCGCTTCCTTGCCATCACCACGCAGGCGCAGCCGAATCCCGAACTCAAAAAACAGGCGACGGACATGCTCATCGACGAGCGCTTGCAGCTACAGGAGGGCAAGAAGCTCGGCGCCACCGCCGACGCGGCCGACATCAGCAAGATTCTCGACGACATGGCGAACAAGAACAATCTCGACGCCGAGGGCTTGACGACCGCGCTCGCCAAAGCCGGCGTCAACATCAAGACGCTCAAGGATCGCATCAGGGCACAGATCGTGTGGCAGGACGTGGTGCGCCGCAAGTTCCGCCGCGACGTCCTGATCGGCGACGCCGAGGTCGATGAGGCGCTATCCGACGCCGGCGAGGAGGTGCCGAGCAGCGAACCCGCCGGCACCGCCCTTCAGCTGCGTCAGGTGAGATTCGCGCTGCCGAGCGGCGCGGATCAACGGACCATCGCTTCAAGGCTCGCCGCGGCGGAGACGGTGCGCTCCCGGTTCAGCTCCTGCGGTAATCTTGCCGAGCTCACCAAGGGCATCCAGGGCGCGAGCATCCAGAGCCTCGCCGAGTCTGCCTCCCTGGTACAGCCGGCACGGCTCCTGGTGCAGCACGCCAAAGTGGGGCAGATGACGCCCCCTACCTTGACCGGCTCGGCGGTCGAGCTTTACGCCGTGTGCGGTAAGAGCGCGATCCGGGCGGACAACCCGAAACGCGAGGAAACCCAGCGCAAGCTGATGAATGAGGAAATGGGCATCCGCGCCGAACGGCTGTTGCGCGATCTCCGCCAGGACGCCTTCATCGAATATCGCAAAAGCTGATTTTCGTGCTAGCCCAAGGCCCATGGGTCTTGTCGAACGTCCGCTAGCGCTCACCCTCGGCGATCCCGCCGGGATCGGGCCTGACATCGCCCTGCTCGCCTGGATGGCGCGTGCACGCGAGCGCGTGCCGCCATTCGTCCTGATCGGCGACGAAGCGGTCCTTGCCGGCCGCGCCGAGGCGCTGGGACTCTCCGTGCCGCTCGTCGCGGTCGAGGAGTCAGGCGCCGCGACATCTCTCTTTGCCAAAGCTTTCCCGGTGCTGCCGGTCCCTGTCCCTGTGCCAGTGGTGGCGGGCCATCCGGATCGAGCCGCCATGCCGGCCGTCGTGCGGTCAATCGAGCTTGGCGTGAGCCTCGTGCGGCAACGAGAGGCGCGCGCCATCGTCACCAACCCGGTGTCAAAGGCGATGCTCTATGGCGCGGGCTTCGCCTTTCCGGGGCACACTGAATATCTCGCCGCGCTCGCGCGGGAGGATCGCGGCACGCCGCATCCGGTGATGATGCTGGCGTCCGGTCCGCTGAGAGTTGTGCCGGTCACCATCCATATTCCTCTGAAAGAGGTGGCAGAAATGCTTACCGAGGATTTGATCCTCGCCACCATCGAGATTACGGCGAAGGACCTTGGCCGTTTCTTCGGGCTCAAGCGCCCGCGCCTTGCCGTGAGCGGCCTCAACCCGCATGCCGGCGAGGACGGCAGTCTCGGCCGCGAGGAAATCGACATCATCGCGCCGGCCATTGAAGCGGCGCGCGCCAAGGGCCTCGACGTCGCAGGCCCCTACCCTGCCGATACCCTGTTCCATGAGACCGCGCGCCAGACTTACGACGCGGCCATCTGCATGTATCACGACCAGGCGCTGGTGCCGTTCAAGACGCTCGCTTTCGAGGAGGGCGTCAACGTGACGCTCGGTCTGCCCTTCATACGGACTTCGCCAGACCACGGCACCGCCTTTGGTATTGCCGGCACCGGCAAAGCCAATCCGCGCAGTCTCATCGAGGCGTTGCGCCTGGCCGATGCCATGAGCAAGACCGCCGGGGCGCAGACAACGAAGGCTCCGGCGTGAGCACGCCGGACGGATTGCCGCCGCTGCGTGAGGTGATCCGCGCGGCTAGCCTCTCCGCCAAGAAGAGTTTGGGTCAAAATTTTCTGCTCGATTTCAATCTGACGCGCCGCATCGCGCGCGCCGCCGGGCCGCTCGAAAGTGCGACCATCGTCGAGATCGGCCCCGGTCCCGGCGGGCTCACCCGCGCGCTGCTGCTTGAAGGCGCGGCCCGTGTGGTCGCCATCGAGAAAGACCAACGCGCCCTGCCGGCGCTCGCCGCCATAGCCGCGCTTTATCCTGGGCGCCTCGACATTGTCGCCGCGGATGCGCGGGAGGTGAACTATGAAGCGCTCGATCTTCCGCAGCCGTCGCGCATCGTCGCCAACCTTCCCTACAGCGTCGGCACGCCGCTTCTTGTGGGCTGGCTCAAGACCGAACCCTGGCCACCCTGGTTCGACCGTCTGGTGCTGATGTTCCAGCGCGAAGTCGCCGACCGCATCGTCGCCGAGCCTCGCACGAAGGACTATGGGCGGCTGGCGGTGCTCTCTCAGTGGCGCACGCGCCCACGCCTGCTCTTCACGCTGCCGGCGGCGGCCTTCACGCCTAAGCCGAAGGTCGACTCTGCTCTCGTCGAGCTTGTGCCGCGGGAGATGCCCGAGCCTCCCTGCGACGTAAGACAACTGGAGAAAGTCACCGCCGCCGCGTTCGGCCAGAGGCGCAAGATGCTGCGATCCTCGTTGCGCCAGATCACGCCGAATAGCGAAGCGCTGCTGGAAGGGCTCGGCATCGATCCAAAGGCGCGGGCAGAGGAGCTGGCCCCTGCCGATTTCTGCCGTATTGCCAATGCCTTAGCGGGCTAGAGCGCGGCCAGCAGACCCTGCACGAAATCCTTGAGACCGGTGAGGCGCACGCGGCGCATGCGCTCGGCGACGAGGATGGCGCGCACCGCCGCCACCGATCGTTCGAGATCGTGGTTGACGATCACATAGTCGTATTCCTGCCAATGCTGGATCTCGTTGCTCGCGCCGCGCATGCGCGTGCGCACCACATCCGGTGGATCCTCCGCGCGCACATTGAGCCGCTGTTCGAGGTCGGCAGCCGACGGCGGCAGAATGAACACGCTGACCACGTCGCGCGGCGCTGCCCTACGCAGGCTCTCAGCGCCCTGCCAATCGACATCGAACAACACGTCGCGGCCTTCTTTGAGGGCGCGTTCGACCGACTCGCGTGGCGTGGCATAATAATTGTCGAACACTTCCGCCCATTCCAGGAACGCCCCACGATCGCGCATCCGCGCGAACTCGTCCTGATCGACAAAGTGATAGTCCCTGCCCTCCTTCTCGCCTTTGCGTTTCTTGCGCGTGGTGTACGAGATGGACGACTCGATGCCCGTCTCCGCCTCGAGCAAGCGCCGGGCGATGGTGGTCTTGCCGGCGCCCGACGGCGACGACAGCACCAACATGAGTCCCCTGCGCGCGATGCCCCCCTGCATTGGCCTCCTCACTCGATGTTCTGAACCTGCTCGCGCAGCTGGTCGATGACGGTCTTGAGCTCGAGCCCGGCCCGGCTGATCGCGAGGTCGGCGGCCTTCGAGCAGATGGTGTTGGCCTCGCGGTTGAACTCCTGGGCGAGAAACTCGAATTTGCGTCCGGCCGGCTGATCGCTGCCGATCAATTCGTTGGCCGCGGCGACATGGGCGCGCAAACGGTCGAGCTCCTCCTGGATGTCGGCCTTGGCGGCAAGCAGCAAGGCTTCCTGATGCAGCCGGTCGGGATCGAAATTTGCGCCGGTCTCACCAAGCCGCGCGATCTGCTCGGCAAGACGCGCGGCGATGGCTTCGGGCTGGCGCGCGGAAGCGGCCGACGCCTGCTCGACCAGGGCCGCGATCAGGGCGAGCTGCTTCTCGATCACGCGCTGCAGCCGTTCGCCCTCGCTGGCGCGGGCCTTCACCAGCCGGTCGAGCGCGGCGGCAAGGCCCGCGAGCAGAGCATGGGTGAGCGCCGCCTGCGCCTCCTCGCTCTCTTCTGTCTCTACCGTCTCCACGACGCCGCGCATCGAGAGCAGCGTGTCGAGGCGCGCGGCCTTCAGGTCCGTCAAGACGCCCGCCCGCTCCGCCACGTCCTTGGCCTGAGCGAGCGCCGCCTCGTTAAGGCGGATCTCCATCTGCCCGGTTTCGCGCTTGAGCCCGAGGTTGATGGTGCAATTGCCGCGCGCGAGCTTCTCTTGAGCGAGACTACGCGCGCCGATCTCGAGCCTCTCGAAGCCGGACGGCAGGCGAAGGCGAAGATCGAGCGAGCGCCCGTTGACGCTGCGCGCCTCCCAATACCAGCTTATGTCCCCGTGCACGCCGTCGGCGCGGGCGAAGCCGGTCATGCTTTTGAGGGTCATCGCGTTCAGCCCCGCCAGTAAGAGTCCGCCCCGCCGGCTCTTATAGCCGAGTCGCAGGCCATTTCAGGCTCGAAGCGAGCCTATGGTTGGGGTTTCCGCAGTGGCAGGGGCACGGAAGGGCCTGGGGCCACCGGCGCCGGCTTAGCCACCGCCGCATCAGGTGCGGCCGCCTCGGTTGCGGGCGCGGCGGCAGCAGGGACGGCCGGGTCCGCCGTAGAAGCGGCAGCCGCCGGATCGGCCCCGGCAGCAGCGGCGGCAGCGGCAGCGGCAGCGGCGGCTTCTTCCGCCTGCTTGGCCCTGATCTCGCGCTCGATCTCACGCCAGCGCGCGACATTCTTATTGTGCTCGGCCAAGGTCGAGGCAAAGGCGTGCCCGCCGGTGCCGTCGGCGCAGAAATAGAGATATTCGGTCTTGGCCGGCTTCAACACCGCCTCGATCGCCGCGCGCCCGGGATTGGCGATCGGGGTCGGCGGCAGACCGGCGATCTTGTAGGTGTTGTACGGGGTCTCGCGATCGAGCTCGTCGCGGGTGATGGGATGGTCGCGCATGCCCTCCCCGCCGAAGATGCCATAGATGATGGTCGGGTCGGATTGCAGCCGCATCCTCTTCTTGAGGCGGTTGTGGAACACGCTCGCCACATGCGGCCGCTCCTCGGCGCGTCCGGTTTCCTTCTCCACGATGGAGGCGAGCACCAACGCCTCATCCGGCGTCTTGACCATGATGTCGGGGTGGCGTTCCTCCCACATCTTGGCGAGGAACTTCCGTTGCGCGAGCTGCATGCGCTCGATGATGTTCTTACGCGAATCGTCGCTGCCGAACCGGTAGGTATCCGGGAGCAAAGTTCCCTCCGGCGGAATCTCGGCGATCTCTCCCGTCAGCTCGGGATGAGCAAGCAGCCGTGCCACGATCTGCTGGCTGGTCAGGCCTTCGGGCAGCGTGACCTTGTGCTCGATCGACTTGCCCTCGACCAAGGTGTCGAGAACCTCGCGCATGGTCGCCTGCTTGCCGAGCTCGTACTCGCCCGCTTTGACGCTGCCGTAGCCCTGCAGATACATGAAATAGAGAATGCCGCTCATGAAGATGCGCCGGTCGGTGATGACCCCGTCGCGCTCGAACCGCTCGGCGATCGCGGCGATGCCTTCCCCCTTTGGAACGACCACCACGGTCGAAGTTGTGAGCGGGCCGGGCCGGTCGAGCTGGACCTTCATGAAATAGAAGACGCCGATGGCGAGACACGCCAGCACGAAGAAGAAGGTGAACAGGCCTGAGAACATCCCCAGGAAGGGATGATCGTTCTTCGGTTCGGGAGGCTCGCGCTCGGGGGGGTCCGGTGGGCGCTCGGGCATCAGCGCCTCCGACGGACTGGACGGAAGCGAGGAAAACGTCCTGGTAGCGTAAGCTGACGGCACCAGATCTTGGTTGTCGTTGGCCGTCGAGGGAAAGTTCCTGTTCAACGACATGGCAAGTCCCTGATGACCCCACCCACTTGAAGTCGAAATATGGCCAAAGGGAGGTTCGCCTGGCAAGCGCCAGATGGATCAGGCCGCGTAACGGCGCATGATCAGCGACGCATTGGTGCCGCCGAATCCGAAGGAATTGGAGAGCACCGTGTCGATGGTCCGGGCTCGCGCCTTGTGCGGTACGAGATCAATGGCCGTGGCTACCGAAGGATTGTCGAGATTGAGCGTCGGCGGCGCCACATTATCGCGGATGGCGAGCACCGAGAAGATCGCCTCAACCGCGCCCGCGGCGCCGAGCAGATGGCCGATGGCCGATTTGGTCGAGGACATGGAGACCTTGCCGGCGGCATTGCCGAACAGACGCTCCACCGCGGCCAGCTCGATCTCGTCGCCCATCGGCGTCGAGGTGCCGTGCGCGTTGATATAGTCGATATCGGCGGGATCGATGCCGGCGCGCTTCACCGCGGCGACCATGCAGCGGTAGGCGCCGTCGCCGTCTTCCGCCGGCGCGGTGATGTGGAAGGCATCGCCCGACAGGCCGTAGCCGATGATCTCGGCATAGATGTGCGCGCCGCGCGCCTTGGCGTGCTCGAACTCCTCGACCACCACCATGCCGGCGCCCTCACCCATGACGAAGCCGTCGCGGTCGCGGTCATAGGGGCGCGAGGCGCGTTCGGGCTGGTCGTTGAAATTGGTGGAGAGCGCGCGGCAAGCGGCAAAGCCGGCGATTGCCAAGCGGCAGACCGGCGATTCGCTCCCCCCCGCCAGCATCACGTCGGCATCGCCGAGCGCCACGAGACGCGAAGCGTCGCCGATGGCATGCGCGCCGGTCGAGCAGGCGGTGACCACGGCGTGGTTCGGACCTTTCAGCCCATGCTCGATGGAGACGTAACCCGAGGCGAGATTGATCAAGCGCCCGGGAATGAAGAACGGGCTCACCCGGCGCGGGCCTTTGTCGGCGAACAGCAGCGAGGTTTTCTCGATGCCCTGCAAGCCGCCGATACCTGAGCCGATCAGCACGCCCGTTCTGATCTGGTCCTCGTAGGCGGTCGGCTTCCAGCCAGCGTCGGTCAGCGCCTGGGTGGCGGCGCCCATGGCATAGATGATGAAGTCGTCGACCTTGCGCTGCTCCTTGGGCTCCATCCAATCGCTCGGATTGAAGGTGCCGTCGCTGCCGTCACCGCGCGTGACCTGGCAGGCGATCTGGCAGCTGAGATCGGAGACGTCGAAACTGTCGATGCGGCGCGCGGCGTTCTGGCCTTCGTTCAGGCGCTGCCACGCGATCTCATAGCCCGTGCCGAGCGGCGAGACGAGACCCAAACCTGTGATGACGACACGTCGCATCGCGCTTTCGCGTGATCCTTGCGGGAACCTGTTGTCGAGCCGTTAGGGCTGCGTTTGTCACGACGGCTGCGGCTGATCCCCGCGAAGTCGCGTCAAGCGGCGGTATTCTTCTCCAGGAACTTGATGGCGTCGCCGACGGTGAGAATGGTCTCCGCCGCGTCGTCGGGAATCTCGCAGCCGAACTCCTCCTCGAAGGCCATAACCAGCTCGACCGTGTCGAGACTGTCAGCCCCAAGGTCGTCGATGAAGCTCGCATTCTCGGTGACCTTGTCGGCCTCCACCCCGAGATGCTCCACCACGATCTTCTTTACGCGCTCCGAGATATCGCTCATTTCGCCTCACCGTCCCTTGCTTATCGTCCTTAGGCCTTGCACTCCCCCCGAGCTGCGGCTCATGGCCTAACGCGCCCCCGAGCGGTAAGTTAAGAGGGTTGATCGCGGTGGGATTGTCGTTTGTCAAGCCCCCACAAAGCGGCAGTTTGGGTACCATACTTTATAGGACTTTGCCACAAACCCTCAGGCGGGAAAACTGCTTGCCAAACCTGCTCAAGCCGTTGCCACAAGTCTTTGTCAATCCAGGGCTTACACCATGACCATGCCGCCATTGACGTGGATGGTCTCGCCGGTGACGTAGCCCGCCTCGTCGCTGGCGAGGAAGACCACCGCCGCGGCGACATCGTCGGGCTTGCCGAAGGTCTGGGCGGGGATGGCGGCGCCAATCGCCTCGACCTGCTTCGGCGTCAAGGCGTCGGTCATGGGGGTCTGGATGAAGCCCGGGGCGATGCAGTTCGCCGTGACGCCCCGGCTTGCGACCTCGCGGGCCAGCGACTTGGTCATGCCGACCAGTCCCGCTTTGGAGGCGGCATAATTGCCCTGGCCCGGATTGCCGAGCACGCCGGAGATCGAGGCGATGTTGACGATGCGGCCGTAGCGCCGCCGCATCATGTTGCGCAAAATGCCGCGGGTTAGCACGAACACCGAAGTGAGATTGACGGCGATGACGTCGTCCCACTCCTCGTCCTTCATGCGCATGAACAGATTGTCGTGGGTGATGCCGGCATTGTTGACCAGGATGTCCACCTGGCCGAGCAGCTTCTCCGCCGACTCCGGCAGCTGGGCCACCGCCGGCCGGTCACGGAGGTCGCAAGGCAGTACGAAGACGCGCGACCCGATCTCCGAAGCCAGAGCTTCCAGCTTCCCGGCATTGGTGCCGGAAATCGCAACATTGGCGCCTTGCGCATGCAGCGCCTTGGCGATGGCGCCGCCGATACCGCCACTGGCGCCGGTCACCAGCGCTCCCTTCCCTGTCAGGTCGAACATTGAGGCTCTCCTTTCCTCCCGTTCAGGCCGCAAGAGTTGAGGCCACGGCTTCAAGCTCTTCCGGCGTTCCGACGCTCTTGGCCTCGATCCCGTCGAAACGCCGGGCAATGCCGGTAAGCACGCGGCCCGCGCCCACTTCATAGACCGTGCTAACGCCGTTGGCCTGTAGATAAAGCATCGTCTCGCGCCATCTGACCATGCCCGTCACCTGCTCCACGAGCCGCGTCCTGATCTCCTCCGGATCCGTGACGGCCTCGGCCAGCACATTGGCGACGAGCGGCACCGCAGGGGACTTGATCTCGACCGCGGCGAGCGCCTCGCGCATGACTTCGGCCGCGGGTTGCATCAAGGCGCAATGGAACGGCGCGCTTACCGGCAGCAGCACAGCACGGCGCGCGCCGAATTTGGGAGCAAGCACCACGGCACGGTCGATCGCCGCCTTGGCGCCCGAGATCACCACCTGGCCCGGTGCGTTGTCGTTGGCGGCTTCGCACACATCGCCTTCGGCCGCCGCCTTCGCCAGGTCCTGGGCCTGGGCGAGATCGGCGCCGAGCAGCGCCGCCATGGCCCCCTCGCCCACCGGCACGGCCTCCTGCATGGCGCGGCCCCGCGTCTTGAGCAGCCGCGCCGTGTCGGCGAGGCTCAACGAACCAGCCGCCGCGAGAGCGGAATATTCGCCGAGCGAATGGCCGGCGACATAGGCGACGGTGGACGGAAGCTTCACGCTCTTCTCGCCAAGCACGCGCATGGCCGCGAGCGATACGGCCATCAACGCGGGTTGCGCATTCTCGGTCAAGGTCAGCTCGGCCTCGGGCCCCTCCCACATTATTTTGGAGAGGTTCTGACCGAGCGCTTCATCAATTTCGGCGAATACGGCGCGGGCCGCGGGATAGGTTTTGGCAAGCTCAGCTCCCATGCCGACGGCTTGGCTCCCCTGGCCGGGAAAAATGAAGGCGATGCTCATGCGCAGCGAAATGACTTCATATTGATGGAGGTGCGGCCAAAGACACTGTTTCAATCTGGCCTGTCAAGCGAGGGCCAAAACCAGGCGTGCGATCGCAACCCATTGTGCTAGAAGTGCGCGGACAATTCCGCGCATGGGAGATATCTTATGAAACGCCCAATTCTCATCGGCGCCCTTACCGTGTTCGCCGCGCTCGCCGCCTCTCCCCTCGCCGCCGACACGCGGCCCTGGCCGTGGAAGGACAAGACCCCGCCGGATCCGGCGCTGGTGACCCTTTCAAGCGTCAAGGGCGTAACGGCTTCGATCAGCCAGTCGGATAAGCCGATCCTGACCATTACCGTCGAGGCCTCGGCGCCTGCACCAGGCTATTCCGAACTGCAGCTCACCCCTCGTATCGGCGACCCCAAGGACCTCATTTTCGCCTTCGATGCCAAGGGACGCCCGCCCCAGGACATGAGCACGCAGGTCGAGACGCCGGTGA
>JBBDYM010000035.1:34397-48155 GCA_040901485.1 Methyloceanibacter sp.
CTTGCAAAGCCTGCGCGAAGGCTTATAAAGCCGCCACCAGCAACCGCTCCGGTCGGAGGCTGAACGGAGGACCGCTCTTAGAGCGGCAGGCGTAAAAGCCACCCTCCCGTGTCTCCGCTCTCACGGGTCTTCTCTTGGGCCTTTCCTTCTAAAGCGCCCATGCGAGGCTTAGCGCCGGAGCAAAGAAGAAGGAAAGGCACTTCATGCCTCTCTACGAACACGTGTTCCTGGCGCGCCAGGACATCTCGCCGCAGCAGGTCGAGGCCATGGTGCAGACCTTCCGCACCCTGATTGAGGAGAAGGGCGGCAAGGTCGGCAAGACCGAATATTGGGGCCTCAAGTCCCTCGCCTACCGCATCAAGAAGAATCGCAAGGCACACTACGAGCTGATCAATATCGACGCGCCGCACGAGGCGGTGACCGAGCTCGAGCGCCAAGAGCGGCTGTCCACCGACGTGATCCGTTTCCTCACGGTCAGGGTCGACGAGCATGACGACACCCCGTCGCCGATGATGCGTCGCGCCGATCGCGACGAGCGCGAAGGCCGGGGAGATCGTGGCGATCGTGGCGACCGTGGCGATCGCGATCGCGACCGCGGCGACCGCCGCGGCGGCAGGCGCGACCGTGACCGCGACTTTGCCCCGCGCGAACCGCGCGAGGCGGTGGAGGTTGACATCGTCGATCCCGTCGAAGCCGTCGAAGACGCGGAGGACGTATAGATGAGCATGACGCAAGTCCAGGCGCGCCGCCCCTTCTATCGCCGGCGCAAGACCTGCCCGTTCTCGGGCGATAAGGCGCCCAAGATCGACTACAAGGACGTGAAGCTGTTGCAACGCTACGTGTCGGAGCGCGGCAAGATGGTGCCGAGCCGCATCACCGCCGTGTCCGCCAAGAAGCAGCGGGAATTGGCGCGCGCCATCAAGCGGGCGCGCTTCCTCGGGCTCCTGCCTTATCTCATTCAGTAGAAGGAGATCGGGCACGTCGCCTGAGTTTGGACGTTAAGAGAAGTTGGGGCGGGCCAGCCCTCCCCTAACCGCTCCAGGAGGCGGGACAGCGACAAATGCCGACACCCATCATCATCGGCGCAGGCTCAGGGCTCGTTTCGGCGGCTCTCTTCGCCTCTGCCGCCACGGCCACCGCGCTTGCCGGCGTGCTATTTTATCTCGCGCCCTTGCCGATATGTCTCGCCGGCCTCGGCTGGGGCACCATGGCGGCGCTCGTCTCGGCGCTCGCCGGGACCATTGTCATCGCGCTCAGCCTCGGGCCGCCCACGGCGGCGATCTTTGCGCTGTCCTTTGCGGCACCCATGGCGCTGTTGACACATCTCATCTTGCTGTCGCGCCCCGGTGCAGTCCCGCCAGCCGGCGCAGTCGCTGGCGGCGGAACCGTTAAGGCCGTAGCCGTCAGTGGCGACCTCGAATGGTATCCGCCCGGCCGCCTGGTCGCCTGGGCCGCACTGATCGCCGGATTCCTCGCCGGCATCCTGGTGCTGATCCTCGGCTACGACCAGGACAGCTATCGCGAATCGATCCGCCAGATGCTGGAGCACAGTGCGCTGAAGGAGCTCGACAAAGACGGCACCCTGTTCACCGAGGAGAATATCGCCAAACTGTCGACCTTGATCGCACGCGCTCTGCCCGCCGCCTTCGCCATCGTCTGGCTCACTATCTCGCTGTTCAATCTGTGGCTCGCCGGCCGCATCGTCGATGCCTCGGGCCGTGCACTCAGGCCCTGGCCAGACCTGCACGCGCTCGAGCTGCCGAACTTTCTGGTGCTCCTGTTTGCCGGCGCGCTCGCACTCTCCTTCATTCCTGGCCTACCCGGGCTGCTCGCCACCGGCCTCGCCGGAGCGCTCCTGTTCGCCTATGTGTTGCAGGGGCTCGCGGTCATCCACGTCTATAGCAAGGGCATGCCCGCGCGCGGGCTGCTGCTCGCCACGGTCTATCTCGGAATTTTGCTGTTGGGTTGGGTTGCCATCCTGGTCGCCATTCTCGGCCTGGCCGAGCCCATGCTCGGGCTTCGCCAGCGACCGGGACCGAGTGGCCAGCCACCGAGCGGTCAACCCCCCACCAGCAGCGGTACAACCTGAAAAGAATGGAGTGAGACATGCAAGTAATCCTGCTTGAGCGCATCGGCCGCCTCGGACAAATGGGCGACGTGGTCACGGTCAAGGACGGCTTTGCCCGCAACTATCTCTTGCCGCACGGCAAGGCGCTGCGCGCGACCGAAGCCAATCGCGCCCGCTTCGAGCGCGAGCGTGCCCAGCTCGAAGCGCGCGACCTCGAGTTCAAATCCGAGGCCGAATCCGTGTCGTCCAAGCTCGCCGGCCAGAGCTTCGTCATCATCCGCCAAGCCGGTGAATCCGGCCAGCTCTACGGCTCGGTGTCCACCCGTGACATCGCCACCGCGGTGAGCGAAGGCGGCTTCTCCATCGAGCGGCGGCAGGTGATGCTCGACCGGCCGATCAAGGCGCTCGGCCTGCACGACATCCGCATCTCGCTGCACGGCGAAGTCGAGCCCCATATCACTATCAATGTCGCCCGCTCGGCCGATGAGGCCATCCGCCAGGCGCGCGGCGAGGACGTCTCCCGGGCCAAGACCGAGGCCGAGGAGGACGCTGAAGCCGCCAAGCGCGCCGCCGAGGCCCTGTTCGAGGAAGGCGCCGCCCCCGAGGAGGAAGCAGACGCAGAATCCGAGGCGGCGGAAGAGGAAACGAAGAGCTGAGCCTCACATCCGCTCGTCCCCGCAAAGGCGGGGACCCAGGGCGACAATGGAGGGCGGCACATATTCTCCTGGATTCCCGCTTTCGCGGGAATGAGCGGAGAGAACGCGGCCCCACTCTTGTTGGTCCGGGCATGACGGTTTTGTTTTTCTTCTGTGGGCGCGCGAAGCTTACCCCCGCTTTGCACAGACCCGGCATCTGGCGAGGCGAATCGTTTTCGGTACTGTGAGGCATGAGCGCACTGATTCGCCAGGTTGCCCCGGAGACCCCCGTTTTCCGGGAACCGCCTTATAATCTCGAGGCCGAGCAGGCCCTGCTCGGGGCTATCCTGGTCAATAACGAGGCGGTCGACCGCGTCTCGAGCTTTCTCAAGCCCGATCATTTCTTCGACACGCTGCATGGCCGGATCTACGAGGCGGCGTCGAAGCTCATCCTCGGGGGCAAGCGGGCGACGCCCATCACCCTCAAGACTTTCTTCCAGGCCGACGAGCCGGTCGGCGAGCTGACCGTGCCGCAATATCTCGGGCGGCTCGCGGCCAACGCCACCACCATCATCAACGCCGAGGATTACGGCCGCACCGTCTATGACCTCGCCATCCGCCGCCAGTTGATCGGCATCGGCGAGGGCATGGTCAACACTGCTTTCGACTCGCCGATCGACGCGCCGCCTTCGGTGCAGATCGAGGACGCCGAGCAGCAACTTTTCGAGCTTGCCGAGACCGGCAAATACGGCACGGGCTTCGAGCCCTTCATGGGCGCCCTGACTACCGCCCTGGATATGGCAAACAACGCTTGTATGCGTGACGGCGGACTGTCCGGTATTCCTACAGGGTTTACCGACCTCGATCAGAAAATGGGAGGCTTGCAATCCTCAGACTTGATTATTCTCGCTGGTCGTCCCGCTATGGGTAAGACCGCACTTGCTACCAATATTGCTTATCACGTAGCTCAATACCTCAAGGCCAATGCAGCCTCCGAAGACAATCAGATTGGTGGGGTCGTAGGATTCTTTTCTTTGGAAATGTCGGCGGAGCAGCTCGCCACCCGCATCATCTCCGAGCAGAGCGAAATTCCGTCAAATGATATTCGACGCGGCAAGATTTACGATGATGATTTCCAGAGACTCGTGGACGTATCCCAAGCGCTTCACGACCTGCCATTGTGGATCGACCAAACGGGTGGGATCACCGTAGCGCAACTTGCCGCCCGCGCGCGGCGGCTGAAGCGCCAGCGGGGCATCGGCCTGATCGTCGTCGACTATCTTCAGCTCCTGTCAGGCTCATCACGTCGGGCTCAAGATGGTCGTGTTCAGGAGGTTACGGAAATCACTACTGGCCTCAAGGCGTTAGCCAAGGAGCTAAATGTCCCGATACTTGCTCTCTCCCAGCTCTCCCGCCAGGTCGAGCAGCGGGAGGACAAGCGCCCCCTACTCTCAGATTTGCGTGAATCCGGCTCGATCGAGCAGGACGCCGATGTGGTGTTGTTCGTGTTCAGAGAGGAATATTATGCGGAGCGTGAAGCTCCTCAGCAACCGAACACGCCAGAGTACAGTCAGTGGCAAGCGAAAATGGCAAATCTAACCGGCAAGGCCGAGATCATCATCGGCAAGCAGCGGCACGGGCCCACGGGCACGGTGATGCTGCAATTCACGCCGGAGTTCACGAGGTTCTCAAATCTCGCCCAAGAAGAGCGCCTGCCGGAGCGGCGGGAGTGACGGCGAGCCGTCCGGAACGGCGCCCGCGCGGCGCCAATCCGGACGCAGGCGAGGCGGACGCGCACGAGACCGCCATCCTCACCATCGACCTCGACGCGCTTGCCGCCAATTATCGCCGCTTACGCGATCTTGCCGGAGCGGCCGAGTGCGCCGCCGTGGTCAAGGCCGACGCTTACGGCATCGGCATGGCGGAAGCCGCGCCCGTGTTGTGGGGCGCGGGCTGCAAGACGTTCTTCGTGGCGACTCTTGCCGAGGCCAGGGCGCTGCGTGCGCTTTTGCCGGACGCCGTCATCTATGTGTTCTTTGGATTGCTGCCGGGAACCGCCGCGATGTTCCGCGCGCACGATCTGCGTCCGGTGCTGAACAGCGCCGAGGAGATCGGGGAGTGGGCGGCATATTCGGCAAGCGTCGGGGAGAAACTCCCATGTGCGGTGCATGTCGATAGCGGCATGAACCGGCTCGGCCTTGCCGCCGATGAGGTGGAGGCGGTGGCGCGCGCGCGCGACCTGTGGGCGGCCATGACGCTCTCTTTGGTGATGAGCCACCTCGCCTGCGCCGACGATCCTACTCATCCCAAGAACGACGCGCAGCTTCAGGCCTTCGACCGGCTGCGCGCGCTTTTGCCTGAGGCTCTCGCCAGTCTCGCCAACTCCGCCGGCATCCTGCTTGGGCACTCTTATGCTTACGATCTGGTGCGTCCCGGCATCGCTCTCTACGGCGGCCATCCGCAGCGCCAGGGCCCAAACCCGTTCCAGCCGGTCGTGCATCTCAAAGGGCGCATTCTCCAGGTGCGGAACGTCGCACCCGGAGAAACGGTTGGCTATGGCGCGACGCGGACTCTCAAGCGCGCTTCGCGCGTGGCGACCGTGGCGGTGGGCTATGCCGACGGCTTCTTCCGCGCGCTGTCCAACAGAGACGGCGCCGACAGTTTCGTCGTCTATATCGGCGCTCACGCCGCGCCGGTCTTGGGCCGCGTATCCATGGATCTGATCAGCGTCGATGTCACCGGCGTGCCGGAGGACATCTCGCAGCGCGGCGCCTGGGTCGAGCTGATCGGCCCCAATGTTACCGCCCAGGAATTCGCCGCGCGCGCCGGTACCATCGACTACGAGGTGCTCACCAATCTCGGCCGCCGCGCTCTGCGGCGCTATATCGGCGGCTGACGCGTTCCCCATGGCCAAAGCCTCGCGAGCCTTTGTCTGCCAAGCCTGCGGCGCCGTGACCTCAAAATGGTCCGGCAAATGCGCGGCGTGCGGCGAGTGGAACTCGATCATCGAGGAAGCGGCGCCTTCGGTCTCCCCTGCCCTCGTCTCCATCAAAGGCGGCAAAGGGCGGCTCGCCTCTTTTGAATCTCTCGCGGCGGCGACCCGCGACGCGCCACGCCTTCCAACCGGCATCGCCGAACTCGATCGCGTGCTGGGCGGCGGCCTGGTGCCGGGCTCAGCCGTGCTGGTCGGCGGCGACCCGGGCATCGGCAAATCGACGCTGCTGCTTCAGGCCGCCGCCAAGCTCGCGGAATCCGGGGCCCGCGTCGTCTATCTCTCGGGCGAAGAGGCACCCGCGCAAGTGCGGCTGCGCGCGGCGCGTCTCGGGCTGGCCGACGCGCCGGTCGACCTCGGCACCGAGACCAATCTCGCCAATATCGTCGCCACCTTGGGAAGCGGGCCCCCGCCGGCGCTGGTGGTCATCGATTCGGTGCAGACGCTATGGTCGGAGGCGATAGAGGCCGCGCCCGGCACCATCTCGCAACTTCGCGGCTCGGCTTCCGCGCTGATCAGCTATGCCAAGACCAGCGGCGCGACGCTGGTGCTGGTCGGGCACGTGACCAAGGACGGGCAGATCGCCGGCCCCAAGGTCATCGAGCACATGGTCGACACCGTGCTCTATTTCGAGAATCTCAGCGGCCACCAGTTCCGCCTGCTGCGCGCGGTGAAGAACCGCTTCGGCCCGACCGACGAGATCGGCGTGTTCGAGATGCGCTTCGACGGGCTGAAGGAGGTCGAGAATCCTTCGGCCTTGTTCCTGAGCGACCACGACCGTGGCGCGCCGGGGACGGCGGTGTTCGCCGGCATGGAAGGCACGCGCCCGATCCTGGTGGAGATCCAGGCGCTGGTCGCGCCGTCGGCGCTAGGCACGGCGCGGCGCGCCGTGGTGGGCTGGGACCCCAATCGCCTATCCATGCTGATCGCCGTGCTCGAGGCGCGCTGCGGCGTGCGGCTCGCCGGCCACGACGTCTATCTCAACGTGGCAGGCGGCTTGCGCCTCAACGAGCCCGCCGCGGACCTCGCCGCCGCCGCCGCGCTCCTCTCTTCATATGCCGGGCGTTCGGCGCGCGAGGACACCGTATTTTTCGGCGAGGTGAGCCTCACCGGCGCCATCAGGGCCGTCGGCCATATGGACCAGCGCCTCAAGGAAGCGGCCAAGCTCGGCTTCGCCCGTGCCTTGGTCCCGGCCGTTGCCAGCGAAGGGGATCGGGAGGTCAAGGCCATGACCCTCGTGCCGCTGTCTCAGCTTGAGGAGCTTGTGGCCCTGCTATCAGCGCCGGCCGACTGATTCGGGCATAGCCTGCGACACTTCGCGCGGCATGCCGGCCCCGGACATTGCCGAACCGGGCCATTTGTGCTTCATCGCCGGGAATCGTGATAGTAGTGTGCGCCTCCCAAGGAGCCCTCGCGCCATGCCCATTTCCTGGCTTGATGTCATCCTCATTGTCATCATGCTCGTATCGGGCTTCCTGGCCATGGTGCGTGGATTCACGCGCGAGGTCCTATCCATTTTCTCCTGGGCCATGGCGGCGCTCGCAGCGCTGTATCTGACCAATAATCTCGGTTATTGGCAGATGCTCTCGCCCTATATCGACAACGAGCTCTACGCCAAATTGGCCTTCGGCGTGGCGGTGTTCATCATCACCCTGATCGTGGTGAGCCTGATCACCTTCCGCGTGTCCGACAGCGTGCTCGACAGCCGGGTCGGCGCGCTCGACCGCACGCTTGGCTTCTTCTTCGGCTTGGCGCGCGGTTTCCTGCTGGTCGCCATCGTCTTTATTCTTTTCAGCTCGCTGGCGCGCGACCAGCCGGATTGGATCAAGACGGCATGGTCCTTCCCCATTCTGGAGCGGACCCAATTGGCCATCGAATCCCTGCTGCCCATGAACCCCGAGGAATTGCTGCCCGGTCAGGGCGAGCCCGAGACCGATGGGCAGCCAGACGCGCCCGGCGAAGGCCAAGGGGCCCAGCCGGAGCAGCCGTCCTGAGTTCGAACAGAGAGTGCAACAGTCGCGTGGCATTGAAGCGTTCTGCAAGGCGCTTATCTAAGGAGAGGAGGCTGTGCCCGTGACCAAGCTGGCTGGACTGGAAGCTCCCGACTTGAGCTGGCTCGAAGAGGACCGGCTGCACGAGGAGTGCGGGGTCTTCGGCATCTTCAATCATCCAGACGCCGCGGCGCTGACCGCGCTTGGCCTGCATGCG
Source organism: Methyloceanibacter sp. (assembly GCA_040901485.1). GTDB lineage: Bacteria > Pseudomonadota > Alphaproteobacteria > Rhizobiales > Methyloligellaceae > Methyloceanibacter. The sequence continues at coordinate 42,301 of JBBDYM010000035.1, forward strand.
CTCCAGCATCGCGGCCAGGAGGCGGCGGGCATCGTCAGCTTCGACGGCGAGCATTTCCACACCGAGCGGCGCGTGGGCCTGGTCGGCGATCATTTCACCTCGCGCCCGGTGATCGAGCGCCTGAAGGGCGACATGGCCGTCGGTCATGTCCGCTATTCGACCTGTGGCGATCCCGTGTTGCGCAACGTGCAGCCGCTGTTCGTCGATCTCCAATCCGGCGGCTTCGCGCTCGGCCATAACGGCAATCTCACCAATGCGCTCACCTTGCGCGAGGCGCTGATCGGTAAGGGCGCCATCTGCCAATCAACCACCGACACCGAAGTGATCCTCCATCTCGTCGCCCGCAGCGAGAAGCGGAAATTCGTCGAGAAGTTCATCGAGGCGCTGCTCCAGGTCGAAGGCGCCTATGCGCTGGTCGGCCTCACCAACAAGAAGCTGGTCGGCGCGCGCGATCCTTACGGCATTCGTCCGCTGGTGCTGGGGCGGTTCGGCGAGGCTTACGTGCTCGCATCCGAAACCTGCGCGCTCGACATCATCGGCGCGGAGTTTGTGCGCGAGGTTGAGAACGGCGAGGTGGTGGTCATCACCCGCGAAGGCATCGAGAGCCACCGCTTCGTGCCCAAATATCCCGCGCGGCTCTGCATCTTCGAATATATCTATTTCTCTCGTCCCGACTCCATCGTCGGCGGCCGCTCGGTCTACGAGGTGCGCAAGGAGATGGGCCGGCAATTGGCGCGCGAGGCGCCTGCCGACGCCGATGTGATCATCCCCATTCCCGATTCCGGTGTGCCGGCGGCCATCGGCTATTCACAAATCTCCGGTCTCCCCTTCGAATACGGCATCATCCGCAATCACTATGTCGGCCGCACCTTCATCGAACCCGAGCAGCGCATCCGCCAACTCGGGGTGAAGCTCAAGCACAGCGCCAACGAGTTTCAAGTCAGGGGCAAGCGCATCGTGCTGATCGACGACAGCGTGGTGCGTGGTACCACCTCGGTGAAGATCGTGCAGATGATGCGCGAAGCCGGCGCCCGCGAAGTGCATATGCGCATCGCCAGCCCCCCGATCACCCATCCCGATTTCTACGGCATCGACACGCCGGACCAGGACAAGCTTCTCGCCGCCCATCGCACGCTGGAAGAGATGCGCGTCTTTATCGGCGCCGACTCCCTCGCCTTCCTGTCGGTCGACGGCATCTATCAGGCCATGGGCTATGACAGCCGCGACGACGACACGCCGCAATTCACCGACCATTGCTTCACCGGCGAATACCCGACCAGGCTCTCAGACCGCGAAGGCCCGCCGGCGCAGAAGCAGCTCTCCTTCCTCGCCGAGGTGGGTTAGGCCTTCGTCGGGGGTTCAAGTCCCTCCTCCGCTACCAATCACCAGTATGGGGGCGTGTATAAGGCACCGGTGGTAACATCCATGACAAATGAAAACGACCAAACCAGGCCCCGGACCGCCGTCTCGGTTCGCACCGACAACACCACGCGTAAGCAGGCGGAAGAAGCACTTCTCGAGGCGGGCGCACTCCAGAGCGCAATTTTCAACAGCGCCAACTTCTCGAGCATCGCCACCGATGCCAAGGGGGTCATTCAGATTTTCAACGTCGGTGCCGAGCGTATGCTGGGTTACACGGCCGCCGAGGTGATGAACAAGATCACGCCGGCCGATATTTCCGATTCGCAGGAATTGATCGCGCGCGCCCATACTCTTAGCGCCGAACTTGGCACGCCAATCACGCCAGGCTTCGATGCCCTTGCGTTCAAAGCCTCGCGCGGGATCGAGGACATCTACGAGCTGACCTACATCCGCAAGGACGGCAGCCGTTTTCCGGCGGTGGTGTCAGTGACGGCGCTGCGCGACGCCCACAATAATATCATCGGGTATCTGCTCATTGGCACCGACAACACCGCGCGTAAGCAAGCAGAAGAGGCACTGCTCAAAGCGGGCGCACTTCAAAGCGCAATTTTCAACAGCGCCAACTTCTCGAGCATCGCCACCGATGCCAAGGGCGTTATCCAGATTTTCAACGTCGGTGCCGAGCGTATGCTGGGTTACACGGCCGCCGAGGTGATGAACAAGATCACGCCGGCCGATATTTCCGATTCGCTGGAATTGATCGCCCGCGCCCATACTCTAAGCGCCGAACTTGGCACGCCAATCACGCCGGGCTTCGAGGCGCTGGTGTTCAAGGCCTCGCGCGGGATCGAGGACATCTACGAGCTAACCTACATCCGCAAGGATGGGAGCCACTTCCCGGCGGTGGTGTCCGTTACGGCGCTCCGCGACGCCCACAACACTATCATCGGGTATCTGCTCATTGGCACCGACAACACGGCGCGCAAGCAGGTAGACGCGGAGCAAAAGGCGGCGGAGGCCGAAGTCAGTCGAAAAAACAAGGAACTCGTGGCGCTCTCTGGCAAACTCGCAAAATATCTATCGCCCCAAGTCTACAATTCCATCTTTACCGGAGCGCAGACCGTCGAAATCGCCTCCAATCGCAAGAAGTTGACCGTTTTCTTTACCGACATTGCGGATTTCACCAGCACCACCGAAAAATTGGAATCCGAGGAGCTCACGCAGCTGCTCAACCGCTATCTCACCGAGATGGCGCATATCGCGTCGGAATTCGGCGCCACCATCGATAAATACATCGGCGACGCGGTGCTCGGCTTCTTTGGCGACCCCGAGTCAAAGGGTGTCAAGCAAGACGCCTGCGCCTGCGTGCGCATGGCGATCGCGATGCAGCGACGTATGCGCGAGCTGCAGTGGGAGTGGCAGGAGCTCGGTGCGGAGAAGCCCTTTCAGATGCGCATCGGCATCAATACCGGCTTTTGTACTGTCGGCAATTTTGGTAGCCAAGATCGCATGGACTACACCATCATCGGCAATGCGGTGAACCTCGCCGCTCGCCTTCAGGCGCAGATCTACCCAGGAGGCATCCTGATCGGTTACGAGACCTTCGCGCTAGTGAAGGACGATGTGGCGACGGAAGAACTAAGCGCCGTGACGGCGAAGGGCGTGGCCGAGTCCGTTCGCTGCTACAAAGTGCTCGACATCTATGACGAACTCGTCCGTCAAGGGAGCGTTGTCCGCGAGGAGGAGGACGGCTTGCGCCTGTTCATCGATCTCAGAAAGCAGGACAAAGCCCACGCGATCGAGGTGCTCCAATCCGTTCTCACGCGCCTGAAGCAATAGAAGCCTTCCGGCGCAAGTATCGTTGCAACCCTGATGCCCGAGATGCCGATCGCCGCTGGCCCGGTGCTTAGGGCTGGCTCCCTTGGCATGCCTTTCGCCAATGTCAGCGCAGCGATAATCACGCAAAAGGCCTATGAAACGGGTCTGATTACTGGGATCGGGTTTTGAGTGGCGAGACGTCCGCTTTGGGTCATATGCAGACATTCAGCACTGCCCGGTCGACGTCCGCTTACACTCGAGAGCGGTAAGGGCTGATATGGCCGACCAGATCCAGTTGTGTTTCGAAGCTCTGGGTTCAAAGACATGGCGAACCCCCTGGAACTGTACTTGCCTTGTAACCTCTCTAAGCGCCGTTAGGCGGATGACCGGAGGCGATAAGTCACGTTTAACAGTTGTGGGGAAGGGCGGTAGCGCTCCTTCGCTACCAACACACTCCTTGTCATCGCCCGGCTTGACCGAGCACCCCAGTAACCCCTTCCAGGTGTTGATAACGGATGCCGGTGGTTACTGGATTGCCCGCTTGCGCGGGCAATGACACAAAGGGGGATGGCGGAGAAAAGACTTAAAGACCGGATTGCGCTCATCACCGGCGCGTCGCGCGGCATCGGCCGCGCCGTGGCTTTGGCCTATGCGCGCGAGGGCGCGCACGTCATTCTGCTCTCTCGCGACCTCGGCGCGCTCGGCCGCGTGGATGACGCCGTCCGCAAAGCGGGTGACGGCAAAGAAGCCACCCTCATTCCCCTCGACCTTGCCGATGGCGCCGCCATCGACGCGCTCGGGCCAAAGCTCTATGAGCGCTTCGGCAGGCTCGACATCCTGGTCGGCAATGCCGGCATCCTCGGGCGGCTATCGCCGCTCACCCATATCCCCTCGGAGCATTGGGAGCGCGTGCTCGCCGTCAACCTCACCGCCAATTGGCGGCTGATCCGCACGCTCGACCCGCTGCTCCGCCGCTCGGATGCGGGGCGCGTAATCTTCGTCACCTCTTCCGGCGTGGCGGCCGAAGCGCGCGCCTATTGGGCCCCCTACTCCGTGTCGAAGACGGCGCTCGAGACCCTGGCCAAGACCTATGCCGAGGAGACCAGGGACAGCGCCATCAAGGTCAACCTCGTCGATCCCGGCGCCACCGCCACGCGCATGCGCGCCGAGGCCTATCCCGGCGAGGACCAATCGACTTTGCGCCAGCCGGAAGAGCTCACCGAGATTTTCGTGAAGCTCGCCTCACCCGACTGGACCGCGACCGGCGAGATCGTCGAACCCTAGTCACAACTATCGGGGGGTTGACCCTCGCTTCTATCTGGGTCAGGCTTTGCTGCACCGCAAAAATCACACGCGATTCACCTCTTGTTAAGCCCCGCCAGGGCACGACAGGTCGGGGGGAAATTCGTCATGGATTATCGAGGCTTAGGCTCAATTCGGGCATATCCCACGCTCCCCGTCGCAGGGGTTGCGGCAGCCGCCCTGCTCGCCTTCGCGGGCCCAGGCGCCGCGTCCGAAATGTGCCCCATCGGCGCGCCGGGAATCGCCGTGTGCGGCGCCGCTCCCGATCTCGCCGAAGATCTTTCGCGCCGCCGCGTCAACCGCACGCTCGCCACCAATCCGGCCGGCGAGCGCCTCGACCGTCTGGACGGTTCCGGCGCGACCGGTTCAGGCCAACCCTTCGCCATGACGCCCGATGGCAACAACACCAATTTCAACACGAGCCTCACCCAATGGAGTTCGGCGTTCACTGCCGCCGAGCTCGAGCGATTGAAGCAGGCCAAGGAGGCCGCTGGCGAAGATTACGTGCTGCCGAAACCCGTCAAATCGGCGCCGAAATTCGATATGTGGGCCAAGGGACGCCGCGAGAGTCTCACAGAGGACGGTGCGACCGCCAAGGAAGTCGACGCACTCACCACCTATGTCGGCGCCGATTACCGCATGTCTCAGGATTTTCTGTTCGGCGGCCTGGTGCAGTTCGACGAGTCGCGTCAAAGCATCGTCACCGCGCCCGACGCCATCGACGGCAAGGCCTTCATGGCCGGCCCCTATATGGCTTACCGGCTGACGCCTCATGTCGTGCTCGACGCCAAGGCCGCGTGGGGCAGCGCGCAAGACAGCGCCATGGTCGGCGCGGACAGCGCGCATTTCGCTACCCAGCGCATGCTGAACGAGGCCAAGGTGAAAGGCAGTTGGGCCATTAACCAGTGGCAGTTGAGCCAGAGCGGCGCCGTCACCTATTTCGATGAGACCAGCAACAGCGATATCGGCGGCATCGCGGGGACCTCCGTAGATGTCACGCGGCTCAGCGTGGGACCGGAATTGAAGCGCCAGTTCGATACCGGCAGCGGCGCCAGCGTCGAACCCTTCGCCTTCTTCAAGTCGAGCGTCGATCTGAGCGAAATGGCGTTGCAAGATCCCGCCGCGCTGAACACGGTCGGCGGTGGCGTGGTGCTGACCAAGCCCGAGAACTTCAATATCCGCACCCAGGCCGATTATTCCGAGAGCACGGACGACATCAGCGAGCCGGTGGCGAGTGGCAAGGTGTCGGTCAGCGTGCCGAGCACCGTCTTCGGTTTTTAACTTAAAGCCTCATGCTTCGAGACGCGGCCTGCGGCCGCTCCTCAGGATGAGGTCCTCCTTCGACCGCCTCATCATCCTGAGGGCGAGCGAAG
>JBBDYM010000035.1:48165-90852 GCA_040901485.1 Methyloceanibacter sp.
TCTCGAAGGAGAGGCGGTCGACTCTCACAGGGTAAAGCCTAGTCCACCGTCAGGATCATGCCGTCATAGGCCGGTTCGACATTGGGCGGCAGCTCGCGCAACAAGGTCGCGTAATCCAGATCGAGATGCATGTGGGTGAGGATGGCCCGCTTCGGCTTGACCCGCGCGATCCAGGAAAGCGCCTGCTCCACGGTGAGGTGGCTCGGATGCGGCGTGTAGCGCAGCGTATCGATGATCCACACATCGAGATCTTGCAGATGCGCCAATGACTCCTCGGGCAGGGCGCTCATATCCGGCGAATAAGCGAGTCCGCCGAAGCGGAAGCCGAGCGATTCGGTGCGTCCGTGTCGCTGGCAAAACGGGATGGCCTCGATCGGGCCCCCTGCCCCCGCGATACTTACCCTCTCACCGGGTTTGATCGTACGAGCGTTGAGAATGGCCGGATAGTCGCTGTTCGGCGGCTTCTCGAAGCAATAGTCGAAGCGGCGGCGGAGCACCTGCTCCGTCGCCGCATCGGTATAGACATCGACCAGGCGCTCGCCGTTATAGGCGACCATGCGCAAATCATCGATGCCGTGGGTATGGTCGGCGTGATCGTGGGTGTAGAACACGCCGTCGAGCCAGGCCACACGGGCATCGAGCAATTGCTGGCGCAGGTCAGGCGAGGTGTCGACCAGGACCGTGGTCACGCCGTCCGGGGTTTCGCGCTGCACGAGCAGCGAGCAGCGCAGGCGCCGGTTCTTCGGCTCGGTGGGATCGCACGCGCCCCAGCGATCACCGAGACGCGGGGTGCCGCCGGAGGTGCCGCAGCCGAGAATGGTGGCTTTCAGGCTCATGCGGCGCTTGCGGTCGCTTTCAGGGCGGCGCGCGGCACCTTCCCGAACAGTCGGAAGAAATTGTCGCTAGTGACGCGCGCAAGCTCCGCTTCGCTCATGCCCCTTAGGCCGGCAAGCGAAGCGGCGGTGTGAGCGACGAAGGCCGGCTCGTTGATCTTGCCGCGCTTAGGAACCGGCGCGAGATAGGGCGCGTCGGTCTCGACCAGCAGACGGTCCTGCGGCACTTCACGCGCGATGTCCCGAAGTTCATCGGCGTTCTTGAAGGTGACCACACCGGAGAAGGAGACATATCCGCCGAGTGCGAGCCCCCTTCGCGCCAGCTCCGCGCCGCTGGTGAAACAATGCAGCACGAAGGGGAAGGCGCCCTTGGCTGTCTCCTCTTCCAGGATATTGGCGATGTCGGCATCGGCCTCGCGGGCGTGGATCACTAGCGGCAGACCGGTCTCGCGCGCGGCTTCGATATGGGTGCGGAAGCTCTTGGCCTGCACGTCGCGCGGGCTGTTGTCGTAATGATAGTCGAGGCCCGCCTCGCCGATCGCCACCACTTTGGGATGGCGCGCAAGCTCCATCAACTCCTTCGCGGTGACGTCAGGCTCCTCGGCGGCGTGATGCGGATGCGTGCCGACCGAGCAGAATACATTGTCATTCGCTTCGACGATGGTCTTCAGCTCGTCGAAGCGGCGCACCCGCGTGGAGATGGTGAGCATCAGCCCGACGCCAGCCTGATCGGCGCGCTTGAGCACCGCCTCGAGCTCGCTGCTGAGCTCGGGGAAGTCCAGATGGCAGTGGCTGTCGATCAGCATCACGGAAAGATGAAGGGCCCCATGGTCTTCGAACTGCTAGGGTAAACAGAGGCGGCACGGCGGAATTATGTGCAGCATATGAGGCTATGAGACAACAAGTGCTTACGCGGCAGATCGTGGTGAAAACTCTGGCGGCTCGGTTTGCTACGGCCGTGGCGCTGCTCTGTCTTTTTGCCATCCCGGCCGAGGCCCGGTGCAGCAAGAGCGTCGTCATGTACGACGCCTCGTGGTGCCCCTATTGCCGGCAGGTCAGGGCCATCCTCGCGCGCAACAACATCAAATACACCATTCGCGACGCGACGACGGCGCGGGTGCAAGCCGACATGCTGAAGCGGTTTGGCGATACCGCCGTCCCCCGGACGATCGTCGGCGGTGTGGTCGTCGCGGGGGTTGACGAGGCGCGGATCAAGCAGCTCTGCCGCTAGAGTCACGGCGCCGCTGCCTCTTCCTCGACATGGCGCGGGAACACCGGCGCTGGGGGCGGCAATTCCATTCCCGGCTTGAGCCTTCCCTTAGGCCCGAGCTGTGCGAAGCCGCGCGCGTCAGGGGGTACGGCGAGCTGATCCAGCAGCCGGCCGGCGCCTTCCGGCATCGCCGGCTGCACCAGGATCGCGACCTGCCGTAGCACCTCCGCAGTCACATAGAGGATGGTCCCCATGCGTTCCGGGTTGGTCTTCTTGTGCGCCCAGGGCTCCTCACCCGCGAAATAGCGGTTGGTGTCGGCCACCAGCGCCCAAATAATTTCGAGCGCGCGGTGGATGGCGAACGCGTCGATCGCCTCCTCTACGCGGGGCAGCAGCGCGTCGGCCGCAGCCAGGATGGTCTCGTCGGCGGGCGTGAGCTTGCCGGGCTTCGGCACGCGGCCTTCGCAATTCTTGGCGATCATCGATAAAGAGCGCTGGGCGAGATTGCCGAGATCGTTGGCGAGATCGGCGTTGATCCGCTGCACGATGGCCTCGCGGCTGTAATTGCCGTCCTGGCCGAACGGCACTTCGCGCAGCAGGAAATAGCGGATCTGGTCGACGCCGTAATCGTTCACCAGCACGAAAGGATCGACCACGTTGCCGACCGATTTCGACATCTTCTCTCCGCGATTGTAGAGGAAGCCGTGGCCGAACACGCGGCGAGGCGGCGCGATGCCGGCGGACATGAGGAAGGCCGGCCAATAGACGGCGTGGAAGCGGATGATGTCCTTGCCGATGATATGCACATCGGCCGGCCAGTATTTCTGGAAGCTCTCGGACTGCTCGTCGGGGAAGCCGATTCCGGTCAGGTAATTGGTGAGCGCATCGACCCATACATACATGATGTGCTTGGGGTCGCCCGGCACGGGCACGCCCCAATCGAACGTGGTGCGCGAGATGGAGAGATCCTGAAGGCCGCCGCGCACGAAGCTCTTGACCTCGTTGGCGCGCGTCTCCGGCCCGATGAACTCGGGATGCGTATCGTAAAAGCTTAGAAGCTTGTCCTGATAGGCGGAGAGGCGGAAGAAATAGCTCTCCTCCTCGACCCACTCCACTTCCGTACCCTGCGGCGACAGTTTCTTTCCGCCCTCGCCTTCCTTCAGTTCCTTCTCGTCGTAATAGGCCTCGTCGCGCACCGAGTACCAGCCGGCATATTTGTCGAGATAGATGTCGCCCGCCGCCTGCATGCGCCGCCACAGCTCCTGGCAGGCGCGCGCGTGGCGCTCTTCGCGCGTGCGGATGAAATCGTCGTTGGAGCAATTGAGCGCGCGCACCATGTCGCGGAATTTCGGCGTGTTGCGGTCGGCGAGCTCGGCAGGGGTGATGCCTTGCGCCTTCGCCGTCTGAAGCATCTTGACGCCGTGCTCGTCGGTCCCCGTCAGAAAGAACACGTCGCGCCCCTGCAAGCGCCGAAAGCGCGCCAGCGCGTCGGTCGCCACCGCCTCATAGGCATGGCCGATATGCGGCGCATCGTTGGGATAGGAGATGGCCGTGGTGAGGTAATAAGGCTTGCCGGACATGGCGGCAGGAATAGCCTCGCGTGCCTCCCTGGGCAAGCGCGCCCGCCGAACGCCCTAAACCGAATGGTCGCGCGCGAGCCTCTGGAGGCGGAACCAGGTCTCGAGCAGCAGAAGATTGCGGTCGAGGTTGAAGGCGAAGGCCTCGTCCTTGGCTTCGGTGATCGCCTCCCAGGCTTCGGCCCAATGGATGAGATTCGAGGGCGACACGAGGCGGTTGGCGAGCGCCTGCTCTTCCGGCATCGCCCCCTCGCCCGTGGCGGCGAAGCGGATGAGGCGCTCGATCAGGCCGAGCAGCAGGACGAAATACAGTTCGATGCGCTCGGTATCGCCGGTGCCCGAGAACCGATCGGCCACGCCATGCAGGGTCGACCCCTCAAGCTCCGGCAGCGCGCCGAGCATGGCGACGATCTCATTGTAAAGATCGATGCCCTCGCCGGAGACCAGTTCCAGCGCGCGGCGCACGCTGCCCTGGCTTAGAGCGAGCGCCACGCGCAACGTCTCGGCGTCGGCCTCATGCCCGTCGCGCGCAAGCGCCGCGCGCACCGCCGCCTCCAACTCCTTCTCGTTCAAGCCCGAGACGCGAAGCGTTCTGGTGCGGGAACGGATGGTGACGGGCAGGCGCCCTTCGGCGCCGGCGATCAGCAGGAACAGAGTCTGCGGTGGCGGCTCTTCCAGAGCCTTGAGCAGAGCGTTGGCGGCGTTCTGGTTCAGCTCGTCGGCGCGATCGACGATGACCACGCGCCAGCCTGCCTCGCCCGCGGAGTGCCCAAGGAACGCGCGCAAGCGCCTGACCTCATCGACGCCGATCCATTGAGAATAGCGCTTGGTCTTGTCGTTGAACGAGCGCCGGATCAGCAGCAAATTGGGATGCGACAGCGCCGCCACCTTGCGAAATACGGGATGGCCGGCATTGGCGGCATCATCGTCCGACGTGCCCTGAGAGAGCACGGTCCGTGCCAGGCGATAAGCGAGCGTCGCCTTGCCCACGCCCTCCGGCCCCACCAGCAGCCAGGCATGGTGCAGACGGCCTGAAGCGAGCGCGGCGGTAAATTCGCGCAAGGCCTCCTCATGACCGTAGAGGCGATCGACCTCCCGCGGCGCCGAGAATCGATCGAGCCGATCCGGCTCGCCGACAGCCCCGCGGAAACGTTCGGCGGCGACGCTCATGGATTGAGACGCTGGAGCACGACTTCCCACACGTCCTCCGCCACCATCGCCTCGGGCTGGCTCGCATCGACCACCATGCAGCGATCCGGCTCCTCCTCGGCGATGTCGAGAAAGGCCCGGCGCACGCGCTGATGCAGCATGATTTCCTGGCGCTCGAAGCGGTCCGGCACCATGCCGCCGCGACGTTCGGCGGCGCGCGCGAGCCCCGCCTCGACCGGAATATCGAGAAGGAAGGTGATGTCTGGCCTGAGCCCCGCGAGCGTCAGCCGCTCAAGCGCATTGATCAACTCGCGCGGCACGCCGGCGGTCGCCCCTTGATAGGCGCGCGTGGAGTCGTAGAAGCGGTCGCAGATCACCCATTTGCCCTCGGCGAGCGCCTGGCCGATGGCCTTGTCGATATGATCGGCACGCGCCACCGAGAACATCAGCGCCTCGGCAAACGGCCCGAACTCCCAGACCTTGCCGGAGAGCAACGCCTCGCGGATTTCCTCGGCGGCCGGCGACCCGCCCGGCTCGCGCGTGGCAAAGACCTTGCGGCCTGCGCGCGTCAGGCGGTTGGCGAGAATGCCGGCCTGGGTGGATTTGCCTGCGCCCTCGCCCCCCTCGAATGTGATGAATTTGCCGGTCTCGACCGCCTGGCGCTGCATCGACGTCTACAAGATCCAGCAGAAAGCGAGGCAGCCAAGCGAATCCAACCCACGCATGAGGAAATTGCTCCGCTCGATATCTTCTCCAGCATAGAGCGGCATCTCGTTGGTGGCCTGGGATTCGGCCGAGGTGATGCGCAAGGTCGCCACCTGGGCGCCTTTCTTGATCGGCGCCTTGATCGGTCCTTCGTAATGGATGGTGGCCGAGACGGCGCCAGTCGCCGCGGATGGCAGCAGGATATTGATGTCACCCTCGCCGACCAGCGGCACATAGTGACTGGTCCCGCCCCACACCAGCGCGTCGCTCACCTTCTGGCCCGCGTCGAACAGCCGGAACTGCTTGAAGTTCTTGAAGCCCCATTGGAGCAATCTCTTCGCTTCGGCCTCACGTTCTTTCGGCGTGGTAAGCCCGGCGACGACCACGATCAGCCGCTGATCGCCCTGCTTGGCCGAAGCCGTGAGGCCGTAACCGGATTCCTTGACGAAGCCGGTCTTTAGACCGTCGGCCGCCAGCTCCGGGTCGAAGACCAGCGGGTTGCGGTTTCGGAACGTGAACTTCTCACGGTACTTGAACTCGTGCAGGCCGAAATACTCGTAATATTTGGGATAATGCGTGATGATATAGCGGGCGAGCATCCCCAGCTCCCGCGTCGTCATCAGATGGCCTTCCGCCGGCAGACCCGAGGCGTTGGCGAAAATCGATTTCTCCAGCCCGATCTCCCGGGCGTATTTGGTCATCTCCTGGGCGAAAGCTTCTTCCGTGCCGGAGATGCCTTCGGCGAGGATGATGGCGCCATCATTCGCCGATTGCACCGTGACGCCCTGGATGAGGTCGGACACCTTCACCATCGTGTTCAACGGCGCGAACATGGCCGACGTCCCCGACGGCGCGCCGCCGGTGCGCCAGGCGTGCTCGCTGACCTTGAACTCGTCGTCGAGCTTGAGCCGCCCGGCCTTCAATTCGCGGAACACCACGGCAAGCGTCATCATCTTGCTCATGCTCGCCGGCACCATCAGCGTGTCGGGGTCTTTTTCGAAGAGCACGAGATTTTCGGCGGCATCCATGATGAGGGCGCGCGGGGCCTTGGTCTCGAAGCCGCCCGGAGGGGCTTTGGCCTGTTGGGCCAGGCTCGTGACACTGCCGGCGCCGGCAAGCATGACGGCGGCCACAGCGATTCTGAGCAATCTACTGGAGCGCGGGCTGGACACGGGACGGATCGGATCGCGTTGGGTTGGAGGCCGCTTGCCGCGGCAAGCTTCACCTCATTGTCGAGCGCCCGAGGTCAAAAAGCAACCCACCGTACTGCCTGATGGTGAGGAGGGCCCGAAGGGCGCGTCTCGATCCATAAGGCCCTTGTGGAACAGCAAGACTGTGGCCCAACCCTTCGAGACGGCCGCTTTCTAATTCACGATTTTAGCGCCGCGATAGCCGGCCTTCGTCACCTTGCCGAGAGCGGCCCGCGCCGCCTTTTTGTCGGGGAACGGCCCGATGCGGACGCGGGACAGCATATCCCCACGAAATTCCACCTGGGTCACCTCGACCGGGGCGATTTCACCCAGCGCCGCCCGCGCCTTGGCGACATTCTCCGGATCCTTGAACGTCCCTGCCTGGATCAGCAGCTCGCCTTTGCGTGCGGAGGCGACGCCGCTGCTGGCAACGGGCACCTCTTTGGCTGGTTTCGGCGGGGTTGAGGGTGGCGTGCCCAGCCGCCAGGCCTTCGCGCCTTGAGACTCCATTTCCTCGGCAAGGCTCACGATCTTGGGTCGGACTGCCGGCCGCGACGCGCGGTTCTCGGCCATCTGCATGAAGCTTTGGCCGGCGAGATAGCGCCGCTCGTAGCTATCGTCGCCGTTCAGCGGCGCGCGGCCAAGATAGGTCACGCGCACCACCGCCGTGCCGTTCCGGCGAAAGCCCAGCATATCCGCCGAGCGCCGCGACAGGTCGATGATCCGGTCGTTGGCGAACGGGCCCCGGTCGTTGACGCGCACCACGACGGAGCGGCCATTGTTGAGGTTGGTCACGCGCGCATAGACCGGCAGCGGCAGCGTGGGATGCGCCGCCGACAGCCGGTCCATGTCGTAGACCTCGCCGTTGGCGGTTCGGCGGCCATGAAATAGGTCACCATACCAAGAGGCTAGGCCGACTCGGTTATAGTTTGGATCCTCGCGCGGCCGATACGTGGTCCCGGCGATCTGATAGGGCTGGCCGACATGATATTTGCCGCCGCCCTTCGGCACCGGCTGGCCATAGCGGACAACCCGCTCGCTGAGTTTATGGCTCTTGCCCCCGCAGGCAGCGAGACCTCCGGCAAGACCGGCGATGAGCGCAAACGAGACGACGAGGCGCGTGGCAGCGCCCGCGGCAAATCCAAGCCGACCCGCGCGGCGCGCGGGTTTGCGCTCACCAACTCCACTCACGCCACAGACCCCGTAAGGGCTTACTTGGGACGCGCCAATAAGCCCCACCCGCTTGAGGCGGGAGGCTTACTGAGCGGCGCTCGCCCCACTGTCGGCCGGGAGGGTTATCAAACGGTGAACACTTGAAGCGTCAATGGCGTTGAGGCAGGCTGCGGCGACTTCGGCGACGGGACCGCTGGCGTCAATCGCCGCGAAATCCTGCTTGCCGAGGTCGTAGGCGAGTTGCGCATCGACCACGTCAGGGGTGGCGTCCGACACGTCGCTCACGCGGGCGCCCACCCTCTCCCGCATGACCTCCCGGGGCGCGTCAAGCCAGAGACCGGTGAAAGCCACGCCCATCTCGGCGGCAAGGGCCGCGACGGCCGCGCGCTCTTGCGGTTTGGCATGCACCGCATCGACGATCGCCGAATGGCCCGCCTCGAGCGCGAGGCGCGCGCGCTTGCGGCAGGCGGCATAGACCTGATCTGAGATCCCTTGCGTATAGGCGGCGGGTGGCAATTTCTGATCCGGTGCTGCCCCGAACAGGCGCTTGCGCTCGACATCGCTCCTGATATGCACCGCGCCCGGAAAAACGCCGATATGGGGGGCGATAGCCTGAGCTATGGCCGACTTGCCGCTACCCGACAGGCCGCCGATGGCGATCAGGCGCGGCGGAGGCGGCGCCAGGAACGCGCGGGCGAGATCGAAATAAACGAGCGCCTCACCGCGCGCCTTGCCCAGGTCGGCCTGTGCCGCCTTCTCAGCGCGCAGCAACTCGACCTTGGCTCTGATCATCGCCCGCATCGACAGGAAGAGCGGGAGCGCCTTAAGCCCAAGGAGATTGCCGCTTGAGCCCTCGCGGTCGAGATAGGCGTTGAGCACGCCGTTGGCGTGCGCTGTCAGCCCGCGCCTGCCGAGATCCATCAGCAGGAAGGCGAGGTCGTAGAGCACGTCGATGGTGGCGAGCCGGTCGTCGAACTCGAGCGCGTCGAACAGGACCGGCTCGCCCTCGATCTCGACGATGTTGCGCAAATGCAGGTCGCCGTGACAGTGGCGCACATAGCCCGAACTGGCGCGCGACCTGAGCAGGGGCGAGAGCGCGGCAAGCCTCTCGTCGCTCGCCCGCGCCAGCGTCTTCGCTTCCTCCGGCGGGAAGGCGTCGGGATTGGCGATCAGCGCCGCCTCGTTATCGCGGAGGATGTCTTGCAGCGGCAACACGGCCTCAGCCGGAGTCAGCAGCCGGTCGGCGCGTGCGTGGAAATCCGCGACGAGTTCCGCTAATTCCCGCATACGGTGTCCGGACAAATTCCCTCGATCCCCGAGATGTTCGTATAAATTTTCCTGCTCGAAACGGCGCATCTTGAGCGCCCACTCGGCCACGCGCCCACCCGCTTCTCCAAGGCGGAAATTGCCATCGTCTCCGATGGTTATCGCCACCACTTCAAGATAGAGCTGAGGCGCCGTGCGCCTGTTGATGCGCAATTCATTCAGAAGCGCCAAACGCCGCTTTTTCAAGGTGGAGAAGTCGAGAAACGGGTACTTGACCGCCCGCTTGACCTTGTAGGCGAAGGGCCCGGCCAGAAACACCACCGAGGCATGAGTCTCAATGCGCTCAACGGCTTCCGGCCGCGGCGCGTAGGCTTCCGGCAGGGCCAAAAACGCCAGCAGCTTCGCCTGATCAGAATCGGCCCCTGCCATAATTAACCATAGCATGCGAATTGCGTGCCCCTTGGGCAACAGGGACTTTGAAAATACTTAGGAAATAGGCTGTGGCCCTTGTTGTGGCACGATTAACTGCGTTAACTTTCGGCGGGACGGGTGGGCTTGCCGGGGATCATCCCGCGGGCGCCTCTCGGAAAGGCCGAGCGGTAGGTGATGAGAGTGCTGGCGCATTGGGCGATCGCCGTGGCGGTTGCCGGTCTCGTCATGGGCGGGGCCTCGCCTTCTATTGCCGCCGGCGATTCGAACATCGCCGTGAAGCGCCTCGGCCCTCCGGATGTCGAGGCGCGCCGCGAGGCGATGCTGCAACAGATGATCGCCCGCCCGAGCGATCTCGATCTCGCCTTCACCTATGCCAACCTGTCCGCGCAGGTCGGGGACTACGAGGCCGCCATCTCGACGCTCGAGCGCATGCTGATCTACGCGCCGAACACCCCGCGCCTTCAGCTCGAGCTCGGCATTCTCTATTACCGCCTCGGCGCCTACGAAGTGGCCCGCAGCTATTTCGAGCAGGCGCTCGCCAACCCGAACCTGCCACCGGATGTCGCCCAGCAGGTGCGGCTCTATCTGAGCCAGCTTTCGCTCGCCGCCGATCCCCCCGCCTTCTCCGCCACGCTCTTCTCGGCCATCCGCTGGGAGAGCAACGCCAATTCGGGCCCCGGCACGCAGAACGTCACCCTGCAAGGCATCAACTTCACCATCGACGATCAATCGGTCGGCCGGCCGGGGTGGAGCGCGCTCAATATCGGCACCATCCATTATTCGCATGACCTGAAGCGTCAAGGCGACCGCATCGAATTCGACGCGCTGCTTTACTCGACCGCCTATTTCGACAAGGAGCTCCAGGATATCGATCTCGATTTCTTCGAGCTCACGCTCGGCCCGAGCTTCAACATGAAACGCTGGGGCATGGACCAGTCCCGCCTGTTCGTCTACGCCATCGGCGATCTTGCCTATCTCGGCTACGACTATTATTTCGGCGCACCCGGCGCGGGTATCCGTATCTTGAGCTTCGCCGCGGAGCGGAGCGTACTCGACACGCGCATCGAAACGCGCATACGCGATTTCGACAACACGCCCGACCTCCCCACCAACACGCTGCGCGACGGCCCGCAGACCCGCTTCGGCACGACTTACTCCTATTATGTGACGCCGGGCTTCGTGGTGACCACGCAGGGCTATGCGCAGCGCGAGGACGTGACCGCGGGCTTCTATTCCAATTGGGAGATCGCGCTGTCGGGAGGCTTCGCCTGGACGTTTAACAATCCTTTATGGCAGGGCCGCTATCCCTGGACATGGCAAGTGGGAGGCGGCATCATCCGGCGGGACTACGACGATCCGGACCCCATCATCAATCCTATCGAGGCCGAAAGAGACGACCAGTATTGGGCGCGCACGGCGCTTATCCTGCCGGTGGCGGAAACCTGGGCCCTGGTGCCCCAAGTTGAATATCGCGATCAGCAATCCAACTATGATATAAGGGCGTTCGACGATCTGATGGCCCTTCTCGGCGTACAGAAGAGGTTCTGAGGGATGAGGGCACTCTCTTCAGTTCTTGGCGGCAGGCTACGCGGCACGGCAAGCGCCGCCGCCCTGCTCGGCCTTGCCCTTGGCGTGTTCCTGGCGACCGCTCCGGCCGAGGCCGAAAAAGTCGGCGTGGCCGCCGCGGTCAATCCGGACGCCTTTTCCAGCCTGAGCGGCGCGCCGCAGAGCCAACTCAATATCGGCAAGTCGATCTTCTACAACGAGCGCATCAACACGACCACTAGCGGGCTCGTGCAGGTGCTCCTGGTGGACGGCTCGACCTTCACCGTGGGCCCCGGCTCCGACCTCGTCATCGACAGGTTCGTCTACAACCCGAAGAAGCAGACCGGCCAAGTGGTGGCGACCTTCTCCAAGGGCGTGGTGCGCTATGTCGGCGGCAAGATTTCCAAGAACGACGCCGGCGTCACCATCAAGACTCCGGCCGGCGCGCTCGCCATCCGTGGCGGCATGCTCCAGGGCAATGGGAAGATGTGGTCTTTCCTCCACGGCGTGGCGATGACGCTGTCGGCCAACAACGGCAAGACGTACACCGTCTATGAGCCCGGCTATACGCTGGATCTCACCAGCGGCACGCCGAACGTGCGGCCGACTACAGCCGCAGACATAAGCGTAATCATGGCGGCACTCACCCAGGGCGGTACGGGCATCGGCACCGGCACTGTGCCCACCGGCAATCCGCCCCCGAAGCAAGCTCTCGCCGAGACGCTCAGCCTGCAGCAGTTGATCGCCGACGCCACGGCCACCAGGATCGACGACACGCTGAAGGAAGAGGAGGTCGCACAGGCGCCAATATCGCCGACGGACCCCGTTGGCCCGAACCCTGTCGATCCGGTCGTCGATCCGGTCGTCGATCCGGTCGTCGATCCGGTCATCGATCCTGTCATCGATCCTGTCGTCGATCCTGTCGTCGATCCTGTCGATCCGATCATCGATCCCGTCGATCCCGTCGATCCCGTCGATCCGCCGGAACCCAACCTCGTGTACGGCTACGCCGGTGGCATCTACACGCTAGAAGGCGACGACATCGACTATGATGACCACGCGGGGACCCTGATGACGATGTCTCCGGATCAGTTTGCACTCGCCTTCGACAAGGAATCCGCTGAGTTTGTAGGGGCCGCTGCCGCTCTGTTCGCGAATGGCGGCGGTGGCATGACCGCCCTATTCACCGCCGTCGACATCCCCGACGAAGGCGGCCAGAGTGTCGGGCTTTCCAATCATGGGCTCAACGACGACGGCCCTTATTATGACAGCTTGTTCGCGGGGACCGCCGACTCCAATGCAATCTACGTCTATAACGACACCACCAGCGATCAACCGCCCAAATTAATAAACGAGGCGCAGCTAAATTCCGGGAACGCCGCACTGTTCGGCTTCGTCGGTGCGGGAGAAGTTCTTTGCGAGAACTGCGACTTCCTCTCATGGGGCGCCTGGATTGCGGAGGTCGATTTCCAGAACGACAATAACGTCGCTACCCAAGTGGCTGGCATTGGGCTTTGGGTCACAGGAGACGTGATCAACGACGTCGTGGGCGCACTGCCCTTGACTGGGCAGGCTGATTACGCCGGTACCGCTTATGGCTTCGTCGTCACCGATCTATTCAATGAAGGGTTTCCCTATGGGGCCTACGGCAACATGGACATGAGCTGGAACTTCGCCTCGCGAACGGGCAGGTTCGACGTGAGTAATTTCGATGCCGACAATATCGAGGGAGGGCTCGACTTCGGGGGCGATTTGAGCGCCCCGGGAGTGGTTGGCAACAGTATAGTCCCGACAGGCAAACTGAATCAGTTCAGCGGAGCCCTTTCCGCCTCCAATCAAAACCTGTCGCCCGATCTCAACAATCTGACCGGTGGCGTGACGGGCTCCTTCGTTTCAGCCACCAAGCTGCCCGACCTGCCCAACACGCCCGGCAATCCGAAAGGTGTGATCGGCAACTGGAACCTCAACAACAATGTCTACAAGGCCAGTGGCATCTTCGCTGGCTCTCATCACACACCGCCGCCGGACAACACACCGCCGCCAATTCCCGAGGCTACCGGTGGAATACAGGGAGGCTATGCAGCGGCCCTGTATAAAATTCCCTCGGATCCCCTTGCGGTAGGCAGCGTCGCCTTTAATCCCGAAAATAGGAGTCTGGAGTTGGGGCTTGGCAATGGCGACCTGGTCAGCATCGAATTCAATGAGGCTGGAACCGCGATAGCCAATGCCTCGGTGCTTTAGCCGAGCGGATTGACGGTGGAGACAAGCCCGGCAAGCTCGGCAAGTTTCACTGAAAAAGAACAGTCCCTGTGCGCCGACTGCACCTTCTTAGATTGGGGAACGTGGGACGCACACATCGTCTACGGGAAAGGAAAGGACACGACCAACCTCAAGGTCGATCACGGTTGGTGGGTCGCGGGCGATACCACGTCCGTGGGCGATCTCGACAAGCTCTTCGCCCTCGGCGCGACCGCGACATATCAAGGCACGGCCTGGGGAACCGTGTATGACGGCGGTGAGCCTCGCGAAGCCTCCGGCGATCTCACGATGAACTGGAATTTTGCACCACGTGCAGGCGATCTAACGATCAGCAACTTCGAGGGCCGGACATACGCGACGCTCCCGAACGCACTCACGCAGCCAAACCCGGCCCTCAACAGGTTCGATGGCGTACTGCAGCAGACAGCCGGGCCGTCGATTGACAATCTGACTGGAAAGGCAACCGGTTCCTTCGTGAACAATGGATCGGTTGCCGCGGGGGGTGTCATCGGGAATTGGAACGTGGGCGGCAGCAACTACAAGGCAACCGGGATTTTTGGCGGGGCAGGCACGCCGAGGTTGCCCGGACATTAAACGTTTGAGTGGCTCGGCGACGGAGGATATGCGAAATCCAATAGCGTCAAAAGCATGCACGGCGATCACGGCTGTCTTGGTCGCCGGCGCCATCGGCCCTGCCTTTGCCGACAAGGTGGGTATCGCTGCCGCAGTGAACCCCGACGCTTGAGCGGTTCCCCTAGGACCAGCGCCGCCGCAGGGTCGCTTGTGAATGCAGGGTCGCTTGTGAATAATGGCTCGGACAAGGCCCGGGGACGTTATCGGCAATTTCGGCGTCGGCAACCGGCTTTTTCGGCGGCGTGAGATAGCAAATCTCCTTGCCCGCCTTGCTGCCGGTTCTGCCCGGCCCCACATATTCATTCGGCATTCATCTCGTGGAGTTCATGCCATGCGCCACGTCCACGCCGTCATCCTCGCCTTCTTCGCACTAAGCCTCCCCCTCCTCGCCC
This sequence comes from Methyloceanibacter sp., assembly GCA_040901485.1. Taxonomy (GTDB): domain Bacteria; phylum Pseudomonadota; class Alphaproteobacteria; order Rhizobiales; family Methyloligellaceae; genus Methyloceanibacter. The sequence continues at coordinate 62,530 of JBBDYM010000035.1, forward strand.
CCGCCGCGGCGCAGGCCGAGCCGACCGAGATCGTGGTGCGCGTGCTCGGCAACGACAGCAAGTTCATCGGCACCAGCATGGGCGGCATGCGCGTGACACTGCGCGACGCGCAGACCAGTGAAATCCTCGCCACGGGCCTGACGCAAGGCGCGACCGGCGACACCAGGCGCATCATGCATGAGGACGGCGGACGGCGCGCACAGCTCTCCGACGACACAGCCGCCAAGTTCGTCGCCACCATCGATCTTGACGAGCCGCACCTGATCGAGGTGGAGGCCTACGGTCCCCTCGCCCAGCGGCAAGCGGCCACGCGCGTGACGGCGAGCCGCTGGGTGGTACCGGGCCGCGGCCTCACGGCCGGCGACGGCTGGGTGCTCGATCTGCCGGGCTTGATCGTCGATGTGCTGGCACCGCCCGCGCATGTGCGGCTTCCCGCCGACACGGGCAAAGTCGATCTCCGCGCCAACGTGATCCTGATGTGCGGCTGCCCGATCGAGCCCGAAGGCCTGTGGGACGCCAACAATCTCGAAGTGAAGGCCTTGGTCAGCCGGAACGGCGAGCGCATCGCGCCGGTCGATCTGAGCTTCGCCGGCGAGACCAGCCAGTTTGCCGGCAGCGTGCCGGTCGATCAGGCCGGGCTCTACGACGTTTTGGTCTATGCCTACGACCGGACCAACGGCAATACCGGCATCGACCGCACCACCTTCTTCGTCGACAAGCCGCAATAGAGCCGCTTGTCGGGGTCTTGTAAGTGGTCCTCTCAGCGACCAGATAGGGTGTCCGCTCGCCAAGCCCCTACCCTCCTTAGTTTTTCGGCGGATGTGACCGCCAACGTTCCAACCCCGCTTGCTGGGCGCTAAGATCGCTGCCATCGGGACGATAGAGTGGCGTGATGCGTGACGCGAAAAACCAGATGTGGGCCGAGGCCTGCGCGCTTCTCAAGCAGGCGGAACAACTGCATCGCCAGTTCTTCGAGCCCTCGCGCAACGGCGCCCGCTGGGAACCGCCGGTCGACGTGTTCGAGACCGAGTTCCAAGTCACGATCATCGCCGCGTTGCCCGGCGTGGCGCCCGAGGCGGTCCGCGTCGAGATCGAAGGCCAGATGTTGATCATCGCCGGCATCCGCCCCCTGCCATCCGGTGGCAGGAATGCCAATATTGTAAGGCTCGAAATTCCCTATGGGCGTTTCGAGCGGCGGATCGCCCTGACGAGCCGTTTACGCCTTGCCGAACGCGAATTGTCGAATGGCTGCCTCGTGCTCACCTTCGCCAAGCTTTGAGTTGTGAGAAACCAAGTCCAAGGCCCATGAACGATATCGAACAGACCACGCCGCAATCGGCCGAAGCGCCTCAGTCGCCTCCCAAGACGGAGCAGATTGCCGCGCCGGCGGCGGCCGACGAGGCCACGCCCCGGCTCGAGCTGCCCGAGGGCGCGCTGATCCTTCTGCCCACGCGCAACGCCGTGCTCTTTCCGGGCATCGTGGTGCCGCTCGCGCTCGGCCGCCCGCAATCCATCGCCGGCGCGCAGGCCGCGGCGCAGAACGACAAGCCGATCGGCGTGCTGTTGCAGAAGGACGCCTCGGTCGAGAGCCCGGGGCCCGAGCAACTGCATGGCGTCGGCACCGTCGGCGAGATCTTGCGTTACGTGACCGCGCCCGACGGCAATCATCATCTCATTGCCCGCGGCACGCGGCGTTTCCGCGTGCGCGAATTCCTTCCCGGCTATCCGTACCTTGTCGCGCGAGTCGACGAAATCGGCGAGGTGGAAGTGTTCTCAACCGAGATCGCCGCCCGCATGCATCAGCTGAAGGAGCGCGCCCGCGAGGCCATCTCGCTTCTGCCCAACGTCCTGCCGGAGATCGCCGGCGCGGTCGAGCAGATGCAGTCGCCCGCCGCGTTGGCCGATTTCATCGCCAATGTCTCGGACCTGACCCCGCCCGAGAAGCAGGATTTGCTCGAGACCTTCGAGGTCGGCGAGCGGCTCGACAAGCTGTTGCGCTATCTCGCCCAGCAGATCGAGGTGCTGAAGCTTTCCAAGCAGATCGGCGAGCAGACGCAAGAGTCTCTCTCCGGGCGTCAGCGCGAGCACATTCTGCGCGAGCAGCTTCGCCAGATACAGAAGGAGCTTGGCGAGGGCGAGGACGGCCAGGCCGAGATCGCCGAATTGCGCGAGACGATCGAGAAGGCCGGCATGCCGGAGGAAGCCGAGAAGCAGGCCCGCAAGGAGCTGAAGCGGCTCGAGCGCATGCCCGAGGCGTCGGCCGAGCACGGCATGATCCGCACCTATCTCGATTGGCTGATCGAGCTGCCATGGTCGAAGCTCTCGGATGAGCGCATCGACATCGCCGAAGCGCGCCGCATCCTCGACGAGGACCATTACGGGCTATCCAAGGTGAAGCAGCGCATTCTCGAATATCTCGCGGTGCGCAAGCTGAAGCCCGAGGGCAAGAGCCCCATCCTTTGTTTCGTCGGCCCTCCGGGCGTCGGCAAGACCTCGCTTGGCCAGTCGATCGCCCGCGCCACGGGCCGCAAATTCGTGCGGCTCTCACTCGGCGGCGTGCATGACGAGGCGGAGATCAGAGGCCACAGGCGGACCTATATCGGGGCGCTGCCCGGCAACGTGATCCAGTCGATCCTCAAGGCCGAGACGCGCAATCCGGTGATGATGCTGGACGAGATGGATAAGCTCGGCCAGGGCTTCCACGGCGATCCGTCGTCGGCGCTGCTGGAAGTGCTCGACCCTGAGCAGAATTCGACCTTCCGCGACAACTATCTCGCGGTGCCGTTCGATCTGTCGCGGGTGATGTTCATCGGCACCGCCAACGTGCTCGACCAGATCCCGGGCCCGTTGCGCGACCGCATGGAGATCATCGAGCTCCCCGGCTACACCGAGGAGGAAAAGGTCGAGATCGCCAAGCGCTATCTGGTCAAGCGCCGGCTCGAGGCCACGGGACTCACGCCGGAGCAGGCCGAGATCGGCGACGACGCGATCCGGGCCATCATCCGCGACTACACGCGGGAGGCCGGCGTACGTAATCTCGAGCGCGAGCTTGGCGCCATCTTCCATCGCGTGGCCATGAACATCGCCGAAGGCAAGACCGAGCGCATGACCATCGAGGAGAAGGATCTGCACGCCATTCTCGGGGCACGCCGCTTCGAGAGCGAGGTGGCGATGCGCACATCCGTGCCCGGGGTGGCGACAGGCCTCGCCTGGACGCCGACCGGCGGCGATATTCTCTTTGTGGAAGCCGCGCGCGTGCCCGGCAACGGCAAGCTGATCCTCACCGGCCAGCTCGGCGACGTGATGAAGGAGAGCGCGCAGGCCGCGCTTAGCCTGGTCAAGGCGCGCGCCTCGACACTCGGCATCGACCCGGCCTCGTTCGAGAAGTCCGACATCCACGTGCACGTGCCGGCAGGCGCCATCCCCAAGGACGGCCCCTCAGCAGGCGTCGCCATGTTCATCGCGCTCACCTCGCTACTGACCGGCCGCACCGTGAAGAGCGACACGGCCATGACCGGCGAGATCTCGCTGCGCGGCCTGGTGCTGCCCATCGGCGGGGTGAAGAGCAAAGTGCTGGCCGCGGTGCGCGCCGGCATCACCACGGTGATGCTGCCCCAACGCAACCAGAAGGACTATGAGGACGTGCCGGAGGCGGCGCGCGAAGCCGTGCGCTTCGTGTGGGTGTCGACCGTCGACGATGCCATCCAGGCGGCGCTCGAACCTCCATCTGCGGAAACGCAGCAAAGGCCTAGCGGCCCCTCCCCCATGGCCGCTAGCGCCTAAGCCCGTACCTTGCTTTCTGCCAGCGACTTAGCGAACGATCTCAGGCGCTTAGGTGTCCACGCTGGCGATATGCTGATGGTGCACGCATCGTTGCGGGCGATCGGACCCGTGGTGGGCGGCGCCATGGGTGTGATCGAGGCATTGCATCTGGCAGTCGGGTCTGAGGGAACGCTGCTGATGATCCTCGGCGCCGAATGCGACTTCGACTGGGTTAATGAGCGGCCCGAGGCGGAGCGGGAGGTGTTGCTCGCCGACGCCCCGCCATTCGATGCCATCAACGCGCCTGTCTTTCACGAGGTGGGCTATCTCGCCGAGGCGTTCCGACGGCTGCCGGGGACACAAGTCACCGACAATCCCTCCGGCCGCTTCGCCACGCGCGGGCGCTTTGCGCACGATCTGCTCGAAGACGCACCGTGGCACGATTATTACGGGCTGGGCTCGCCGCTCGACCGCCTGTGCCGGGCCGGCGGACGCGTGTTGCGGCTAGGCGCCTCGCCCGACACCACGACCGTCCTGCATTTCGCCGAATATCTCGCCGATGTCCCGAATAAGCGCCGCGTCCACCGTACCTATCGCTGCCAGGGCGCCGACGGGCCGGAGACCCGCGTCATAGAATGTCTCGATGACGAGCACGGCATTGTCGACTGGCCGGGCGAAGACTATTTCGCCACCATCCTGCGCGAATACTTGGCGACCGGCCGCAGCAGCCGGGGCCGTGTCGGCCAAGCGGCAAGCGAGCTGATCGACGCCGACGATCTGGTGCGTTTCGGGGCCCGATGGATGACCGAGCGATTCCGCTAATATGAGGCCTTAGCCATCTTCCGCTCGCCGCCCTTGGGGCTTATGATTGGGATTCTTCGATAGGGGTGATATGAAATTCCTTCTTGGCATGATCGTCGGGGCCCTGCTCACCGTCCTGGGCACCTATATCGCCGATTCGCGGTCCGCCACCGTCGAGCAGCGACGTATGGTGAATTGGGACGTGGTGGGGCAAAGACTGGACTCGCTCACCGCCGACGCGCAGAGCGTCTGGAACGACTTCACACGCGAGATCACCGGACCGCCCTAAAGGTCCACACCCCCGCCCGATTGCTTCTCGTCTAGAGACGCTCGACCCGTTCGCTGGGTTTCTGGTTTTGCTGCTGCTGTTGTTTCGGACCCTTGGGGTGCGAGCTCGACTTCTCCGACGAGACCGTACCCACCATGTTCATGCCGGTGAGGAACGCGGCGGCGCTGGCGATCACGGCAACGCTGGCGAGGATGCGCAAGATGCGCCGCAAATTTGCGCGTTCCGGCGACTCTATCCTAAGCGTCCGGTTGATATAAGCGAGGAACGAGGCAAGGAGCGCGGCAACCGCGCCGCCGCTGAAGAACATCATGGCGCTGGCGAGCTTTGTATCGACCGTCGAGGCCGGCGCCTGGGCCAGGATCACCAGAAGAATGAGGGCCGCGGCCCCGTTGAGCAGGACGATAAAGGAAACGGCGCGCCCCGCGGCGCGATTCCGCTCCCTCTCGACGAAGAAGCGATCGATTCGGGCGTCGGGCGGCAGGTCGGCATCTTGCGGGCTGACGGTCATCGCAATCCCCGTTTAACGGCTTGGGCCAGTTGGCGGAGACGGAGGGATTCGAACCCTCGATACGGCTTTTGACCGTATAACGGTTTAGCAAACCGCCGCCTTCAGCCTCTCGGCCACGTCTCCGGCTAAAGAAATCAGATAGTTGCTTTGCGCCCCGATGGCAACAAACAGTGAATTGCCGCCGGATTGCCGCCGGAAGCGGCGGGTCATCGTCCGGTTAAATCCGTTAGCAGCTGGACGTAGGTGTCGGGATCGTAGGTGCCGAGTTCGCTGGCAGTGCCCCGAAACTGGGGGCACAGATCAAAGAACTCATGCGTGCGTTCTGACGATAGCTGGCAGTCTACGGCATCCGCGCGACACGCGCGGCACGCGTTGGAAGCCGGGGCTAGACGAGCAGCGCCGGTTGCTGGGAATGGCATTATGATGCACCAGTGACCGTAACGTCCGTATATGACATGATGGCCGTCTCCGTTGTGGGAGGAGAAAATGCTAAAACTGTTCCTGACTTTGGTGTTCGGGATTGCGGCAACCCCCGCACTCGCCTGCATGTTCGATACGGATTGCGGTGTCGGCAGCAAATGCGTGAAGCGCGGGCTTTACGGCATCTGTGCTGGCGGCATGACTCCCGGTAACAAATACGACCGTGAGCCAGTCTATGACCCGCTCGACCTGAACCAGACGACCGGCAACACCTGTTCTTTCGACTTGGACTGCGGGATAGGCGCCAAGTGTTACAAGAAGGGCGGGATTGAAGGCGTCTGTATCGGGCGTTAGTGCAGTTTTTGCCTGAGCTAATGATGGATGATGGCGCGAATTTCACCCGAGCGATGATCGAGAAAAAAGGTTGGACACACGCAAGGTCAACGACATGGCGGTGGCCGCGTTTCTGGCGCTGGTTGATGAGCGTGTCGCGGCCAAGGCCAGGACGCAATGATCGCCAATGCAAAGCCCAACAACCGAAACGCTTAGGTGCTTGGGATGCTCACGAACAGATGAGGCCGAACGTCGATAGGTGAATCGCTCACAGCGTCGAAGACGACTCCATCCGCTGAAGACGCGATCAGTGAGGCGATAGCTGACAGCGGTGGTGCCTCCGGCGCGTCCCGAACGTCAAAGTCGCTAAATAGGAAGGGTGAACCGGAGTAGAGCGCGGTAGCCGCGAGCGCAGCCGGTAAGCCAAGCCTTTTCATGCCGAGCATCTAATCTTGATTCGTGGGTTCTTCAATATAGCGAGGCCGCCGCACCGTGCAGCCGCGACGGCCCTTTAAGTTGCCGAGCTGTGGGGAGTTGCCTTGGAGGCGGGTAGCGCGGCGTTCAGGCGGGAGGCGCAGATTGGCTCCCAGGCTAACTCAATGAAAAATTTAATTAAATCATAATCTTGAAAAGCAGTTGCGTTTGGATTACATAATGAGGTGCGTCTGGGAAGGGTCGCCAAGCGTCCCCGCTCAGGGCTGAGGCCCTGATAGCCCGGTCGCATTTTTTTTGTATACAATCGGTGGATGTTCCTCTGCTACATAGACGAGTCTGGCACCTCGGACGTCCCTGGTACATCATCCCATTTCATTCTGGCCGGTCTTTCGCTCCCTATTGCTTTTTGGAAGCAGGCGGATCGCGACCTCTCCTTAGTGCTTGCGAAATACGGTCTTGAGAATGAGGAGTTTCATACGGGGTGGATATTACGTCGCTATCTGGAACAATCAAAAATTCCTGATTTCGAGAATCTCGACTGGAAAGCGCGGCGCTTTGCTGTTGAGCAGTATCGAAACAGGGAGCTTCTCAGGCTGCAAGGGATAGGAAATTCCCGTGCATATAAGCAAGCTAAGAAGAATTATCGAAACACTTCGGCCTACATACACCTCACCCAGGCAGAGCGACTAGCCGCTGCAAGGGATGCAGCCGACACCGTAGCTGCTTGGGGTCATGCCAGGCTTTTTGCCGAGTGCATCGACAAAATTCATTTCGACCCAAATCGCACCAAGCTTACTATTGATGAGCAGGCTTTTGAGCAGGTGGTTTCTCGTTTTCATCACTATCTATCAAATGTTGCCGGCGAGGCAAACGAACAGGGAGAAAGGATTATCAGCGGTTACGGCGTCTTGATTCACGACAACAATCCGAGCGTTGCTAAGAAGCATACGGATCTGATGAGACGTTTCCATGCATCAGGCACTCTGTGGACGACAATTGACCAGATCATTGAAACACCGCTGTTTGTAGATAGCAGCCTTACTCGCATGGTGCAGATCGCCGATTTGTGTGCCTATTCCTTAAGACGATATTGCGAGAATGGTGATGTGGACTTATTCCGCCGGGTATTCGCAAGGGCAGATCGTCTTGGCGGGCGTACCGTCGGCGTGCGCCACTTTGCAGGCAAATCATGTGCCTGCGAAATTTGTAGGGCGCATGGCTAGGCCGACGAGGTTGCCAAAGAACTCCGCCGCATAATCGAAGCGGGCATGACGCTGGCCGAACACCGCGACCACGGCCACCACAGTCACGTCGAAATACACTGCCCGTCCTGCAATAAGACCGCGCTGATACCGTTCCGGCTTATGACGCCCGAACAGCTATCCCTTACCCTGTCAGAATACGAGAAGCGGTTGCGCTGCGATAGGTGCGGGGTGACGCCTGAGACGGTCACGCCCTGGCGGCAGAGCCATGTGTGATAAAGGGGAGCGCCGACCGAAGGCTGACGCCCCACACCTCGGTCTCTGAAATCTGGAAGGTCAAGATGGGCGACCTCCCCCTAGGCATTGGTAGGTGAGGCTGACAAACCAGCGGTAACAGCTTCCATACGAGCCGGGCGCCTGACATTGCCGCATCTCTCCGCCGAAAGGCTGAGCGTCAGTATAGCCCCACGCTTTGCAACGCGCGCGCGCCGCCACCGCCCCTTGCTCCTGACTTATCTTAGGAATCTCTCCGGCTCCGTACTCGTAGCTCATTGTGACGGTGCCATCGGCGCGGCTACCGCCAGTAGGGATGAGTTCCTTCTGGCGTGCACAGCCTTGAAAAATGAGAACAAGCCCAACTACGAAAGGTACGAAAACGCGCAACCTCCAGCCCTCCCGCCAAGGTCCTCCCCACTGTCGGGAATATAGCAGGCTTGTGCACGCCCAGATAGACTCTTCTCTTGGTTGCAGCCATACTGGGGGGCATTGTAGGGACCGGCGGTGGAGGAAAACGGCTATGCTTAGTTACGGCATCCGTGCCCTTGCACTGGGCGCACTTTTTCTCCCAACGGTTTCATTAGCCGGCGGTCCCTTCGGTAGCTTCAGTGTCGGCGATTGGAGTGTCAGTGCCTATAGCAGCGACACAACGGGTCGCTTCTCACACTGCGCCGGAGGCGGAGTCTATAAGAGCGGGATCGTCTTCATAGTCTCTGTCGATTCCAACTATAATTGGTACCTCGGCTTTATCCACGACAGCTGGCGGCTAAAGAAGGGAGACACGTTTCCCATCAACCTGTCTTTCGACAGTCGACACCAATTCCGCGTTCAGGGGACGGCTTTAGACGAGAAACTCGTTAAAGTCCCAATGCCAGGCAACTCAGCCTTGATCCGACAGTTCAGGTGGGCGCGGGGAATGACTGCCTATGCGAAGGGTTACCTTTACGCATTCAATCTTACAAACACTTCGAGGCTTCTCCCCGCACTCGTAGGGTGTGTAAACGCTAATGAAGGAAAATACGAGACGGCTCTACGGTTGCTGCCGAGCAATAACAACACTGATGCCTCGCCTCCGAAGCCGTCACCAGAGCTGCAGATGGAAGCCATCGCGCTCACCACGAATTTCATGCTGGGCGCTCAGCTGCAGAACCCAAGGATCCTGAGCCTAGCCGAGACACCTCCTGCACTCGCCAACGTAGGCGCCGCCTGGAAATCCGATGAGGCTTCAGGAGTTGTGATGATTGTCGAGTCCTCAGCGGGATTGAAAGGACTTGAGGTGGCTGCTGCAGTTGCAAACGGTCAATCCGAGAATTGTAAAGGCAAGTTCGCCTCGGGACGCGTCAGCGAGCTTGTTGATAGCGAAGTTGTGTTCCGTGGATTTTCGTCATGTGAGGATTCAAATGGGCACGTCACTTCCCAATTCTTCGTGGTCCCAAGGCGTCAAGGGGGCTTCGTTGTATTCTCCGTGTATGGCCGTGAATTTACCGTCACTCATGACAGCCCTCAGTCTGATGACAGGTCGCAATCCGACGAGTTAGCGGGGTATCAGCGAGCAGCTCTTACCGCCGTAGAGCGATAGATCGCTAGCTCTTAGATTGAGGGCTATGACACTTCGGGCGAATACTGGGAGTTCGACGATTAGCCAGCTCGTCAGTGCACTTGCATTCATTAGTCTACTGGTTTGCGGTTCGGCCGAGGCACGGGTAGGAGAGAGCGTCTGTGTCAAATACGGTCCATGCCCGCTCGACCTTTCAGCATTTATCTGCACGGACACGCCCCAAAGCAGTTTCGTTCGGCGCGTTTGTTACGACGCTTCAAATGCATTCATGGTCATCAAGCTAAATCAGAGCTGGTATCCATACTGCGCGATTGATGCGCAAACAGTCCACGCGCTGCTTACTGCGGAATCTGTTGGTAGCTTCTACAATAAAAATATTCGGAGCCGCTCTGACGGAACTCGCGGTCCCTTCGATTGCCGCGACCACCCAATGCCGAGCTACTAGCCGGGGGGCCGATGGCTAAACAAATCCTGCCAGTGATGGCCGCGTTAGTCACATTATCGGGTTGCGGGGAAGCCTACGACCGGCAAATCAAGACGCTAGAGACGGTCATACAATGGATACAGGTAGGCAACTCCAATGACTATTGGTTGGAGATGAAGAACGCGCTTAATCAATGGGAGCGAGTTGCACTCGTCTTCGGCTACTGGGACGACTACGAAGGGTGCAAAGACATAATCCGCCTCTTGGGCGAGGAGAACTACGCCAGGGAATACAGGTGCGTTCCCGCCAACTAGTGTCTGCTAGTTGCCGCCGAAAATGCCGCCGAGAAAAATTCAGGCGTTCCGCGCTCTGCGGCTGGAGGGCTTGAGAAATAAGGGATACGGCGGGACGTGATAGGACGCGTTACCATTGGAAAGACGATGATTGCCGCTTTAGCAAACCGCCGCCTTCAGCCTCTCGGCCACGTCTCCATGCGAAAAGGCTTACAGATCCGCCGTTGTACGGTCAACACGCACCCTGAAATGACGGGCAAAGCCTACCCCCACAAATGGTTGTTCGACCCCATGCGGGCCTATTCGAAGATGGGACCGAAAGGGATAAAAATCGAGAGGTTGATCGGCCCTGGTTCGGGCTATTTTGCCAGCGATATTTAAGCCTCCGCAATCCGGAAGCCGTGACGTCAGCGGTCCGGAGGGATTGATGTCCCAGATACAACTCAGTTGCGGTGCCTTAAATCTCGTTTTCTCCTGGTTCGCGGGGGTAATGTGCTAAACTTATTGGCAAATCACGGGAAAGGCGGCCCATGATCCGGCGCGCTTATTCTAGGACGCTGTCGCACGCGGGGCTTGCCGCGGGCCTTCTCGTATTAACGGCGCCCGCGCTCGCCAAGGACGCGACCTATTGCGTCACCTGCAAGAATCCGGATCAGGTCTATAGCTGCCAGGTTACCGGCGTGGGCTCGCGGGCGAACGACGCAGTCAAGCTCTATTGCATCATCCGCACCGCCAAGGAGGGCAATCACGCCTCCTGCTCCGCGGAGCGCGGCGCCAAGGACTGCCAGGGTCTAACGAAGGTCTATAATTACGACGGCCCTGCCATCCCGCCGGAGGTCGCTTCCGATCCCCGCGTACAGGGTCTCGTGGACAGGATCGCGCGCGACCAGGACGCCTTCGACAAGCCGAAGGAGGGCAAGGGGCCCAAGACAATGTTCGAACTTGGCGGTCGCGCGGTCAGCGCCTCGCGCCAGGGCCTGCGCAACGCGCGCTCGCGTCTGGGCGGTTCATCCGAGGCCGACGAGCCGGTGCCACTGACATCTGCGCCGCCGCCGCCTGCGGAGAGTCTGCCTGCTGTCGAGAGACCGCCTATCGCGGAGACCCTGCCTGCGGTAAGCGAAGACGTGGACCGCCCCAACCGCGTGCAGCGTGCGGGCACCGCGGTCGGCGGTTTCGCCCGCAAGAGCTATCGCTGCATGACCTCGCTGTTCCGCAAGTGCCGCGACGAGACGGCTGACGGCCAGGCGCTGCAATAATCAGTTAGCGATCTGTAGCCACTCGCGGGCGAGCTTCTGCGCCTCGGCGATCTGTTCCGGCGCCATCTCCAGCGCGAGCTCGCTGCGATAGACCCGCGCCGAATGGTTCCCCCGCGACGCAGCGAGATTGAACCATTTATGCGCCACCACCAGGTCGGGCTCGACCTCCAAGCCGGTCGCGTACAGCATCCCCAACTCGAACAGAGCGTCGGGCGCCCCTGTCAGCGCCGCGAGCTCCGTGCCCATGTCCATTCGTGCCATTTGACTGCCCCTTTAACCCCCTGAGCGCCTTTAGCGCGTTCTCGATGCGGCGATCATCGGCGAGCAGTTTCAACAAGTCCTGAACGCGCGTGCTTAACGAGAAGCTCATCAATCCATAACGCACGGTAAGGTTGGTTTACGACGCACGCAGTTCCGCGGGGCGATTCGTTAATTCGCGCGATTAGCAAGGTTTCTTTGACCATCTGCGGTGACGCGCCGATAACCACGAGAGAATTTCCGTCTCCCGTGGTCACGGCAGCAGCAGCGTCGAACCGGTGGTAAGCCGCGCTTCGAGATCTTCATGCGCCCACTTGGCATTGGCCAGCGGATAGGTCTGGTTGAAGGCGATCTTCACCTTGCCCTTGGTGACGACCTCGAACAAATCGTTGGCGGTGTCCACCAGGTCCTTGCGTGTCGCCGTGTAATGGTGGAGCGCCGGCCGCGTGGCATAGAGCGAGCCCTTCTGCGCCAGCAGGCTGATGGGGAACTCAGGTACCGGGCCTGACGACTGGCCGAAGCTCACCCACATGCCGAACGGCTTGAGGCAGTCGAGCGAGGCCGGAAATGTGTCCTTGCCGATGGAATCGTAGACCACGTCCACGCCTTCGTCGTCGGTATATTCCTTCACCGCGGCGACCACGTTCTCTGTGCGGTAGTTGATGACATGAGTGCAGCCATGCGCTCTGGCGATCAGCGCCTTGCCGTCCGAACCCACGGTGCCGATCACCGTGGCGCCGAGATAAGCGGCCCATTGGCAGGCGATCAGCCCGACGCCGCCCGCCGCGGCATGGAAGAGCAGTGTGGTCTCCGGCCCCACTTTATAGGTTCGGCACACGAGATATTGCGCGGTCATGCCCTTGAGCATGATCGACGCGGCGATGTCGTCGCCGAGATCGGGCGGCGTCTTCACCACGCGGTCCGCCGGGATCAACCGCTCCTCGGCATAGGCGCCGATCCGCCCGGCATAGGCGACATGCTGGCCGACCTTGAAGTCGCACACATCCTCGCCTAGTTCGGTGATGACGCCGGCGCCCTCCATGCCGGGAATGAATGGGAGCGAAGGCTGCGGATAGAGGCCGGTGCGGCCATAGACGTCGATATAATTGAGGCCGATCGCCGTTTGCCTGATCTTGATCTCGCCGGGGCCGGGATCGCCGACCTTGACCTTCTCCCATTTGAGGACCTCGGGACCCCCGTATTCGTGCACACGGATCGCGTGGACCATTCCCCGTTTCCCCCCATAGCCCTGGAGTCAGACTTTACTCGATGCCGAGCTTTTGTTTGAGCAACGCGTTGACCGCTTGCGGACTGGCCTTGCCGCCGGTGGCCTTCATCACCTGGCCCACGAACCAACCGATCAGCGCCGGCTTCGCCTTCGCCTGCTCGGCCTTGTCGGGATTGGCGGCGATCGCCTCGTCCACCGCCTTCTCGATGGCACCCATGTCGGTGACTTGAGTCAGCCCGCGCGCCTCAACGATTGTCTTCGGGTCGCCGCCCTCGACCCACACGATGTCGAACACGTCCTTGGCGATCTTGCCGGAGATGGTGCCTTCCTTGATCAGGTCGAGGATCGCACCGAGCTGATCGGCCGTGACGGGACTGTCGACGACATCCCGGCCCTCCTTGTTGAGGCGGCCGAACAGCTCGTTGATCACCCAATTCGCCGCCTGCTTGGCGTCGCGCCCCTTGGCTACCGCCTCGAAATAATCGGCCGCCTCGCGCTCTGACACCAGCACGCCAGCATCGTAAGGCGAGAGCCCGAAGTCCTCGATGAAGCGCGCGCGCTTGGCGTCGGGCAGTTCGGGCAGATCCGTGGCAAGCTTATCGACATAGGCTTGCGTCAGCTCGAGCGGCAAAAGGTCCGGGTCGGGTAAATAGCGATAATCGTGCGCCTCTTCCTTGGAGCGCATCGAGCGCGTCTCGCCGGTCTTGGCGTCGAATAGCCGTGTCTCCTGGACGATGCTCCCACCCTCTTCCAGAATGTCGATCTGGCGGCGCGCCTCATGCTCGATGGCCTGGCCGATGAAGCGAATTGAATTGACGTTCTTGATCTCGCAGCGCGTGCCCAACGGCTCGCCCGGACGGCGCACCGACACATTGATGTCGGCGCGCAACGACCCCTGCTCCATATTGCCGTCGCAGGTGCCGAGATAGCGCATGATGGATCTGAGCTTGGTGACATAGGCGCGGGCCTGCTCGGAGGAGCGCAGGTCCGGCTTCGACACGATCTCCATCAGCGCCACGCCGGAGCGGTTGAGATCGACGAAGGAATATTGCGGGTGCTGGTCGTGCAGGCTCTTGCCCGCGTCCTGCTCGAGATGCAGCCGCTCGATGCCGACGATGACCCGCTCGCCGCTGAGCAGATCGACGATGACCTCGCCCTCTCCGACGATCGGGTTCTTGTACTGGCTGATCTGATAGCCCTGCGGTAGATCGGGATAGAAATAATTCTTCCGGTCGAACACGGAGTCGAAATTGATCTGCGCTTTCAGCCCAAGCCCAGTGCGGATGGCCTGCGCGATGCAATATTCGTTGATGACGGGCAGCATGCCGGGCATGGCGGCATCGACCAGGCTCACATGGGAATTGGGCTCGCCGCCGAATTCGGTCGAGGCGCCGGAGAACAGCTTGGCGTTGGAGGTGACCTGGGCATGGACCTCCATGCCGATCACCACCTCCCACTCGCCGGTGGCGCCCTCGATGAGATTCGATTTTTCCGCTTTCTGATCCATGCGACAGCTAGCTACTTCTTCCCTTCGCTCTGCTGGCGGAGCTTCTCCTCCTCGTATTGGATGAACCAGCCGATCATCTGCCGCCACAGCGCCTCGGCGAGCTCGGGCGGCAGCCCCTTCTCAACCGCCCGTGCGCGCACCTTGTCGATCACCTGCTGGATGCGCCAAGGCACGATGGCCTCGGCCGGCGACTGCTTGAGCTGCCAGGCGCGATCGACGTAAGCGAAGCGCTCGCCGATCAAATCGACCAGAGACGCATCGATGCGGTCGATCTCCGCCCGCACCTGATCCATGTCCTTGCAGTCCTTGGGCTCGCGTGGCGCCATCATGCGGCTTTGCTCCACCAGTCTTGCGGCTTGAACAGCGGCCCAGCCGCCTCTTCGATGACGCGGCCCGTCCTGAACAGCGTCTCCTCGTCGAAGGGCTTGCCGATGAGCTGGAGCCCGAGTGGGGTTCCTTCCGACGACAATCCAGCGGGGACCGAAAGGCCTGGAAGGCCGGCCATGTTCACCGTCACGGTGAAAATGTCGTTCAGATACATCTCGACCGGGTCTCCCGATTTCTCGCCGAGCGCGAAGGCAGGGCCCGGCGTGGTCGGCGTGAGAATGGCATCAACGGTCTCGAACGCGGCATCGAAATCCTGCTTGATCAAGGTCCGCACCTTCTGCGCCTTGAGATAATAGGCGTCGTAATAGCCAGCCGACAGCACATAGGTGCCGATCAGGATGCGGCGCTTGACCTCCGTGCCGAAGCCCGCCGCCCGCGTGTTCTCGTACATGGAGATCACGTCCGAGCCCTTCTTGCGCAGCCCATAGCGCACGCCGTCATAGCGGGCGAGGTTGGAGGAGGCTTCCGCCGGGGCGACAATATAATAAGACGGCAGCGCATATTTGGTGTGCGGCAGGCTCACCTCTTTGACGTTGGCGCCGGCGGCCTTCAGCCATTCCACGCCCTTAAGCCACAACGCCTCGATCTCGGGCGCCATGCCTGGCACGCGATATTCCTTGGGAATGCCGATGGTGAGGCCCTTTACCCCGCGATCCACCGCAGCCTCGTAGTCCGGCACGGGCAGACCCACGCTGGTGGTGTCTTTCGGGTCGCTGCTCGCCATGACTTTGAGCAGGATGGCGGCGTCGCGCACGTTGCGGGCAATCGGTCCCGCCTGGTCGAGCGAGGAGGCGAACGCCACGATGCCCCAGCGCGAGCAGCGCCCATAGGTGGGCTTGATGCCGACCGTGCCGGTCACAGCGGCAGGCTGGCGGATCGACCCGCCGGTGTCGGTGGCGGTGGCCCCCATGCACAGTCGCGCCGCAACCGCGGCTGACGACCCTCCCGACGAGCCGCCGGGCACAAGCTTGGCGTTGGAGCCTTGGCGCTGCCAGGGATTGACCACAGGCCCGTAATAGCTCGTCTCGTTGGACGAGCCCATGGCGAACTCGTCATTGTTGAGTTTGCCGAGCATCACCGCGCCTTCCGCCCAGAGATTGGCGGTAACCGTCGACTCGTAAGTGGGCGTGAAGCCGTCGAGGATATGCGAGCAGGCGGTGGTTCGCACCCCCTTCGTGCAGAACAGATCCTTGATGCCGAGCGGGATGCCTTCCAGCGCGCCCACCTCACCCTTCTTGAGCCGTGCATCGCTCGCCTTGGCCATGTCGAGGGCGCGCTCGGGCGTGGGCAGCACATAGACATTGAGCGCCTCGTTCGCGGCGTCGATCGCGGCGAGATGCGCCTCCGCCAGCTCGCGCGCGGAGAAGGACTTGCCGCGCAAGCCCTCACGCGCTTCGGCGATGGTGAGGTCGGTCAGCTCGGTCATTCGACGATCTTCGGCACGACGAAGTAATGGTCGTCCACCTGCGGCGCGTTCTTGAGGATGTCATCGGCGCAGAACCCGTCGGTAACCTTATCCTCACGCTGCTTCATGGTCATGGCGGCGACGCGGGTCATCGGCTCGACCACGCTGGTGTCGATCTCGTCGAGCTGCGCCACCCAGTCGAGGATGCCGGACAACTCCTTCTCCAGCCGCGCGGCCTCCTCCTCGGTGATGGCGACGCGGGCGAGGCGGGCGATGCGGTGGACGGTGGCGCGATCGACGGACATGGCGGCGTTCCTAGCACTCGGTTTGACGGGCGGCAACGTGGCCTGGCCGGAAGCCTCAAACTTCGAAGGCGACGCCGACCTTGGGCACCACGACATTCTGCCCCGCCATCTCGGCGACGAATGCATCCGCCGTCCGGTCGAGCAGCGGGAAGGTGCCGTAATGGCAGGGGACCACCGTCTCGAACTTGAAGAAACGCTTGCAGGCGAGCGCCGCGGTCTTGGCGCCCATGGTGTAGCGGTCGCCGATCGGCACCAGGCCGATCTGCGGCTTATAGAGCTCGTCGATCAGGCCCATATCGGAGAAGATGGCCGTGTCGCCCATGTGATAGACGGTCTTGCCGTCCTTCACGGCGACGATCAGCCCGCAGCAGGCGCCGAGATAGACCGGTCGCCCGTCAACCATATGCGACGCCGAATGCCAGGCCGGCACGAAACTCAGGTCGAAATCGCCGTGATAGAGCGTGCCACCGGTATTGCCAGGATCGATCTTGTCCACCCCCTGCCCCGCCAGATAGGTGGCAAGTTCGTGCACGGCGAGCAGCGGCGCGCCGGTGTCCTTGCAGACGGTGACGACGTCGCCGGTATGGTCCTCATGGCCGTGGGTCAGGGCCACATGGGTGACGCCCTCGATCGCCTGGGCCAGCGGAATGCCGGCCTTCTCAAAGGTCGGATTGTGGGTCAGGAAAGGATCGATCAGGATGCTGCTTGCGCCCGTGTCGATGCGGAAGCAGGAATGGCCGAACCACGTTAGCTTCATGCGTCTCACCCTCTGATGTGTCAGCCGTGACTGTAGCACCTGTTATCGCCATTGAAGACCTGCCGCAGCTTCTTTTGCCGGAGGCGCGGTTGCTCGGCCTCGATGTCGGCAGCAAGACCGTCGGCATGGCCTTGTCCGATGTCACCCGCACGGTCGCCACACCCTATGATACGATCCGCCGCACCAAGTTCACCGCCGATGCCAAAGCCATTCGACAAGTCGTTGAAAAGAACCAGGTCGGCGCGCTGGTCATCGGCCTGCCTCTCAATCTCGACGGCTCGGAGGGACCGCGCGCCCAATCGACGCGGGCGTTTGCCCGCAACCTCGCCGCCCATGTCGAAGTTCCCATGATCTTCTGGGACGAGAGGCTCTCCACCGCCGCCGTCGAGCGCCATCTCATCGAGGCCGACGCCTCGCGCAAGCGCCGCGCGCAAGTGATCGACCGCATGGCTGCGGCTTACATCCTGCAAGGCGCGCTCGACCGGCTGTCGCGCCTTAACGGGCGGTATTAGGCGTCACTCTTTATTGAAAGAGCAGATAGCGTTCCGGACTGTCCGGGCAGAGCCCCGCGCCGCACAGCGCGATGGTCGAGACCATGGCGGCGAGGGTCAGCACCGTGAACAGCGTGAGCGCCAAAAGCGGTAGACTCTTTAATCGGGTCGAGATCGGCTCGGCGCGCGCGAACTGCCGGTCGTCGAGCAGCATGACGGCGCTGCCGATAATCATCAGGGCAAAAATCATGAAAGACCAAGTGTAGAGGTGCAGCCCCAGGATCGGATCGCCGTAGGACCCGGTGCCCGGCACGATATGCAGCACGATCTGCCGCATGGCGATGGCCGCGCCGGCAGCGGCACCCAGGATCGTCACGGCGTAATGGCTGGGCTTTGGCCCGAAGACGAGATTAAGCGCGAGCCCAAACCCGGCGGCGGCGAACGCGGCCCGTTGCAGAATGCAGAGCGGACACGGCAGATCGCCGAACCACAGCTCGTCGGTAAGGGCAAGCGCGAGAACCGCGCTGACGAGCACCAGCCCCAAGGCATTGAGGAGCCTCGATAGGTCACCCGTCACGCTTCGCCTCCCTCAGAGCGCGATATTCACCACCGAACTCGCATGAATGCGGAACAGCACGAGCATCACCACCATACCGGCGACCCAAAAGCCCATGGCCACGGCGCGCTGCCTGAGCCATGCCGCTCCTAAACCGCAGGCAAAGAGGAGAAAGGGCAAGCTCATCATGGCGTAGCCTCCCGTTCTATCCGTCCCCGTGCCCTGCCGGTGGTCCCCGTCGACATGCTCGATCTGTGTCGATTCGCTTGACCGCAAGGTATTGAAATATCGAGCATGATGGAAGCGCCAAGGGCGCGATCTCACCAGACATCGGCTCCGCTCACGGCTCTTTACCCTAAGCGCACCGCAAAGCTTGAAGCCTGCATCGAGGCGGCTTATACAGTCGCCTTTGATGAGCCTTGCCGTCAAAGCTTCCCAAGCCCCCTTCCCTCACCGGCATCTTCTTGGAATCGAAGGCCTTTCGGCCGCCGAGATCGTCACCCTGCTCGATCTGTCGGAAGACGCCGCCAAGCTCAGCCGCCAAATCGACAAGAAACGCGACGATCTGCGCGGCCGCACCCTGATCAATCTGTTCTTCGAGGCCTCGACCAGGACCCAGAGTTCCTTCGAGCTGGCGGGCAAAAGGCTCGGCGCCGACGTAATGAACATGGCGATCCCGACCTCCTCGGTGCAGAAGGGCGAGACGCTGATCGACACGGCGGTGACGCTCAACGCCATGCGCCCCGACCTTCTCGTGGTGCGCCATCATGCGGCGGGCGCGGTCGAACTCTTGTCGCAGAAGGTCGATTGCTCGGTGATCAATGCCGGCGACGGCAGCCATGAGCATCCCACGCAAGCGCTGCTCGACGCGCTCACCATTCGCCGCCACAAGGGCCGCATCGAAGGCCTGATCGTCGCCATCTGCGGCGACATCATGCATTCGCGCGTGGCCCGCTCGAACATTCTGCTGCTCAACACGCTTGGCGCGCGTGTGCGCGTCGTCGCCCCCTCCACGCTGCTCGCATCGGGCATCGAGCGGCTTGGCGTCGAGGTCTATACCTCCATGTGGGAGGGCTTGATCGACGCGGACATCGTCATGATGCTCAGGCTCCAGAAGGAGCGGATGGTGTCGAGCCTGATCCCGAGCCAGCGCGAATATTTCCACTTCTTCGGTCTCGACTACGACAAGCTCGCCTGCGCCAAGCCCGACGCGCTCATCATGCATCCAGGACCGATGAACCGCGGCGTGGAGATCGACTCCAACGTCGCCGACGATCAGCGGAGCGTCATCCGCGAGCAGGTAGAGATGGGGGTGGCGGTGCGCATAGCCGTGCTTCAGGCGCTTGCTCGCCATTTGCCAAACCAATGACCACGATGCAGGCATCCACCCAAGATCAGCGCGCACCATCCCGACCCTTCGCCCTTGTCAATGCGCGGCTGATCGATCCTTTCTCCGGCCTCGACCAGACGGGCGGCGTGCTGATCGTTGACGGCAAGATCGCCGATGTCGGCCCGCACATCACCGAGGATGCCGTCGGCAACGCCGATATCGGCGATTGTTCGGGCTGCGTGCTGGCGCCTGGCATCATCGACATGCTGGTTTCCGCCGGCGAGCCAGGACAAGAGCATCGCGAGACCTTGGCCACCGCGAGCCGCGCCGCCGCCGCGGGCGGGGTCACCACCATCGTCTGCGTGCCCAATACCGAACCGGTCATCGACGACGTGGCCTTGGTCGATTTCATCCTGCGCCGCGCGCGCGACACGGCTCTGGTCAATGTCCACCCCATGGCGGCCATGACCAAGGGCCTGCTCGGCGAGGAGATGAGCGAAATTGGCCTGTTGCACGATGCCGGCGCCATCGCTTTCGCCCACGGCAAGACCAGCATCGCCAGTGCCCGGGTGATGCGCAACGTGCTCGCCTACGCCAAGGATTTCGGGGCGCTGATCGTGCATCACCTGGAGGACGCTTCGCTGTCCAAAGACGGGGTGATGAACGAGGGCGAGGTGGCGACGCGGCTCGGCCTGCGCGGCGTTCCAAGCGCCGCCGAGACCATCGTGCTCGAGCGTGACCTCCGCCTCGTGGAGCTGACCGGGGGACGCTATCACGCCGCCCAGATCTCCTGCCGCGCCTCGCTCGACGTCATCCGTGCCGCCAAGGCGCAAGGCCTCCCCGTCACCTGCGGCGTCTCCATCAACCACCTCGCTTTGAACGAGAACGACATCGGCTCCTACCGCACCTTCTTCAAGATGAAGCCGCCACTGCGCGCGGAGGACGACCGCCGCGCCATGATCGAAGGCGTGGCGAGCGGCGATATCGATGTGATCGTGTCGGCGCATGATCCGCGCGGCGCCGAGGGGAAACGCCGCCCCTTCGCCGAGGCCGCCGACGGCGCGGTCGGGCTTGAGACGCTGCTCGCCGCGGCACTTCGCCTCTATCATAACGGCGAGGTCGAGCTGCACCAACTTCTGCAAGCCATGACCGCCAATCCCGCCAAGCTGCTCGGCTTGAAAAGCGGTCGTCTGGCCAAGGGCGCCCCCGCCGACCTCATGGTTGTCGACCTCACCACGCCGTGGATGGTCGAACCCGAGCAGTTGCGCTCGAAGTCGAAGAACACGCCGTTCGACGGCGCGCGCTTCGAAGGAAGGGCATTGCTGACCCTCGTTGCCGGACGCCTCGTCTACAATTACGCTGACTGACTGGCGCCGCCGCGGCGGCTTAAAGACGGGTGACCGATGTCCCCTCCCGCCGATTGGAGTGACGCCCTCATCTATCTCTTGAGCTTTGCCGGCGGCTATCTCCTGGGCTCGATCCCTTTCGGTCTCGTCCTGGCGAAGCTCGCCGGGCTCGGCGACCTCCGCCAGATCGGCTCCGGCAATATCGGCGCGACCAATGTGCTGCGCGCCGGCGGCAAGGGGCTCGCGGCGCTGACGCTGCTGCTCGATGCCGCCAAGGGTACGGTTGCTGTGTTGTTTGGGTCCATTTGGGGTCCAGATACCGCTCTTATTGCGGGTTTTGCCGTCTTTCTCGGACATCTCTATCCGGTGTGGCTCGGCTTTCGCGGCGGCAAAGGGGTGGCGACCTATGTCGGTGTTCTGCTTGGGCTCTATTGGCCGGCGGCGATCGCCTTTTGCATCTTGTGGCTCTTGGTGGCGTACAGAACGCGCTATTCCTCCCTGGCGGCTCTGGTGGCGAGCGCCGCCAGCCTCGCCGCGCTCGCACTGACCGGCCAATGGCGGCTTGCCGCGCTGTTCCTCCTGCTTACCGTTCTTCTCTATATTCGCCACGCCGACAATATTCGGCGGCTGTCGAAAGGCGAGGAGGCGCGCATTGGCGAGAGCAAGCTCTAAAGCCCCGCAGGCCTCGGCAACGCCGCGTCTCAGTCCGCGTCAGCGCCTCGCCTGGCTCCGCCTGATCCGCAGCGAGAATGTGGGGCCGGCCACTTTCCGCGCCCTCGTCAACCAGTTTGGCGGCGCCGAGGCCGCCATCGACGCCCTTCCCGTGCTGTCCGGTCATCGAGCTTGCGTCTGTCGACGAGGCGAAGTTGCCTGAGCCCCTGCCCGACATCCGCCAGAATGAGCGGGAGATGGTGGGCGCTCTGGGGTTTTCCCCCGTCGACATCGACGAGTTGATCCGCGCGACCGGCCTTGAGACGCGCAAGGTCCATATCGTCCTGCTCGAGCTCGACCTTGCCGGCCGGCTGCAACGTCACGGGCAGCAGATCGTGTCCTGATCGAGAGCTGAAAGAGAAGGCTTCAGTTAGGGCCGCTCTTTTCGCTTTTGGCCTCTTCCTGCGCGACGCCGATCAGATAAGCGAGGAATGGCAACTGGGCGCCGACGGCGAGCTGTCTCAGCCCGTCGAGCATCGAGGCTATATTCGGCCTCCGGGCGCGCCGGTCGGTGCCCGTCTCCAAACGAGTCGTCGTCATGCGCGGGATTCTCGGGGCTAGGCCCTGCCATGGCGTTCTGCCTTATTTCGCCCCCAAATTGCACCCGCCTCCCGGAATTTCGCTACCAGGGGTGCGGACGACTTCAACCCCAGGCTATACCTCAATATTATGAGGTTGTCTTTGCTAGCCTATACAATCAAAAGTTGTCAACCGGGTCGCCAAATTTGACACGGACGGCTCGAGACACCATTTTCCGCGCTTAATCAGGGTCCGAGCGGACCCAGCCCTCAGCCTGACGCATTTTGCGCGGCTAGGAACGTCTTCATGAACATCGTAATCGTCGAATCGCCAGCCAAGGCTAAGACCGTCAACAAATATCTCGGGCCCGGATTCCGTGTGCTCGCCTCCTATGGGCATGTGCGCGATCTGCCCTCGAAGAACGGTTCGGTCCTGCCCGACAAAGACTTCGAGATGCATTGGGACGTGGAACCCAAGGCAGCGAAACGGCTGGATGAGATCGCCAAGGCGCTCAAGGGCGCCAGCAAGCTGATCCTCGCCACCGACCCGGACCGCGAGGGCGAGGCCATCTCTTGGCATGTGCTGCAGGTGCTCGACCGCAAGAAGGTCCTGGTGGGCATCCCGGTCGAGCGGGTGGTGTTTAACGCCGTCACCAAGGAGGCGGTGCTGGAGGCCATGCGCCATCCGCGCGCCATCGACGGTCCGCTGGTCAACGCCTATCTCGCCCGCCGCGCCCTCGATTATCTCGTGGGCTTCACCCTCTCACCGGTGCTGTGGCGGAAATTGCCGGGGGCCCGTTCCGCCGGCCGGGTGCAGTCGGTGGCGCTCAGGCTCGTCTGCGACCGTGAGCTCGAGATCGAGCGATTCAAGGCGCAGGAATATTGGTCGATCCTGGCGGAGCTGGCGACAGCCAAGAACGAGACCGTCCAGGCCCGGCTGGTTACCGCCGACGGCAAGAAGCTCGAGAAGTTCGACATCGCTGATGCGGCGACCGCCGAGCGGCTGAAGTCGGCGCTCGAAGGCGGCCGCTTCGTCGTCGGCGCTATCGAGAGCAAGTCGCAGCGCCGCCACCCTGCCGCGCCTTTCACCACCTCGACCCTGCAACAGGAGGCGTCGCGCAAGCTCGGCTTCTCGCCGCGCATGACCATGCAGCTGGCGCAGCGCCTGTATGACGGCGTCGATCTCGGCGGCGAGGCCGAAGGGCTCATCACCTATATGCGGACCGACGGCGTGCAGATCGTACCCGAAGCTGTCGCGGCCGTGCGGCGCCTGGTCACCAAAATGTATGGCGACCGCTACGTGCCCTCTTCGCCGCGCCAATACGAGACCAAGGCCAAGAACGCCCAGGAAGCGCACGAGGCCATCAGGCCGACCGACTTCACCAAGGATCCTGATTCCGTCGCCCGCTTTCTCGATGCCGACGCCGCGCGTCTCTACAAGCTCATCTGGCAGCGCACTCTGGCGAGCCAGGCGTCGAGCGCCGAGATCGAGCGCACCACCGCCGACATCGACGTGACCGGTACCGACGGCAAGCCTTACGGCGTGCGCGCCACCGGTTCCGTGGTCCGCTTCGACGGCTTCCTCAAAATCTACGAGGAAGGCATGGACGAGGCCGTAGGCGAGGACGGCGCTCTTCCCGCGCTCGCCCAGGGCGATGCGCTTGCCCCGCGCAACATCGAGGCGAAGCAGCATTTCACCGAGCCGCCGCCACGCTACAGCGAAGCCACGCTGATCAAGAAGATGGAGGAGCTTGGCATCGGCCGCCCTTCCACCTATGCCTCGACGCTCAACGTACTGCGCGACCGCGAATATGTGCGCATCGACAAGAAGCGGCTCTACCCCGAGGACAAGGGACGCCTGGTCACCGCCTTCCTCGAAAGCTTCTTCAGCCGCTACGTGGAATATGACTTCACCGCCGACCTCGAGGAGAAGCTCGATCTAATCTCCGCCGGTCAGCTCGAATGGAAGGACGTGCTGCGCGACTTCTGGCGCGAGTTCATCGCTGCGGTGAACGACATCGGCGACCTGCGCATCACCGAGGTGCTCGATGCGCTCAACGATCTGCTCGCGCCGCATATCTTCCCCGACAATGGCGAAGGCGGCGATCCGCGTGCCTGTCCGTCTTGCGGCAAGGGGCGCCTGAGCCTCAAGGTCGGGAAATTCGGCGCCTTTATCGGCTGCTCCGACTATCCCGATTGCCGCTATACCCGCCAGCTCGCCGATACCGGCGACAAGGCTGCCATTGCCGCCGAAGGGAAGGTGCTCGGCACCGACCCCGAGACCGGCCTGGATGTGAGCCTGCGCACCGGCCGTTTCGGCCCTTACGTGCAGCTTGGCGAGGCCAATGGCGGCGACAAGCCAAAACGGGCTTCGATCCCCAAAGGCACCGACCCCGAGGATGTCGATCTCGACCGCGCGCTGGCGTTGCTGTCGCTGCCGCGGGAGATCGGGCTGCACCCGGAGTCAGGCAAGCCGATCCTGGCGGGCTACGGCCGCTACGGGCCTTACGTCCAGCATGACGGCAAATATGCGAGCCTCGGCACGCCCGAGGAGGTGTTCGAGGTCGGCATCAACCGTGCCGTGAGCCTGCTTGCCGAGAAGGCGGCCAACCGCCGTCCGCAGAGTTCAAGCGTCCTCAAGGTGCTTGGCGAGCATCCAGAGCTTGGCGGCAAGGTGCAGGTGCTCTCCGGCCGCTACGGCCCTTACGTGAAGCACGGCAAGGTCAACGCCACGATCCCCAAGGACCGCGACCCCGAGCAGGTGATCATGGCAGAGGCGATTGAGCTGATCGCCGCCAGGGCCGCCAAGGGGCCGGCGAAAAAGAGAGCAGCAAAGTCGCCGGCGAAGAAGCCCGCGCGCAAGAGCGCAAAGAGCAACAAAGAGGCCGTCGAGGAGACGGTAAGCTGAGCGGAGCCGGTGGCAAAATCTAAGGGGGCTCCGCGCACGCGCCACAGACCCGTGGGCAAACTTCCTTCCCAGCAAGAGATCCTCGATTTTCTCGCGGGCACGACCGGAGAGGCTGGCAAGCGTGAGATCGCGCGCGCCTTCGGCGTGAAAGGCGGCGACCGTATCGCGCTGAAGAAACTCTTGCGCGACATGGCCGATGACGGGCTGATCGCGGGCTCTAGGCGCAAGCTCATCCGGCCCGGCGTGTTGCCGCCGGTGACCGTACTCGAAATCACCGGCCGCGACGCTGACGGCGAGTTCGTCGCCCGTCCCGCCACTTGGGACGAGGAGCATGGCCCCCCTCCCCGCATCCTCATGGTCGAGAGCAAGCGCGAGGCGGGACCGGTTGCGGGTATCGGCGACCGGGTGCTGGCGAGGATCACGGCGCTTGGCGCCGACGCCGACTATCCCTATCAGGCCCGCACCATCAAGCGGCTGGCGAAAGCGCGCGGGAGCCTGCTCGGCATTTTCCGCGCGCTGCCCGGCGGCGCCGGCGTGATCGACCCCGTCGACCGCAAGCAGCTCAAGGAGTGGCCAGTTCCACGCGGGAACACGGGCGATGCCAAGAACGGCGAGCTGGTTCGCTTCGAGCTGGCGCGCTCTGGGCGTTTCGGCGTGCAGGGTGCGCGTGTCATGGAGCGGCTCGGAAATCCGGCGGCAGAGCAAGCGATCAGTTTAATCGCCGTCCACGCCCACGGTATTCCGGACGCGTTTCCAGATACGGTGATCGCCGAGGCGGAAGCCGCCAAGGAACCCGATCCGAAGCGGCGGGAGGATCTCAGGCAATTGCCTCTGGTCACTATCGACCCATCCGACGCGCGCGACCATGACGACGCGGTGTGGGCCGAGCCCGATCCCGACGCCAAGAACAAAGGCGGCTGGGTGGTGATCGTGGCCATCGCCGACGTGGCGTCCTATGTGAAGCCCGGCAGCGTGCTCGACAAGGAAGCGCGGAAGCGCGGCAACTCGGTCTATTTCCCCGACCGTGTGGTGCCGATGCTGCCCGAGCGCATCTCCAACGATCTCTGCTCGCTCCGGGAGAATGAGTCCCGCGCCTGTATCGCCGTGCGCATGGTGTTCGACAAGGACGGCAGGAAGCTCAAGCATCGCTTCTTCCGCTCACTGATGCGCTCGGCGGCAAGCCTCACCTATGAACAGGCGCAAGCCGCCATCGATGGCAGAACCGACGAGGTGACCGGGCCTCTGCTCGATACGGTGCTACGCCCGCTCTGGGGCGCCTATGCGAGCCTGGCGCTGGCGAGAACGGAACGGGGGCCGCTCGATCTCGACCTGCCCGAACGCAAGATCCTGGTCGACGACAAGGGCAAGGTGTGGGGCGTGACGAGCCCACCCCGTCTCGACGCCCATCGCTTGATCGAGGAGTTCATGATCTCTGCCAATGTCGCCGCGGCCGAAACCCTGGAAGCGAAGCGCTCGCCGCTGATCTATCGCGTGCACGACGCGCCGTCGAAGGAGAAGCTCGCTTCGCTTGGCGAGTTCCTGGCCACCATCGGCCTCAAGCTGTCGAAGTCAGGCACGCTGAAGCCGAGCCACTTCAACCGCATCCTCGCCGACACCCGCGCTACGCCTACCGCCGAGTTGGTCGGCGAGGTAGTGCTGCGCAGCCAGTCGCAAGCCGAATACAGCGCCAATAATTTCGGGCATTTCGGGCTGAACCTGCGCCGCTATGCCCATTTCACCTCGCCCATCCGCCGCTATGCCGACCTCATCGTGCATCGCGGCCTGGTCCGGGCGCTTGGGTTGGGTAATGACGGGTTGACCGACACGGAAATTGGCGAGCTCGACCAGATCGCGCAAGCCATCTCCGATACCGAGCGCCGCGCCATGGCGGCCGAGCGCGAGACCGCCGATCGTCTGATCGCCGCCTATCTGGCCGACCGCATCGGCGCCACATTTACCGCACGGGTCTCGGGGCTGGTGCGCACCGGCCTGTTCGTGCGGCTGATGGAGACCGGGGCCGACGGCTTCGTTCCGGCCTCGTCCATCGGGCATGAATATTTCTATCACGACGAAATGCGCCAGGCGCTGGTCGGTGAGGATACCGGCCTTGGCTATCGACTCGGCGATCCGGTCGAGGTCCGCTTGGTGGAGGCCATCCCCACCGCCGGCGCGCTGCGATTTGAGATGCTGAGCGAAGGCCGCGCCCTCGGTATAAAGCCGAAGCGCGGCGGCCAGCCTCGTGCTAAGGCAAGGCCGCAAGGCCATCGGGGCAAACCGCGGCAGCAAGCACGCGGCGGCTCACGCAAGCGGCGCTAGCGGATAACGAGAACGGACGATGCAAGACAGCGTAAGGCCCACGGATGTGCCGCAGCATGACGGCAGGTCAACGGGCGAGCGCCCCGTCCTCAGCTCGATGCTGCGCGGTGCGATGCTGAAATGCCCCGCCTGCGGCATCGGCGCCATGTTCCACCGCTATCTGAAGGTGTCGGACAACTGCCCGCATTGCGCCGAGGCGCTGCATCACCACCGTGCCGACGACGCGCCGCCCTATTTCACCATTGTCATTGTCGGCCACATCATCGTCAGCCTCGTCCTGTCGGTGGAGATAGCCTACCGCCCGGCGCTCTGGGTGCATGCGGCTTTATGGCTGCCGCTCACCGTCATTCTCACGCTGGTCGCCTTGCCGCCGATCAAGGGTGCGCTCGTGGCGCTGCAATGGGCGCTCTTAATGCATGGCTTCGATCCCGACGCCAAGGAGGAGATCGGCGACAGCTTCGAACCGGTTTTCCCGGACGACAAAGGGGCTTAGCCCTCGTCTTGACTTCCCGCCTTAACCGACTAGGTTTCGCTGCAAGTTTGCTTTAAGCGTTATCCTGAGGATCACATGGCCAAGCCGATTACCCAGAAGATCAAGCTCGTGAGCACCGCCGGCACGGGCTATTACTACGTGACCAAGAAGAACCCGCGCAATCATACCGAGAAGCTCGTATTCAAGAAATACGATCCGGTCGCGCGCAAGCACGTCGAATTCAAAGAATCCAAGATCAAATAGCGGCTTG
>JBBDYM010000036.1:0-90739 GCA_040901485.1 Methyloceanibacter sp.
TCGAAGAACAGCTCGTAGAAATCGCCCATGCGGTAGAACAGGAGGCAATCGGCATTGGCCGATTTGATCTCCAGATATTGCGCCATCATGGGCGTGGCCGGCGTGGCCTGGGAGGTGCCGTCGCTCAAGGGGGCTTGCGGGCGGCTCCCGAACGCGCCCGATATGGCTTCGTTCGCCATGTCTTCCCTCAAGGCTCGCCCCTCATGGCTTCAGTATGCAATGGCGGCTTACGGGTGGCGAGCGGCGTTGCCTACCAGCTCACACCTTCCCGGGCCTTTTCCAGTCTCTCGGCAACTTCCGGGCTCATGCCATAGAACCACACGCCGCCGAGTAGATGGCGAAAGCGAGGATTGCGTTCGGCTTCCGCGATGACCGCCGCGACCACTGGCCCATCCTCAGCCGGAATCAAATCTTCCAGCATGCCGGCGGCAAGCAGGCCGAGCACATTCGGGTTGTCCTCGATGTCCACGATGGCCTTGACCAGCTCGAGCGCCTTGAGCGGGTCGTTATTGACCAGATCGGACTGGAAATCGAACAACTCGCTCCAATTCTTGTCCTTCTCCTTGCCAAGCGGCGCGCGCGAATTGATCTCGACCCAGAGCGGCGCGAGTTCCGCGACCGGCAGCGCGGCGAAGTCGATGGTCTCGCGCGACTTGTAGCTGTCGTCCCACGTGCGAAACGCCTCCTTGTCGGCGATGGCGAGCAGACGGCGCTTGGTGTCCTTATCCTCGATGCCGCCGTTTATGCTCCAATACACCCCGCCCATCAGCCAGCGAAGCCGTGGCTGGCGCATGGCAATCTCCTGCAAGGCGCGGGCGACCCGGGGACCGTTGAAGTGCAGGAGCTGGCCGAGCAATTTCTCCTGGGCGGTCAGCGCCACGAGCGCGTCGTCAGGTTCGCGTTCGAGCAGCGCTTCGATGAAAGAAACGGCCCGTTCAGGCTCGTCGTGGCCCAGACGATCGAAATACATCTGCACCGCGTGAGTGCCTTCGGTCTGCTCCTTGAGGCCGGTGGTGCTCATCTCGCGCCAGGCGCGCACCAGATCGTCCATGGAGAACGCGGCAAGCCGCGCCTGGACCTCCTCTTCGGCCGGAGCTTGGGTTTGGTCGAAACCGAGCTGCTGGTCGCACCAATTCATGAGCCGCGTGGTATCTTTTCGGTCTTTCCGGCACAAGAGCGCGACCCTAGGGAGTTGGGGAAAGGACTTTGCCGTAAGCGAAGCCTCCTCTAGGGTGCGGCGGCTTTACCCAAGGAGATTTGGTAATCGTCCGCCCCTCTAAACGCGCGCCCGAGGCGCTTCGCCCCATCAGCCTGGAACGCGCCGTGTCGCGCCACGCCGAAGGCTCGTGCCTGGTGCGCTTCGGCGAGACCCATGTGCTGTGCACGGCGACCGCCGGCGAGCCGGTGCCGCCCTGGCTCAAGGGCCAGGGGCGCGGCTGGGTCACGGCCGAATACGGCATGCTGCCGCGCGCCACCTCCGAGCGCACGCGCCGCGAGGCCACTGCCGGCAAGCAATCGGGCCGCACGCAGGAGATCCAGCGCCTGATCGGGCGCTCGCTGCGCGCCGTCACCGATCTTGTCGTGCTCGGCGAGAAGCAGGTCATCGTCGATTGCGACGTGCTCCAGGCCGATGGCGGCACGCGCACTGCCGCCATCACCGGCGCCTGGGTGGCGCTGCACGACGCGCTTGCCTGGATGCAGGCGCGCAATATAATAAAGACCAATGCGCTGCGCGACCATGTCGCCGCCGTATCGTGCGGGCTCTATGGCGGCGAGGCAATCCTCGACCTCGACTACGCCGAGGATTCGGAGGCCGACGCCGACGCCAATTTCGTGATGACCGGCGCGGGCGGCATCGTCGAGGTGCAAGGCACCGCGGAGACCGAGCCGTTCGGCCAGGAGCAGTTCGATCGCCTGATGCTGCTCGCGCGGCAAGGCATCGCCGAGCTCGTGCAATTGCAGAAGCTTACCGTTGCCTGAGCTGCGCATACCGAAGCTCAAGCGGGGCACCAGGCTCGTCATTGCCAGCCATAACGAGGGCAAGGTCAGGGAGTTGGCCTCCCTGTTTGCGCCGTTCGGCATCGACTGCGTTTCCGCGGCAAGCCTCGGCCTGCCCGAGCCCGAGGAGACCGGCGAGAGCTTTGCCGACAATGCCAGACTCAAGGCCGTCGCCGCGGCGCAAGGCTCGGGTCTGCCGGCGCTGGCCGATGATTCAGGGCTCGAGGTCGAAGCGCTCGGCGGCGCGCCGGGCATCCATTCGGCGCGCTGGGGCGGACCGAACAAGGATTTCGGCCTCGCCATGGCGCGCGTGAATCAGGCGTTGGCGGAGGGCAGCGACAGCCGCGCCAATTTCACCTGCGCTCTGGCCCTTGCATCGCCCGGCGGCGAGGTTGAAATATTCGAGGGCAAGGTGTTCGGCATGATCGCCTGGCCGCCCCGCGGCACACGTGGTTTCGGCTACGATCCGATCTTCGTGCCGGACGGCTATGATGAGACGTTCGGTGAGATGGAGCCCGACTTGAAGAACCGGCTATCGCACCGCATGCGCGCCTTCGAGAAATTGATGCGCACGGCCTACCAAGATGACTAGCGTGGCGCTCAGAAGCGCGGCGTCTGTGCTGTCCCGAAGCCGCGAGGCGGCGGAGCCGTTCGGCGTGTATGTGCATTGGCCGTTCTGCCGCGCCAAATGCCCTTACTGCGATTTCAACTCGCATGTCCGCCACAACGGCATCGACGAGGGCAAGTTCCTTGCCGCTTACTTAAAGGAGCTTCAGCATTTCGCCGCGCTCGCGCCGGGACGCAGCGTAACCAGCATCTTCTTCGGCGGCGGCACGCCGTCGCTGATGCAGCCAACAACCGTAGCGGCAATCCTCGATGCCATCGCTGGACATTGGCCCATCGATGGCAACGTGGAGATAACGCTCGAAGCCAATCCAACATCCGTCGAGGCCGAGAATTTCGCGGGCTACCGCGTGGCGGGGGTCAATCGCCTGTCGCTCGGAGTGCAGGCGCTCGACGATGCGAGCCTGAAAGCGCTTGGACGACAGCACACGGCGCAAGAGGCGCTCGACGCACTGGCGCTGGCCAAGCGCCATTTCGGCCGCGTGTCCTTCGACCTTATCTATGCGCGGGAAGGTCAGACGGCGAAAGCCTGGGAGACTGAACTCACCCACGCGCTCGATCATGCCGCCGATCATCTCTCGCTCTATCAGCTCACCATCGAGGACGGCACGCCCTTCGCCGCACGCCACACTGCCGGCACGCTGCGCGTGCCCAATGGCGCAAAGGCGCGGGCTCTCTATCTTTTGACCCAGGAGCTATGCGAGGCAGCAGGGCTTCCCGCTTACGAGATCTCCAACCACGCGCGGCCGGGATCGGAATCGCGCCACAACCTGCTCTATTGGCGCGGTCACGATTATGCCGGTATCGGTCCCGGCGCCCATAGCCGCGTCACTTGCGACGGCGCGAAGCGGGCCCTATCGGCGACCAAATCGCCGGAAGCCTGGCTCGCGCAAGTCGAGACACGCGGCCACGGCTTATCGTCCGACGAAACTCTGAGCCAGTCAGAGTCGGCCGAAGAATATCTGCTCATGGGCCTTCGCCTCGCCGAAGGCATCGACCTCAAGCGGCTTGAACACCGCATCGATGAGAACCGCATCTTCGCGCTTGAGAGCGAGGGCCTGCTCACGCGAGACGGCGACCGGTTCACCGCCACGCCGTCAGGACGCCTCGTGCTCGACCGGCTGATCCTCGAACTTGCGGTTTAGTTTTTTTTCGCATCATCCTATCGGAAAACCGGTTCCCACTTTTCCGGATGATGCTCTAACGCCAATAAGACGAGCTAGTGCCGAACGAGCTCGGCGCAGGGTCGATCACCCTTGGCCCTCCTTCGCGCACTTCGAGAATGGCGAGCCCGCGCTCGGCAGTTCCGTCGGAGAGAAGCCGGAACAGGCCGTCCACCCCGGCGAAGCCGCTCGACCGCGTGAGCTGGGCCATCGAATAGCGCTCACCTTGCGGATATTGTGACAGCGACACGGCAAGGCTCACCGCGTCGTAAGCGAGGCTGGCGATACGTGGCGGCGCGGCGCCATAGGTTTTCGCATAGCTGTCGACGAATTTGCTCCAGCCTTTCGGATCGGGCGCCGGATACCAGCCGCCGATCAGCGCCCGTTCGCTGCCGACATTCGGAAAGTCCCACTGCCCCGTGCCGATGAACTGAACTTTGGCGCTGGTGAGCCCGGAAGAGGCGAGGACCGGTCCGAGCGCGGGCAGCTCCTCGCGGCCCGCCGGCAGGAACAGCGCATCGACCCGGCTTCCCGCGTTGGCGACTTGCTGCACAGCGCTCGCCATAGCGCCTGAATCGTTCGGCGAGAAGGTGGCGCGCACCGGGGCTTGACCGCCGCCTGAGCCGACGGCCCTGGCGAAGGCCTGCTCGGCGATGCGCCCGTAAGGCGATTGCGGCACCAGCACTGCGAAATTGCGCTTCCCCCGCGACAAGGCGAAGGACACGATGCGCGGCACGTCGCGCCCGGCGACGAAGCTCAACAGATAGACGCCGTTGCCCGCCACCTTCTCGTCGCTGGAGAAGGCGATCATGGGGATGCCGGAACGGCGGGCGACGGGCGCGGCGGCCGACACCTCCTGCGCGAAGAGCGGGCCGATGATCAGTTCGGCGCCCTCTTGCGCCGCGCTTTCCGCCGCCATGCGCGCGCCTTCCGCCGAGCCGCGCGTATCCTTGGGCACGAGCACGACATTGGGATTGTCGAAATCGAACAGCGCGAGCTCGGCCGCCTGCTTGAGCGCCTTGGCCACGGCAGGCGTCGACCCCGACGAGGTGATGGGCAGCAGCACGGCGACCTTCACCGCGCCTTCCGAGCCGGGTAGGCTGGGCACGCTGCCGAAGCCGGAGATCGACCCCCCACCTCCGCCGCCCGGCGTGCCGCAGCTCGCCAACCAGGCGCACGCCGCCAGTGCGGCAAACGCACCGAGATGACAGCGACGACTTAAGGCAAGCCGCATGACTCCCTTGCTCCAGGGCAGGTCAACCTTGCCCGCAACCATGGCTCAATCGTGATGGACGAAGGCCGACTATATCACGTAACGTTTTTGCGGCCAGGGCTCGCCGTCCACCTTCGCCACGGCCTCAAAAACGCGGGCGATACGCGTGCAAGATCATCGCGACAAAGACCGGATTGGGAAGGAGCCGCTGCGGACGGTGACGCGCGCGAGCGAGGTGCTTGGCGAGCTGATCGCGCGGCCGCTCGAGCCTGGGCTCTATCTCGTGGCGACCCCGATCGGCAATCTCGGCGATGTTTCGCTTAGGGCGCTTGTTGTGCTCGCCCGTGCCGATCTCATTGCTGCGGAGGACACGCGGCACTCCAAGAAGCTTCTCTCCCATTTCGGCATCGGCGGCGAGCTTACGCCCTATCACGAGCATAACGCCGAGCGCGAGCGGCCGAAGCTCTTGGCGCGGGTTCGCGCCGGGCAGACGGTGGCGCTGATCTCGGACGCCGGCACGCCGCTCGTCTCCGACCCAGGCTACAAGCTCGTGCGCGAGGCGCTCGACCAGGGGCTCATGGTCACCAGCATCCCGGGTCCGTCTGCGGCGCTCGCCGCGCTGACCAATTCGGGACTTCCCACCGACACGTTTCTCTTCGCCGGCTTTCTGCCGGTGAAATCGGGGCCGCGCCTGACGCGCCTCGCCGAGCTTGCCGCCGTGCCGGCGACGCTGATCTTTTTTGAAACGGCACCGCGGCTCGCCAAGAGCCTCGCAGATATGGAAGCTGTGCTGGGGCCGCGCGAGGCGGCGATTGCCAAGGAGCTGACCAAGCTGCACGAGGCGGTGACGCGCGCACCGCTCGACCAGCTTGCCGCCGAGTTTGCCGATAAAGAGACATTGAAGGGCGAGTTCGTGGTGGTGGTCGCGCCGCCTTTACCAGAGGACTCCGAGGTCAGCGACGCCACCATCGTCGCGCAGCTCAACAAGGCGCTGCAAACGCAAAGCTTCCGCGACGCGGTGCGCGAAGTGACCGATACGCTCGGGGTGAAGCGCGCGCGCGTCTACGAGCTTGGCCTCGCGCTCACGCGCAAGCGCGATTGATGACGCGGCCGTCGCGGGTCAGGGCGTATCGAGCGGCCTGTTCGCCGAAACCATCGCCGCGCTGCTGCTGCGGCTCAAAGGCCATCGCATCCTGGCGCGGCGCTACAAGACGCCGGTCGGCGAGATCGATCTCGTGGCGCTGAAGGGCAAGCGGCTCGCCTTCATCGAGGTGAAGCGGCGCAAGACCGCAGATGACGCCGCCTGGACGCTGCCCGCCCGGCAGCGTCGGCGCATCGTGCGCGCCGCGCAATATTGGCTCGCCGGGCACCCGGATTTCTCAGGCCACGATATCGCCTTCGACGTGGTGCTCGCCGCGCCCTGGGCCTGGCCGCGCTATATCGTCAACGCCTTTCCGGTGTAATAAGGGCGCATCATGGCCCTCAAAGTCGCCTTCCAGATGGACCCCATCGAGCGCATCGATATCAGGGGCGATTCCTCCTTCGCGCTGCTGCTCGAAGCGCAATGGCGCGGCCATGACGTGTTCTATTACACGCCGCCCAATCTCTCGCTGCGCGACGGCAAGCTCATGGCCGAGGGCCACAGCCTCACCGTCGAGGACAAGCCCGGCAACCATTACCGGCTCGCGCATCCAAGAAGCGTAAACCTCGCCGAATATGACGTGGTGCAGCTCCGCCAGGACCCGCCCTTCGACATGGCCTACATCACCACCACGCATCTGCTCGAGCGCATTCACCCCCAAACGCTGGTGGTGAACGACCCCGCTTCCGTGCGCAATTCGCCGGAGAAAATCTTCGTGCTCGACTTTCTCGACCTGATGCCGCCGACGCTGGTCACCCGCTCGCCAGAGCTGATCCGTGCCTTCCGGGACAAGCACAAGGACATCGTGGTGAAGCCGCTTTACGGCAATGGCGGCGCCGCCATCTTCCGCATTCCCAAGGGCGACACCAATCTCAACTCGCTGGTCGAGCTGCTCGGCATGACCTTTCGCGAGCCGATCATGGTGCAGCGCTACCTGCCGGAGGTGCGCGAGGGCGACAAGCGCATCATCCTGGTCGACGGCGCGTTTGCCGGCGCCATCAACCGCATCCCCGCGCGCGACGAGACCCGTTCCAATTTGCATATCGGCGGCACGGCCGCAGCCACCAAGCTCACCAAGCGCGACAAGGAGATCTGCGCGCGGCTAGGGCCCGAGCTCAAGAAGCGCGGGCTGATCTTCGCCGGCATCGACGTGATCGGCGGCTATCTCACCGAGATCAACGTCACCTCGCCGACCGGCATCCGCCAGGTGGCCGAGTTCGGCGGACCCGACATCGCCGCCATGATCTGGGATGTGATCGAGAAGAAAGTCCAGGCCGGGAGACGGAAAAGGAAGGCGTGATGGCCTCTGATCCGAAGGGTCTCGGCGCCATGTTCGACGCCCACACCGCCGCCGAGTTCAAGACCCGCGACATCGACGCGACCATGGCCACCATGAGCGCGGCGCCGCATGTCACCCATGTGCCGACCATGACCGGCGGCAACGGACGCGACGCGGTGCGGCGCTTCTATGAGACATGGTTCATCGGGCACTGGCCCGAGGATACCAAGGTCACGCCGATCTCGCGCACGGTCGGCGAGGACAGCGTGGTCGACGAGGTGATGATCAGCTTCACCCATGATTGCGAGATGCCCGCAATCCTGCCAGGCGTGGCGCCGACCGGGCGCAAGGTGACGATCCCGTTCGTTGTGGTGGTCGGCTTCGAGGGCGGCAAGGTCAAGTCGGAGCGCATCTATTGGGACCAGGCTTCCATCCTGGCGCAGCTTGGGCTGATCGATAAATCCAAGCTGCCGGTGACGGGCGGAGAACAGGCGGCGCGGTTGCTCGACCCGAGCCTGCCGTCCAACACGCTCATCCCTAAGGCTTGAGCATCCTCGAGGCGCTTCGCTTCGTGCTTTTGCGGCGCGGCGCTTTCGACTTCGTATCCTGCACAGCACCTGACGCTTGCTGCCTTCGCTTGCCGAAGGCGCACCAGCCATGAAAGGCGAGCCCCGTGCCCCAGCCGAGCGCCACCCAATAGAACCACCAGACCTTGGGCGTCACCGTGACATTGACGAGGAGCAGCAGCAGGATCACCGCCACATAGGCGAAGGCATGGACGGTGAAGCTCCGCGCGCATTTGTCGATGAAGATGCGCTCCTTCCGCCGCGTATTGCGCAAATAGAGCGCAAGCCCAGCGTGGCGACGGCGATGCCCCACCCCAGGAGCACCCAGACGAACCAGAGATTCTCAGGCGCGAGCCACAGATTGTATATAGGTAATACAACGTCGCAAGAAAGGCCGTCCGCTTGTTGGCATCGTGAAAGGGGTGGTCCTTTACTAGGCCGAAAAGTAGGCTTGCTGCGATTTCGTAATGGGTATCCCACTTTTTGGCGGTTTCAAACGCGATATGCTGTCTGTAGAGCGCCGAGTGCAGTAATTGGACATCCCGGGGACCCAAGCCGCCTAACCCCTCGCCCTGCCCAAAGAAAAAATCAGCAATGAGGAAATGAGCTTTTAGAACATCGTGAATCCCTAGAGTGTCTGGCCCGGCATATGATTCCTCGCCAATAATAGCCACCCACCGCAGGTATTCGGCACGAATCTCGGGGGCAACTGTAGGGAGGTCGAGCAATGTTTCGTGAGCGTAGGGAAGAGCCGGGTTACGGCACCTATTCGTACCAATAAGCCAAGCGGAGTCGATAGACATTGCTATGCCCCCATTGTCCTAATTAGGACAGCACCGGCGCCCGCCGCCTTCGCTAGAGTAGATCAGCCGCAACGGGGGTTGAGCATGTTCGCCCGGGTCACCACGGTCGCGTTCGAGGGCATCGAGGCGCGCGGCGTCGACGTCCAGGTGCAGATCGGGCCGGGCTTGCCCCACTTCACCATTGTCGGCCTGCCCGATAAGGCGGTGGCCGAAAGCCGCGAGCGGGTGCGCGGCGCGCTGAACGCCATTGGGCTCGCGCTGCCGCCGAAACGCATCACCGTCAATCTCGCCCCCGCCGATCTGCCCAAGGAAGGGAGCCATTACGACCTGCCCATCGCGCTCGGCTTGATGGCTGCCGTGGGCGCGGTCGCTCGCGACGCCATCGACGGCTATTGCGTGCTGGGGGAGCTCGCGCTCGACGGTTCGATCGCCACGGTCGCTGGCGCGCTGCCCGCCGCCATCGGGGCCAACGCCATGGACAAAGGCCTCATCTGCCCTGCCTCATGCGGCGCGGAAGCGGCGTGGGCCGCGGCCGACATGCCGATCCTCGCGCCATCCGACCTGCTGGTGCTGATCAACCACTTCAAGGGACTGCAGACCTTGCGGCGCCCTGAGCCCACGCCAGACCCTGGCGATGAGGCGATGCCCGATCTCAGGGACATCAAGGGCCAGGAGACTGCCAAGCGTGCGCTCGAAGTGGCCGCGGCCGGCGGGCATCATCTGTTGATGATCGGACCGCCCGGCGCCGGCAAGTCGATGCTGGCGCGCCGCCTGCCCTCGATCCTGCCGCCGCTCGCGCCCGCCGAGATGCTGGAAGTGAGCATGATCAGGAGCCTTGCCGGCGATCTCGCCGGCGGGCGCATCGGCAGGGCCAGGCCCTTCCGCGCGCCCCATCATTCGGCGAGCATGGCCGCCCTGGTCGGTGGCGGCACGCGGCCGAGGCCAGGCGAGGCGGCGCTCGCTCATCTCGGCGTGCTGTTCCTCGACGAGCTGCCGGAGTTTCATCCGCAAGTGCTCGACGCGCTCCGCCAGCCGCTGGAAAGCGGCGAGACGGTGATTGCGCGCGCCAACCACCGCATCACCTATCCGTCGCGCATCCAGCTGATCGCCGCCATGAATCCCTGCCGCTGCGGCCGCGCCGGCGAGCCGGGCTATGTCTGCCGCCTGGGCCGCGCCTGCGCCGATCGCTACCAGGCGCGTATTTCGGGACCCATGCTCGACCGCATCGATTTGCAGATCGAGGTGCCGGCGGTCTCGGCCGCCGATCTCGTGCTGCCGCAGGCTTCGGAAGGAAGCGCCGAGGTGCGCGAGCGAGTCACGGTTGCCCGCCGCATGCAGAGCGCGCGCTACGAAGCGCTCGGCTGCATCCGCATGCGCACCAACTCTGAATGCGACGGAACGCTGCTCGAGGAGATTGCCGCGCCCGAGCCTGCCGGCCTCACGCTGCTGCGCGACGCCGCCGCTGCGCTCTCCTTGAGCGCGCGCGGCTATCACCGGACACTCCGTGTCGCGCGGACTCTTGCGGACCTCGACGGCGAGGACCGCGTGGCGCGCATCCATATCGCCGAGGCGCTCAGCTATCGCGGCGAGACCTTGCGCCGCGCCCAGGCTGCCGCTTGAGTCAAGGACCGCTGTTTCGTCGCGGGCGCGGTGTTCGAATACCGCATGGTGATCAGCACCACCGATCAGCAGACCTTGCGCAAATTCGCCTGCAGCTTACGCAAGGCGCGGAATATCCTCGAATTCCGCATCGCGCCCCCCGGTGACTAGCCGCCGGCTAAAGCCTTTCTCAAGCATTCTCTGCTTGGTTTGGCAGCATGGCACCGGCAACCAAGCGCAAGCGGCAAAAGACGGGGCTCGACGAGAGCCTCGAGACGCTGAAAGACCTGCAATGGGAAGTCCGCGAGCGCGAGGCGCGCATCCGCGAGCTGGCCTTGGCCCAAGCCCGCGACCAGGCGATGAGCGCAAGCCAGGCCAAGTCGCGCTTCCTCGCCACCATGAGCCACGAGATCAGGACGCCGATGAACGGCATTCTCGGCATGACCGGGCTCCTGCTCGACACCGAGCTCACACCGGAGCAGCGCACCTATTCCCGCGCCATCTCCACCTCGGCCAAGACGCTGCTCACGCTGATCGATGAGGTTCTCGACTTCTCCAAGATCGAGGCGGGCAAGATCGAGCTTCGCGCCGCTCCTTTCGACATTGCCGACGCGGCGCAGAGCGTGGTCGAGCTGCTTGCGCCGCGCGCGCACGACAAGGGGCTGGAGATCGCCTGGCTCGCGTCGCCCGACCTACCGAAGACGGCGATCGGCGACGAGACGCGCCTTCGCCAGATCCTGACGAACCTTCTGGGGAACGCCATCAAGTTTACCGAAACCGGCGGCGTGGCCTTGACGCTGGGGCTTATCGCCGGCGCGGCACAAGACAGAAGAGCGTGGCTCCGCTTCGCCGTGCGCGACACCGGGCCCGGCGTGCCGCCCGAAGCGATCGACCGCATCTTCGATGAGTTCGAGCAGGCCGAGTCAGGTCCGGCGCGGCGGCATGGCGGCACGGGGTTAGGGCTCGCCATCTGCAAGCGCCTGATCGACGCGATGGGTGGACGCATCGAGGTAGAGAGCATGCTTGGCGAGGGCGCCACCTTCATCGTCGATCTTCCTTTCGCCACGCCCACTCAGGTCCCAACCGTCGCTACTGGTTGGCCGAAGCCGTGCGGAAATGAAAAAGTCTTGCTCGTTCTAGATGGCGCCATCGAAGGCGAGATCATCGGCGATCTGCTGGCCGCTCTCGGCGTGGATGTCGTGAAAGCGCGTCCGAAGGACGCGAAACGCGTTGCCGCCGATGAAGCTGCGAGCGGCTTGCCCTTCACCGCACTTCTGACCGACCGCGCCGGCGCCGATGGGTGCGCGGCGCGTCTGCTTCCCCTGTTGAGGCATGGAGCGCGCGCCGTGGTGGCGATCGATCCGGCCGAGCGGGGCGACATCTCCCGCTTCCGCGCGCTCGGCTTCAACGGGTATCTCGTCCGTCCGGTGCGGCCCCAATCGCTTCTCACCCAGCTCTTCGGCGCGGCCGAGAAAGACCAAACGACCGCGTCGGAGGCGGCAGCGTCTTCCGGAATCGGATCCCGCACGGCTCGCGCCGAAGGCGCTTCGATACTTCTCGCCGAGGACAACGACATCAACGCGCTGCTCGCCTGCACCGTGCTGGAGAAATCGGGCGCCCGCGTCGTGCGCGTCAAGGACGGCGCCGAAGCGATAGCGGCGGCGCGCGGTGCGCTGACAGACTCGAACAGCAGCGGCTTCGGCCTGGTGTTGATGGACATCCACATGCCGGACATGGACGGCGTCGAGGCGGCGCGCGGCATCAGAGCGCTCTA
The DNA here is from genome assembly GCA_040901485.1 of Methyloceanibacter sp. GTDB lineage: Bacteria > Pseudomonadota > Alphaproteobacteria > Rhizobiales > Methyloligellaceae > Methyloceanibacter. Next base: position 12,161 of record JBBDYM010000036.1, read on the forward strand.
CCCCGAACATGCGCGGCCCGGAGCCGGACGGCCGCCGATCGTGGCGCTGACCGCCAACGCCTTTGCCGAGGATCGCGCCGCCTATCTTGCCGCGGGGCTCGACGATTACCTCGCCAAGCCCTTCGAGAAGGAGGATTTGGCGTCGCTCCTCGCCCGCTGGTATCCGGCGGCAGAAGACCCGGAACAGGCCGGTCTCGGCACGGTTTGACGCCAAGGAAACGCGCCGGCTTCCGTGGGCTATCCCCAGACTGTCACATAGGCTTCGAATTGGTTTGCTAACCGGCTTACGTTGTGGCCGAATCGGCGTCGGTAGCCTACTTAAGTCTCGTGGCGCGTTCCTTCCCGGATAGACTGATAGGGCAATGTTCCCAGGATTGACCTTGAGGCCAAGCCAAAACGGCATTGCGCCGCTCACCGGACGCCGGCGCTTTGGCGGCAGGACATTCGGGCGGTTTCAGCCGCCCAAAATCTATGGCCGCATCGGACCGCTCGAAGTCCGGCTTGCCCATAAGCGCGCCGAGATCAGGCGCGCCCAGCGCCTCCGCTACAAGGTCTTCTACGAGGAGATGTCGGCCACGCCCGGCGCGCTCGCCATTCTGTCGCGGCGCGACGAGGATGCCTATGACGGGATTTTCGACCACCTTCTCGTGCTCGACCGCGGCGACCCCAATGACGGGCGGCGCTGGCGGCGCAGCAAGGTGGTCGGCACCTATCGCCTGTTGCGTCAGGAAGTCGCCGATCTCCATGACGGCTTCTACACGCAAGAGGAATACGACATCGCTTCGCTGATCCAGTCGAAGCCAGACTACACCTTCATGGAGCTCGGCCGCTCCTGCGTGCTCAAGCCTTATCGGAACAAGCGGACGCTGGAGCTGCTGTGGCAGGGCGTCTGGTCCTATGTCCGCGAGCACAATGCCGACGTCATGCTGGGCTGTGCCAGCTTCCCGGGGACGGACCCCGCAGCGCATGCGCTGGCTCTGAGCTTCCTCCACCATAACGCGCTCGCGCCCGAGGAATGGCGAGTCCGCGCGCACGATCATCTCCGCATCGACATGAATATGATGCCGCGCGAGGCGGTCAACGCGCGCGCCGCGCTTAAGGCGCTTCCGCCGTTGATCAAGGGCTATTTGCGGGTCGGCGCCTATGTCGGAGACGGCGCCGTCATCGACCACCAGTTCGGCACCACGGACGTGTTCGTCATCATGCCGGTCGAAGCGATCAAAACACGTTATTTCGCCCATTTCGGCGCGCCGGATGAGCTTGCTTCCCCTATCGCGCCGGAATTTGCCCCCTTGAGCTGACGCCGGTTTGACGCGCCTTTGGCGTGCTCCTAAATTCCTCCCATCATGCGCCATTCCGATCCCAACGAAATGCGGGCCGCGGCCGAGGCCGCTCTCGGTCTGCGCCAACTCAACGAGCGCTCGCGCGAGGTCTTCAAGCGCATCGTCGAGACCTATCTCACGACCGGCGAGCCGGTCGGCTCGCGCAATTTGAGCCGCGCACTGCCGATGACGCTGTCGCCGGCTTCCGTCCGAAATGTGATGTCGGACCTCGAAGGCCTGGGTCTCATCTACGCGCCGCATACCAGCGCCGGGCGCCTCCCGACGCAAACCGGCTTGCGCCTGTTCATCGACGGACTGCTCGAGATCGGCGACATCACCGAGGCGGAGCGGAGCCAGATCGAGAGCCAGATGGCGGCAAGCGGCCGCCGCCGCACGGTGGAAGATTTCTTCGCCGAGGCCGGCGAGATGCTGTCGGGGCTGTCGCGCTGCGCCGGTGTGGTGCTGGTCGACAAGCAGAGCAAGACGCTGAAGCAAGTCGAGTTCGTCAATCTCGGCCAGGGCAAGGCGCTTGCCGTGCTGGTGGGCGAGGACGGCGATGTCGAAAACCGCATCGTCCAGCTGCCCGAAGGGCTGCCGCTCTCCTCGCTCAACGAGGCCTCCAATTACCTCAATGCCCGCATCTCAGGCTTGACGCTCACAGACGCTCGCGCCCGCATCGAGAAGGAGATCGACGAGCGGCGCGCGCAGCTTGACGAGCTCACCGCGCGGGTGGTGACCGAAGGTCTCGCCACCTGGTCCGGCGCCGGCGGCGACCGCAAGAGCCTCATCGTCTGCGGGCGCGCGCATCTCCTCGAAGACGTGAGGGCCATGGAAGACCTGGAGCGGGTGCGGCTCCTGTTCGAGGATCTCGACGCCAAGAAGGACCTGATCCAGCTGCTCGGTCTTGCCGAGGGCGCCGAGGGCGTGCGCATCTTCATCGGCTCGGAGAACAAACTGTTCTCGCTGTCGGGCTCGGCGCTGATCGTCTCGCCCTTCGAGGACAGCGAGCAGAAAATCGTTGGCGTGCTTGGGGTGATAGGCCCGACAAGGCTCAATTACGCGCGCATCATCCCCATGGTCGACTATACGGCGAGGCTGCTCGGACGCCTTGTCCCTTGATTTTTATCGGCCTACGGTCGATATCCGCTGGACTCCGTGAAACAGCTTCGCCGAGGCGAAAATGCCCGACGACAAGACCGATCCGCGTGAGACAAACGAGGATCAGGCCAAATCAGCCGATTCCTTGAAGACCGAGACCGGAGGCGCGGGCGCTCCGCCCGATGCGCCGGTAGAGGCCGATCTCGACGCCCTGGCCGCCGAGAACGCGGACATGCGCGACCGGCTGCTCAGGGCCATGGCCGACATGGAGAATCTGCGCCGCCGCACCGAGCGCGAGAAGTCCGACACGGCGCGCTACGCCATTTCCAACTTTGCCCGAGATGTGCTGACCATCGGCGACAATCTGAGACGCACCATCGAGCATGTTCCGGCCGAGGCCGCCGCCCAGGACCCGGCGCTCAAGAGCTTTCTCGAAGGCGTGGAGCTCACCGAGCGGGAACTGCACAACATGCTCGAGCGACACGGTGTCACGCGCATCGAGCCGCTTGGGGCACGCTTCGACCCGAACTGCCAGCAGGCCATGTACGAGGTGGAGAATGCCGAGGTGCCGGATGGCACCGTGGTCGAGGTCATGCAGTCAGGCTATATGATCGGCGACCGCTGTCTCAGGCCGGCGCTGGTGGCCGTGGCCAAAGGTGGTGGCAAGCCCGCCGCGCCAACCAAAGGCAACGGCCAGGCGGGACAGCCCCGCCGCGCCGCCAACGACGATTCTCCGGGCGGCGCCGAACCGAGCGATGAGTAAGTAACTCACCTTGGCTTCGTCACGCGGCGCAAAGTCAGATTGAAGCGGCCGCCCTCGGGCAGAAGCTCGGACGTTCCCGGCAGGATGCGGTCGATGCCGTGAAAGGCGAGCCGGTCCTCGCCGTCCAAGACGAAGACGTCTCCGGACTTGAGCTCGAATTTGCGTGTCGGGTCCTTGCGCGAGCGGCCGCCGACGCGGAACACGCCGGTATCGCCGAGCGACACGGACAGCACGGGGGCCGCGAAATCCTCCTCGTCCCGGTCCTGATGCAGCCCCATTCTGGCGGGGCCCGCGTAGTAGTTGACGAGGCACGCCTCGGGCGTAAAGGGATAGCCTCCAACCTCGTGCCACAGATCGAGCAGCATTTGCGGCATGGGCGGCCACTTCTTGCCGGTCTCAGGATGCGTCGCCTGGTAGCGATAGCCGCGCTCCTTGTCGGTCATCCAGCCGAGCGGCCCGCAATTGGTCATGCGCACCGACATTGGCGTGCCTGACCGCGGCATGGTCGGGGTGTAGAGCGGCGCTTCCGCCATGATGCGCCTGAGCTCGCCGAGCAGGGCGGATTGCGCGCGCCGATCGAGCTTTTGCGGAAAATACTGCACTGGCGCCTTTGCTCCGGCCTCGCGGCTGCTTTACGGTCTGCCCATATAGTGCATGGACGCCGAATAAGGAGACGAGAGGCCCGATGAGTAAAGTGCAGAAGGCCAACCCCGACGGCTATATCCATGCGCGCGACGCCGAGGAATATCAGCGCCTGCGTGATCAGGCGCTGATGTGGCAAGCAGCGACTGAGAAGGTCCTCGACCGGATAGGGCTTGGCCCCGGCATGAGCTGCCTCGATGTCGGCTCAGGCCCCGGCGCGGTGATGCGGCTCATGGCCGATCGCGTGGGGCCGCAGGGGCGCGTCACCGGCATCGAGATCGACGGCACGCTCGGCGCCCAGGCGCTTGCCGATCTCCGCGCCCAAGGCGGTGCCGAGTTCACGCTGATCGACGCCAATCTGCTCGACTTGGATATTGTGCCCGGCGCCCCCTTCGACCTCACCTTCTGCCGGCTGTTCCTCATGCATATGCAGGACCCGGTCGCGGCCATCGAGAAGATGTCCATGTGGACCAAGCCGGGCGGCACGCTGGTGGCGCAGGAATTCGACTTCGGCTCGATCGCGGTCGAGCCGCCATGCCCGGCCATGGCCGAGTTCAACCGCCTGTTCGAGGGCGTGTTCCTGGGTCATGGCCGAAACTTGCGGGCCGGGCGTCAGTTGCCGCTCCAGTTCGAGGCCGCGGGTCTCGGGCTCCCCGACGACACCCTGGCCGAGGCCAAGTTCCTCCCCCTGAGCAAGATGGCGTCCATGCTGATCGGCGTTTACCAAGGCCTGTTCGCGGCAGGCATCGCGCTCGGCATCTCCGACCCGGCCAGGGCCGAGGCCTTCAAGGCCGATATGACGGAGGCGGGCGCCGACGGGCGCTATTACTGCCTGACCCCCATCCTCATCGCCGCCTGGAAGCGCGTGGCCTGAATTGTTCTCCCGCGCCGGCAACCCCTTCTCCTTGCGGGCCTTAGGTCTGCCACCTATATAACCGCGGAACCCTGCCGGATGAGTCGGCGGGCATGCCGGAGCATGGGGACCGGCGCCACGCCAAGAGTAGTTGCGAGGCGCGTCGTCTCGGGTGCCGCTTCAGGGCCCGGGGGGTCTGCCAGAAAGAGAGGTTCGTAATGGCGAAAGTGATCGGTATCGATCTCGGCACCACCAATTCCTGCGTCGCGGTGATGGAGGGAAAGAATCCGAAGGTCATCGAGAATGCGGAAGGCATGCGCACGACGCCCTCGATGGTGGCCTTTACCGATGACGGCGAGGTTCTGGTCGGACTTCCAGCCAAGCGCCAAGCCGTTACCAATCCCGAGAACACTTGTTTCGCCATCAAACGCCTGATCGGCCGCCGCTACGACGATCCGATGGTCGAGAAGGACAAGAAGCTTGTCCCCTACAAGATCGTCAAGGCCGACAACGGCGACGCCTGGATCGAGGCCCACGGCAAGAAATATTCCCCCTCGCAGATCTCCGCCTACATCCTGCAGAAAATGAAAGAGACCGCCGAGTCCTATCTCGGCCAGAAGGTCGAGCAGGCGGTCATCACTGTCCCCGCATATTTCAATGACGCCCAGCGCCAGGCGACCAAGGACGCCGGCAAGATCGCCGGGCTCGAAGTCCTGCGCATCATCAACGAGCCGACCGCGGCCGCGCTCGCCTATGGCCTCGACAAGAGCAAGACCGGCACCATCGCGGTCTACGATCTGGGCGGCGGTACCTTCGATATTTCCATTCTCGAGATCGGCGACGGCGTGTTCGAGGTGAAGTCGACCAACGGCGACACCTTCCTCGGCGGCGAGGATTTCGACATGCGCATCGTCGATTATCTCGCCAACGAGTTCAAGAAAGAGTCGGGCATCGATCTGCGCGGCGACAAGCTCGCTCTGCAGCGCCTCAAGGAGGCGGCCGAGAAGGCCAAGATCGAGCTGTCCTCGACGCAGCAGACCGAGATCAACCTGCCCTTCATCACCGCCGACAAATCCGGCCCCAAGCATCTCACCATGAAGCTCACGCGCGCCAAGCTCGAGAGCCTGGTGGACGACCTCATCCAGAAGACCGTCGGCCCCTGCCAGAACGCGCTGACCGACGCCGGCCTGAAGGCCGCCGAGATCAACGAGGTGATCCTGGTCGGCGGCATGACCCGCATGCCCAAAGTGGCCGAGACGGTGAAGAACTTCTTCGGCCGCGAGCCGCATAAGGGCGTCAATCCGGACGAGGTGGTGGCTATCGGCGCGGCCATCCAGGCTGGCGTCCTGCAAGGGGACGTCAAGGACGTGCTGCTGCTCGACGTGACCCCGCTCTCGCTCGGCATCGAGACCTTGGGCGGCGTGTTCACCCGGCTGATCGACCGCAACACCACGATCCCGACCAAGAAGGGCCAGGTATTTTCCACGGCCGAGGACAATCAGAACGCCGTCACCATCCGCGTGTTCCAGGGCGAGCGCGAGATGGCGGCCGACAACAAGCTGCTCGGCCAGTTCGATCTCGTCGGCATCCCGCCGGCCCCGCGCGGCGTGCCGCAGATCGAGGTCACCTTCGACATCGACGCCAACGGCATCGTCAACGTCGCGGCTACCGACAAGGCGACCGGCAAGGAGCAATCGATCCGCATTCAGGCATCGGGCGGCCTGACCGACGCCGATATCGACCGGATGGTGAAGGAAGCCGAGAGCCACGCCGAGGAAGACAAGAAGCGGCGTGAGTTGGTGGAAATGCGCAACCAGGCCGAAGCGCTCATCCATTCGACCGATAAGATGCTGTCGGATTATGGCGACAAGGTCGCCGCAGGAGACAAGACCGCGGTCGAGACCGCGGTGACTGAACTCAAATCCGCCATCGAGGGCGAGGATAAGGACCTCATCAAGCAGAAGCTCGACGGCGTCATTCAGACCTCGATGAAGCTTGGCGAGGCCATGTATCAGGCAAGTCAGGGCGCGGCAGGTGGCGGTGGCGGGGACAGCGGTCCGACCGACGCAGCCGGAGGTCCCGACGACAAAGTAGTCGATGTCGACTTCGAGGAAGTCAAGGACGACGACAGCAAGAAGTCCGCGTAACTGAGTTTCACGGTGTTGGCGCGGGGTCCGGTGGCCCCCGCCGCGTGCCCAACAGAAGAGGCTCGAACGCCGCTGCAAGCGGGCGGCGGTGTGAAGGTCCGGAGGGGCGATGGCTAAACGGTGTTACTACGACATTCTCGGCATATCGCGCGGCGCTCAGGACAATGAGATCAAGGCCGCGTTCAGACGCATGGCCAAGGAATGTCACCCGGACCGCTGCAACGGCGATCCGGACGCCGAGAGGCGCTTCAAAGAACTCAACCAGGCCTATGAGGCGCTGAAAGACCCGCAGCGGCGCGCGGCTTACGACCGTTTCGGTCACGCCGCCTTCGACGGCGCGCTTGGTGGCAGAGGCGGCAGTCACGTTTTCGGCTCCGATTTCTCCGCCTCCATGTCGGCCATGTTCGACGATCTATTCGGCGAGTTCATGAACCAGCGCCGGCCGCGCCAACGCTCGGGCCGCGAGCGCGGCGCCGATCTTCGCTACAACATGGAGATCGCGCTTGCCGAGGCTTACAACGGCAAGACCGCGCAAATCCGCGTGCCCACCAGCGTGACCTGCGAAAGCTGCTCGGGCTCGGGCGCCAAGACGGGTACCTCGCCCACCACCTGCCGCACCTGCGGCGGCGGCGGCAAGGTGCGCGCCAGCCAAGGCTTCTTCACCATCGAGCGCACCTGCCATACCTGCCAGGGGCGCGGCGAGACCATCGAGACGCCGTGCCCGTCCTGTCACGGCGCGGGCCGCGTCATGCGCGAGCGCACGTTATCGGTCACCATCCCCATAGGCGTCGAGGACGGCACCAGGATCAGGCTTGCCGGCGAGGGCGAGGCGGGGGTGCGCGGCGGGCCGCCCGGCGATCTCTACATTTTCCTGTCTATCAAGCCGCACGAATTCTTCCAGCGCGACGGCGCCGATCTCTTCTGCCGCGTGCCCATCGCCATGACCACGGCGGCGCTCGGCGGCCAGATCGAGGTGCCCACCATTGACGGCGGCAGGAGCCGGGTGAAGATCCCCGAAGGCACCGAGAGCAGCAAGCAGTTCCGCCTCAAGACCAAGGGCATGCCGGTGCTGCGCTCCAAGCAGCAGGGCGATCTCTACATCCAGGTCGAGGTCGAGACGCCGAAGAATCTGTCGGCCAAGCAGCGCGAGTTGCTTAAATCGTTCGAAGACGCTTCCAACTCGAACACCAGCCCCGCCTCGACCGGCTTCTTTGCCAGGGTCAAGGAATTCTTCGAGGGCATCGGCGAGTAGACGCTACCCTTCCCGTTCCTCTTTGACGTAGATTGACGTAAGGGACCGATTGCGGACGCGCGAGGTGGGATGGTACGGCTGTTGAGCTTCGCCGGCAGCACGCGGGAAGGCTCCTACAACAAGAAGCTCGCGCGGCTCGCCCAGCGCATCGCCGAGGCGAACGGCATCGAGGCGGTGTTCGTCGACCTCAGAGACTATCCCATGCCAATCTATAACGGCGATCTCGAAGCGGCGGAGGGCCCGCCCGAGCGGGCGCGTGCCTTCAAGGCGCTGCTCAGTGAATATCAGGGGGTGTTCATTGCCAGCCCCGAATATAATTCCTCGGTGACGCCGCTGCTCAAGAACACGCTCGACTGGGTGACGCGGGTGCGCGCCAAGGGCGAGAGCGGGCTCGAAGTGTTCAGGACGCGCGTGTTTGCCATCGGTGGCGCCTCGCCCGGCTATTACGGTGGGATGCGCAGCCTGTTGCAGTTGCGCCAGATCCTGGGGGTCGGCATGGGCGCGCTGGTGATCCCGCAGCAGCTCGCGGTGCCGCGCGCAGGCACCGCCTTCGAGGAGGATGGCAGCCTGAAAGACGAGACGCAGCAGAAGCTCTGCGCGGACGTGATCGAGGCGCTCGCCGTCTGCGCGCGAAGATTTGCTCACCCATGACTTCTACCCGCGACAGGCTCATCGTGGCGCTCGACGTGCCGAATGTCGAAGAGGCCAAGGCGCTGATAGACAGGCTCGGCGACAGCGTCGGCGTCTACAAGATCGGGCTCGAGCTTCTGTTCTCTGGCGGCTTCGCGCTGGCGCAAGAGCTGGCAAGCCAAGGCCGCGCCGTATTCATCGACGCCAAGCTGCTCGACATAGAGGCGACGGTCGAACGCGCGACTGCGGTGATCGCTGAGAGCGGCGCAACCTTCCTGACGGTGCACGCGCTGGACCGTAAGACGATCGCGGCTGCGGTGCGCGGCCGGGGGGACACGAAGCTTAAGCTTCTCGGCGTGACGGTACTGACCAATTTGTCGCGCGCCGATCTCGCCGAGCACGGCATCGACGAAGCGCCGCTCGCGGTGGTGCAGCGCCGCGCCATGATGGCGCGGGATGGCGGGTTCGACGGGGTCATCGCCTCCGGGCAAGAGGCACGCGCGCTCCGCGAGCGACTGCGGCAAACTCTGATCGTAACGCCGGGCATAAGGCCTGCCGGCGCCGACACGCAAGACCAGACACGCGTCGTGACGCCTCAAGCCGCCATCAAAGCGGGTGCGGATTATCTTGTGGTCGGACGGCCCATCACCCGCGCCGCCGATCCGCGCCAGGCGGCGGACGCCATCGTCCAAGAAATCACCGCAGCTTTACCCCAGTAACGCGGCGATGGCTGCTGCGAGCTCGTCAGGCTCACCGTCAATCTTCACCTGCTTCAGCCGCGACTTGCTCCCCTGAACGACGCTCACCGAAGACGCCGGCACCTTGAGCCAGCGCGCGATGAGCTTTTCGAGCGCTTCATTGGCGCGGCCGTCTTCCGGCAGGGCGCGCACCCGCGCCTTAAGCACGGCCTCCTCGCCGAAGGTCTCGACGCCGACGATCTCCTCGCGCGCGGATTTCGGCGTCAGCCGCACCGTCAGCATGACACCCGAATTGGTGCGCCGCAGGTTGAGGCGCGTTGCGCTCAAAGAGTGGGGGCGGGCATGACGGCCGGCAGGAGCCAGCCGAGCAGCACCACGTCGCGGATGAACAGCAGGAACAGGATGAGAATGACCGGCGAGATGTCGATGCCGCCGAGATTGGGGATCACGCTGCGAATGGGGCGCAGCGCCGGCTCGGTGATGCGGTAGAGCGTTTCGGCCACCGTATAGACGAAACGGTTGCTGGTATTGACCACGTTGAAGGCGATCAGCCAGCTCAGGATGGCGCCGGCGATGACCACCCAGATATAGAGGTCGATGACGAGAACGATGAATCCGATCAATGGCACCATCAAAGACCCCCTCCGGCTTGGCCGGACCATGTAGCGGACAGAAGGCGACCAGGCAAGGGCGGCATCCTTCGAGACGGGCCTTCGGCCCTCCTCAGGATGCGGAATATTGCCTCATGATGAGGAGCGCCCGAAGAGCGCGTCTCGAACCATTGACAGGCTGGAAGGCCAATCCCTAAATGCCCCGCATCAGGGGCCGTAGCTCAGTTGGGAGAGCGCAGCAATCGCACTGCTGAGGTCGTCGGTTCGATCCCGTCCGGCTCCACCACCCTTCGAAACGATGAGAGTCACGAAGCGCGGCGCGCGTCCTTGTCCTCTACAGGGCGAGCTGGCGGATAATCACTCGCCTTCGGCGGCTCGGGGCCTTGCGGCTTTGCCGGCGCCCGCGGCTCCTGCAGATTGCCTTCGGCGTCGCGCACGCGGAAGAACCAGCCGACCGAGGGGATCAGCAAAATGCCGGGAATGAAGCGGACGCCGAGCGCGACCAGCCGGTTGAACCAGCCTGCGAGGATCACCCAATTGCCCCGCTTGAAGCCGAGATAGGCCGCGCGCGCCATGTCCTCGGCGCTCATCATGGGGAGGAACTGCACGTAGCGTGAATGCTCCGCGCCGGCCTTGGCGTGCATGTCCGTGGCGATCGGGCCGGGCGCGGCCACCGAGATGCGCACGCCGGTGCCCATGGTCTCGTAGGCGAGCGCGCGGCTGAGCGAGATCATCGCCGCCTTGGTGGCGGCGTAGGTCGCCTGGTACGGCACCGGCATGAAGCCCTCGACCGAGGCGATGTTGAGCACGCCGCCTTGGCCGCGCGCGATCATCCCCGGCAGGAAGCGGTGGGTGAGATCGACCACGGCGCGGACGTTGAGGTCGACGATCTGCCTGAGCTTCGGCAATGTCTCGTCCTGGAAGAAGCCGGCGGTCATGATCGCGGCGTTGTTGACCAGGATGTCGGCGTAGAAACCGAATTTCTGCAACGCCTGCTCGACGCGGTCGCAGCCTTCGTCGGTAGAGAGGTCGCACGCGGCGAATCCGACCTCCACCTTGTGGCTTTCAGCCAGCTGGCGCGCGGCCTCGGCGAGCCTAGCTTCGTCGCGGGCGACCAGGAGGAGCGCATGGCCGCCTTGGGCGAACTCCTCGGCCAGCGCCCGGCCGATGCCTTGGGTTGCCCCGGTGATGATCGCGGCGGGCGTCAAGGGCTTGGTTTTCCGGTTGGTATCGTTCATCGTTTGGTCGCAGTTGGGGCCCCGAGCCAAACTCCGCATCGCGGTACATAAACTCCTAGCACACCATCCGGGATGCCGCATGCGCCAAGTCCTCTCCGCCAAGGGGCTGTGACACAAAGCTGCCTCGCGCTAGAATGCGCAAAATGGCGCCTCGGAGCGCCAATCCGACGGATTAGAGAGCGTCCCGATGGTTTTGCATTGCTGCTTGCGTATGCCGCTTTTGGGGTTGCTTAGCCTCGCCTTCCTGCCGAGCCCGGCAGAAGCGGGGCAAAGCCTGGCCGAAGCCGTCAGGCAGCTGGACGCCAAATATCTCGATGTGCCCGATGTTGCGGGCATCGACAACGCGCCCAGGATCGAGGCGGGCGGCGGTGAAGAGGCCGCGGAGCCCACCCCCCAGGAGATCTCGCAAGGGCCGGTCAAGGCGGCGCTCACTTACGTCGAATCCACCAATGAGGATGGCAGCGTCACCCGCAATCCTGTCGTGACCGTGTTCGTCGACGACCGCGAAGTCGCCAAGATCGAAACCGACGGCACCGGTTCAGACGACCCGCCGGTCAGCGTGCAGATCGCCGAGCTCGATCCAAGCAACGCCCACCCGGAGGTGGTGGTGTCGTTCTTCACCGGAGGGGCGCATTGCTGCTCGGACACGAGCGTGATCGTGAGCAACGCCGACGGCACGGCCTGGTCGAGCCTTGTTGTCGGCGATTTCGACGGCGGCCCCATGCTCGCGGTCGATCTCGACGGCGATGGACGCTACGAGTTCGAGATACGTGACAACGCCTTTCTGTACACCTTCGCCTGCTATGCCTGTTCGGAGACGCCGCTCGAAGTGCTCGCCGTCGAGGACGGCGCCGTCAAGAATGTTAGCGGCGATCCACGCTTCCGCCCCGCGCACGAAGCCTGGCTCAAGAACATGATCGGCAATGTGCCGGAGGACAATTCGAACGGCTTCCTGGCGGGTTATGTCGGCGAGAAGATCCGGCTCGGCGAGGGCAAGTCCGCCTGGGAGCTGATGCTCGCCCATTACGACAAGGAGTCGGATTGGGGGCTCGAGACCTGCGACCAGGACCTCGACGAGAACGGCCAATGTCTCGGGAAAATGATCAAGCTGACCTTTCCCGACGCGCTCGAACTTACGCTTAAGGAAAGCGGTTATAATGTAGAGAAGTGAGCCTGAATCCGCCGGATTCCGGCGGAATCTTCACGAAGCGGCTTTCAGCGAGGAGTAACGAGTATGGCACCGCGCGCTTTCTGGACCGGCCATTTGCGGCTCTCACTGGTCAATATTCCGGTCAGACTCTATCCGGCCACGACCTCCGAGCGGCGCATCGAGTTTCACCAGATCCATGAGCCGACGGGCAAGCGCGTCCGCTACCAGAAGACCGTACCCGGCGTTGGTGCGGTGGAGAACGAGGAGATCACCAAGGGCTACGAATTCGAGAAGGGCAAATATGTCCTGCTCGATCCCAAGGAGATCGACGATCTGAAATTAGAGAGCAAGCAGACCATCGAGCTCACCCGCTTCGTCGATGAAGAGGCGATCGACCCGCGCTATTACGAAACGCCTTATTACCTGATGCCCGACGGCGACATGGCCGATGAGGGTTACGTGATTCTGCAAAAGGCGCTGAAGGACAGCGGCAAGATCGCCGTCGGCCAGCTCATCCTGCGCGGCCGCGGCAATATCGTGGCGATCAGGCCCTACGGCAAAGGCCTGCTGCTTGAAGTGCTGCGTCATGCCGACGAGATCCGCTCGGCCGACGCGCTGTTCAAGGAGATAGCCGCGGTCAAGGTCGACAAGGAGGCGCTCGATCTCGCCAAGGAGCTGGTCAAGCGCAAATCCGGCAAGTTCGAGCCTGAGCAGTTCAAGGACGAATATGCGGAAGCCGTGTGGGAGCTGATTCACGCCAAGATCGAGAACCGCGCGCCCGAGATCATTACCGCAGAACCCGGCGGCGCCAAGGTGATCAACATCATGGACGCGCTGAAGAAGAGCGTGCAGCAAGGCAAAGGGGCCGCTTCCGGCAAGACGGCGTCAAAGCGCGGCGCCAACGGCAAGAAGGCGGCGCGGACGCCCAAGCGGAAATCGGCTTAAAAGCATGGCGCGGGCGCGAAGCGAGGACCTGCTCGCCACCTACAAGGCGAAGCGGGATTTCGGCAAGACGCCGGAGCCGGGCGCCAAGCGCGCGCGGGCCAAAGGCAACAGCTTCGTCATCCAGAAACATGCGGCGCGGCGCACCCATTTCGATTTCCGGCTCGAGCATGACGGCGTGCTGAAGAGCTGGGCCGTGACCAAGGGCCCGAGCCTCGATCCTCACGAAAAGCGCCTCGCCGTCAGGACCGAGGACCATCCGCTCGAATATGGCGGCTTCGAGGGGGTGATCCCCAAGGGCGAATATGGCGGCGGCCCGGTGATGATCTGGGACGAGGGCACCTGGGAGCCGCTCAACGACATCGACGAAGGGTTGGCCAAGGGCGACCTCAAGTTCCGCTTGCACGGACATCGCCTGAACGGCGACTTCGTGCTGGTGCGCATGAAGAAGGACCGCACCGGCGGCAAGCGCGAGAACTGGCTACTGATCAAGAAGCGCGACGACCATGCCGAGAACGGCGGCGAGCCGACGCTGACCGAGATGACCAGCGTCAAGAGCGGCCGCACCATGGACCAGATCGAAACCGGCGAGGACTCCGCGGTCTGGACCTCCAACAAGGCTCAAAAAAAAACTCAGACGCGAAGCAAGCGCGCGGTAACAGCAAAACCGGTGCGAAAGCCCGCGCGGTAAAGCTCACCTTCGTCTCTCCTGAGCTTGCCACGCTCGACAGCGAGGTTCCGCAAGGACGGAACTGGCTGCACGAAGTCAAATATGACGGCTACCGCATCCTCGCGCGGAAAGTCGGCGACGACATCACCCTGTTCAGCCGAAGCGGCCTCGACTGGACGGTGCGCTTCCCCACCATCGCCCAGGCGCTCAAGACCTTGCCGGCCGACAGCGCGCTGCTCGACGGCGAAGTGGCCTTCGTGCTGCCGTCGGGTCTGACCGACTTCAAATCGCTGCAAGAGCATATCGACACCGCGAACTCCGCCATCCATTATTTCATCTTCGATCTGCTTTTCCTTGACGGCAAAGACTGGCGCAACAAGCCGCTGAAAGAGAGGCGCGCTCGACTCGCCAAGCTGATGTCAGCGAAAAGCGTATCCAACTCGCTGGTCTATGCCGATTATGTGCAAGGCTCTGGCCCCGAGTTTTTCGCGCAAGCGCGCGAAGCAGGGCTCGAAGGCATCATGTCGAAACGCGCCGACGCACCTTACCGCTCGGGGCGCAGCCGGGATTGGCTTAAGATCAAATGCAATCAGACTGGCGAGTTCGTGATCGGCGGCTATAGCCGCTCGGAGGTGAAGGGTAAGCCTTTTTCCTCGCTCCTGCTCGGCACGTTCGCCGACGGCAAGCTCGTTTATTCGGGCAAGGTCGGCACCGGGTTCGACGCTCGCGATTTCACCAGGCTCGCCAAGACATTCACGCCGCTGGAGCGGCGTTCGTCGCCCTTCGATGAGGTGCCGCGCGAAGAGCGCAAGGACGCGGTATGGCTCGAGCCGAAGCTCGTCTGCCAAGTCGCCTACACAGAAAAGACGCCCGACGGGCGGCTCAGGCATCCAAGCTTCAAGGGCCTGCGCGACGACAAGAAGGCGCCTGAGGTCCGTAACGAGCAATCCGACGACGAGGAGGCCGGCATGGCCACGACCAGAACTGCACCCGCCAAGAAGGCTGGCGACGTCAGCTTCGATGGGATCAAGCTCACCAATCCCGACAAGGTGTATTACCCGGATATCGGGCTCACCAAACTTGACGTTGCTCGCTATTACAAGGCGATCGCGCCTCATCTCCTCGCCTATGTCGCGAAACGGCCGATCAGCCTGGTCCGCTGCCCCGACGGGATTCAGGGTCAGCACTTCTTCCAGCGCCACGCCATGAAAGGCATGAGCGAGGCGATCAAGCAGATTCCCATTTCAGGCGGCGAGAGCAAGAAGCCCTATCTGTACATCGACAGCGAAAAGGGCCTGTTCGGGTTGGTGCAGATCGGCTCGCTCGAGATCCACGATTGGGGCGTGTCTCTCGCGCACATCAAGGAGCCGGACCGCCTCGTCTTCGACCTCGATCCCGACGAGGATCTCGACTTCGCGGTGCTGAAGGCGGCCGCTGAAGAGGTGCGCGATTTCCTCGCGGATCTCGGATTGAAGAGCTTCCTCAAGGCGACCGGCGGCAAGGGGCTGCATCTCGTGGCGCCGCTCACGCCGAAGCAGGGCTGGCCGGAAGTGAAATCCTTCGCAAAGGCGGTAGCTGACGCGCTTGTCGCTGCGCGGCCCGGCCGCTACACGGCGAACCCGCTGAAACGCACGCGCGTCGGCAAAATTTTCGTCGATTATCTTCGCAACCAGCGCGGCGGCTCGTCCATCGCCAATTACTCGACGCGCGCCAAGAAGGGTGCGCCGGTGGCCTCGCCGCTCCGCTGGGACGAGCTCAAATCGCTCACCGGCGGCGCGCCCTATACGGTCAAGACCCTGCCGGCGCGTCTGAAGAAGCTCAAAAGCGACCCATGGGAGGGTTTTTTCTCGACACGTCAATCGATCACGGCCAAGGCGCGCAAGGCGCTCGGCCTCGACTGAAACCATGGGAGGACGTCATGGGGTTAAGGCTCAAGTTGCGGCGGAAACTTCCGCGTCCGGTGCGTCTTGTCGCGGGCGCAGCAAGGCGTGATGATGGGCACCCCCAGGAGGATGATCCAAATGACAAGATGGACGCCTGATCCGACCTTCTACCCATCCCCCCGGCTTGCGGCCAAGGGGCCGGCCGAGACGCTCGCTTACGTCGCTACCTTCGCGCCTAACCGCGACGTTCCGGATGCAATCGCCGTGGTCGATGTCGATTCGTCTTCACCGACTTATGCCAAGATCGTCGGCGGCGTGGACATGCCGAAGACCGGCGACGAGCTGCATCATTATGGCTGGAACGCGTGCTCGTCCTGCCTCTGTCCCAACGCGCCACACCCGCATGTCGAGCGGCGCTATCTCATCGTGCCGGGCTTACGCTCCTCGCGCATCTACATCCTCGACACCAAGCCCGATCCGAAAAACCCGGCCATCGTGCGGGTGATTGAGCCCGAAGAGCTGATCGAGGCGACAGGCTACAGCCGACCGCACACGGTGCATTGCGGGCCCGACGGCATCTATGTCTCGGCGCTTGGCAATGCCGAGGGCGACACGCCCGGCGGCGTGTTCCTCATGGATCCCGAAACTTTCGACGTTCTCGGCCGCTGGGAGGTCGAGCGCGGGCCGCAGCGTCTCGCCTACGACGCGTGGTGGCATCTCGGCTACGACACGCTGGTCACGAGCGAATGGGGCGCGCCGAACACCGTAGAGAACGGGCTCGTACCCGAGATTCTGCTTGGCGCACAATATGGGCGACGCTTGCATTTCTGGGACCTGCAAAAACGCAAGCACCTCCAGGAGATCGATTTCGGCCCAGACTATCAGCTCGTGTTCGAGCTTAGACCCGCGCACGATCCGACCAAGGCCTATGGCTTCGTCAATGCCGTGGTCAGCCTAAAGGACCTCTCGTCCTCGATCTGGACCTGGTATCGCGACGGCGACAAATGGGCGGTGAAGAAGATCATCGACATCCCAGCCGAGCCCGCAGATCCCGATCTCCTGCCGCCGGTGCTGAAGGGTTTCGGCGCGGTGCCGCCGCTCGTCACCGATATCGATCTCTCCATGGACGACCGCTTCCTCTATGTCTCCTGCTGGGGCACGGGCGACCTCCACCAATATGACGTGAGCGACCCGTTCGCGCCGAAGCTCACCGGCAAGGTCCGGATCGGCGGGATCGTGTCGCACGCCTCGCACCCGGCAGCGAACGGTCCGCTGAACGGCGGGCCGCAAATGGTGGAGATTAGCCGCGACGGTAAGCGCGTCTATTTCACCAACTCGCTCTACGGCGCGGTCGATACGCAATTTTATCCGGATGGGATCGACGGTTGGATGGTGAAGCTCGATGCCGGGCCTGACGGCGGCATCGCATTCGACGAGAAGTTCTTCGTGACCTGGCCGAAGAGCCATCGTCCGCATCAGGTGCGCCTACAAGGCGGCGACTGCTCGTCCGATTCCTACTGCTACCCGTGACCTCCCCATGGCTGGTGCTGATTGCACTCGGCGCTTTTCACGGGCTCAACCCGGCCATGGGCTGGTTGTTTGCTGTGGCGCTCGGCCTCTACCGGCAGAGCCGCCGCGTCGTGCTGCTCTCGCTCATCCCAATCGCTCTCGGCCATGCGGCAGCAATCGCTGTTGTCGTTTACGCGGTGATGGGGCTTGGCTCAGCAATCGATCCGCTGTCTTTACGTATCGGCTCAGGACTGCTGTTGATCGCCTGGGGCGTCTATCACCTGATCTACGGCCATCGTCACCGCGTGAGGATCGGCATGAGGACCGGTCTCCTCGGTCTTTTCGTCTGGTCGTTCGTGATGGCCATGGCGCACGGCGCGGGCATGATGCTGATCCCGGTGCTGATGCCGTGGCAGGAGGTGGGCGAGCACGTCCACCACATGCCGGCCGCCTTGTCGCTTTGGATCGCCTCGCTCGCCGTCGCCGTGCATAGCCTTGCCATGCTGGTCACGACCGGCGCCGTCGCCCTCATCGTCTATGAGTGGGTGGGGCTCGGCTTCTTGAGGCGCGGCTGGATCAATCTCGATCTCGTCTGGTCCACGGCCTTGATCGTTATGGGATTTTGGCTGCTGGTGGCTTGATCGGCCTTGGAATCCGGCGGGTCTCGGCAGGCCTAGCACCCCTTAATTTTAGTCGAGGCGTGGCTTAAGTGTCACAGCTTTCTCCGTAGAAAGGGTTATATTCATAACCAGAAACGATGGGGGAACGGGGGATAGCCATGCGTGTCTTTATTGCTCTCGCTATTGTTATTTCGGCTGCGATCGGCCTTGGCGGCTGCTTTGGCCATCATGAAAAGGCCGTTGTGACAGAGCCGTTGAAGCTCGGTTAAACGACTACGAGATAGCCCTTTTATCTCTCCGGCATGTGCCAGCCCCGGTCGAGTTCGCTCGGCCGGGGTTTTTCACGCGAACGCTAAACACGGCCGCCTAGAGAGACGCACGGGCTGTGGCCCACGCCACCCACACGGTTCGCGTCAGAGGCCACATGAACAAGCCTGCTCGATTGAGCCTTTACCTCGCCGGATTGGCCCTGTTGGGCTTCCCGGCAACCGCCAATGCCGACCCCTTCACCTGGAGCGGATTCTACATCGGCGGTAACGCCGGCGCAGGATTTGGCGGCGACACGACCTTCGTGGATCTCGAGGGCTTCAATTATTTTGCGAACAACCCCGCTCCGGGTGAAGTCACAAAAACTCCAGACGAGACCGCTTTCATTGGCGGGGGCCAGATCGGCTACAACCACGCCTTCAATAATCTCGTCGTGGGTGTCGAAGCCGATTTTTCGGGCTTCGATTTCTTCGCCAGGAAGACCCCGGCCAGTTCGGTGGCAGACTGGGGGTCCGACACCTATGTCAGCGTGGAAATGAACTGGCTGGCCACCGTGCGGGGCCGCTTAGGCATCGCCATGGATCGATGGCTCGTATACGGCACCGCTGGTGTCGCATTTAGCGACGGCGAAGTTCGCAATCACGACTTCTGCAATACGGTCCCGCCCTGCGGCGGCGGCCTGATCGACGCTAGAGGCGATATAAATACCGAATGGACGGTCGGCGGGGGCGCGGAATTTGCCTGGAGCCCGAATTGGACGATCAAGGCGGAGTACCTGTTCGCCCGCTTTGACGGTGAGGACTTTTCGGGAACAGCCCATTACCCTCCGCCGAGAGCCCCCGAAATCTACAGATTCTCCGCTAGCGACACGGACTTCAACATCGTCCGGGCTGGCCTCAACTACAAATTCGGCAGGGCCGCGGAATTAACCGAATCGTTGAAGTGATGCTTGGCTGCGGCCCCTAAGGGTGGGCGGCTTTGGCGCATCTATGCGTTTTTGGCCTTTGCTGGCCTCGCGGGCGGCCCTTCTTCATCAGGCTTTATTGAAAGATTGTTCAGACCCTTGGTCCAATTTCGGGGGTCATGGAGCCCCGTTTTGCGTATCTCCTGGCGTGCATGGTGCTGGCCGCGGGCCTTTACGGCTGCGGCGGGGGCGGCGCACCCTATGAGTCCCGGGCCGAATGGCGCGACCGGGCGGAAGATGCCTGCCTGAAAAGCGGCGTGGTCAGAGCCTCGTCCTATGTCCAGGCCTCATCACGGCTCAAAGGCCCGAGCGCCTGCGGCCTCCAGGCCCCGCTCAAAGTGTCGGGCGCCATGGGCGGCAGGGTGGCGATCAAGCCCACGGCGACCATCGGCTGTCCGATGACCGCCGCGCTCGACCGCTGGGTGCAGAATTCGGTGCAGCCGGCTGCCCATCGCCAGCTCGGCATGCCGGTGGTGGAGGTCAGGCAAATCGCCTCCTATAACTGCCGCGGGCGTAACGGCAGCCGAAGGGGACGCCTCTCAGAGCATTCATTCGGCAATGCGCTGGACATCGCCGGCTTCCGCCTCGCCAACGGCCACGAGATCACCGTGGTCAAAGGCTGGTGGCGCGGCACGGCGCGCGAGCGGGCCTTTCTGCAAGAAGCATTCGCCGGGGCCTGCCGGGAGTTCTACACCGTGCTCGGACCGGGCAGCGACCGCTTCCACTACAACCACATTCATGTGGACCTCTTGGTCAATAACGCCTCGCGCGGACGCCATTATTGCCGGCCGCAGCCTGGACGGGGGGGCGTGCCGGTGGCCGAAGCCCCCTCTGGCGACCTCACCACCACCGCCTCGATCAAGCCGATTCCCTTTGTCGGCCCCGGCGAGGACTAGCGCGAAAAGTCTCGCCACTGTTGCCGGTTAGCAACTTAGAGCGCGGCGAAAGCGAGTATGATCGCGAGTCGGGTGAAGCACCAAGGAGGCGTGACCGCGAGCATGAGCTTATTCGCTCGGCCGATGGAGGGCGCGATGGCAGGGGAATCACTGGTGCAGATGCTTGAAGAGATCGCCGTCGGCCTCAAATCCGGCGACGAGGAGATTTACGGCTGGCTGCGCGACCAGCTCAAGGAGTGCGGCGGCAGCGACATCTCCGTCGAGCTCGCCATGGGCGTCATCGCCAAGCTCTTGCCGGAAGAGGCACAAGGCAATCTCGAAGCGGCCCAACAGCACATCAGGCGCTGGGCGCACTAATCTCATTATTGCGGAATGAGTCGAGCGCGGCGCTGAGACGCTGCCATTGCGGCTCGTCGCCGGGAAGCCCGAAGCGCAGCCATGACGATTCTTCGGCAAAACGGCGCGTGAAGATGCCGGCACGTCCGAGATGCTGAAACAACTCAGAGGCAGCAGGCGACCGCACCAGGCGGAACAACGCCGTGCCGCCGACAATTTCAAGCTTCGCATTGGTGAGCATCGCATCGAGGCGTTGCGCCGAACCGGCGATAGAGACGCGGGTCGCGTCGCGCCATGCCGTATCGGCCAACGCCGCCGTGCCAATGGTCAGAGCCGGGCCCGAAACGGGCCACGGCCCGAGCGAAGCAGCGAGACGCGCGGCAAGGTCAGTGCTCGCCAGCGCAAAGCCGAGCCGCAAACCGGCAAGGCCGAAAAACTTGCCGAAGGATCTGAGCACGACGATGTTGCCACGGGCCGCTTCATCGCCAAGGCTCGCCCCGTCAGGCCCGGCATCCATGAACGCTTCATCGACGATGAGCAGACCGCCGTGCGGGCGCAGCCGGTCGGCAATGGCCAGCAGCGCCTCCTTGTCCACGACCCGGCCATCGGGATTGTTCGGATTGACCACGATGACGAGATCGGCCTCTCCAAGCTCATCGACATTGGAGACTTCGGTGAGCCGATGGCCGGCAAGCCGCGCCAGGCGCGCATGCTCGGCATAGGTCGGCCCCAGCACCGCGGCGCGGCCCGGCGGCACGAGGCCCACGGCAAGGGCCATCAAAATTTGCGTGCCCGGGGCCACTGCCACATGTGCAGAAGACGGCGCGCCATAGGCTTCTGCCGCAATCGCTGCAAGCCGCGATAGGGCTTCTGGCTCAGGCAGTTTCGTCCATAAATCGGGCGCGAGCGCCGGGACGGGATAGGGATTTGGATTGATCCCGGTCGACAGGTCGAGGAAAGGTTCGGGCGCGCCGGGGAACAGCTTGCGGGCGTCGGCGAGATCGCCGCCATGGAACGGGGCAAGCTCGGATGAGGGAGCCATGAACGCGCTGGTCACGTTACTTGCGCTGCTGATCGAGGCCATGTTCGGCTATCCCGACTGGGTGGCGCGCCGGATCGGCCATCCCGCTGCCTGGATGGGGCGGCTGATCGGCCTGCTCGACCGTAGCCTCAACCGCGAGGCCGACGACCCTGCGCTGCGCCGAAGAGCCGGCGTATTTGCGGTTCTCATCCTCGTTTTCGCGGTCGGCGTTGCGTCGCTCGTCATCGAACGGTGCCTGCTGCTGCTTCCCCTCGGGATCGTGGCGGTAGCCATCCTCGCCAGCACCTTGCTCGCTCAGAAAAGCCTCTATGCCCATGTCGCCCGCGTCGCCTTCGCGCTTGAAAGCGGCGACCTTCAACCGGCGCGCGCGGCAGTATCGCATATCGTCGGGCGCGAAACCGCCGAACTTGACGAGGCCGGCGTGGCGCGGGCGGCGATCGAGAGCCTGGCCGAGAATTTCTCCGACGGAGTCGTGGCGTCCGCCTTGTGGATGGTGATCGGCGGTCTGCCTGGCGCAGCAATCTATAAGGGGATCAACACCGCCGACAGCATGATCGGCCATCGAGACGCGCGGCACCGAGATTTCGGTTGGGCCGCGGCGAAGCTCGACGATCTCGTCAATCTGCCGGCGTCGCGCCTTGCCGCGCTCACGATTGTCGGCGCTTCGACCTTTACGCCCGGCGCATCGGTGGCGAATGCCTGGGAAGCGGTCAGGCGCGACGCCTCGCAACATGCCTCGCCCAATGCCGGTTATCCGGAAGCGGCGGTGGCCGGCGCGCTCGGCCTCGCCCTCGGCGGGCCGCGACGCTACGGCGATTTGCATATCGATGGCGCGTGGATGGGGGATGGGCGGCGCGATGTCGGCGCCGCCGATATCCGCGCGGCGCTTTTGCTCTATGCGCGCGCCGACGCCATCCTGATCGGCATCGTGGCGCTGATCGCCGCCGTTATCGCGATCGCTATCTAGATAGTTTGAGCAGGCGGTCGATATCGACATGGGCTTCGAGATGGGCGGCGAGCCGGTCGATTGTCTCGTCAACCAAGGCTTCATAGGCGATCTCCGATTCTCCGGCGGCAAGGCGCTTTAGCCAAACGGAACGCTGGCGGTCGTCGGCGAACAGGCCGTGGATATAGGTGCCGATGACGCGGCCGGAGGGGGAAATGGCGCCGTCGTCAATATCATCGGCGAAACGCGCGAAGGGGCGGGCGCAGTCGGGGCCGGCCGTCACGCCCATATGCATCTCGTAGCCGGTGAGGGGCGCGCCGTCGAAGGACGTGCCGGTTACCGGCTCGAGACGCTTCTCGCCCGTCAACGTGGTCTCGACGTCGAGCAGACCAAGGCCGGGGACCGAGCCAGCCGGTCCCTCGATGCCGTCTGGATCGTGCAGCGACCGGCCGAGCATCTGATAGCCGCCGCACAGCCCGAGCACCGCGCCGCCGCGACGCAAATGCGCGGCGATGTCGATATCGAAGCCGGCGTCGCACAGCGCGGCGAGATCGGCGATGGTGGCCTTCGAGCCCGGCAGGATGACGAGATCGGCGTCGCCTGGCAGCGCCGCGCCGGGGCGCACGCGCACGAGATCCACGGAAGGCTCGGTGTCGAGCGGATCGAGATCGTCGAAATTGGCGATATGCGGCAGGATCGACACTGCGACCTTGATCCGCGCGCCTGTCTTTTCCGGACGCTTCTGATCGAGCGCCACGGCATCCTCGGCCGGCAGCAGCCGTGCCTTCGGGAAGAATGGAATGAGCCCGAGCGGCTCCCAACCCGTCGCCGCCGCGACCAGCGCCATGCCATCGGCAAACAGAGCCGGGTCGCCACGGAACTTGTTGACGAGAAAGCCACGGATCAGCGCGGCGTCCTCAGCATCGATAACCGCTTTGGTGCCGACCAGGCTCGCGATCACGCCGCCCCGGTCGATATCGCCGATCAGCACTACCGGGACATTGGCGGCGCGGGCGAAGCCCATATTGGCGATGTCGTTGGCGCGCAGATTGATTTCCGAGGCGCTGCCCGCGCCTTCGACCAGCACGATGTCGGCGTCGCCCTTCAATTTCGCAAAGCTGTCCAACACGAACGGCATCAATTCAGGCTTGATGCGCTGAAAGTCGGCGGCGTTGGCGCGGCCAAAGACGCGGCCATGCACCACGATCTGCGCGCCGACCTCGCTTTGCGGCTTGAGCAGTACCGGGTTCATATGCACGTTTGCGCTCACGCGCGCGGCACGCGCTTGCAGCGCCTGGGCACGGCCGATCTCTCCGCCGTCAGGCGTCACCGCGGCGTTGTTGGACATGTTTTGCGGCTTGAACGGCGCGACTTTCAGCCCGCGCGCTTGAAGCGCCCTAGCCAGCCCCGCGACGATCAGCGATTTGCCGACGTCGGAGCCCGTGCCCTGGAACATGAGCGCGCGGGCGGCCACGATCAGAACTCAATACCCGCTTGCGCCTTCACGCCCGCGGCGAAATGATGCTTCACCGGGTTCATCTCGGTGACGAGGTCGGCGGCCTCGATCAGCTTGGGCTTGGCGTTCCGCCCGGTGACCACGACATGGAGGTCCGGCCGGCGCGCTTGGAGCGTCGCCAGCACCTTGTCGAGAGCGAGATAATCGTAGCGGAGCGCGATGTTGAGCTCGTCGAGGATCACCAGCGCGAAGCTCGGATCGGCCATCAGTTCCTGCGCCTTGCCCCAGGCGCGCTCGGCTGCGGCGATGTCGCGGGCGAGGTCCTGCGTCTCCCAGGTGAAGCCTTCGCCCATCGAGTGCCACGACACCTGGTCGCCGAATTTGGCGAGCGCGTCGCGTTCCGAGGTGTGCCAGGCGCCCTTGATGAACTGCACCACGCCGACGCGCTTGCCGCGCCCGAGCATGCGGAGCGCGAGGCCGAAGGCCGCGGTGGATTTGCCCTTGCCCGTGCCGGTATGGACGATGAGCAGGCCCTTCTCCACCGTCTTGGCGGCGAGCTCCTCGTCCTGACGTGCCTTGCGGTTTTCCATCTTGGCGCGATGGCGCTCGGCTTTTTTCTCGTCGACGATCTTGGTCATGGATGTTCCTTAACGGTGAGCGGCAGCCCCGCGACCATGAGGATCACGCGGTCGGCGTGGGCAGCGATGCGTTGATTGAGCAGTCCTTGCAGGTCGCGGAAGCGGCGTCCGAGCGCGTTGTCCGGTACGATGCCTGAACCAACTTCGTTGGCGACCAGGATAATGGGTCCATCGTAGGCGGCCAAAGTCTTCTCCAGCGCTTCAATCTCCGACCCCATGTCGGCCTCGGCCAGCATGCGGTTTGACAGCCACAGCGTCAGGCAGTCGATCAGCAGCGCTGCCCCCCTCGGTGCTTTGCCAATAGCGGCAGCGAGATCGTGAGGCGCCTCGACGGTCTGCCAGCCCGCGCCGCGCCGCGCTCTGTGCGTGGCGATGCGGTCGGTCATTTCGGCGTCCCGTGCTTCCGCCGTCGCCACATAAACCCAGGGCTTCGGCAGCTTCTCGATCAGGCTTTCCGCGTAGCGGCTTTTGCCGGAGCGGGCGCCGCCGAGCACGAGCGTCAAGCGCCCATGCAAGGCTTCGGCCTTGGTCATCGGGACATTACGCGCCTGGAAGGAGCTGTCCGATAAGCGCGGCAAGTCCCACGCCCACAACCACGGCGCCGGCCAGGCGCGGGGCGATTGCCGAGACGCTTTCGCCTCTTCGGCGCGTAATCATGGCGATGCCGACCGACAAGGCGCTCTGAATAATGACGAGCCCAAGCAGATAGGCCCAGAGCGGGGCAGGCTCGGCGCCGACGATCGACTCGCCATAGGCATAGCCGTGCGCGATGCCAGCGAGACCGAACAGGGCGGCCCAGGCGGCTAGCGGCAGCTGCCGGCCCAAGGCCACCAGCACGCCGATCAGGACGACGGAGGCGGCGACGATCAGTTCGATGCCCGGAAGATTGAACTCGAGAACATGAAGCCAGACGCCAAGCGCCGCAGCCGCGACGAAAACGATGGGAAGCGCGAGACTAAGCCCGCCAACGCCAACCGCGACCCCGACAGCGATGAGGAAGGCAAGATGGTCTAGCCCGATCACGGGATGCCCAAGTCCCGACAGCAGGCCCTGGGTAAAGGTCGAAGGCAACTCGCCGTCCATCACATGATGGGCCGAAGCCGGCGAGACCGCGGCGAGGCAAACGACTGCAAGGAAAGCAGCTAGGCGTAGCGGATTGGCGTTCATCTGATCCCCCTTGCGCCCTCCACCCGAGGGCGCGGTTAAGGTTGAGTCGCCGGCAGGTCTCCTGGCTCGCGGGTCGACGCCTTCCCTCGGCCTTCCCGAAGCGCGTGCTTCAGTGGCAGGTGGAGGGGTGCTCGCCGCTTACAGTTGCGGGGGCAGCCGCGGCATTGGTTTCCCTCACCGCGTTCCCTTTTACGTCCCGCCTCATGCGGGAACCGACGACGCGACGACTATAGCCACAGCACGGTCTCGCGCAAGCAGGCTTCGCGTATCTAAAGAAGACAGGGTCTATCTTAGCCTTGGCTTCAACCAAGCCTAAGAGCGGGCAGGCTCGCCCGGGCTATGATGACTATGAATTCTCGACTACCTGTGCTGCTGACTCGATCTCTGATGCGAGAGGGGGAATGCATTCCTCGTATATCTTGATGGTTACATCTCGAACGCCTGACATCGCGCGCTCTAACGCGCTCGTCACGTGTTCCAAGATGCGATGCCTTTCCTTCACGGCATATGGATTACTCCAAAGTGGTTTAAGGCGGACGAACTGAAAGTAAAAGTGAATGAAGGTCGGATGGGACACATCACACAGGAAGGCATAGTCTTCCTGATAGGTAATGATTTTCTCTTTAGCAATCTTGTTGAGCTTTGTTATTCGAACAAGGTCGAAAGGCCCTTGTAGTCCAGCGGGCAGCAAGGGATTTGAGTTTGTTCCTAGCATTAGTCGTTGTAGCAATTCATCGAGCGGTCCAGCATCGGAGCCGTCGGTGAGCTTCTCTATGATTTCTGATTGCAAGAACAGCAGAAGCGCCCATAGTTCGAGCATAAGTCGCACGCAATGCGTTGCGGCAAGCAGATGACCTTGACTCCACAGCAACAAAATGGAGCTCCATAATTCCTGAGCAGAGGCAACCGTTTCGTTCGTCTTGATTAGCGCTCGATGCCTTACTGACCCCGCTGCAGTCGGTGCAAAGTCCAGTAAGCCTGGAAATTTTTGCATCTGAGCTGTCATATCCACGAACGACTCGCCAAGGGCGCGAATGCGTTTCGTATACGGCTCCAGCTCCGACGCCCAATCTGCTTCCTTTACAACGAGGGTCCAATCACTCATCGCTTGTGGTCTCCACCAAAACTCGTGCCGATCCGTCTATCCTGCTGGCGCGAACTTTAGATCAGGGAACTTCGCCGTTTAAGTACTTCCCTTCGGGGACTGCATTGACAAAGGCGCTGATGGCCTCCTTAGTGGCCGGATCGACGGTCTCTCAGGATGAGAGCGAACAGGGAACGCGGTACGGACATTCCGTCCAAATCCGCGGCTGCCCCCGCAACTGTAAGCGGCGAGCCCAAGCCACAGGACCACTGGGAAATCCCGGGAAGGCGGCGAGGGTAAAGACCCGCGAGCCAGGAGACCTACCGTCGATCTGATCGGCTGCCGGGCGGGGTGCCTCGGCCACGGTTGGTAAGTGGCGGCCTTTATCCTGGCCGCTTTGGCACCCCGGTCGCAGCGAGCCAAGGAGCGGCTTCGGGTGGCCCTCACCGACATTGCGCGCGAGCGTGGCGACGAGATCGAGGTGTCGACCTCGGCCATTGTCTATGTGTGCATCACCTGCCGCCGCGCGGGCGAGCCCGAGGATGCTCCGCGCGAAGGACCGGCGCTAGCGCGGGCGGTTGTGCGTGCCGCCGAAGGCACGGGAGTCAGCGTGCGCCGCATACGCTGCCTC
Organism: Methyloceanibacter sp.; assembly: GCA_040901485.1. Taxonomy (GTDB): domain Bacteria; phylum Pseudomonadota; class Alphaproteobacteria; order Rhizobiales; family Methyloligellaceae; genus Methyloceanibacter. Next base: position 39,616 of record JBBDYM010000036.1, read on the forward strand.
GCCAATTGCAGCCGGGGCCTGAGCGCGGCACTCCGCCGTGACGGCGCCTGGACCTATGTGTTCGGCGGTCTCGATCCTGACAAAGATGCGGAAGCCTTGATCGAAGGCGCAAAGTTGCTGGCGAAGTCGGCTGACGGCCTGCTGCCCTGGGTCGGACGCCCCGACGTGTTGAAGCGCGGGCTGATCGCCCGCGTTCCCCCCATCGATTATCCGGAGGAAGAGTGAATGACTTCGCTTGCCCGCGTTCCCTGCACCATCGTCACCGGCTTTCTCGGATCGGGCAAGACCACGTTGATCCGCCACGTGCTCGCCAACGCCAACGGCCGCAGACTTGCGGTGATCGTCAACGAATTCGGCGATGTCGGTATTGACGGCGAGATCCTTAAAGGCTGCGGCGACTCCGCCTGCCCCGAGGAGAATATCGTCGAGCTCGCCAATGGGTGTCTCTGCTGCACGGTCGCCGACGAGTTCGTGCCGGCGCTCGACGCCATCCTCTCACGCGAGCCCGCCGTCGAGCACATCGTCATCGAGACCTCAGGGCTCGCGCTGCCCAAGCCGCTTGTGCAAGCGTTCCTTTGGCCGGCGATCAAGAGCCGCGTCACCGTCGACGGCGTGGTGGCAGTGGTTGACGGCGCCGCACTTGCCGACGGGCAGGTCAGCGGCGATCTCGACGCGCTTGCGCGCCAGCGCGCGGCCGACAGCGCCCTCGACCACGACGATCCGATCGAAGAAGTGTTCGAGGACCAGATCGCCTGCGCCGATCTCGTGGTGCTCAACAAGCGCGACCTGCTCGACGACGCAGGCATCGACAAGGCGCTTGCGGCGGTGGCCGCCGCCTTGCCGCGCGCCGTCAGCATCGTCACCGTCGCCGACGGCAAGGTCGATCCCGCCGCGCTGCTCGGACTCGGCGTCGGCACCGAGGACGACATCGACAACCGCATGACGCATCACGATCTCGAGCTTGAGCACGACCACGACGATTTCGACAGCTTCGTCGTCCAGCTCCCCGAGACTGTCGATCCCGCCCTACTGGCTGGGCGCATCGCCGCCCTCGCCGGGGACCAAAAAGTGTTGCGGGTCAAAGGGTTCGCCGCTGTCGCCAGCAAGCCCATGCGCCTCCTGATCCAGGCCGTGGGCCCGCGCGTCAGCCATTATTATGATCGGCCCTGGGGCGCGGCCGAGCCGCGTAAGGGCAGCCTCGTGGTGATCGGGCTCAAGGGGTTGGATCGCGAGGCCGTGACCAAGAGTCTTTCCGGGTAGGTGATGCATCTGCTTCAGACCAGCTCCACGCATCTTGACGATCTGGTCGAGCCGGTCGATCTCGCCCAGCCGCCGGGCGACATCGTGGTGTTGTCCTTCGCCGACAGCGATCTCGCCGGGCTTGCCGCAGCTTACACGGCTGAAAAGGATAAGCTGCCGAGCGTGCGTCTCGCGCATTTGCGCGATCTGCGCCACCCGATGTCCATCGATCTCTGGATCGACAAGGTGGTGCGGCACGCCAAGGTGATCGTGGTCAGGCTGCTCGGCGGGCTCGATTGGTGGCGTTACGGGGTCGATGCGCTCTCGTCTATCGCGCGCGAGCGCAACATTGCGCTTGCCGTTCTTCCCGGCGAGGATCGCGACGACTCCCGCCTCGACCAAGCCTCGACGCTTTCTCCGGATGAATTACAAGCGCTGCTCGCGTTCTTCCGCGAAGGCGGGCGCGAGAACATGCGCGCGCTGCTCCGCTATCTCGCGCGCCGTGCCGGAATGAAACTCGAAGTCGCCGTGCCGCAATCCGTGCCGCGCATGGCAGCCTATCTTCCGGGACAAGGAGTGATAACTCTCGATCGGCTCCAGACCACGCTTGCTTCCGGCAATCCCGTGGTGCCGATCGTGTTCTATCGCTCGGCGCTGCTCGCTGCCGACACCGCACCCATTGATGCGCTGTGTGTGGCGCTTGCCGCACGTGGGCTTGCGCCTGCGCCGCTCTTCGTCCCGAGCCTCAAAGACACGGACGCCAGTGCTTTCATCCGCGACGCGCTGAAGCAGCTTGCGCCTTCGGTCATCGTCACCACCACGGCGTTTGCCGCCGGCGGCGGGGGGGACGCATCAGCGCTCGACGCGGTTGACGCGCCGGTGCTGCAAGCGGTGATCGCCACCACGCGCCGCGAGGCGTGGCGCGACAACGCGCGCGGGCTCGGTCCCGCCGACCTCGCCATGCATGTGGTTCTGCCCGAGCTTGACGGCCGCGTGCTGATAGGCTGCATCGCCTTCAAGGACGCGCTCACCTGCGACGATGCGCTCGTCTTCACCGCCTATGCCAGCCGGCCCGAGCCTGACCGCATCGCCATGGTCGCCGACCGGGTCGCGACTCTCGCGCGATTGCAGAAAACAAAGCGAAATCAAAGGCGTATCGCCGTGGTGCTGCCCGATTATCCGGCTGCCGGGGGCCGCGCCGGCTATGCCGTCGGGCTCGACGTGCCGGCAAGCATCGTGGCCCTGCTCGCCGATCTTGCCGAAGCCGGCTACGGCGTAAGGAATACGCCCGCGAGCGCCCGCGCCTTGTTGCAGCAGTTGGAGCGCGGCGCCGACGACCCGGCGCTCTCGCTCGAAGATTACACAAGACTGCTTGGCGATCTGCCCGCCGATATTGCCGAGCGCTTGAACGCGGCGTGGGGCGAAGCGGCCGACGATCCCGATTGCCGTGACGGCGCATTTCGGTTTCGCGCCGCGCGGTTCGGCAAGGTTCTCGCGGCATTGCCACCCGATCGCGGCAGCGCGCATGAGCGCCGCGCCGACTATCACGATCCCGTACTGCCGCCGCGGCACGCCCTGCTCGCCTTCGGGCTGTGGCTTCAGCACGAGGTCAAGGCTGACGCATTAGTGCATCTCGGCGCGCACGGCACGCTGGAATGGCTGCCGGGCAAGGCCGTGGCGCTGACGAGCTCCTGCTTCCCGGAAGCGGTGGTCGGCGCGCTTCCCGTGATCTACCCCTTCATCGTCAGTAATCCGGGCGAGGCGGCGCAGGCCAAGCGCCGCATCGCCGCCGTGACCATCGGCCATCTGCCGCCGCCTCTCGCCGACACCGAGCTGTCGGGCGCGGCGCGGGAGCTTGAGCATCTGGTCGATGAATACGCCATCGCCGACGGGCTCGACCGCCGCCGCCGCGAGCGTTTGGCCAAGCTGATCGTGGATAAGGCGCAAGGCTCTGGACTCGCGCGCGAGGCGGGCATCGAGACCGGCACGTGCCCGAATGATGCGCTGCGCAAGATCGACGCCTGGCTGTGCGATCTGAAAGACCTCGCCGTGAAGGACGGGCTGCATGTGTATGGACGCACGTCCGCCGAGACCAACGATCCGTTATGGCAGGTGAGCGCCGAAGCCGAGAGCGTGGCGCTGATCGCCGCGCTTGACGGCAAGCGCGTAGCCGCGGGCCCTGCCGGCGCCCCGGCGCGCGGCCGCCGCGACGTGTTGCCCACGGGGCGCAATTTGTTCACCGCCGACCCGCGCGTGCTGCCCACGCCGACAGCCATGGAGCTCGGCAAGCTCGCCGCAGATGAAGTCGTTCGCCTCTATCTTCAAACCCACGGCGAGATGCCGCGCGCTTTGGTCATCGATCTATGGGGCAGCGCCACGCTGCGCACGGGCGGCGAAGAGATCGCGCAAGGTCTCGCGCTGATGGGCTGCCGTCCGGTTTGGGATCCCGCCACGGGCCGCGTCACCGGCATCGAGGCTCTGCCCACCGCTGCGATGGGGAGGCCGCGCGTCGATGTCACCTGGCGCATCTCGGGCCTGTTCCGCGATCTCTTTCCGGCGCAGATCGCCTTGCTCGATGCGGCGACCAGGCTTGTTGCCGCGCGCGAGGAGGACGATCACGAGAATCCACTCGCCGCTGCCGCGCGCGTGGCGAAGACCGCACCGACGCGCATCTTCGGCAACGCGCCTGGCGCCTATGGCGCGGGCGTTGAGGAATTGCTCGGGCGCGATCCAGACCGTGACGCGCTCGGCGCCGCCTATCTCGCCGCCACGTCTCATGCCTATGGCGGCGCGGAAGGAGAAGGGTCCGCGCGGCCCGGCGCCTTCGCCGCGGAGATGGCACGCGCCGATCTGCTCCTGCATGGCAGCGACGACCCAACCCGCGACCTGCTCGAAGGCGCCGAGGACGTGGCCCATATCGGTGGCTTCGCCTCGGCCGCCGCGTCGCTCGGGCGCGAGGCCGACCTCATCATGCTCGACACCACCGATCCGAACCGCCCGCGCGCACGGCCGTTGGCGGCGGCGCTGGCGCGGATCGTGCGCGGGCGCGCCACCAATCCGCGTTTCATCGAAGGCATGATGCGGCATGGGGCGCGCGGCGCGGCGGAGCTCGCCGAAACCGTCGATCGCCTGGTCGATTTCGCCGAGACCACGGGCCAGGTTGCGAGCACGCTGTTCGATCTGGTGCACGACGCTTATCTTGCCGATCCTGACGTGCGCGACTTTCTCCTGCGCGAGAACCCGGACGCGGCGCGCGCCATCGCCGAACGTCTCGAGACCGCGCGTCGCAAGGGCCTGTGGCATCCGCGGCGCAACGATCTCGGCACCGATCTGATGGCTCAGACGGAGGCCGCATTATGATCGCGCCTTCTGTTCGCGGCGCTTGTCCGAGCCTGTTGGCGCCGATGCCGACCGGTGACGGGCTGCTCGCGCGCCTCCTGCCGGCCGGCCCCATGAAGCTCAAGGCGCTCGCCGGCCTCTGCGCCGCCGCGCGGACGCACGGCAATGGCACGATGGAAATCTCCGCCCGTGGTAGCATCCAGGTTCGCGGGCTCAGACCTGACTCGGCACCGCCTTTCGCCGCTGCGGTTTCTGCGCTCGGTATCGAGATCAACGATGGCGTGCCTGTCATCGCCGGCCCTCTGGGAGACGAACCTTCCGCCCTGCTCGACGCCGACACGCTGGCACGCGAGCTTCGCCAAGCCATTGCGGCAGCGGGGCTTGCGCTCGCCCCGAAAGTGTCGGTGATCGTGGATGGCGGTGGCAGGCTTCACCTCGATGCCCTTGCGGCGGACATCAGAGTCCGGGCTGTCACCTCGGCGGACGGTCCGCTGCTTCATATCGCGCTCGCAGGCGATGGAGCAACGGCTGCGCCGCTTGGTGCGGTCGCGCCTGATGAGGTGTGTAATGTCGTGCTGCACCTCCTTGCGTCGATTGCGGCATATGGTCCGGAAGCGCGTGCCGCCGACGTGCTGCGGCGTGGCGGGATCGCTACCTTCCGGGACGCCATCCGTACCCGCATCGTGCTTGAGTCCTCCCCGCCGCCCCGGCTTCCCGCCGAGCCGGTTGGCACGCATTGTCTCAAGGACGATCTCTATGCGCTGGGCGTGGGGCTCGCCTTTGGCCATGCCCAGGCGCACACGCTGAGGGCGCTTACCGAGACCGCCCGTGCGCACGGTGCCTTATGGGCGCGGCCTGCGCTCGATCGCACGCTGCTGCTTTGGCCTTTCAAGAGGACAAAGGTAAAGACGATAAGAGACGAGGCGGGGCGTCTGGGCTTCGCAGTGGAGCCCTCCGATTCACGCCGCCGCATCGTCGCGTGTCCCGGCGCACCTGCTTGCGCTTCGGGTTTGATCGAAAGCCGCGCAATCGCCGCCGCGCTTGCGCAAGACCTGCCGCTGCACGGCGACCGCGTCGTTCTGCACGTCTCGGGCTGCGCTAAAGGTTGCGCCTATCCTGCCTCCGCGCCGCTTACTGTCGTCGGCACCGAGCAAGGCTGCGGCATCGTGCGCCACGGCACCGCACGCGCCACGCCATCGTCCTATGCCAACCCCGCCGGCGTCGTCGAGGAAATCGAGCGCATCATCGAAACGCGCGAGGTGGCCCATGCTTAAACAGGACTATCTGCGCGACGGCGACGCCATCTATGAGCGCTCCTTCGCCATCATCCGCGCCGAGGCCGATCTCTCCCGGTTCACGGAGGATGAAGCAGAGGTTGTCGTGCGCATGATCCATGCCTGCGGCCAGATCGACTCTGCGGAGATGATCGAGTTTGCGCCGGATTTGGTAAGTGCCGCGCGTGCGGCGCTGCAATGCGGCGCACCGATCCTGTGCGACTCAGAAATGGTGGCGCATGGCGTCACGCGCGCCCGGCTTCCCGCCAGCAACGAGGTGATCTGCACCTTGCGCGATTCCCGCGTCCCAGGTTTGGCGGAGAAACTCGGCACTACCCGCTCCGCCGCTGCGCTCGAGCTTTGGCGCGACCGGCTGGGCGGCAGCGTGGTCGCCATCGGCAATGCGCCGACGGCGCTGTTCCGCTTGCTCGAAATGCTCGAGGCCGGCGCACCGAAACCTGCAGCGATTCTCGGTATCCCCGTAGGCTTCGTGGGCGCCGCGGAATCCAAGCAGGCGCTCGCTGCCAACCCGCTAAACGTGCCGTATCTCATCGTGCGCGGGCGCATGGGCGGCAGCGCCATGACCGCGGCCGCGATCAATGCTTTGGCAAGGCCGGGATTATGAGCGGCCGTCTCATCGGCGTCGGCGTCGGCCCAGGCGATCCGGGCCTGCTCACGCTTAACGCCATCGACGCGCTTAAAAACGCAGACGTCGTGGTGCATTTCGCCAAGGCGGGGAATTCGAGCAATGCGCGCGCCATCGCCGCCGCGCATTTCAAGGACGGCGTCGAGGAACTGCCGCTGATCTATCCGGTGACAACCGAGATCCCGAAAGAGGACGCCGCCTATCGCGAGACGCTGGGCGCCTTCTATGACGGCGCCGCCGCATCGGTCTCGCAACATCTCGACGCCGGCCGCACGGTCGCGGTCATCGCCGAGGGCGACCCGCTATTCTACGGCTCCTACATGCATCTGCATGTACGGCTTGCTCCCCGCTATCTGACCGAGGTGATCGCCGGTGTGACCGGCATGTCTGGCTGCTGGTCGGCGATCGGCACGCCGATCGCTCAAGGCGACGACGTGTTCACCGTGCTTTCCGGCACGCTCCCCGAATACGAGCTCGAGCGCCGCCTCGCCGACGCCAACGCCGCCGTTGTGATGAAGATCGGCCGCCATCTCGCCAAGGTGCGCCGCGCGCTCGACCGGGCCGGGCGGCTCGACCGCGCCATCTATGTCGAGCGTGGTACCATGGCCAATGCCTCGGTGATGAAGCTCACCGACAAGCTCGACGGCTGCGCGCCGTATTTCGCCATGGTGCTGGTGCCGGGCTGGGAGACGCGGCCATGAGCGGGCGGCTATCGGTCATCGGGCTCGGCCCTGGCGACGCGCGCTATCTCACGCAAGAGGCGGTCGACGAGCTTGCCGCCGCGCATGCGCTGTACGGCTATGGGCCCTATCTCGACCGCGTGCCGGCGAGACAAGGCCAGTCGCGACATGCCTCCGACAATCGCGAAGAACACGAGCGAGCGAGCGAGGCGCTGCGCCACGCCGCCGACGGCGCCAATGTCGCCATCGTCTCCGGCGGCGATCCCGGCGTATTCGCCATGGCCGCGTCCGTGTGCGAGGAAATCGAGGCCGGACCTGCCGCCTGGCGCATGCTCGATGTCGCCATGGTACCAGGCATTACCGCCATGCTCGCCGCCGCCGCGCATGCCGGCGCGCCTCTGGGGCACGATTTCTGCGCGCTGTCGCTGTCCGACAATTTGAAGCCCTGGGAGCTGATCGAGAGGCGGCTCGACGCTGCCGCTGCCGCCGGCTTCGTCATCGCCCTTTACAATCCCGTCTCCAAGGCGCGGCCCTGGCAGCTTAGCCACGCTTTCGAGCTTCTCGGGCGCAAGCTCTCTGTCACCGTACCCGTGATCTTCAGCCGCGCCGTGGGAAGGCCTAACGAAAGCCTGACGGTGACAACGCTCGCAGACGCGGGTGATATGCCGGCTGATATGGCAACCTTGATCATCGTGGGCTCGGCAGAGACGCGCGTGATCCCGCGCGAGGGCAAGACGCCTCTCGTCTATACGCCGCGCGCCGCAGCGAAGGTCATGGCATGATCGAGCCACGCCAACACCTCTTCGACTGTCCCGACCGAAGGAACCACCGGCGGGACCGGCTGCTTCAGCATGATCACCTTCAGGCCCCCCGCGCGCGCGGCGTCGATCTTGCCGCGTGCCGCGTCCCCACCGCTGTTCTTGGCCACCACCAATTCGATGCGATGGCGCTCCATCAACGCGTGGTCCTCGGCTTCACTGAAGGGGCCGCGCGCGGTGATGTAAATCGCATGCGGCACGGCAAGCGGTGGATCGACCGGATCGACGCTGCGGATGAGATAGATGTGCTGTGGCGCGGCGGCAAAGGAGCGGATGGCGTTGCGCCCAAGCGCGAGGAACACGCGGCGCGGCGCTTGACCAAGCGCCTGCACCGCCTCCTCGACATTCGCCACCTCAACCCAGCGGTCGCCCGTTTGCGGCACCCAGGCGGGACGGCGAAGCGCGAGCAGCCTGACACCGGCGGTTCTGGCGGCCTCAGCCGCGTTGGCGGAGATCACAGCCGCATGCGGATGGGTCGCGTCGATCAGCGCATCGGTCTGTTCGGCGCGGAGATAGTCCGCGAGTCCATCCGCGCCGCCGAAGCCGCCGATCCTCACCGGAACTGGCAGAGGCGGAGCGGACGCGGTGCGGCCAGCGAGCGAGACTGTCACGGCGATGTCGGTTCGGCCGGCGAGCGCCTCCGCGAGACGCCGCGCTTCGCTCGTGCCGCCGAGAATGAGGATGCGCGTGATGCGCGCTGAACCGGTCATGCCGGACACTGCCTCACCCAGACGCTGGCTGTCCATCGTCGGCATCGGTGAGGACGGCGTGGAGGGCCTGAGCCCGGTGGCGCGCGGCCTCGTCTCCCGTGCCGACATCGTGTTCGGGGGGGAGCGGCATTTAGGGCTGGCGGCGCCGCTGATCCGCGGTGAGACCAAGCCGTGGCCGAGCCCATTCTCGGTCGGCGAGGTCCTGGCGGAACGCGGGCGGCAGGTCTGCGTGCTCGCCTCGGGCGACCCGTTCTTCTATGGCGTGGGTTCGCTGCTGGCGAGCCATGTGTCGCCGGAGGAAACCTTGGTGGTGCCGGCGCCGTCGGCCTTCAGCCTCGCCGCCGCGCGCCTCGGCTGGTCGCTGCCGGAGATCGTGCTTGTGTCGCTGCATGGCCGCGCACTCGACCGCATCCGGCCGCATCTTCATCCCGGCGCGCGCGTGCTAACACTGACCTCCGATAGCGACGGACCGGCTCATCTCGCACAACTCCTGGCTGAGATCGGGTTCGGCGCCTCGCCTCTGACCGTGCTCGAAGCGTTGGGCGGCGAGCATGAGCAGGTACGCACGACAACCGCCTCAAGTTTCGACTTGGCCGATATAGCACCGCTTAACACCGTCGCCATCGAGGTTGATGCCGCGCCGGGCGCACGCGTGATTGCCTATACGCCGGGCCTCGCCGATGCGCTGTTCGAGCATGACGGCCAGATCACCAAGCGCGAGATCCGCGCCATCACGCTCTCCGCGCTCGCACCGCTGCGCGGCCAGCTTCTATGGGACATCGGCGCAGGCTCTGGCTCGGTGGCCATCGAGTGGATGCTTGCCGATCCGTCCATGCGCGCCATCGCCATCGAGGCGCACCCCGAGCGCGCCGCGCGCATTACCCGCAATGCCGCGTCCTTTGGCGTGCCGGGTCTTGAAGTCGTGGATGGACCGGCCCCCCAAGCCCTTGCAGAATTGGCTAAACCCGATGCGATCTTCATCGGCGGAGGCGCGAGCGACGAGGGTGTGCTCGATGCCGCCACCGCCGCGCTGCGTCCGGGCGGACGTCTCGTGGTCAACGCCGTGACGCTCGCCACCGAAGCTCTGCTGATAGCGCGCCACGCGGCGCAAGGCGGCGAGCTTGTCCGCATTGCGCTCGCGCGCGCCGAGCCAGTCGGCGGCAAGACCGGCTGGCGTCCGGCTCTGCCCGTGACGCAATGGGTGTGGGTCAAGCCGTGACGGTGCATTTCATCGGCGCGGGCCCTGGTGCGCCCGACCTTATCACCGTGCGGGGGCGCGATCTCATCGCCAGCTGCCCCGTCTGCCTCTTTGCCGGCTCCATCGTATCGAAGGCGCTGCTTGCCTATTGCCCCGAAGACGCGCGCATCGTCGATACCGCGCCGTTGTCTCTCGACGAGATCGAGGCTGAGTTCGTGGCGGCGTATGAGGCCGGACACGACGTGGCGCGGCTGCAATCGGGCGACCTTGCCGTGTTCAGCGCGCTGGCCGAGCAGCTTCGCCGGCTCGAACGCCTCGGCATTCCCTATACGCTGACCCCGGGCGTGCCGGCCTTTGCTGCCGCGGCCGCAGCTCTTCGGTGCGAGCTGACCGTGCCGGAAGTTGCGCAAACCGTGGTGCTGACCCGCGTCGCGGGCCGCGCCTCGCGCATGCCCGAAGGCGAGAAGCTGGCTGCCTTCGCCGCGACGGGCGCCACGCTCGCCATCCATCTCGCCATCCAGGCCATCGACCGGATCGTTGAGGAACTGACCCCGTTCTACGGCGCGGACTGCCCGGTGGCGGTGGTGACGCAAGCGAGCCAGCCGGGGGAGCGCATCGTGCGCGGCACCCTCGCCGATATCGCTGCCAAGCTCGCCGTCGAACCCATCGAGCGCACGGCGCTGATCCTGGTTGGGCGAGCGCTCGCGGCAGAGGATTTCCGCGACAGCGCGCTCTATGACGCCGACTATCGCCGCCGCTTCCGGGAAGCGCGATGACGGCGCGCGGCCTCATCGTCGCCGCCCCGCGTTCCGGCGCCGGCAAGACCACCGTGACCTTGGCGCTGCTTGCGGCGCTTCACCGGCGCGGGTTTGACGCGCAGGGCGCCAAAGCCGGCCCCGACTATATCGACCCCGCCTTCCATGAAGCGGCTACGGGTAAGGCAAGCTTCAATCTCGACAGCTGGGCCATGCCCCCTTCTCTGCTCGATGCGCTCCTGGGCGAAGGAGCCGCGCGCGCGGATGTGCTCGTCATCGAAGGCGTCATGGGCCTCTATGACGGGATCGAAGCCGCGCCGCACCGCACCGGGGCCACGGCGGACCTCGCCGCGCGTTTTAACCTGCCGGTGCTGCTGGTGATCGATGTCGCGGGGCAATCGCAATCGGCGGCGGCTTTGGTGCGAGGCTTCGCCGTGCACGATCCAGATGTGCGGATTGCAGGAATTGTACTCAACCGTGTCGGCAGCGAGCGGCATCGCCGGCTCGTGGCCGATGCCATCGCTGCATTGGGTATCCCTGTGCTCGGCTCAATTCAGCGCGATGAGACGCTGGTACTGCCCGAACGCCATCTCGGCCTGGTGCAGGCAGCCGAGCACGCGGACCTTGCGGCGTGGCTCGACCGGCTCGCGGCCATGGCGGAGCAATGTCTCGACCTCGATGCCATTCTTAAGCTCGCCGCACCGCCGCATCTTTCCGCCGCCGGGCCTTATCCGTCGATACCGCCGCCGGGTCAGCGCATCGCGCTGGCGCAAGATGCTGCTTTCAGCTTCGTCTATCCGCATGTGATCGACGGCTGGCGCAAAGCCGGGGCCGAGATCGTGCCATTCTCGCCGCTTGCCGACGAGAAGCCGCCTGAGTCTTGCGACGCTTGCTGGCTACCCGGTGGCTATCCCGAGCTGCATGCCGGACGCCTCGCCGCTGCCAGAAGCTTCCGCTCTGGCCTCGCCCGCTTCGCCGCGACGCGACCGGTGCATGGCGAGTGCGGCGGCTATATGGTTCTCGGCGAAGCGCTCGAGGACGGCGACGGCGTGTCTCACGCCATGACCGGCCTGCTCGGCCATGTCACCAGTTTCGCCAAGCGCAGGCTGTATCTCGGCTATCGCCAGGCGCGGCTCCTCGCCGACAGTCCACTTGGCTCCAAGGACGCGGTCCTGCGTGGACATGAGTTCCATTATGCGGCGCTGATCGCGCCCGGCAGCGATGAGCCTTTGGTCGAGCTCGCCGATGGCAAGGGAGAAGCGCTCGGCAAGGCCGGCGGACGGCGCGGCCAAGTCACCGGCACGTTCTTCCACGCCATGGCCCAGGGCGCCGGCACCTGATCGGCTCAATCTTCCTTGCCGGAAACCTGCGCCTCGGCGAAGGTCGCCATGCCGGTATGGCAGGCGAGCGCGGCGCGCAGCACCAGTACGGCGACCGCCGCACCCGAGCCTTCGCCGAGCCGCATGCCGAGATCGAGCAGTGGGCGCATACCAAGCTCTTGCAGCAGCAGGCGGTGGCCCGATTCAGCCGACAGGTGCCCGGCGAGCACATGGTCGAGCGCGCCGGGGTGGAGCTTCACGAGCGGCGCCACGGCGGCGGTGGAAACGAACCCGTCGAGGACCACGGGAATGCGCGCCTGGCGCGCGGCCAAACAGGCGCCGAGGATGGCGGCAAGCTCGCGCCCCCCTAAGGCCGCAGCGACCTGTAACGGATCGCCGAGCAAATCTTGATGCCGGGAGAGCGCCCGGTCGATCACGGCTTCCTTGCGCTTCAGCCCGGCATCGTCGAGGCCAGTGCCATGGCCGGCAAAGCGTGCTCCGCCCCCGCCGAACAGTGCCGCGCAAACGGCGGCCGCCGCCGTGGTGTTGCCGATGCCCATCTCGCCAAGGACGAGAAGGTCGGCCTCGGGCGAAAGCGCGTCGTAGCCCGACCATACCGCATCGAGAAATTCGGCCTCGTCCATCGCGGGGCTTTGCGTGAAATCCGCCGTGGGTGTCTCGAGCGACAGCGCCACCACGCGCAGCTCCGCACCGGCCACATGCGCGAGTTGATTGATGGCCGCGCCGCCAGAGGCAAAATTATTGACCATCTGCGCCGTGACCTCGGGCGGATAGGCCGACACCCCCTTGGCCGTGACCCCGTGATTGCCGGCAAAAACGAGGATTTCAATGTTGTTCAAACGGGGCGGACTCCGGCCCTGCCAATGCGCGAGCCACGCCACCACCTCTTCGAGCCGCCCGAGACTGCGCGGCGGCTTGGTCAGCGCCTCCTCGCGCCGCGCCACCGCGGCCGCAGCCTGTGGATCGCCGTCAGGCAGATCGAGGCAGGCCGTTCGCAAATCGGCGAAGGAAGCAAAGCGCGTCATTTCAGCGCCCGATCGGCGGAACCTGACCGGTGCGGTCTGGATTGCGTCCAGCGAATCTGATCAAAGCTGCCTCAAGCAGGAGGGTGGATGACCGGCGTCTCGGTGAGCGGCCTTAGCACGGACCTCAAGACCGGCCTAGCCTTCTTGACCCGCCTGCCGATGCCCCATGCCGCACCGGAACTCGGCAGCGAGATCGCCCGGGCGGCGTGGACCTTCCCGCTGGTCGGCGCCATCATAGGGGCCTTTGCCGCACTCATCTACTGGCTTGGCTACACACTCGGTTTCCACCCCTTCGTCGCCGCTCTGCTCACGGTCGGCGCCACCCTTACCGTCACCGGTGCGCTGCATGAAGACGGCCTTGCCGACACCGCCGACGGCTTCGGCGGCGGCAGGACGCGCGAGCGCAAGCTCGAGATCATGCGCGATAGCCGGACCGGCGCCTATGGCGTGTCGGCGCTGGTACTGTCGATCCTCTTGCGCGCGGGCGCCATCTCCAGCCTCGCCGACCCCATGCTGGTCGCGCCCGCTTTGGTCGCGGCGCATGCCGGATCACGCGCCATCTTGCCGCTGTTCATGTGGCTGGTGCCGAGCGCACGGCAGGACGGGCTCGCGGCGGAAGCCGGGCGCCCGCCGCAAGCCAGCGTCATTGCCGCTGCCTTACTCGGCTTGATCGCGCTTGGCCTGTGCCTCGGGCCGATCGGCGCACTCATCGTGGTGCCGCTGCTCGCGGCGGCGATTGCGCTCATGGCTTGGCTCTGTAAGCGGCAGATCGGCGGCCAGACCGGCGACGTGTTGGGCGCGCTGGAGCAGATCGGCGAAATCCTGATCCTGCTCACCGCATCGGTGTGGCTGTGAACTATGTGGGCTGTTTAGCGTTACAAAAATGGTCTAAAGATCGGTCCTCATGCGTCTCGTGCTTGCTCTTACGCTTTTCGCCGGCTTGGTTCTGGTAGCACCGGGACCGGCTTCGGCTATTCCGCCGAGTTTCGGCGATTACGCGGCGGCACACCGTGCGCTGAGTAGCGGGACCGAAGTGATCAAGCGCCGTCCAATTGAGACGAGGCGCCAGGTCCGCCGCTATGACCGCCGCTACGGCTGGACCAACCGTCCCTATTGGCGCCCTTACCAGTACCGCTACTGGAAATTTTATTATCCCTATGGCGGGCCGCTGTTCTGACGGGCGTAAATAAGAGGGTAACGGCGGGCGCGTCCGATATGGCAAAGTGCGTCCCGTGACCTCTCCCCTCGATTCCATATTGGCCGGCCGTGCTTTCGCTCTGGCGCGTGGGAACCTGTCCCGGCCGGGCGCTCCGTCTGAGCTGCCTCAGCGCCTGCTGGTGGTCGATGTCGAGCGCCAGATGGCGGTGTGGCTCGAAGGAGGCAACGCCGTCGCCGTGTGGCCGGTATCAACCGCGCGCGCTGGGATCGGCGGCGAGGAAGGCTCTTACCGGACGCCGCCGGGTTGGCATCGCGTCAAGCAGCGCATCGGCGCGGATGCTCCCCGAGACATGGTGTTCTCATCCCGCGAGCCGACCGGCGCGGCATGGTGCGGCGAGGCGGGTGACGACGACCTCATCCTCACGCGTATCCTCACGCTCGATGGACTCGAGGATGGGGTCAATCGCGGACCCGGTTACGATTCGCTTGAGCGTTACATCTACCTCCACGGCACAAACCACGAAGGCCTGCTCGGGCGCCCCATGTCGCACGGCTGCGTGCGCCTATCGAACGACGGTGTGTGCGAACTCTTCGCCCGCATGCGCGAAGGCGATTTCGTGCTGATCGCCGAGCCGGCCCCGCGTGTCCTTCCCGATCCTGGTGGCGAAGGGCGCTTTCACTATGCGGGGCTTGGCGGATCGGGTATGAGCGCGCTCGCCCAGTTCCAGGTGATGACCGGCGGACGCGCGAGCGGCAGCGACCGCGCCTTCGACCACGGCGAGCGGGCCTCGTTCCGAGCGCAGCTTGAGGGTCTTGGCATCGAGGTGCTGCCCCAGGACGGCAGCTTCATCGCCCCCGACTGTGCCGCACTCGTCGTCTCGACCGCGGTCGAGGAGCAAGTCCCCGACTACGCCGTGGCGGTGGCGAGGGGAGTGCCCATCGTCCATCGCTCCGAGCTGCTTGCGCATTTCGTGTCGGCCTATCGCAGCATCGCCGTGACCGGCACCAGCGGTAAGTCGACGGTGACTGCCATGATTTTCGAGATCCTGCGTGGGGCGGGGCGCGATCCGTCCGTCATCACCGGCGGCGATCTGCCGCTACTGCAGGCTGAAGGGCTGCCTGGAAATGCCTATGCCGGAAGCTCCGATCTTCTCGTGGTCGAGGCCGACGAGAGTGACGGCTCGCTCATCCGCTACGCGCCGGCCATCGGCGTGATCCTCAACCTTCAGCGCGACCACAAGGAGATGGCTGACGTCGCCGCCATGTTTCAGGTCCTGCGCGCGCGCGCCCGCGATGCGCTGGTGGTGGGGGACACGGAAAATCTCGACGCCTTCGCCGGCGGCACGCTCAGATTCGGTCTCACGCCGCGGGCCGATATTCGTGGGCTAGATGTCGCGCTTGGCGCGTTGTCCAGCCGTTTCCGGGTGGAGGACGCGCAATTCGAGCTGCCGGTGCCGGGCGAGCACAATGTTATGAATGCCCTCGCCGCAATTGCGACGTGCCGTATCGTTGGCGTGCCGTTGACGGACATGGTGGGGCCGCTGGCGCGCTTCAGCGGCATCAGCCGGCGCTTCCAGACGGTGGGCCACGCGGGCGGTATCGAGGTGGTCGACGATTTCGCCCATAATGCCGACAAGATCGCCGCCGCGATCAAGACCGCGCATCTCCGCGCCAAGCGCGTGCTCGCCATCTACCAGCCGCATGGCTACGGCCCGACCCGCTTTCTGCGTCCCGATTTCGTCGCCACCTTCGCCCGCGAGCTTAAGCCCGAAGATCGCCTTTGGATGCTGGAGGTGTTCTATGCCGGCGGCACGGCCACGCGCGATTTTTCCGCCGCCGACATCGTGGCGGAGATCGCCGCGCGCGGGACAGCGGCCGAATTCGCCCCGTCGCGCGATTGGTTGATCGCAAAAATCGCCGAACAGGCACGCCCCGGCGACCTCGTGCTGGTGATGGGTGCGCGCGATCCCTCTCTCACCGAATTGGCCCGCTCGGTCCTCGCGGCGCTCGAACAGAGTAGCGCAGGCGTGTCCGCCTAGTTGCCGAACAGGCCGGAGATGGCGCTGCCGAACGCCGCGATGGGATCGCCTGACGCTCTCCTGGACGGCTGCCGTCTTTGCTCTTGGGAAGCCACCGCGGCGGCAGGCGGCGGCGGCGCTGGGAAGCTGGCCGCGGCGCTACCGAACAGCGCCTGCGCCGTGGGGCCGTCAAGCCCGTAGATATCGGCATAGGTCCGCACACCGCCCTGCTCGTCCGCCACGGCGGTGAAATAGGTGAGATGCACCGGTATCGACCGGTTGAGCTTCACCGTGCTGTTGCCCCCGTCGAGCATTTTGTACACCTGCTCCGCCGACCAGCCTTTGTCCTCGGCCAGCAGCAGCGTGGCGAAGCGGTCGGGCTGGTGCACGCGGATGCAGCCATGGCTCAGAGTGCGCACCGTCTCGGCGAACAACTCGCGCTGCGGCGTGTCGTGCATATAGACGGCGTGCCTGTTCGGGAAATTGAACTTGAACTTGCCGAGCACGTTATGCGGCCCCGACGATTGGATGAAGGTGTATTGGCGGATATTCACGTTCGGCCAATCGACGCTGTTGGGGTCGATCGGCTGTCCCTTATAGGCAACCCTGAGCTTGTGCTGTTGTAGGACCGACGTGTTCGAGCCGAAAAATCCGGGCTGCTGCAAGGACGGCTGCAGGTCCTCCCTCAAGATGGTTTCCGGCACCACCCATTCCGGGTGGAACACGATCGAGCGCATCGGCGCGGAGAAGAACGGGGTGGCGTATTTCAGTTGGCCGACAATGGTCTTCTCCACGTAGATGACGTTGCGGCCCTTGACCACGCGGGCGTTGAACTCCGGCACGTTGTTCCAGACATGGAATGAACCGAGCTCGGACGGCATCCAGCGCCAACGCTCCATGTTGAGAATGAGACGCTGTGTGTCACGCTCATTGACCGGCTCATAAGGGTTACCCTTGGTCCTGAGCAGCTCCTGCCGCAACTGCTCGAATTGTGGGTGCTTGGGATGCAGCGAGCGGAGATAAGCGTCCGCGGCGTCCGCGGCAGCGATCTCGGTCAGCACCGTCTCCGATTTGCGCAGGCTCGGCCTCTGGTCGAACAAGGGGCTTACGCGCGACGGCGTCAGGCGTCCGCCGCGAGCATGCCGCGCATATTTCAGAATGGCGAGGTCGAGCTTGATCTCGTCGGCGGCTTGCGCCTCCACGCTCGCCGGCACATCGTTCGCGGGCGGCAGTTCGAAGGCCTCGGGGTCGAGGCCCCAGGACGCGGCATCCTGGATCTCCTTGATGGCGGCTTGGGCTTGGGGCGAGAACCCCGCGTCGGTGATCCAGAGCGGCGGCTCGGTGCGCTCGCCGTAGAACGCTTCAAGCGCGTCGAGATCGGCGGTGGCGCCCTTGCGGAGCGCGGGGTCGGCAAGTTGCGCACGGATCGCACCGACGACCGGATGAGGCGGCGGTGGCGGCGGTGGCGGCGGTGGCTCGACAATTTGCGGCTCAGCGGCAGGCTCGGCTGAGGGTTGCGCGTCCGTGCTCGAAATTCCGGCGGCACTTTCGGCGGGCGGTACCGCCGGGACGCTTGGCGGCGTGACGGACTCGGCGGCGCTTGAAGCCGCAGGCGCAGGGGCGACCGGGAGTGTGACTGTGTGGCCATCCTCGGCGCGAACGGCGCCGTTGAGCAGCACGCCCAAGATCAAGGCCTGTACCAGACAGAAGGCGCGCAAGGAGTGTCCGCCCATCTCCGCCCCCTTTGGAGCCGGTCTAAGGTAGCCTTGGAGCCTCGCCACGGCCACCCTCAATTGCCGCTACGCGCTAGCCATTTTGATGGAAGGGTGGGCAAAATCGGTACGGTAGATGTCCAATTCAGTGCGGGGGACCGTAGATGCGCAGAGACCTCAGCTCCTCTTTCAACCTGAACCGCCGCCATCTGGTTATCGGCGCTCTCGGCGCCGCAGCGCTGCCTGTGGCGACCCGCGCCATCGCACGCGCCATCGACATGCCGGCGACCGAAGAGGACGTGAAGTTCATGCGCCTCGCCATCCAAGAAGCGGCGAAAGGCGACTATCCCTTCGGCGCGGTGATCATCCGCAACGGCAAGGTGCTAGCCAAAGGCCGCAATCTCACCACGAAAGAGCACGACCCCACCGCCCATGGCGAGATGGTCGCCATCCGCCGCTTCCTTGCCGAGTACGGGCCCGAGGAATTGAAGGGCACCACCCTCTACACTTCGGGTGAACCGTGCGCGATGTGCATGGGCGCGATCATCTGGTGCGGGATCGGTCGCCTGGTTTTCGCGGCATCGATAGAGCAAGTCCTCACCAAGACCATCCAGATCGGGGTACCCTCCGCCGAGATCGCCAACAAGTCGGCCTTCGCGACCATAACCCTCACCGGTGGCGTGCTGGACGAAGAGGCGCTCGCGCTCTTCAAGTGACGCCTCGGAGCCACGCCACGGCCACCCTCAATTGCCGCTACGCGCTAGCCATTTTGATGGAAATGGGCAAAATCGGCACGGTAGATGTCCATTCAGGCGGGAGACCGTAAATGCGCAGAGACCTCAGCCCCTCTTTCAACCTGAGCCGCCGCCATCTGGTTATCGGTGCGCTCGGGGCGGCGGCGTTGCCAGCGGCGACCCGCGCGGTGGCCCGCGCCATAGACACGCCCGCCACCGAAGAGGACATCGCCTTCATGCGCCTCGCCCTCGAGGAGGCAGCCAGAGGCGATTTTCCCTTCGGCGCGGTGATCACGCGCGACGGCAAGGTGCTGGCCAAGGGCCGCAATCTCGGCAAGCAAGAGCGCGATCCCACCGCGCATGGCGAGATGGTCGCCATCCGCCGGTTTCTTGCCGAGCACGGGCCTGAGGAATTGAAGGGAACCACGCTCTATACATCCGGCGAGTCGTGCCCGATGTGCATGGGCGCCATCGTGTGGTGCGGCATCTCGCGCGTGGTTTACGGCGCCTCGATCGCGCAGCTCGCCACCAAGATCGGCCAGATCATGGTCACCGATCAGGAGATCGCCGACAAGACGCCCTTCGCCGAGATCAGCCTCACCGGCGGCGTGCTGGCCGAGGAGTCGCTCGCGCTGTTCAAGTGAGGTGGCAGGGGAATGGTGCCGCAAGAGGGATTCGAACCCCCGACCCCATCATTACGAATAATCCCACTTTTGCCCCAGCGATAGGCATGATATATCGTTCTTTGATAGGGGGATTTCGGAGGTATAGCCTCCGGGAATTATAAGAGGCTCCAGCGGGAGCACCCGCCGTGAGTCCCCATCCGGCACCTCCACCCACCATAAGCGATGAGCGTCCGCAACTTGTCCTCTAGGAGGAGCAAGCCATAGGCGCGTCAGTGTGTCTCTCGGGGGAGGGGAACATGAAAAGAACCACGAATAAAACGATACTTTGCTATTCGCTCGGAGCAGTCCTTTTTTGGCAGTTTCATCCCTGCCGCCACAGGCAAGCGCGAAAGTGCAATGGTGGCACAAGCTGGTTGGCGCCACCGACAAGAACCAAAACAAATTGAAGTATGGCAATGGGGTGCGCGTCGGCATCATTGACGGCACGGCGTTCGGGGTAAATCCTAATGGCACTGTGAGTTTTATTCATCCCGATTTTGGAAATCGGATGGACTCACTTTGGGGCTACCCCACAGCACCGGGAAATTGGTCCAATTACAGCACGATTGGCGACGATCACGGCACCCATGTTGCGGGGATCGTCGGCGCGGGCCGGGACGGCGTGGGTATGAGGGGCATCGCTCCCGGCGTGCGCTTCACCAGCGTTGGCGTATTCGCTAACAACGGGTTCGTAGGAACTACGATGGATGCCTTGAAAAGAACGGCTGAGTCGGGGGGGACTATCGCCAATATGAGCTATGGACCGGTTGCTGCTGGGATTTTGATATCTGATGTCGATATCGCAGCCGTCCTCAAATACAAAAAGAAAGTCTTCATTTCGAAGGCGGCTGGAAATGACGGCGTCAAGCTGAAAACTCTCACCTTGGAGAAAGCGTTATCCAACATGATCATCGTCGGCGCCGTGAACGAGAACAAGAAGATAGCCAGTTTCTCCAATTTGCCCGGCGATGGCTGTTTCCAGTTAAAGGCCGGGGCCGGCTGCAAAACGGCAAAGGCGACCCACAAATACATGTATCGCTTCCTGGTGGCGCCTGGTGTGGACATTTTGTCGACGCAAGCAGGCGGTGGATATGTGAAGAAATCCGGTACCTCGATGGCGGCGCCAATCGTCGCCGGCGCGGCGGCGCTGCTTCAGTCGAAATGGACCTTCCTGAAGACTGACCCCAAGAAGACGGCTGACATCTTGCTCAGCACGGCCGAAGATCTGGGTAAGACGGGCGTCGACAGTGTCTATGGCCGCGGTCTGTTGCGCGTCGACCGCGCCATGCAGGCACAAGGCCAGACCACGGTCGCCGTGGGCAAGACGGTTGACGGTCCGGGGTTCGACAGCAGCGATGGCGGCATGATTCTGCCGAGAGCACTCGGCAAAGGCCATGCATTGAAGGCTGCGCTCAATAACATGGTGGTCTTCGACGAGTACGGCCGTGATTTCAAACTCGCCGATGCCGGCGGTTATGTTCAGGCGAGATCGAACGTCTATTCGGTGTTCAGGCATTTCGAGAACCGGTTCGAGATGGCTGACCAGGGTGCGCTTGTTAGCATGCAGATGGCCAATGGGTTCAATTTCACCGGAGTCGTGGCCGATCGGCAGGAAGACGAGCTGGCCACTGTTACTGCCTTGCAGAAGTCGGCGCAAAGAACGTCGATGGCCGGCTACATGGACTATATGCAAGACGACCGTGACGTCTGGCAGCTTGACGGGGAAATCGAGGACTTCCGCTTCAGCTTCGGCCAACGCACCGGGCTCGCGCGCGACATCTCATTCGGTGCCCCGCAGGATATCTTCCTGTTCGATGCGGAACTCATGGCCCAGCCGCTGATGAGCATGGGCGAGCAGAGCATGTACGCGTTCAGCCGCTACGGCGTGTCGAAGAATTTCGGCGTCGCTTTCGGCTTTGCCGAGACCAATGTTGACACCGGCGCCATCGACTTTTCCGGCGAGGGCCAAGCCTATCTCTTGCAAGCGGACTATCAGGCCACGTCTTGGCTTGGGCTACAACTTACCCAGTCAATGTTGAGCGAATCTGACACGATGTTGGGTGGCGTATCGCTCGGTCCATTGGCGCTCGGCTCGGAAGCCGCGACCCTGGCAACGGGAGCGGCAGTGTCGATCAACATCCTGCCATCGATAACAGCAAGGCTTCACTTCACCGAAAGCGTTACTGAGGCCGACGCGGCTTCTGGCAGTCTGTTCCGCGAAGTTGATGCCCTGTATAGCCGCTCTTACGGTCTGTCGTTGATCCGCACTGGCATCTTCGGCCAGCACGACCAGCTTGGCATCAGCGCCAGCAAGCCGCTCTACGTTCATGCGGGTGACGCGGTGCTCGAAACGCCGACCGGGCGCACCGACGGAGGTGACGTGATCTACAACAGAAGCATGGTCTCATTGGCCGCCGAGGGTAGCCAAACCGATCTGGACCTCGGCTATCGCGCCACGTTAGGCTCGTCGATGGCTTTCGGCCTCAACGTCTTCTATCAGGACGAGGTAGACCACGATCCCGATGAGTGGAACGCAGGCGTGCTCGCGCGGCTGAGGATGTCCCTCAACTAACTCGTCCCATGTAGGCGAGGTCGGGAAAAGCCGGGCTTTGAAATAAATATGCCGAGCGGTGGTCGCCGCAGGTTTCGGAGCTATGACGCCTTGGGTTGCTCAACCTCGCGGCTTGCGGCGCTGGCGTTCCTGGCGTTGATGCTATTAACTTAGTCTAATGCTTTGGGAAAGGAGGCAACTCCATGAAGTTCGTTCCGATAATCTGTCTGGCTTTGGTTTTCGCGACCCCGGCATTTGCCGCCCCCCAATGGGTTGAGACTGCCTGTTGGCGTGCTGCCAATCGAGTTCTCCCGGCGCTCAGAGCCAACGAAAAGGAAGCCTATATAGCCAATTGCATAGCCGACTGGACGGCTGGAACGCCGCCGCCCCAGGGCCGCAAGAGTTATGACCGCAACAGATATTGAATCGAGGGCAAAGCAAACAGGGCGGCTTGAAGCGGCGTGAGGCTATTAGCCCGAGATTAGCCCGCCCTAAACCGCTCAACGGTCGATTGTCGCTAAGCTGTTGATTTGGTGGTGCCGCAAGAGGGATTCGAACCCCCGACCCCATCATTACGAATGAGTGGTTCGGCCGTTCCGGTGGATGCCTTAATCCTCCAAAAAGTGCTATATTCCAACATTCATCATTCCGCGTGTTGCCGATAAGTTCTTGTGGTTTCCACTCACCGTGCTTACTATGTGCTTACTGGAACCGCCATATGAGGCCCTACGTTGGCCCGTGGCGGGGCCGAAAGGAGGATGCAGATTGGCTACGGCCAACATCACGAAACGGTCTGTGGACGCTTCTAAAGCCCGCAAGGCTGACAGCTATCTTTGGGATAGGGAGCTTCCCGGCTACGGCCTCAAGGTGACGCCGGCAGGGCGCAAGGTTTACCTCGTGCAATACCGGCTTGGCGGACGCAAAGGCCGGACGCGGAGAGTCACGATCGGACAACATGGGACCGTAACCCCAACGTTTGCCAGGGCTGAGGCTAAGCGCCTGCTTGGCGAGATTGCCGCTGGCCGCGATCCCGCTGCTCAACGTGACAAGATGAGGGCCGACAAGTCAGTAGCCGCGGTGCTCGAGCAATTCATGTTCGAGCATGTCAGGCCGAAACTTAAGCCCTCCACTGCTGAGGGCTATCAACGGGCAGCGAGGCTCCATGTTCTGCCCTCGCTTGGGCACCACCCAATAGGCGAAGTGAAGCGCGCAGACATTGCTCGCTCGCATCATGAAATGCGCGCCAAACCCTACCAGGCTAACAGCACGCTCGCCATGCTCTCCAAATTTTTCGGATGGGCTGAGAAGCGCGGACTCCGGCCAGACGGCTCCAACCCTTGCCGGCACGTCGAGAAATACCGCGAGGAAAGCCGTGAGCGGTTTTTAAGCCAAGCGGAGCTTGGCCGCTTGGGTGACGCTCTGAACTCAGCAGAAAGAGACAAGAGCTGCTCCCCATGGATAATAGCTGCAATTCGTCTACTCGCACTCACCGGGGCTAGGCGAAACGAAATTCTGACGCTGCGGTGGGAACATGTCAGCGAGGAACATAAATGCTTAATGCTCCCTGACAGTAAGACGGGGCGGAAGGCTGTCCACCTAAACGCGCCAGCGCTCGCATTGCTGCAAACTATTCCCCGGTTAGAGGGTAATCCAAACGTCATTTGCGGCGAGAAGCCTGGGCACCATCTTGTCAACCTTGAGAAACCCTGGCGGCGCATTCGTAAGGCAGCCGAGCTTGACGACGTGAGACTGCATGATTTGCGCCACTCGTTTGCGAGCGTCGCTGCATCTGGCGGACAAAGCCTTGTTGTTATCGGCAAACTGCTCGGCCATTCCCAACCCGCAACAACGGCGCGGTACGCTCACCTAGCTGACGATCCGGTGAAGGCAGCGAGTGATGCCGTGGGGCGGCACATTGCTGCTGCAATGGCCGGCGGCATTACCGGCGAAGTTGTTGACCTACCGTTGCGGAGGGCAGCGCCCAAGCCCAATCCGTGAATGTCCGCTTTGCCCCCGAAAGAGGACTTACGCCGCTCAAACGTTGAAACGACCGCTTTGTGCCAAGACCGGACATGGCTGAAATCCCTAGCTGAGCTAACACACTCGGATAACGAGGGCCCGTTTGGCGTGCGGACGCATCGAATAATCTGCGATAGGATCCGCGGCGTACGGAGGGGGGGCCGTCGGGAACTTTGGCGACTCTTATCGACACATTGCCATGGGCGACAATTTCTCTGAGAAAACCAAGCGCATTCTTGCGGCTCGGGTGGGCTACCACTGTTCGAATCCGACCTGCGTGGTCTCGACATCAGGCCCAGCGCTCGAAGAGGATCGGAAGGTCAACATCGGGGTCAGTGCCCATATCACCGCGGCATCACCTGAGGGGCCGCGCTACGACGTCCAGATAACGTCTGCCCAGCGTAGCAGCGGCGGCAATGGGATTTGGTTGTGCCAAAGCTGTTCCAAGCTCATCGATTCCGACGAAAACCGCTACACGTCCGCGCTGCTGCATCAGTGGAAAAGGGATGCCGCTCAGCACGCGCGTGATGCGATCGCTGGCGGACGTCCGCTCGGCCGGGTGAGGGCTTCCTCCGCACTCGACGCTGCAGACGAGGAATTTATTCGCGGACTCGATTTGCCAAGTGGGGACGCGGTCGAAAGCGTTGGCGTGCGGCTGCGCGCGGCTTCGCGAACCGACATCGCGGCATTTCAGGCAGAACGAGGCAGGCCCGCGCGAAAGCTGGCCCTCACGCTGCACCTGGAGGGAAGCGCGGACCCCAACGTGACTCTCGATGGCGTTGCACGGCTGACCACACTTGCGGAACCGTTGTCGATCGTAGCGGCAGGAGGCACGGGCAAGTCGACAACGCTTATGCAGCTCGCGGATCGCATGCTCGCGGAAGACAGTCAGGTGCCGTTGCTTGTACCGCTCGGAGAGTGGTCAGACCGGCCGGACGACTTCTTCGACTTCGTCATTCGGCGTAACTCCTTCGGCAGCTTCCGACGGCAGCATCTAATGCAACTGGCATATCACGGGCGGCTCGTGCTTCTGCTTGACGGGTGGAATGAACTGACCCCCGAAGCGCGCTTGCGCGCAACTCGAGACGTCAAAGCCCTGCAACGGGACTATCCCCTCCTCGGACTCGTGATCAGCACCCGCCGGCAAGCACTGCCTGTCGCCGGACCGACCGTCGCTATCGAAGCACTATCGCAAGATCAACAACTGGAACTTGCGCGCTCGCTTCGCGGTCAGGACGGCGCAGATCTCGTCGACCGTGCGTGGCGAACGCCTGGTGTTCGCGATCTTGTGGGCATTCCGCTCTACCTGAACGCCTTGCTATCATTACCACAGGGTGCGAGCTTTCCGGAGACCAAGGAAGCCGTGCTTCGCATGTTTGTACAGCAACATGAAACCCCGCCCGATAAGGTCGAGGCGTTACAGCGAGATACGCTCGGGCAACACACGCCAATGCTGGTGGGTCTCGCTGTAGAGGCGAACCGCGCCGCAAACACCGTGATCTCGGACAGCAGCGCCAATCGCACGGTGTCAAGCATCATTACGCGGCTCTCCGAAGATGGGCAAATCCAAATCGGTGCCGCACCTCAGCCGCGTCACATCATTAACTGCTTAGTTGGGGCGCATCTGCTTGTGCGCGCGGCTGGGCCGGACGGCGCTATCTCATTTCAGCACCAGTTGTTCCAAGAGTGGTATGCAGCGGCGGAAGTCGAAAAAGTCATGCTGCAATCAGCCGCGGGCGACGTGGAGGCGCGTAAGCGGCTGCGCGAAGACACTCTGAATTGGCCGAGCTGGGAGGAGTCGATCCTTTTTGCATGCGACCGCCTCTCGCGTGCGAACGAGACCGGCGCGCGGGCCGTGGCGGGAGCGATTGAGGACACACTCGGCATCGACCCGATCCTCGCGGGCGCAATGCTCGACCGTGCCACCGTTCGTGTCTGGCTGCTCCTGCGCGAGCGTGTCTTGCGCTTTGTTACGCGCTGGCACATTCCGGACACGGTCGATCGCGCGGTACGTTTTATGGTGACATCCGGCAAGCCCGAATTTGCTGACCTTATTTGGCCTCTGGCATCGCACACAGATGACCAGATTCAGTTTCAGACCTTTCGGGCCTCTGATCCTTTCCGTCCAGGCGTGCTGGGTCCAGACTGCGAGGCTCGCATGCGGTCGCTGCCTACGCCTCAGCGCAAGCTTGCCCTTTCCGAAATCGCTTACAACAGCGGCTTCGACGGAATGGAGCTTGCGGCCAAGCTCGCGGCCGTTGACCCCGATCCTGATGTCATCGTTGCAGTTGTCGAATCGCTCGCATTCCGGCGTGGAGACCGGCATGTAGATGACATCATGAAGGTGGCATCGGATGCCGTATGGAATGCGTTGGGAGAGAAGGGCTACCCGGATCACCTTACCGACCCGCAGCTCAATGCGCGCCTTGCTGCCGCACACGCGGCGGCGAGAGCCACGGAAACCGATCCGATCCACCTTCTTGGCCGGGTAGTGCATGACAAGCCGACCAATGCCGAGGCACAAGTTATTGCGGTGCTCGGAAACCCCGAGATTTCGTTCAAAGACACGAACGCTGAGTATGCGATTGAGCGCGCCTTTATGCAGTTTCCCGATGCTGTTGCCACGGGACTTATCGGGCGCATTGCCCACGATCTGCCGCTGCCCTACCGCACCGCCGACTATCTCAAGGATGCCCCGTTAATCGATAGCGGCCCTGTGGCTGAGGCTGCGCTCGATCCGTCGACGACGGAGCGTCGTCATAGCGCAGCCGCAGCCGTGGTCGGGCCTGTCACAGTATCTGCGCTGTTCGACCAGCTTTTCGCGGTCCACGATCAGCAACAGGCCTTGGGCCGCTATGAAGAACGCCTATCGAAAACGCAAGCGCGTCTCGAGGGCGCACTCGCAGCGACGCGGGAGGATGTTTTCGTGCCAGCACTAGTCGCGCGGGCGCGGACGGACGATCTGCAGCGTATCGGCTTGCTGTCCGATCTGCTCGCGCGTCATGGCGGGGACAGGGGAAATGGCAAGCTGCCGATTGGGGTTGCGCACCGTGCAACGCTGCGCAACCCCGTAAAAGCGTGGATAGCGACACTGAGAGCGGCGCCGAGCACGGTCCGCTATGCATCTTCACAAGTCGCGCGTGCCACCGAAAGGTTGGCGGATGCAAGTTTGGCTAAGCCCCTGCGCCTTCTTCTGGAGCGCGACCTGACCGACTACGCAGCCGCGCGAGCGGCATATCTTACCCGACGAAGCGGCCCCATGCCGGCCGACGCTTCCACTGTATATTCGCTGCTCTATGCGCGCGCCTTCGCCGCCATGCGCGACGCACCGGCTATCGCAATTCTGATACAGGGTCTTTCCGATTTGCGCTGGGGCATTGATGCAGCGGGCGCACTGCACAAGCTTTGGTCTGTAGATCAACCTTCAGGTGAGAGGCGCATTTTTGGTGGATGGACCGACTTTTCGCAGCATCTCCAACGACGCAGCGAGCGCGCCACGGGAACACCCGATACCTCGCACTTTGCCGAAGCAATCTTCGACGTCGTCCGCACGCTTGGAAATGCCGCAATGTCCGATGCGGAACAGCAACACTCCCTTACGCTTGCCGTGACAGGGCTCGCACTGCCACACGGGGCCAAACGTCGCGAGATCGATGCGCTGCTTGCATTGCCTCAGCCGATCGCGTGCAAGCATCGATTGCTCGTGGCCGCCGCAAAAGCGGGAGAGGTCGTACCGGCCGCGCTACTAATGGATGGCCTCCGGGATGTGCTTACCGCAGCGCAGACGCAAGCGTGGCGGCTGGAAGAAAACCGCGGCGAACTGATGGGATGGATTGATCTGTTTCCCTTTTCAGACGATCCGGAGAAGGTACTGGAAGCCCTTGCGCTGCTGCCCGAGCAGTATCGGCGGCCGCATGCCCTCCGCCGGCTCCTTGAAACGCTTCCGCAAAGCCCGCCTAATTCAGCCCTCGCCGTTTTGGAGCGACTCGTCGCGAATAATCCAACGTTCTTGCAGCAGTTCGAGTGGATGAACGCCCTGATCGAGGTCGATACCGACGCCGCGGCGCTTGTCGTGCTCGACTGGCTTTGCGAGGGGCGCATCCCCGTCCGCGACGGCTTTCGACTATCGAATGCATTGGCGGGATGGGCGCGCAAGTATCCGACGATACGCGCTGGGATTATCGCGTGCTACCGCGCCCTGCCAGCCGGCAACATCCGCAAGGTACTGGAAATGGCTATGAACGAATTGATCGACGAGGAGGTGTTCATGGCACTGTTCGACGGTCATATAGGTGCACCACATCCTTTTCATGGTCTTGCCGGGCCGATTCGGAATCTTGCGATCGGCCGCAGGCCGTCGGATGATTGGGCAGGCGCGTTCGAGGAGTTCGGCGTTCCATTGACGGCGTTGCGTCCGCGGCTATTCGCGATGCTGCTTGCTAACGACGGTCGAGCACGGCTCGCTGAACAATGCCTGATTTCGATTGAAGAGCATCGCGACGATCGCGGCCGCGTTAGCAGCGAGCCGCGTCATCCGGACATCGCCACGGGCCGCGTATGGCCGTCGGAAGCTGACGAGCTACCCTAGTCAGAACCATACTATTCGGTGTTTAGGCCCCATTATTTGCCTCCCTTAGCCACTTCGGTGAATGTCCGTTCTGAGTCTGAAGCTGACTCGATGGCGACGAGCGCATATGTCGGCTCCGTGCCACAAGCGGACCTCCACGCCCGCGCCGACCCCTGGCTCTTGATTTGAGTAAATCGTCAATCGCCTCATGCAGAGGCGCCAGCGGTAGCGGCTTCTGTGTTTTCGGAGCGGAGGCGAAGGCCCTTAACGACAGCATAGATCGCGGGGATTACGATCAGTGTCAGCACGGTCGAGGAGACCATCCCGCCGAGCATCGGGACTGCGATCCGCTTCATAACCTCCGAACCGGTTCCGGTGCTCCACATGATCGGCAAGAGACCAGCCATGATCGCGGCGACGGTCATGATCTTCGGTCTGACCCTCTCGACGGCACCCGCCATGATTGCCGCATGAAGATCCTTCAGGGTAAAGGGCTTGCCTTCGGCCTCGCGCCGAGCGCGAAGTTCAGCAAAGGCGTGGTCGAGATAGATCAGCATGACCACGCCAGTCTGAGCGGCGACGCCGGCAAGGGCGATGAACCCGACCACGACGGCGACCGACAGATTGAAGCCCAACCACCACATGAGCCAGAAGCCGCCGACAAGCGCGAAGGGCACGGACAGCATGACGATCAGCGTCTCGGTGATGCGCCGGAAGTTCAGGTAGAGCAGCAGAAAGATGATCAGGATGGTGATGGGAATGACGACCGTCAGCCGCGCTTTGGCGCGCTCCAGATACTCGAACTGACCGCTCCATGTGACGTAGTAGCCTGGTGGAAACTCAACCTGCTCCGCCACCGCCTTCTGGGCGTCGGCGACATAGCCGCCGATATCCCGGTCGCGGAAGTCGACGAAAATATAGAGCACGAGCTGGGCGTCCTCGGTGCGGAGGCTGGACGGCCCCTGCTCTCGGCTGACCTTGGCGATCTCACCGAGCGGAACGGTGCCGCCATCCGGGGTCGGGATTAGCACCTGGTTCGAGATCGTCTCCGGGTCGCTGCGATAGTCGCGCGGGTAGCGGATGCTGACCGTGTAACGCTCCCTACCTTCGACCGTCGTGGTGACCGGCTCGGCGCCGAGCGCCATGGCAATCACGTCCTGCACATCGCCGACCATGAGTCCGTAGCGGGCAAGCTGCATGCGGTCGGGATCGACACTCAGGTAGTAGCCGCTAATGGCGCGCTCGGCGTAGGCGCTGGTCGTGCCGGGCACGGTCCTGATGACCGCCTCGATTTTGCGAGCGAGCTTCTCCATCTCGCCGAGGTCCGTGCCGAACACTTTGACGCCGACGGGGGTGCGGATGCCGGTGGAGAGCATGTCGATGCGGGCCTTGATCGGCATCGTCCAGGCGTTGGACACGCCGGGGAACTGCAGCGATCTGTCCATCTCCGCAATTAGGCCGTCGATGGTCACGCCGGGGCGCCATTCGTCCTCCGGTTTCAGATTGATCACCGTCTCGATCATTTCGATCGGCGCCGGGTCGGTCGCCGTCGTGGCCCGGCCGGCCTTGCCCCAGACCGACTCCACCTCCGGAAAGCTCTTGATGATCTTGTTCTGGGTCTGGAGCAGTTCGCCCGCCTTGGTGACGGAGATGCCGGGCAGCGTCGTGGGCATATAGAACAGCGTGCCCTCGTTGAGGTTCGGCATGAACTCGCTGCCGAGCTTCGACGCCGGCCACAGGCTGACCACAAGCACCGCGAGCGCGAGCGCGATGGTGGCGGCCTTGAAGCGGAGCGCAATCTCGATGACCGGGCGGTAAATCCAAATCAGGAAGCGGTTCACCGGGTTCTTGTGCTCGGGCATGATGCGCCCGCGGATGAGCAGCATCATCAAGGCCGGCACGAGCGTGACAGATAGGACTGCCGACGCCGCCATGGCAAAGGTCTTGGTGTAGGCCAGTGGCTTGAACAGCCGGCCTTCTTGCGCCTCAAGAGCGAAGATCGGCAGGAAGGAGACGGTAATGATGAGCAGGCTGAAAAAGAGCGCCGGACCGACCTCGACGGCCGCCTCGACGATCACTTCGCTGCGCGGCTTTTCCTTGGGCGCCCGTTCAAGCCGCTTATGGGCGTTCTCGATCATGACGATGGCGGCGTCGACCATGGCGCCGATGGCGATGGCGATGCCACCGAGGCTCATGATGTTTGAGTTCAGGCCCAACAGCCACATGCATATATAGGCGATGAGCACGCCAAGCGGCAGGGTGATGATGGCGACAAAGGCGCTACGCGCATGCATTAGGAAGATGATGCAGACGAGAGCCACGATGAGGCTCTCTTCGATCAGGGTGCGCTTTAAGGTGTCGATGGCGCGATAGATCAGGTCCGACCGGTCGTACACCGTCTCGATGGTCACGCCCTTGGGCAGGCTCGGTGAGATCGCGGCGATTCGCTCCTTGACGCTCTTGATGACGGTCAGCGCATTCTCGCCGAAGCGTTGAAGCACGATTCCGGAAACCACCTCGCCCTCGCCGTCCATCTCGGTGATGCCGCGACGCTCGTCGGGCACAAGTTCGACATGGGCGACGTCCCTAAGCAGTACCGGCACGCCACCCTCGGTCTTGACGACGATTTGCTCAAGGTCACCGAGATTCTTGATGTACCCGCGCCCGCGTATGACGAACTCGGTCTCCGACACCTCCACGGTGCGGCCACCCACGTCCATGTTGCTTTCGCGGATGACGTCGCGGATCTTGGAAAGCGGGATGTTAAGGGCCTGAAGGCGGCGCGGGTCGACGACGACGCTGTACTGCTTGACGAAACCGCCGACGCTCGCCACCTCGGCGACACCGGGCGCGTTGACCACGCCGAAGCGGACATACCAATCCTGCAAGGTGCGCAGCTCGGCGAGACTGTGCTGCGCGCCGCGCACGACATATTGGTAGACCCAGCCAACCCCGGTGGCGTCGGGGCCAAGGCTCGGCGTGACGCCTACCGGCAATTGCTGCGCCGCGGCACTTAAGTATTCGAGCACCCGAGAGCGCGCCCAATAGAGATCCGTGCCGTCCTCGAAGATCACGTACACGAACGAGACGCCGAAAAAGGAGAAGCCCCTGACCACCCGCGCCTTGGGCACGGTCAGCATCCTGGTGGTCAGCGGATAGGTGACCTGATCCTCGACCACCTGGGGCGCCTGGCCCGGAAACTCGGTAAAGACGATGACCTGCACGTCGGACAGGTCCGGGATGGCGTCGAGCGGCACGCGCGAGACGGCGTAGAGGCCGGCAAACGTCACGAAGACGGTGGCGAGCCCGACCAGGAAAATGTTGCGCGCGGACAAGCGAATAACGGCGGCAATCACAGGGACGGCTCCTCCTGGCTGAACGCCTGGAGAGCGGCTTTGAGATTGCTCTCGGCGTCGATGAGGAAGGTGGCCGAGGTGACAACCTCCTCGCCGTCCTCCAGACCCTCCATGATTTCCGTATAGCCGGCGCCGCGGCGCCCGACCTTGACCTCACGCGGCTCGAAACGCCCCTCGCCTTTGGCGACGAGCACGACTTGGCGCGTGCCGCTGTCGATCAACGCACTCGCCGGGACAGCGACAACCGGCGCCTCCTTGGCTCCGGGATCGAGGACCACATCGGCATACATACCGGGTTTCATTTTGCCATCCGGATTTGGCAGCTCGATGCGGACCGAGATGGTTCGCGCTTCACGCTTCAACATCTCAGGGTAGATGAACGTGACCTTGCCTTTCCGGGGCTCCAATGGAAACGCGCGCAAGATCACGGTGGCGGGCATACCCACTTCGACTCCCGCGATATCGGCCTCGGCAACCTCGGCGACGACCCAAACGTTGGAGTGGTCGGCAAGACGAAACAGCTCATCCCCGGCCATGACCCGCTGACCCTCGATGACGTTCTTGGCGATCACGTCGCCGGTTGCCGGCGACGGCCAATCGAGCGTTCGCGGGTTGGTCTTGGTGTTCTGGACTTCCTCGATCCGCGCCTCCGGCACATCCAGGTTTCGCAGTTTTTGCATCGCCCCCTCGACATCCCGCGTTGCGTCAGCGCGACCTTGTGCGCGGATCGAGGAAAGAAGATCGGCTTGCGCCAACTGAATCTGCGAGCTGTAGAACCGGAAGAGCGGCTCGCCCTTGTTGACGTGCTGACCGGTCCGATCAACGAACAGCTTCTCGATGTAACCGTCGGAACGGACCGTGACGATCGTCAAGTTCGACTCGTCGTGATCCACGATGCCCACCGCGCGGATGGGCCTGGCGATGACACGGGTGCCGACCTTTTCCGTCTTGACGCCGCTGCGCTGGAGTTTGTCAAGGCTTACCCTGACCGTAGTTCCATCGTCAGCCTCCTCGTCCTCATACACGGGGATATAGTCCATCCCCATGCTGTCCTTCTTTGGCACCGGCGAGATGTCGGGGAGGCCCATCGGATTGCGGTAGTAGAGAATTTTGCGCTCGCCCTTCTCCTGCTTAGCAAAGGGTGCGGCGTTCTCAGCCGCCGCCAACGCAGCGCCTTCGTCGTCATAGACCGGTATGTAGTCATGCCCGCTTGCGTCCTTCTTCGGCGTGGCGGACCAATAAGGCGCACCGCTCGGGTCGCGGTAATAGAGAATGCTCCGCTCGGCGGCTGGCGCCGAGAAGACGAGGCGCTCAAGCTCGTGGGAGTAACGGGCGTAGAGATAGACGCCCGCCGCTCCGAGAGTCACGCCGACTGCCAGCAGAACTAAAGTGCGGAACTTGCTCATGACGTACCTCACGGCTTGGCGGTGTAGATGACCTCGCCTTTGACGGTTTCCGGCTCACCTTGGACTTTGGCCGCGATGCTTAGCCGCCAGCGACCGGCCATGCCGAGGTTGGTCTTGAAGCTGTAGACGCCCGGCTCATCGCTTGGCATGGGCGAGAGCGGGGCATCCATGCTCGCCATATCCTCCGGCGCCATATCGATGCGCGTGGCGATGATGACCGCATCGGGAACAGGCTTCTTGGTGGCTTTCTCCATGAGGCGCACTGCGACGGTGACACCGTCGCCTTTGCTGACTTCGGCCTGAACCGGCTCGAACGCGTAGTCGTCCGCACCTGCGTGGCCAAGGCCGGGAAGCCCAAGGGCAGCGGCAAATGCTGAAGCAATCAGAATCGTTCTGTATGGCATGAGTCCTAATCCTCTCGTTCGAATGGGTCGCGCGCCAGTGCGCGCGCGTTCGCGCCGGCGAACTCACCGGCGCGTTCAGCACTCGTTCAGAGGGTCAGACGCGAGGAGGGGGAAGAGGAGGCGTGGTGGATTTGGACGATGTCAATGCGGCCAGGAGCGGCGGCAAGGCTCCGTGCATCGAAGGCTCGGCACTGGGGCCAGATGCAAGCGTGCCCGAAAAGCCGAAACACTTGAACATGCAAGCTAAACTGGAGGCACAGTCGCTCGGGGGCATTTTCTCGCAAGGAGCAGAGTCGGGACAGCAGTCCGAATGAGCTGCAGTCATGGCCATGTCCGGCGTCCAGGCAATAAGGCCGATGGCCGGGAATGCCGCCAACGACAATCCCAGCACAAGCGTCAAGATGGTACGAGGTATACGCATAGCTCTGCTGCTGGGCCGACTATCCACCGCGCGTTGCTAATGGTCAAGTGACGGTTGCGTGAGAAGGTTTACGGTCTAATTGAACCTGATATCAGGTTACTGGGCCTGGCCTTTTGGAGTCGTTGAAGCCATATGGGCAAAGGTGGCCATACTGCGCTGGCGAACGAGAATGAAAACTGCTGAGAGACCTGCATGAGTGCAGCGTGTTGCGATCAAACCATCGACCCGCATCGCGGGAATGAAAGTTACCGTTGCGTCCTTTGGGCGGTACTGGCCATCAACTTTGTGATGTTCGCCGTTGAGGTCGCGGCAGGCCTAGCGGCAGGTTCGGCATCGCTACAAGCCGATGCTCTCGACTTTCTCGGCGACGCTGGGAACTACGCTATCAGCCTCTTCGTGGTTGGGATGGCACTGCGTTACCGCGCGATGGCGGCCTTCGCGAAGGGCGCAACCATGGGCCTATTCGGCCTGTGGGTACTGGGCATCACGGCTTGGCACGTATGGCACGGAACGCTGCCCCATGCCTTCACGATGGGGGCGGTAGGACTGGCGGCGCTGGTTGCCAACGCCGCTTCGTTCGGTCTCTTGTGGGCTTTCCGAGGCGGCGATTCCAACATGCGCTCGGCATGGATTTGCACGCGCAACGATGTGCTTGGCAACCTTGCGGTGCTGCTTGCCGCTTTTGGCGTGCTGGGCACCGGTACCGGTTGGCCCGACGTGATGGTAGCGGTGATCATGGCGAGCCTCGCCCTGCAAGGGGCCTGGACCGTCCTCAATCAGTCGCGCGCCGAACTGCGCATCTCGACTTCCCCGACCCCAGCCGAGTAAGGGCAAGCCCCAATACCCGGACGCCTAGACCGGCTGCTGCTTCAACTCCTCGGTCACGAGAAGCGAAACTGAATGTCGGACACTCCTGCCACGAGCTACTCCAACCCTGCAGCTTACGAGCGTTTTATGGGCCGGTGAAGTGAGCGGCTTACCCACTCCTTCCTTCGCTTCGCCGAGGTCCAAGACGGACCACGTACTCATCCCGCCGCGCGTCGGCTTTATTATAACGTGGGACACTACTCGGCCTGAGTGTCCGCTGCGGGTCAAACTCGGCCCGATTGATTGGTCGATTGGGAGTCCGGTTCTACCCTAACAGCGGACCCCGCTCCGCTCATCCGCAAGCGCTGGAACCCTTAAATAGGCATCGTTAGAATACGAATCGCGCGGCTAGGCTGATCCCCGAACGCCGAGTTTCCGCACTCGGCTGCCGCGCGACCTTGTTGCGGGACACTGCGGAGTGTCACCACTTGCTCAAAAAAAAGCGGCCGCCCTCGCCACCGACTCTCAGCAAGATTCGCTCAGAGTTTGAAACTCTATGTTATGAGCATAGCGGTCCTGCCCCGTTGAAAGAGCTCACAGAGGATCTGCGAGAGGCATTAGACCATGCGTGTTCTGAGTTCTCCTTTGCTAGGTGCTTGCGCGCCTATAATCAGTGGGCGCCAGATGAGCTTATCGCTTTCCAGCACTGGCCTTGGGTTGCCTTCGCAGCGGCGCAATACCGTTTCGAGCGAGCCGAGAAGGAGAGATACAAAACCGACGAATTAACGCCTAGCGAGATTGAGAAGCTTCTGCGGTCAATCGCAAAGGACGCAAAGGCACTTAGCCGGAGCCTAATACAGCTTCATGTGCTTTCGGTTCGGATTGGCGATAGAGAAGCGCCTGAGCGGCGCGCCCATTTAGCTTGGTTAGACCAATTCATTGCGCAGAATATCATTGCGCGAAGTGCTCAGGTTGTTGGGCACCCTGCCGCACATTTAGCAGCGCACTCCGCGAAGGTTGACCTTCTGGAACGACTCGCTCGGCTCAAGAGCGCCGCCGAGGATTCTCGCAAGCGAGTCAATCGAGACCTATTGCAACGACCCCGGATGCAGGGAGACCGGGGCCTCGGTAACCTCACTTGGCGCGCCGCATTGATCTGGAAAAGCCTGACTGGCCGCAAGGCGAGCGTCAACCTGGTGACGCGTAGCACCAAGAAAGTGACACGCGGTGAGAGCCGTTGGCCTGATTTTGCACTGTTCGTGCGGAACATTGCCAAGGTTGCTTGCAACCACGGGCCGACGCTCAAAGAAATAACCACTGCCTTCCGCACCCCCAATCGCGCGCGAAAAAAATCGTAATAGGGAGTGTGATTACCCGTATCTGACTCGGCATGTTCCGCCGTATCGACCGGGCAATACCGGCGCAACGGAAGGTGGATCAATGACCGAGCGAATGCGAGTGCTGCGAGCTCCAGAGGCAGCAAAATACATCGGACTAAGCGAGAGCACGCTGGCCAAGCGACGTCTCTATGGGCTACCTCCGGGCTACGTAAATCTTGGCGGAAGGGCTATCGGCTACACCGTCGACGAGCTCGACCGCTGGTTAGATTCCTGTCGACGCACGAGCACCTCGCAGAATGAAGGTGTTTGAGTCGTGTCGCGGATAAATGAAGCGCCGCGCGGTAGCGACACCGGCGGCGCCTCTGGTGATGACGTTCAAGCGACCGAGCTGAACCGCACCTGCATTAGCAAACCCGACAAAGATTGCAAGCGCGGCTTGCTTCTTGAAATATCGGCATACGAAAACGACGGTGGCGAGAGGGTGGGCAAACGCCCGTACGATGTGCCTTTGGAAATTTTGTCCCTATTATTCGGGGCGAAAAATCCCCTGAAGGCCATTCGAGCGCGTTGCCTAGACTGCTGCTGCGATCAGCCGAGCGAGGTCCGAAAATGCGTTTCGCTGGACTGTCCTAGCTGGCCGTTCCGCATGGGCAAGAATCCGTTTCGTAAACGGCGGACGCTCACCTCGGAACAGAAGCGCAAAGCGGCAGAGCGCCTCGGGAGAGGTGCCGCATGACTGCGCGCACCAGGCTCAACATCGCCACGAAGCGGCTGGAGCGCCTTACCGATGACTTGGAAACCATTGCGGACTGGCGCAATGACCTGGCCGGAAGGCTTCGCCGCGCGCATCTGCGCTTCGAGTTAATTGGTTTAGATCCCCACGATCAGGAGCAACTCGAGGCCGAAGCCCAAGCCTTCCTCCAAGTGTGCCGCACCATGTCAGCTAGTTTCACCGCGCCTTGCGCCGAACAGGAAAGACGGGCGGCATGAGCGCCATTCCGAATGAGGACGGAGGGTCTTGGGAGGCGGGGTCGAAGGTTACGGCCATCTCGGTCGACAAATTCCTTGCGACGCCCTTGCCCGCACGCAAGACGATGCTTGCACCTTGGTTGCCAAGGGCAGGATTGGCGATGCTTCATGCCCCGCGCGGCATTGGTAAGACCCAAGTGGCTATCGGCACCGCATGGGCCGTGGCAAGCGGCGGTGGCTTTCTACGCTGGCGTTGTGAGTCAGCTTGGCGGGTGCTGTTCCTCGATGGCGAGATGCCTGGTGCGGATCTGCAAACCCGCTTCAAGGCCGTCACGTATGCAAGTGGCTTCACCCTAGCCGATCCCGATTACCTCAAGATCGCCGCATCCGATCTGACGCCATTCGGCCTTCCCGACTTAGGCGATCCTAACTCGCAACAATTCTACGATGATGTCATCGCTGACGCGGATCTTATCATTGTGGATAACCTCTCGACGCTTTGTCCTGGCGTCAAAGAGAACGAAAGCGACTCATGGGTACCTGTGCAACGGTGGGCGCTGGCACAACGTCGCGCCGGCAGATCAGTTCTATTCGTCCACCATGCAGGCAAGTCGGGAACGCAACGCGGTTCCTCTCGTAAAGAGGACGTGCTGGATACCGTCATAGGCTTGCGGCGACCGCCCGACTATGCGGCGGACCAAGGCTGTCGCTTTGAGCTCTATTTCGAGAAAGCAAGGGGGTTTCAAGATGGTGCTGAACCCTTCGAAGCGCGACTGATCGGCAACCAGTGGGCCATGTCCGACATCAAGTCGGGCGACGATATCGACACGATCAAGGCCCTGCGGAAGCAAGGGCTTTCCATCCGGGACATCGCCGACCGCACCGGCTTGAGCAAATCCACGGTAGCCCGCCGCTTGGGAGAGGAAGAATGAGCCTGTCCCACGGGACAGTCCCTAGTGCGTGTCCCATGGGAAAGCGGCTTGGGACGGAAGGACGCTTGGGACGGCCGGGACATTGGGACAAACGGGACAGTTGGGACGCGGAGCGGCATCAGCCGCGAGGTCGATATGAAAACGCGAGGTCGATATGAAAAGGAGACAGACGAGCCGAAGTACAAAGCAGGGCGCTACAAAACCGATCGACAAGCCCTACGAGCCTACACTCGCAGAACGCACGTCGCTGGAAGCCCGTACCGCCCGCAAGAAACAGATGCCCCCCTCGCCACGCTTGAGAGTCTCAGGGGAAGGGCAGGCGGTGAGCATCTCGCTGGACCATCCAGATGAGAAGACCGGGGCCTTCCTGCTTATGAAAGCACTGGGCATTGCCGACGAGGACTTCTTTTTCGGCTTGCTCACTCAGTTGACCGATGCAAGTTCGGCAAAAGGCCAGGCGGTGAACGAGAGACTGCTCAACTTCCTAATCTCAGCCATCAAGTCCATCGACCCTCAGGATGAAATAGAAACGATGCTTTCGGCACAGATGGCTGTTGTTCATGTTGCAAGCATGACATTTGCGCGCCGCTTGAATAGGGTCGAAACCATTCCGCAGCAAGACAGTGCGGAACGCGCTCTGAACAAGCTTGCGCGGACCTTTACCTCGCAGATGGAAGCGCTCAATCGTCACCGCGGCAAAGGCCAGCAAAAGGTCACGGTCGAGCACGTCCACGTCCATTCCGGCGGGCAGGCGGTGGTTGGCCTGGTCGAACAGCCGGGGGGTGGGGATTGCCCAAAATCAGAGGATCAACCCCATGCAAAGCAAATTGCCCATTCACCTCAGCCCGAGATGCGGCGCACGGACACGGAGAGAGAGCCAGTGCCAATCGCCAGCGATGGCGAACGGCCGCTGCCGGATGCACGGGGGAAAGTCACCCGGCGCCCCAACAGGTAACAGACACGCCTTCAAGCACGGGAACTACACCGCTGCTGCGATCGCCAACCGGCGAAAGATCGCGGAGCTGGTGCGAGCCGTAAACGCTCTTACCAAGTCTGCCGAGAAGGCGGATTAAAGTTGGCCAGCGCGACCTCGCGCACTTCAACGCCAAGTCATTTCGGCAGGTATAAGGGCGGGCTAATTATAGGCTTTAGCTTGAGGAATCGGCGACTCACCACTAAGTTGCATTTTTGTCGCGCTAACTAAAAATCGTAATATTACCGTGATCGGCTGTTGACATAAATGGCAACGATCCCCAAGCTAATCGAGTGTAATGCGCTAGTGCGCATCGAAGTGGAGCTTGAGGGGCGCGAATTGCCTTGGCGTCACCTAGTCGGGACGCCGCGATTTATCAAATGGCTCGCAGATGTCTTGCCAGAGCTCCAATCATCCTCAATCGGCTGTGAAATCACGCCGCTTGAGCAAATTGATGCTCTTTTCGCAGAATTTATCACGGGACGCCCGCTCAATCATGGGCGTCAGTTCAGTTGCTTGCGTCCAGCGGACCGAGCCGTTTGGGAACTCAAAACTGTCGATATTCGGGTCTTTGGCTGGTTTGCCCATAGAGACTGCTACGTCGCAGTCCGCGGAGATCATGCGGATCGAGTCAAAGATCACGACCTTTACGCCGGGTACAGAGATGAGGTTGTGAGGCTCCGGGATCAACTCGATCTGGATGAGCCTAAGTATGCGCCAGGAGACAGCGCCGATGATGTCGTTTCGATTGCCGATAACTGGAAAAAATAGAAAGGCGGGCCGTTTCATAGCGAGCGTGCATCGCGAGCTACAGCGCGCTCTTGTGGAAGCCAAAGCCGCGACGGGAATAACTCAACAAGCGTTGTCAGAACTGTTGGGAGTGAATCGGTCTGTCGTTAATAGGCGATTCCTCGGAAAGACAAACCTGACACTCAGAACTATCGGTGAGATTGCGTGGGCACTGGGCTATGACCCGGTTCTCGAATTTCGTCGTGACAGAGGCAAGCGTACTAATCTCCCGCCCACCACTTCGACAATCGAGGGACCGGACGAACTAATTTTCAGAAAGACTTTGCCGAAGCCTGTTGGAACAAGAAGCCCGGCCGAGGTCTAAACTTGTCTGAGAAGCCGTTTGGGTACGCTCTGATCTGCGACGACATCAGGAATGAGGTCGGGGGCAAGGTCAGCCTTATGGGCATTTATGGAACCCACCTGGTCGTTGAGGAGAGATTCCCTGTTCGCTTGCCTAAGCTCGGTTTTTTCATTGTGATGATACTTCCTAGGGCTTTGGACATAAAAACTCTATCGATCAGGATCTACACTCCCGGCAATGATGATGATGACGCGCCGGATATTGAGGGTGAAGTCGCGATAAGACCACCCACCCAAGAGGCCAAGGCACCCTATTTGCGGTTCACGCAGTCGCTCCTGTTCTCTGAGGTAGTGCTCGACCGTCCGGGGAAAATCCGAGTGAGGGCATTATGTGACGGCGAACTGATCAAGCTTGGGGTTCTTTTCGTTCAAGGTAGCGGCGCCAAGGAGGAGGCATCGGTATCCACAGATGATGGCACTTAGAGCAATCTCCGACCCCCCCATAACGTTACCTTTAGTATCAACCGATGATCGGACAACGTTTTCCCCACGGAGTGCCCTGAGCGCCTTAACCAACTCCCGCATCCCACCCCTTCCGGTAGTTCTTCGACAGGCGGAGCAACTGCTTCGCATCAAGCTCGCCAAACGGAATGTCCTCTTCAGTGAAGCGAGCGGTTGTCTAGTCATAAGTCCAGGGGAGTGGAAATCCATCATTCTGCTCGACGGATATTCAGATTGCTCAGCTTCGCCTTGAGAATCTTGCGCAACTCTTCTGCGCGCTCGCGCGTGACGAGTTTGTTGTTCGCACCATAGTCAGCAGGGAAGGCCCTCTGCTTAGACGGCTTCGGCTGCTGTGCTATGTCAATGAGATCGGTGGAGGAAGGATTCTGGTCAGCCATAGATCTTAGTTACTTGATGCCACCTCATTGGGCGGGATCGGCGTTGGTTCCGGGGGATTTCGCCTTGGCGAGACGCTTGGCCTTGAGTTTTGCCGCACCGCGGAGAAGGTTTGCCTTGCGGAACAACCTCTGGCACTCCTGCGGGTTTTCCGTCTCCCTCATCCCAGCCTTCCGAAAGCTCCTCGCCAGGCCCGACAACTGCTCGGGGCTAAAGCTCTCCCATGGGGATGCCCGTGGCTTCGGGGATTTTAGCGTCGGTTTCATCGCCATCATAAGCCTCTTGGATTGCAGCGGTTTTAATTACAAGTTCGGGCGAGATGTCTTCCTTGGGTTAGCCCTTTTTAGAACGGCCTTGGTCTGGACGCGCAGTATTTCCCAGTTCAGCTAACGCACTATCGAGAAAGTGATCGATTTCCCCTGTTGTCATCAGGTCGGGCGAAATTGCGGCAGTCGCCACCGGACCATCTGCACCCAAAACTAAGTGATCGACATCTCTCACTTTGATGCGAACTATCGCCGAGGTGCCTTCGTCTTTCCCACCGATGAGTTCCAGGCCAAAGAGGCAAATTGTCCTCTGAATGTCCACGACAGCATCTCCTTCTAGGTTTGGTTTTACAATGCTGCCGATGTGACCGTGGCGTGTTCATGACCGCCCGTTTCACTTACACGTTTGCGATAAGATGATTATCGTAAGCCTAGTTCTTGTTGCATTGTTTTCGCGGCTCTGGACGCGGCGTCTGTCACCGGGACACCGAATAGACGGCCACCTTTATCTGAGATTGATCGAAAATTTTTAGAACTGAGGTCTATGCAGCGATTCAATTCATCGTATTTCGCTTGATGGCTCAGACCATCCATATAGGGTTTCGATTTCCGCTGATGTTCCTTTATGACGGCAACCCGTTCTCCGGGTACAACATCACCACGCAGGTTTACGTAGAAATTGAACACCATCGATCGAGCTGCTTGAATCGTGAGAAGGGTTGCTCTGCCTCGCTCTTCAAGCACTAAGGAGTAGTTCGCCATATATGTGATTACCCCTGCACAGAAATAACTGTCCTCATAAACATCTTTTGCGAATGCGGAGTTGCCTAATAGGAGAATAAAAGCGAGCGCCGGAGCGGCTTTCGTAAGAAGCTTTTTCATCTAAGAGAAGCCTCACCTACCGGTCACTGAGGTATCCTAAGCGATTAGTATCCCTTTAAAATCAAGGTCCGTACAGGTTAGACGTACGTCCAGAGGAGGCTTCAACCGGCATGACGCCGCCCGATTTGCTCAAGCCATGTTCCAGGCGGCCGTCGACACGCCCTTGCCCGCGCTTTGCGTGCCGGCGCATCTGCCCGGCCGCCCCAAGGGCCGCAGCGTGATTATCGGCGCGGGCAAGGCGTCGGGCGCCATGGCCAAGGCACTCGAAGACGCGTGGGACGGGCCGCTCGAAGGCTGGTGGTCACGTCACCCAGTCGAAGTAGTTCGCAAATAGCCATTTGCATGAGCCCTAATGAGTTTATCGCCAAGTGGAAGAACGTCGAGCTGACGGAGAGCGCGGCAGCGCAGTCGCAATTCATCGACCTTTGCCGTCTGCTCGATGAGCCGACCCCAGCCGAAGCAGACCCCAAGGGCACTTGGTATGCCTTCGAGAAGGGCGCGTTAAAGACAGGCGGCGGTGACGGCTGGGCAGATGTATGGAAACGTGGCTGCTTCGCCTGGGAATACAAAGGCAGAGGAAAGAACCTCGACGCAGCCTTTGCGCAACTCCAGCGCTACGCGATTGCCCTGGAGAACCCGCCACTTCTAATCGTCTCGGACATGGAGCGGTTTCGTATTCACACCAATTGGACCAACACGATCCAGAAGGTCTACGACATCCCGATTGAGGAGCTTGCCGACGACCGCCGCCGGCGCATCCTCAAATGGGCCTTCTCAGAAACCGAGGTCGAGCAGCTAAAGCCTGATAAGACGCGCCAGGAACTAACCGAGGAAGTCGCGGCTGGTTTCGCAAAGCTTGCGCAGCGCCTCAGGGAGCGGGGTTACGAGCCGGAGGTCGTCGCACATTTCGTCAACCGCCTCGTGTTCTGCATGTTCGCAGAGGATGTGGGACTCCTGCCTCACAAGATGTTCACGCGAATGCTTGAGGCGAGCGTGAGTAAACTCGACGACTTCGAGGTGCACTCGGGTCAGCTCTTTGCGGCCATGCAGAAGGGGGGGCCGGTTGGCTTTGAGCACGTAGAGTGGTTCAACGGCGGCCTGTTTGACGATGACCGCACTTTGCCTCTGCAAGAGAATGACATCCGCCAGACGCTCGAGGTGGCGCGCCTAGACTGGTCGAATATCGACCCCTCAATCATGGGCACATTATTCGAGCGCGGGCTAGACCCCGATAAGCGCTCGCAGCTTGGTGCTCATTACACAGACCGCGACAAAATCATGCTCATCGTCAATCCGGCAATTGTCGAGCCCATGACGCATGAATGGGAGGAGACGAAGGCGAAGATCGAAGCGCTAATGGAGCGGCACCGGACCCACAGCGCCAAAGGCGAGAAAACGAAGGCGTATAATGAGGCACAGGCACTTCACCGCGCCTTTATCGAGAAGCTCAAGAACTTCCGCGTGCTCGATCCAGCCTGCGGCTCCGGTAACTTTCTCTATCTGTCGCTTCTCTCGCTCAAGGATTTGGAGCATCACGCCAATCTTGACGCTGAGATGCTGGGGCTGCCGCGCGAATTTCCAGGTGTCGGGCCGCAATGCGTGAAGGGCATCGAGATAAACCCCTTCGCGGCCGAACTGGCGCGCGTGTCAGTATGGATCGGGGAGATCCAATGGATGAAGCGCAACGGCTTCGATGCCGCGCGAAACCCAATCCTGAAACCGCTTGAGACGATCGAATGCCGCGACGCCCTGCTCAATCCAGATGGCACCGAGGCCGAATGGCCCAAGGCCGACGTGATTGTCGGCAATCCGCCGTTCTTAGGTGATCGAAAGCTAATCGATGGGTTAGGCGAAGACTTGTCCGAAGCGCTTCGCTCACGCTTTCAAGGCCGCGTTCCTCGGGGCGCGGACCTCGTGTGCTATTGGTTCGAGAAATCGCGGGGAGCACTACTGAAAGGCAATGCACATCGATTTGGATTAGTGGCTACCAACAGCATCCGCGGCGGCAAAAATCGCGTGGTCCTGAATCGCATCGCGGAGGCAGTCACAATATTTGAAGCCTGGTCCAACGAACCATGGATTGTAGAGGGCGCTGCCGTGCGGGTCTCTCTCATTTGCGTTCAGACCGAACGCGGCAAGTCCACCAAATTGGACGGACGACTGGTTTCCAAAATAAACACCGACCTTACCGGAGGTGATTTGGATCTGACCAAGGCACAAGCTTTGCGGGCAAATAGGGACGTATGTTTGCATGGCTCCAAAAAAATTGGGTCATTCGATATTGACGGCGATCTCGCTCGCTTTTTCCTCCAGCAACCTCTCAATCCAAACGGTCGTCCAAACTCCGATGTGATTTTCCCG
Source organism: Methyloceanibacter sp. (assembly GCA_040901485.1). GTDB lineage: Bacteria > Pseudomonadota > Alphaproteobacteria > Rhizobiales > Methyloligellaceae > Methyloceanibacter. Next base: position 84,170 of record JBBDYM010000036.1, read on the forward strand.
GTTTGGAATGGCGCAGACGTTACCGGCAGGTTAGGTGACCGATGGATAATTGACTTTGGTATGTCTATGAAGGAGGCCGAAGCCGCGCTGTATGAGCTGCCCTTTGACCATGTAGTGAGATTCGTAAAGCCGGAGCGTTTGCAGAATCGCAATCCTGAGCTCGTAAAGAAGTGGTGGATGCATGGTGGCCCTCGTCCTGCGATGCGAAACGCGCTCGCCCATTTAAGCCGGTGTATCGGCACTCCTGCTACGGCGAAACACCGTATTTTCGTATGGGTGGAGAAGCCAATCCTGCCAGATGCGCAGTTGATGGTCACCCTTCGAGACGACGAAACGACTTTTGGTATCCTCCATTCGCATTTTCACGAGCTTTGGGCTCTGCGTATGGGCACGAGTCTCGAGGATCGGCCCCGCTACACGCCGACAACCTGCTTTGAGACTTTCCCCTTGCCCGAGGGACTGACGCCTGACATTCCTGCAGCTGATTTCACTAACGATCCGCGTGCTATGGCTATTGCGGAGGGAGCGAGGAAGCTCAACGAGCTGCGCGAGGCGTGGCTGACCCCTGAGGATCTAGTCGACCGCTTGCCCGAGGTGGTGCCTGGCTATGCAGACCGGATCGTGCCGAAGGACGACAAGGCGGCGGTGATCCTCAAGAAGCGGACTTTGACCAACCTATATAACGAGCGCCCTGCCTGGCTTGACCACGCACATCGCACGCTCGATGAAGCCGTCGCCGCAGCTTACGGCTGGCCCGTCGATCTTTCAGATGATGAAATCTTAGAGCGGCTGTTTAAGCTCAACCAGGAACGCGCCACAGGGCAGCTGCTCGACTAGTGGGCCGCAGTTAGCTCAGGACGGGCCGAAAGCGCCCTTACAGGTATCAAAGCATGACGGCCCAACTTCCACTTTGTGTCCAATACCTACAAGCATTCAGCACGCCCATCATTGCGTTGATGGTCGCAGTAATCGCCTATCGCCAGTGGCGGACTGCCCACCAGAATCTTCTGTCACAACTATTTGACAAGCGGATGGCTGTAATCACAGAGCTTCGCGGTATTGTTGCCGAGCTTCTCCAAGACGGCAAGTTCGACAATGGTGCTAGCCTAAAATTTCTCCGGGCAACCACGGGAGCGGACTTCTTGTTCGGATCAGAGGTAAAGGCGTATTTGGATCGAATCTACACAGTGCTGCTCGACCTTCATGTGTGCGATGTGGAACTTGAACATGCGGAAGGCCAGGAAAGGGTAGTGCTGGTACAAAAGCGCCGTCCGCTTTTTGACGAGCTCTCAGGTTTCTTTAAGAAGTTTAGCGAGCTTGTGGCCGCATACGTAAAAATGGACCAAAAGCAATCATGGTTCTGAGGGGCGAAGGGCCTTCGTTGGCGGACTGGCGGGGGGAGGTGACATGACTGCACATAACCGGGTCGCCGGTTCAAAAACCGCTGCCAGTGAGTGACTGATTGTTGGGGGCCACTTTAGGCACGGCCTGCACTGCTTCCAGGGCGCGAAATCGCGTGCGAGTGCTTACTATGTGCTTACTGGCCGGAAGTCTGTCGGCCAACCAGTCAGTAAACTGTTGATTTTATTGGTGCCGCAAGAGGGACTCGAACCCCCGACCCCATCATTACGAATGATGTGCTCTACCAGCTGAGCTATTGCGGCGTTGCTTGAGGGCAGCCTCGGCGCTCCGTGCTTAATGCCAATATTGGCATGGCGCAAGCTGAGTGCCAGGCCGCAAGCGCGCGCTTTCAGCGGATTTGCGCCGCGCGCAAGCGTTCGAGCGAAGCGGGACTCTCATCGGTGTCGGTCTGTGCCACGCCGGGATCGTCGGGCGGCCGCGCGGGCACGAACACCGCGGGCTTGGGTTTCTTCTCGCCGCCCGGGACAGAGGTCTTCAATCGTGGCGCTTCCAGCCGGCTGTCTTTACTGACCTCGACGACAGCGGCAGACTCTTTCTCTCGTGACGGAGAGATTTCTTCTACCGGTGCCGGATGCTCCTCGATCAAGAGCGTGTCGTCGCCTCGGCCGATGGCATCGACCGGCGCCTTCCACGAGAAAGCATCGACGGTGCCGGTAATTGGCGACACCGGCAGCCAGCGGTCCGAGACATAACCTTCCGCGATCCAGGCGCGGTCGCGCGGGGCGCGGACGGCACGCGCTAGCCATTCGCGCTCGCGGCCACGATCGCCCTCGCCAGCCTCGATCCGCGCCATCAGCGTGCAGATGCGCGCGGAGGGACGATCCTCGATGTAAGGCGCGAGCGCCGCGCGCGCCTCCTGCCAGTCATGCGCCTCGATGGCGACGTTGGCCACGGCGATCGACCCTTCGATATCGTCAGGCGTCAAGCTGGCGAGCTGCTTGACCCGTTTCAGGCGCTCGCGTGGAGAGTCTCCCGGCTTGGCGAAGGCATAGATCACCGCGAGGTCGGGATGAGGCGAGAGCTTCCACGTCTTGGTGATGAGCCGCGAGGCCTGACGGGTCTCGCCGCGCGAGGCCAGGATGCGGCCGGCGATCTCTGCGGCGGGTACCAGTGACGGCGCGAGCTTCAAGGCATCGTTGGCCAGCGTGAGCGCCTTGTCGGGGTCGGAAGACTCGAGGTCGCGCGCTTCCGCCGTCAACAGGACGGCGCGGCGGCGATTGGCGACGGCCGCCTCGACATGGCCGTTCTGGCGGGCGATGGCGAGCGTCTGCAAGGCGCCTTCCCAATCGCCGGCGCGCGCTTGCATGTCGAACAGGGCATTGACGCCCCAGGCGAGCTTCGGATCGCTCTTCACCGCCTGCTCGGCCAAGGCCCGCGCCGCGTCCGTGTCATTGCTGCGCTGGGCTTCGAGGAACAGGCCGCGCACGCCGAGCAGCTTCGTCTCGGGTTCTTTGAGCATGGACTCGAAGGCGCGCCGCGCCGCCTCCTTGTCGCCTTTGAGCTGGGCCGTCTGTGCGCGCAGCAATGCAGTCAAAGGTTCGCGCGGCAGGTTGCGCCCGGCGATGCCGGCAAAGCGCTGGGCCTCGGCGCGGTTACCGACACCGATGGCGACAAGACCGCGCGACAGTGCCTCGTAACCCTGCTGCCGTTTCCGCTCCTTGACATAGGCTTTGACCGCGGCAGGCCGCGTCAGCAAATAGCGCAACAGGATAAAGATCAGGCTCAGCGCTGCCACCAAAGCGACGATCGCAACGGCGGCGACGAAGGCCGTGGTCTCGATGCGGTAGCCGAGCCAGTCCATGGTGATGGTGCCGGGCCTGTCGGCGAGCCAGGCGAGCCCCAAGGCTGCCGCGAGGACGAGAAGAACGAAGGTAAGAACGCGGGTCATCGCCTAGTCTCGTCCGGTTTGTTGCGCGGCACCACCGACGGACACGAGCAAGCGGCCTTCGAGCCGCTTCAATTCGTCCTCGGCATCGAGGCGGGTTCGGGCTTGATCGAGCCAGGCAGCGAACGCGACGCGCGGCGCACCGTCCAGCGTCTCGACCTCTTTCATGCTTTCGGCGAGCTTGCCCTTGCTGAGATCCGCCTTGGCGCGCGTCAGAACAGCGGCCGGCTCATCGCCGGTTGCCTCTTCGTCGAGACGGCGGATGGTGACCAGAGACTGGGCACGTGCTTGCAAATCACCGAGGAAAGAGCCGTCGGAGGCAGACGGCGCTTGCGTCAGGGCAATATCCTTGGCGGTCTCGAAGCTCTGCGCCAGCGCGGTGATGGTGGCGATGCCCGTCTTGGCATGCGCGGCAAGCACGCCGAGATCGGCGTCGGGCGACAATGTCTTGAGCGTATCGAGCTCCGCGGCGAAGGAACGGCCTTCGCTAAGCGCCGAGCGCAGATTGCCAAAGGCGATGGCCAGGGCCGCCGTTTTGGCTTCTTCCGTCTCCTTGCTGACGATCTCGGCAACACTGGGGATCGCGGCTTCGAGCTTGGCGATGCGGTGGTCGAGCGCCTCGATCTCCGGCTGTATTTCCTCGGTCTCGACGGCAAGTCCCGCTTCCGCCAAGGCGGTCAGTCTCGTCCTGAGATCGGCGATCTGGTCCTGCAAGGCCTGCACCGTCGAGGCATTGGCGTCGTCTACCCTGGCGAGCTCCGAATCGATCTTGGCATTCAGCCTCTGCTCGGTGTCGTCGACCTGCTTGGTGATGGCCGGTATGTCGGCGATGGGGCCGCTGTCCTTGGCCGCGTCGGCCAATGTCTTGAGCGTGGCTTCGGCCTGGCCGACACGGTCTTGCAGCGCGGAAACTTCAGGTGGCGTTTCCGGCGCACGCGTCTCCAGCACCTCGGTGGCGGCTTCGAGCTTGGCGAGCCGGTCGTCCACCGCGCTCAGTTTCGGTTCGATGGTTTTTTCGCCGGTGAGGTCCAAGCCGTTCCACGCCAGCGCCAAGCCGGCGACGCCGATCAGCCCGCCCAAGATGCCGGCGGCGAGATGGCTGGTGAAGCTCCCGAATCTCGATGGGCGCGGCGGCGGGGGCGAAGCAAATTCATCCCGCGCTTGATCATCGAGATCGTCCTGCCGCTCACCGGCGGCGGCAACGGTCTCGTCCTTCGGCTCGACCGACACCTCGGTCGCGGTGCCCTCAATGGTGGGCGCCGGGCGCTTGCCCGTGTCGCCGGGACTCTTGCTCTTTTTGTCGCCAGACTCTGCCATAAAATCACGCCTTCAAGTCGAGGATGCCGCCTCGCCGTCCAGGAGCGCAAGGACATCTTCCTCGCGCGGTGCCCCGGCCACGCGCACCGCAAATCCCAGCGGCCTCAATTCCTCTGCTATCGCCTCGGACAGGCAATAGCAAATAGGGCCCTTTATAGGGGTTGCCGCTCCGTGCTTGGCGAGCAGCGCGACGAAAATCCTGGCCGTGCGCGGCGACATCAGGATAACCCCGTCGAGGCGGCCGGCGTTCAGTGCGGCCAGCGCCTCTGCGGGTAACGCATCCGCCGGAGCCGCCCGGTAGAGCATCGTCTTGCGCACGATGAAGCCGTGCGCTTCGAGCGCCGCGCCAAGGTCGAAGGCGATCACATCGCCGGTCAGATGAAGGAGAGGCCCCTCTTTTGGCTCAAGCTCCTGCTTGATCAAACCGGCCAGCGCGGCGCCTGTTCCAAGGCCGATCGTCACCTCCCTGAAGCCAAGCTCCTGCGCCGCGTGGGCGGTGGCGTCGCCCACGGCCAGGACCGGAATCTTGATGGCCTCGTCGCGCTGTGGGTGGGCGGCGAGCGCACGCAACGCGTTGCGGCTGGTGATAATCAGCGCCTGCACCCCGTCGAGACCGAGCTTGCTATCGCTGAGAAACTCGATGGTCAGAAGCGGCGCGATCGCCGGCTCATGGCCGCGCGCGGCAAGCGCCTCGGCCTGGAGGCTCGCGTCGGGTTCGGGCCTGGTGACCAGCACGCGCATCATGCAAGCTTCGCCAGGAATTGAGACCCGGCGCGAGCGATCAGCTCTTGCCCGGCCTCCGTGCCGATGCTTTTCGCATGGGTAACCGGACCGGTCTTCTCGACCTCGTACCACTCCGTCCCGTCAGGCGTGAGGATCAGCCCGCGCAGGAGCAATGTGCCGCCCTCGATCTCGGCGAGACCGGCGATCGGCGTCTTGCACGAGCCATCGAGGCTCGCGAGGAAAGAACGCTCGCTGGCCACGGTGGTTGCGGCAGCCGCGTCGTTCAATGTCGCCAGCAGGGCGCGCGTCTTGGCGTCGTCGGCGCGGCAGGTGACGCCGATGGCGCCTTGCGCCGCCGCCGGCAGCATTTCCTCGGTGGAGAGAATTGAAGTGATGTGCGAGAGAAGCCCCAAACGTTCGAGTCCAGCGACAGCGAGAAGCGTGGCGTCGGCTTCGCCTGCGTCGAGCTTCTTAAGCCGCGTCTCGACATTGCCGCGAAACTCGATGACCCGAAGATCGGGGCGCAGGCGCTTCACCTGGGCCTGGCGCCGCAAAGACGACGTTCCGACACGCGCGCCCTGCGGCAGGTCGGCAAGCGATGATGCCACATTGCTAATGAACGCGTCGCGCACATCGCCGCGCGGCAGAACCGCGGCGATGCATAGCGCCGACGGCAGCTCGGTCGGCAGATCCTTCATCGAGTGCACCGCGAGATCGACATCGCCGCGCAGAAGCGCTTCGTCGATCTCCTTGGTGAACAGGCCCTTGCCGCCGAAATCACGGAGCGGCTTGTCTTTGATGCGGTCGCCCGAGGTGGTGATGACGCTAAGCCCGAGATCGCCCTCGCCGAGCCCGGCCAAGGCCAGCAGCCGCGCCCAGACATGGCGCGCCTGCCACAGCGCCAGCGGGCTGCCGCGCGTACCGATCAGAAGCGGCTGTTCGGGCAAAAGCGGAACTCCTTGAGTTACTTGGCGGAAGCGCGCCAATCAGCCTGCATTAATGGCCGGTTTCGCCGCCCCCTTCAATCAATCCTCGCCAGCCCTTACAAGGCAGCATGGTCGCACAAGCAAAAGACACCATTACCGTGCTCGGCATCGAGACGAGCTGTGATGAGACCGCCGCGGCGATCGTGCGCCGCACGGGCGACGGGCGCGGCGAGATTCTGTCAAATGTGGTGCGCTCGCAGCTCGACCTGCACGCGGCCTATGGCGGCGTGGTGCCGG